>NZ_CP067395.1:2850000-3562500 GCF_017355525.1 Lysobacter enzymogenes | reverse complement strand
AGGACGTGGCAGCCTGCGAAAAGCGTGGGGGAGCTGGCAACAAGCATTGATCCCGCGATGTCCGAATGGGGAAACCCACCTAGCAATAGGTATCCTGCAGTGAATACATAGCTGCTGGAAGCGAACCCGGAGAACTGAAATATCTAAGTACCCGGAGGAAAAGAAATCAACCGAGATTCCCTAAGTAGTGACGAGCGAACGGGGACTAGCCCTTAAGTTGCATCAGCTTCAGCAAAAGAACCTGGAAAGGTTCGCCGTAGAAGGTGACAGCCCTGTATGCGAAGGGGCTGATGCGATGAAATCGAGTAGGGCGGGGCACGAGAAACCCTGTCTGAATATGGGGGGACCATCCTCCAAGGCTAAATACTCCTGACCGACCGATAGTGAACCAGTACCGTGAGGGAAAGGCGAAAAGAACCCTGGTGAAGGGAGTGAAATAGATCCTGAAACCGTGTGCGTACAAGCAGTAGGAGCCCGCAAGGGTGACTGCGTACCTTTTGTATAATGGGTCAGCGA
Source organism: Lysobacter enzymogenes (assembly GCF_017355525.1). NCBI lineage: Bacteria > Pseudomonadati > Pseudomonadota > Gammaproteobacteria > Lysobacterales > Lysobacteraceae > Lysobacter > Lysobacter enzymogenes. The sequence goes on along the minus strand of NZ_CP067395.1, from coordinate 3,561,984 downwards.
CTTACTGTTCGTGGCAAGCTTAACCGTATAGGGGAGGCGAAGGGAAACCGAGTCTGATAAGGGCGCATAGTCGCGGGCAGTAGACCCGAAACCGGGTGATCTAGTCATGCCCAGGGTGAAGGTTGAGTAACATCAACTGGAGGCCCGAACCCACTCCCGTTGCAAAGGTAGGGGATGAGGTGTGATTAGGAGTGAAAAGCTAATCGAACCCGGAGATAGCTGGTTCTCCTCGAAAGCTATTTAGGTAGCGCCTCGGACGAATACTGCTGGGGGTAGAGCACTGTTATGGCTAGGGGGTCATTGCGACTTACCAAACCATGGCAAACTCCGAATACCAGTACGTACTATCCGGGAGACACACGGCGGGTGCTAACGTCCGTCGTGAAAAGGGAAACAACCCAGACCCACAGCTAAGGTCCCAAATTTATCGCTAAGTGGTGAACGATGTGGAAAGGCACAGACAGCCAGGAGGTTGGCTTAGAAGCAGCCACCCTTTAAAGAAAGCGTAATAGCTCACTGGTCGAGTCGGTCTGCGCGGAAGATTTAACGGGGCTAAGCGATAAACCGAAGCTTGGGGTGCATACTTCTGTATGCGCGGTAGAGGAGCGTTCCGTAAGCCGATGAAGGTGGATTGAGAAGTCTGCTGGAGGTATCGGAAGTGCGAATGCTGACATGAGTAACGATAATGCGGGTGAAAAGCCCGCACGCCGAAAGCCCAAGGTTTCCTTGCGCAACGTTAATCGACGCAGGGTGAGTCGGCCCCTAAGGCGAGGCAGAAATGCGTAGTCGATGGGAAGCAGGTTAATATTCCTGCACCTCGCGTAAGTGCGATGGAGGGACGGAGAAGGTTAGGCAGGCCAGGCGTTGGTTGTCCTGGTGAGAGAGTTGAGGCGGTCCCCTTAGGCAAATCCGGGGGGGCAACGTTGAGACTAAGGACCGGCCCATTAGGGCTAGGCTGCTGATATCACGCTTCCAGGAAAAGCTCCTAAGCTTCAGCTTACGCAGACCGTACCGTAAACCGACACAGGTGGGCAGGATGAGAATTCTAAGGCGCTTGAGAGAACTCGGGTGAAGGAACTAGGCAAAATAGCACCGTAACTTCGGGAGAAGGTGCGCCCTCCACGGTTAATAGCTGAGGGGGGCCGCAGTGACCAGGCCGCTGCGACTGTTTATCAAAAACACAGCACTCTGCAAACACGAAAGTGGACGTATAGGGTGTGACGCCTGCCCGGTGCTGGAAGGTTAATTGATGGGGTCAGCCGCAAGGCGAAGCTCTTGATCGAAGCCCCAGTAAACGGCGGCCGTAACTATAACGGTCCTAAGGTAGCGAAATTCCTTGTCGGGTAAGTTCCGACCTGCACGAATGGCGTAACGACAGCGGCGCTGTCTCCACCCGAGACTCAGTGAAATTGAAATCGCTGTGAAGATGCAGCGTTCCCGCGGCAAGACGGAAAGACCCCGTGAACCTTTACTATAGCTTTACATTGAACGTTGAGTTCGTCTGTGTAGGATAGGTGGGAGGCTATGAAACCATGGCGCTAGCTGTGGTGGAGCCATCCTTGAAATACCACCCTGTCGTGCTTGACGTTCTAACCTGGGCCCGTTATCCGGGTCGGGGACCATGTATGGTGGGTAGTTTGACTGGGGCGGTCTCCTCCCAAAGTGTAACGGAGGAGCACGAAGGTACGCTCAGCGCGGTCGGACATCGCGCACTGTGTGCAAAGGCATAAGCGTGCTTGACTGCAAGATCGACGGATCAAGCAGGTACGAAAGTAGGTCTTAGTGATCCGGTGGTTCTGTATGGAAGGGCCATCGCTCAACGGATAAAAGGTACTCCGGGGATAACAGGCTGATACCGCCCAAGAGTTCATATCGACGGCGGTGTTTGGCACCTCGATGTCGGCTCATCACATCCTGGGGCTGTAGTCGGTCCCAAGGGTATGGCTGTTCGCCATTTAAAGTGGTACGCGAGCTGGGTTCAGAACGTCGTGAGACAGTTCGGTCCCTATCTGTCGTGGGCGTTGGAGATTTGAGAGGGGCTGCTCCTAGTACGAGAGGACCGGAGTGGACGAACCTCTGGTGTTCCGGTTGTCACGCCAGTGGCACTGCCGGGTAGCTATGTTCGGAAGCGATAACCGCTGAAAGCATCTAAGCGGGAAGCGCGCCTCAAGATGAGATCTCCCGGGAGCTCGACTCCCCTAAAGGAACCATCAAGACTAGGTGGTTGATAGGCAGGGTGTGTAAGTGCGGCAACGCATTGAGCTAACCTGTACTAATGATCCGTGTGGCTTGACCATATAACCTCAAGTTGCCTTGGTCTCTATGTGACACGTCACCTGACGTTCCAAACCAAACACTGACTCGCTACATTCCACTCTATTCGCCGACAACGGGATCCATTCCGTTGAAAGCAAACCAACGTGAGCGTGAGCGCAACTCGATCCATCGAGACCTGCGACCCTCCACCCTCTCCCTGGTGATAATAGCTGTGTGGAACCACCCGATCCCATCCCGAACTCGGAAGTGAAACGCACATGCGCCGATGGTAGTGTGGCTTAAGCCATGCAAGAGTAGGTCATCGCCAGGGGCTTTACCCCAGAAGGCCGGATCCCAAAAGGATCCGGCCTTCTTCTTTGCGTCGAATAAAAGCAACCAACACGACCAGTTACCTGCGGCCGTCGCCGATTAACTAAGCCGCGCCGACGCGTTTCTTTACTGCGCAGGTAACCAGCGCCGATAGCGCGACCTGGTCCGGCGCAGGCCACGCGGCCACATCGCAACCCGCAGAAAATCGGCGCCGCTCGGCCCGTCGAATCATCGATTGAATATCGCCGACCCAGCCGCTTGCCGCTATCGGATGCGGTATCGCCGTCCGAGTTAATCCGGCCAGCGGTTAGCGCGGCGCGTGCCCTCCGCCGAGCGTCGAATCGCTAGTCGAAGCCCTTCTCCACCGCTTCTCGCTGAAACGGCGACCTTCTCGTCCAGAATTACCCCGCGGGAATCGGACCCCCCGGAAGCCCACAACGGACGAAAGCGATATGGAAAGACGAAAGTTCATCGGCGTGCCGTTGGCGATGACCGCCGCGGCGGCCGCCAGCGCACTGGCGAGCGGCAGCTCCGCCGCCCAGCAAACCGCCCTGATCGACGCGCGCGACGTAAGTTACTCGCCGCAAGACGGCAGCGCGACGCCTCGATCGGTGCAAGGACGCTTGCGCGATGCGCTGACCGTTCGCGATTTCGGCGCGATCGGCGACGGCGTCGCCGACGACAGCGCGGCCTTCGCCCTCGCAAACGCCGCGCAAGGCCAGATCTATGTGCCGGAAGGGGATTACCGCGTCGCGGTTCAACCCGCGCTGGGCAAGTTCTATGGGCCCGGGCGGGTGAGGATCGGAACGGCGCGCGCCTACATCCATCCGCATGCCGGGCCGATCCACCGGATCCATGCCGAGGTCTTCGGCCTGGAACCGACCGACGACACCGATTCGTCGCCGGCGCTGCAGGCGGCGGTGGATTTCGCCAACGACCGCGCGATACCGCTGGAACTGCCGCCGAACCGCAAGATCCGGGTGAGCCGCACGATTACGATCAAGATCGGCGCGGAGCAGAAGCCCGAACAGCCGGCGCGACGCTTCATGCTCTACGGCAACAGCAGCCAGATCATGGCCGATGTCGCTGGGCCGGCGTTTCATCTGGATGCGCAGTGCCCCCCGTATCCGCCGGGAGTTAAGCCGTCGGGTTTCGAAGTCGGTTTCTTCCTGATCGACAATCTGCGTTTCAACGGCTATTGGGCGCAAAGAGTCGGCCTCGTCGGCCGCTGCGCGATCCAGATCGGCACCCGCGGCCGGCTGTTCAGCGGTTACCAGAAATGCCTGCTGCGCGACGTCTTCATCGAAGGCTTCGAGAACGTCACCACGATCAAGATGGTCGGACTGTCGACGCGGTTGATCTGCTTCGACCGGGTGGTGTCCAACGCAGGCGGCCTGTCGATCGTGGCCGACGAACCGCGCGCTTTCATCGGCGATCTGGATTTCATCAACTGCCAGTTCGGCGGCACCAAGAACAATCCTCCGTTGCGTATCGAATCGGCGGCGTCGGGCGAAGCCAGCGAGATACGCGGCATCCGCTTCACCAATCAGCTGATTTACGGGCCGGGTACGCTGCTTTACGCCCACAACAACGGCGGCATCGGCGACATCTGGTTCGACTCGACCCAGTGGGAAAGCGTGACCGAGGAAGAAGGGGCGCACGGCTTGTGGATCAGCCTCGACAACACCGCGCGCGTGTTCCAGGTATTCGTCAACAGCCCCTACATCGTCGGCTATCGTGGCCACGGAATCCTGCTGGAGCGTTTCGGCAGCGCGAGCGTGCAGGCGGTGGTCGTTCGCGGCGGCAACCTGAACTTCATCCAGGGCCCGCAGTACCGGCCGATCGCGTTGACCCAGTTCGACAATACGTCGATTCTGGACTGCGAGTTTTTCGGAAAAATCAAGGCCGAATCCTGCATCAGCGTCTACAACGCGAAGAACGTCATCGTCAGTCGCTGCAGAGCTGCGGCGGCTGAAGAACCGCTGCCGTACTTCATGGAAATCGGCGGGAACTCGGATCGCGTCATCGTCGCCAACAACATCGCCAAGACGGCCAGAGGCCTGATCGCGAACGCAACAAGCGGAACAGTCATCAACGAGAACAATATCAACTACTAAGCGAGCGAGACGCTAACCGCTCCCGCGACCAGACGGGAGCGGTCGTTCAGGCCTGAGCCTTGAACGTCACCACCAACACATCCCGATGCGCCTCGCGCTGCGGATCCTGCGGCGTCACTGCCGTCACACCGTGGAACACGCGGGCATCGTCGACCAGCGCCGCGTCCAGCGGCGCGGTGAGGGTGAAGCTGCCGAGCAGGCTGCCGTCGCGGTCGTGGATGGTGGTGGTGCCGCTGACGATGTTGTGGCGGTCGATGAGCAGCACCAGCACGTAGTCGACGCCGTCGCGGTGCACGCCTTCGGGCGTCGGCTGGCCTTCGCGGTCGGGGCCGGCTTCGATGCGGAACTGATGCAGTTCGATATGCCAGGCCGCGGTCTGCGGCGCCAGCGCGGAGAAGAAGTCGCGGCAGAACGCCAGCACGGTGCGCAGGCTCTCGCCCTCGGCGATGTCGTCGCGGACCGGTTCGAACCAACGCTCGATATCGCCCTGCAGCGCGTTGTAATTCAAGCTTTGGTAATGCGGTTGGTGCGGCCGGCGCACGATCTCGCCTTCGCGCCGCGCCTGGAACACCGCATGGCGGCGGCGGCGATGGCGTCCGACCTGGGCCAGATAGACGTCCGGCGCGAGGTCGTTCCAACTGTCGGCGAAGGCGTCCCAGTCCTGCAGCGAACCGTGTTCGAGCAGATGCGTTCGCATCTCGCCGCCGTCGACGAAGCGGAAGCCTTGTTCGCGCAAGGAGTGCGCGAACTCATCGTGATCGAAAGTCGGGGGCGCGGACATGCGGTGCTCGGAAAAGGGGATGGGGAAATACGTTCGAACTCGACTCAGCGGTTCAGTGCGCTCGAGCGTCCGGATCGGCGCGTTCGCGGATCCGCGTCATGAGGACCGCAATCGCTGCGCGAGCAGCGTCAGCGTCTCGGCGAGCGCCTCGGCTTCGTGCTCGTTGAGCTCGACGGGATCGAGGTCGGAACCGCGCAGTTTCAGCTGGATCGATTGATCGTCGTCGATCCACAGGACGATATCGCCGCCGGCGACCCGGTAGATCTGTGCTGGCGTCTCGCTCATGACCGGCACGGCTCGCGCATCGCAATCGGCTCAGACCGCGGCCAGCGCCGCGAGCGTCAGCAGGGCGATCACGCACAGGAAACCGACCGCCCACACCAGGCTGCGCAGTAGCGCCTTGCCCGCGATGTAGAACACGCCATGCAGCACGCGGCAGACCACGAACACGATCGACAGGATCGCGATCCAGTTCGTGTCGACGCCGGCCATCTGCGCGCCGAGCACGCCCGCGGCGAACGCCGGGAAGGCTTCGAAGGCGTTGAGGTGGGCGGCGTTGGCGGCCTTGGAACGCGGATCGTCCTGGCGCGCCTGCCAGCCGCGCGGGTCGCGGTTGTCGTAGCGCTTGCCGGTGGCCTTGGCCGCCGCGGTCCACAGATACGGCAACAGCGCCGCGATCAGCAGGCACCAATAGGCAACGGTCATCGGCATGGCGCTCCTTCGGGGCGTAGACCAACCGCGAGCTGCGGTGCGCTCAGCCTAGCGGAAAAAACGACGGCGCCCAGGGGCGCCGTCGTCGGATCGCTTTGCGGGCGCGGGCGGCCGGACCGGCGGGTCCGCGTCGCCCGTCCGCATGGGCCGGGCCGCTTATTGCTTGGCCGGCGCCATCAGCTTGTCGTGCGCGGCGCGGAAGGCGTTGCCTTCGTACCAGTTCGGCCACTGCTCGTTGCCGGCCAGGGTCTTGCCGACGCCGTACAGCGCGTCGAGGTCCTGGACCACGCCGTCGAGCTTCCAGTTCGGATCGAACTCATCGGCCGGCTTGTGGTAGCGGTTGTCGCGGTAGTCGACCTGCGCCTTCTGTCCGGCGTCCACGCCGCCGTCGAGCAGGTCGTCGCCACCCTTGGCGTACAGCGCCGGCACGCCGGCCTTGGCGAAGTTGAAGTGATCGGAGCGGAAGTAGAAGCCGTCCTGCGGCGTGCCTTCGGCGTGCAGCACGCGGCCCTGGGCGTCGGCGACGGTCTTGAGGATGTCTTCCAGTTCCGAGCTGCCGTAGCCGACCACGGTCATGTCGCGCGACTTGCCGATGATCGGCATGGCGTCGAGGTTGATGACCGCGACGGTCTTGTTCAGCGGCACGCTCGGATGGGCGACGTAGTACTTGGAACCGAGCAGGCCCGACTCCTCCAGGGTCACCGCCAGGAACAGCAGCGAGCGGTCCGGCGGCGGCGTCTGCTTGCTGAAGGCCTCGGCGATTTCGAGGATGCCGGCGACGCCGGAGGCGTTGTCGACCGCGCCGTTGTAGATGGTGTCGTGGCCCTCGCCCTTCGGCGCCGCCGCGTGGCCTTCGTGGCCGCCTTCCTCGGTGTGGTGGCCGAGGTGATCCCAGTGCGCCATGTAGACGATGGCTTCGTCCGGACGCTTGGCGCCGTCGAGCCTTGCGATCACGTTGCGCGAGGACTTCTCGCTGATCTTGCTCTTGAGGTCGACCGAGGCCTTGGCCTGCAGCGCGATCGCCTTGAAGCCGCGCTTGCCGGCGGCCTGGTAGAGCTGGTCGAGGTTCTGGCCGAGGTCGGCGAACAGCTTGCGCGCGGTGTCGGCGGTGATCCAGCCCTGCACCGGCAGGCGCGGTTCCGGATCGTCCTTGGCCGGCAGGTCGAACTGCGCGCCGGACCAGGAGTTCTTGACCACGTCCCAGCCGTAGGACGCGCCGGCGTCGTCGTGCACGATCAGCGCGGCCTTGGCGCCCTGGCGGGCGGCTTCTTCGAACTTGTAGGTCCAGCGGCCGTAGTAGGTCATCCGCTTGCCTTCGAACAAGGTCGCGTCCTGGCCGTGGAAGCCCGGGTCGTTGACGAACATCACCACCGTCTTGCCCTTGACGTCGACGCCGGCGTAGTCGTTCCACTGCTGCTCCGGCGCGTTGACGCCGTAGCCGACGAAGACCAGGTCGCTGGCGTCGATCTTCACTTCCGGCTGGCCGGTGCGGGTGCCCACGACCATGTCGGTGCCGAACTTGAGCTCGCGCGCCTGTCCCTTGACGTCGAGCTTGAGCACCGTGGATTCGTCGGCGGTGGTTTCCACCATCGGCACGGTCTGGAAATAGCTGTCGCCGTTGCCCGGTTTCAGGCCCAGGCGCTTGAACTGCGCTTCCAGGTACTGGACGGTCTTGTCCTCGCCGGCGCTGCCGGGGGCGCGGCCCTCGAACTCGTCGGAGGCCAGGACTTTGACGTGCTGGGCGAAGTCGGCGGCGTTGATCGCCGCGTCGAAGGCGTGGTCGCCTGCGGCCGCAGCCGGGCTCGCGGCCGGCGCGGCGGCCGTCGGCGCGGCGCCGTCGGCGGCGGGTTTGTTGCAGGCGCTCAGCGCGAGGGTCGCGACGACCAGCGAGGTCGCGGCGAACAGCGGATTGGGTCGGGACAAGGTTTGGAACCTCCAAGAGCGGCCGGCGGCCAGGGCGTGGGGGAGGTCCATTCTAGGTGCAGGCTCGCGCCGCATTGGCCCCGAACCGGGGGCGCGGACTTTTCCGATCCGGCCGCTTCGCCCAACGGCGCTCGCGATGGCGCACGCCGGCGCCGTGGCGAAGCCCCCGCGCCGGGCGCCCTTCACGGCCAGGAGAAGGGGCGCCCGGGCGGGGGCGGAGGGCGGCTTACTGCGCCGGCGGGGTCGCGCCGCTGAAGGCGATGGCGGTGGCGCCGCGCACCGCGCCGGTCTTGGCGCTGGTGTGCACGTACAGCTTGACCGAGCGCTCGAACACCAACGGGCCGTCGACGCGCGCGTTCGGGCCCACGATCACGATCGGGTCGCGGCGCTGGAAGGTGAAGTTGCCGGTCGGCTTGGTGTACTTGATGCCGCCGGTGACGTGCGAATCGATGCCGACGGTGACGTCGCCGTTGACCGTCTCGATGCCGCCGTTGAGCTCGGTGGCGACCAGGCCGATCGAGCCGTTGACGGTCTCCACGTCGCCTTTCAAGCGGCCGCCGCGGTCGACGAAGATGCCGCCGTTGACCGTGGTCAGCCCGGCGCTGGCGGTGAACTTGCTGCCGACGCGGATGCTGCCGTTGACCGTTTCCAGGCGGTTGGCGCGGGCGCCGTCGCCGGCGCTGATGCTGCCGTTGACGGTCGAGGCGCCGTCGACCGCGGCGTTGTCGCCGATGCGGATGCTGCCGTTGACGGTTTCCACGTCGCCGCGGGTCTGGCCCGCTTCGACGGTGATGCTGCCGTTGACCTTGCTGACGTCGTCGTCGGCGGCGACGGCCGCGCTGGAGGACAGGGCGATCAGCGCGGACAGGCAGAGGGTGAGGCGGGTGCGGGTCATGGCGGGTTCCGTTGTTCGGGTGGCAAGGCTTGTGATGCGGCGTCCGTGCGGACGGTTTACGCCGCGGCGAAAATTTCTTCCGCGGCCGGCGCCGGCGCCGGCGCCCGGGCGTCCCGGCCCGCGATCGCGATCGCGGCGCCGTTCCCCGGGGCTTCATCGCCCGCTTCGCTACAATCGCCCAATCCGCGGGCCGCGGCGCCGGTCCTTAGTCATACCCGCCCTTACGTCATAGGAACTTGCCCACGTGTCTGCGACTTCCCGCCCCAAGCCCGTAGTGCTGTTGATCCTCGACGGCTGGGGCCACCGCGACGATCCGGCCGACAACGCCCTGGCCCAGGCCGACCTGCCGAACTGGCGCGCCCTGCTGGCCAGCCAGGCGCATACCCTGATCCACACCGAGGGCCGCCACGTCGGCCTGCCCGACGGGCAGATGGGCAATTCCGAGGTCGGCCACATGAACCTCGGCGCTGGCCGCATCGTCTATCAGGACCTGACCCGGGTCGATGCGGCGATCGAGGACGGCAGCTTCTTCGCCAACCAGGAACTGCGCGCCGCCTGCGCCGCGGCCAACGGCGCCGGCGCGACCTTGCACCTGATGGGCCTGCTCTCGCCCGGCGGCGTGCACAGCCACGAACAGCACATCTTCGCGATGATCGAACTGGCCCGCCGCGAAGGCGTAGCGAAGGTCGCCGTGCACGCCTTCCTCGACGGCCGCGACATGCCGCCGAAGTCGGCCGCGCCGAGCCTGGAGCGCTTGCAGCAGGCCTGCGACCAAGCCGGCAACGCGCGCATCGCCAGCATCGGCGGGCGTTACTACGCGATGGACCGCGACAAGCGCTGGGACCGCCAGTTGCGCGCCTGGAACGCGATCGTCGAAGCCGACAGCGAGCAGCATGCCGCGACCGCGCTCGAAGGCCTCGATGCGGCCTACGCGCGCGGCGAAACCGACGAGTTCGTCGCCCCGACCGTGATCGGCGACGCCCGGCCGATGGCCGACGGCGACGCGGTGGTGTTCATGAACTTCCGCGCCGACCGCGCGCGCCAGCTCACCGCCGCGTTCGTGGATCCGAACTTCGACGGTTATGAGGCGCGCACGCCCAAGCTCTCGCGCTTCGTCTGCCTGACCGAGTACGACGCGAAGCTGCCGGCGCCGGTCGCGTTCGGCCCCGACGATCTGCACAACACCCTCGGCGAACTGCTGGCGGCCAACGGCCTGACCCAGCTGCGCATCGCCGAGACCGAGAAGTACGCCCACGTCACCTTCTTCTTCAGCGGCGGGCGCGAGGAACCGTATGCCGGCGAAAGCCGCATCCTGGTGCCGAGCCCGAAGGTCGCGACCTACGACCTGCAGCCGGAAATGAGCTGCCCGGAAGTGACCGCCAAGCTGGTCGAGACCATCCGCGCGCAGGCGGTCGACGTGGCGATCTGCAACATCGCCAATCCCGACATGGTCGGCCACACCGGCGACCTGCAGGCCGCGATCCTCGCCGCGCAGGCGGTCGACAAGGCCATCGGCGCGATCGCCGCGGCGGTGCAGGAGGTGCACGGCGCGCTGCTGATCACCGCCGACCACGGCAACCTGGAGATGATGCGCGACGCGTCGACCGGCCAGCCGCACACCGCGCACACGGTCGGCCCGGTGCCGCTGGTCTACCTCGGCCCGCGCAAGGCGACGCTGCGTTCCGGCGGCGCGCTGCGCGACGTCGCCCCGACCATCCTGGATCTCCTCGGCCTGGCGCAGCCGCAGGAGATGACCGGCCGCAGCCTGCTGGAGGGCTGATGCGGACCGCGTGCGCGTGGTGTCTGGTATTGCTGGCGGCGCTGTCGCCGGCCTTGCCGCCGGCGCGCGCCGCGGCGCAGAGCAACAGTCGCGAGACCGAGCGCAAGCTCGAGAAGATCAAGACCGAACTCAAATCGGTCGCGGCCGAACGGCGCAAGCTGGAAGGCCAGCGCGGCGACGCCGCGCAGAAGCTGCGCGCGGCCGACGAACAGGTCGGCCGCTCCAACCGCACCTTGCGCGATACCGAAACGCGTCTGGCGCAGGAGCACGCCGCGCTCAAGCAGACCCAGGACAAGCGCGACGCGCTGAAGAAAACCCTCGGCGCGCGCCGGCAGGAACTCGAACAGCTCCTGCGCGCCGCCTACGCGCAAGGCAACGACGCGCCGCTGAAGGCGTTGCTGTCGCAGGACCGGGTCGCCGACAGCGGCCGCATCCTGACCTATCACGGTTATCTGCAACGCGACCGCGCGCGCCGCATCGACGCGTTGACCGCGCAGCTGCGCGAACTCGATGCGCTCGAACGCGAGATCGTCGAACGCCGGGTCAGCCTCGACAGCACCCGCAAGCAGCAGCGCGCGCAGCTCGGCCAGCTCGAGAAAGACCGCAAGGACCGCGCCACGCTGGTCGCCCAGATCAACGAAAAATACGAAGACCGCAGCACCCGCGAGCGCGAGCTCGGCCGCGACGCCAAAGGCCTGGAACAGCTGCTGGCCAAGCTGCGCGCCGCCGCCGCGCGCGCCGAGGCGCAACGCCGCGCCGCGGCCAAGGCGCGCGCCGAACGCGAAGCGCGCGAGGCCCGCGAAGCCGCCGCGGCCGCGGCCAAGGGCAAGCCCGCGCCGGTGCGCAAGCCGCCGGTCGCCGTGGCCAGCGCGCCGGCGCCGCAGGTCGGCGGCCTCGGCTGGCCGGTGTCGGGCGCGCTGCTGGCCGGCTTCGGCGGCACCATGCCCGACGGCCGCAGCAGCGAAGGCCTGCTGATCGGCGCGGCCGCCGGCGCCACGGTCAAGGCGGTCGGCGACGGCACCGTGGTCTATTCGGAATGGATGACCGGCTACGGCCTGCTGCTGATCGTCGACCACGGCAACGGCTACATGAGCCTGTACGCCAACAACGACGCCCTGCTCAAGGACGCCGGCGCCACGGTCAAGAAGGGCGATGCGATCGCCACCGTCGGCAGTTCCGGCGGGCACGGGCGGCCGGCGTTGTATTTCGAGTTGCGGCGCGGTGGGCAGCCGGTGAATCCCAGCGTTTGGTTGCGGCGCTGAGGACTGGCGGTTCGCGGCTTGGACGGCGCAGCGGCTTCGGGCTTGCGCCGTCGGTCGGGGTTCGCGGTCGCGGCTCGTGACCGAAGGAAATCCCGTGGGACGCCGCTCCTACAGTCGGGGGTGCGGCTTTCGTGGCGGGATTGGGACGCTGCCGGGGTTTTAACGAAAGCTTGCAAGCGCCCCGCTTAACGTGCGCAGATAATCGACCGAACCTCAGGCCTCCCCGCGTGGTCTGACCGCCATCCGTTCCGGAGCGCCATGCATGTCCCTGCGTCACCCCCTGCGTAGTCTGCTTCCGCTCGCCCTGGCGCTGGCCGCCGCGCCGGCGCTGGCCCAGCCGCCCGCGCCGCCCGCGCAAGCCGCGCCGCCGGCCGCGTCCCCCGCCGCGCCCACGGCCGACGACCAGGACGATGGCGACGACCAGACCGCGCCGCCCGCGCAAGCGCCGGCCAAGGGCAAGAAGGCCGCCGGCAAGGACGACAGCGCCGACGCCAAGGTGCCGATCGACGAGATCCGCCGCTACGTCGCGGTCTACAACGCGGTCAAGCAGGCGTATGTCGAACCGGTCGACGACGCCAAGCTGATGCATTCGGCGATCCGCGGCCTGCTGTTCGACCTCGACCCGCACAGCGTCTATTTCGACAAGGCCGACGCGGAGAACTTCGACGAACAGTCGCGCGGCAACTACGAAGGCATCGGCGTGGAATTGCAGCGCCAGCCCGACGGCACGCTGCGGGTGATTTCGCCGATCGACGACACTCCCGCCGCGCGCGCCGGAATCAAGGCCGGCGACCTGATCACCGCGATCGACGGCAAGCCGTTCAAGGTCGACGAAGGCGACAGCTCCGGCCCGCTGCGCGGCCCGGCCGGCAGCAAGGTGGTGCTGACCATCGTGCGCGAAGGCCGCGACAAGCCGTTCGATGTGACCGTCGCGCGCGAGACCATCCGCGTGGCCAGCGTCAAGAGCCGCATCCTCGAACCGGGTTACGGCTATCTGCGCCTGGCCCAGTTCCAGGCCGATACCGCGGCCGATTTCGAAACCCATCTGCGCAAGCTCAAGGACCAGTCCGGCGGCAAGCTGCGCGGGCTGGTGCTGGACCTGCGCAGCAATCCGGGCGGCCTGCTGACCTCGGCGGTGCAGATCGCCGACGACCTGCTCGAACGCGGCAAGATCGTCAGCACCCGCGGCCGCATCGCGATCAGCGACGCCGAATTCAGCGCCACGCCCGGCGACATGCTCGACGGCGCGCCGCTGATGGTGCTGGTCGACGCCGGTTCGGCCAGCGCCTCGGAAGTGCTGGCCGGCGCGCTGCGCGACAACGGCCGCGGCCGCGTGATCGGCAGCCGCACCTTCGGCAAGGGCTCGGTGCAGACCGTGCTGCCGCTGGACAACGGCGATTCGGTCAAGCTGACCACCGCGCGCTACTACACGCCCAGCGGCAAATCGATCCAGGCGCTGGGCATCGTCCCCGACGTGGCCTTGCGCGCGCCGAAGAACGACAAGGACGAGCGGCCGAGCTACACCGAAGCGACCTTGCCGGGCCATCTGCACGGCGACGAGGAAGGCCAGCCGGGCAGCAACGCCGGCGAGGTGCTCGACGGCGATGCGCCGATCGCGGCGGCGTTGGCGGAATTGAAGAAGCCCGGGAGCGTGGCCAGCGCGAATGCGGCGGCGAAAGCGGCGACGCCTGCGGCCAAGACGAATGCGCCGGCCAAGCCGGCGGCGCCCGCGGCCACGGACGCACCCGGCAAGCCGGCGGCTCCGGCCCACACGGATGCGCCGGCCAAGCCCGCGGCTCCGGCCAAGCCGAACCTGCCGGCCAAGCCTGCGGATGCCAAGCCCGCGGACGCCAAGCCGGCGACGCCCGAAGCCAAGCCGTAAGCGCGCGACCCGCGCCAACGAAAACGCCCGGCTCAGGCCGGGCGTTTTCGTTTTCGAGCAACCGCCGTCAGCGCGGCGGTTTGGCCGGCAACGGAAACGGCGTGACCACGCGTTCGCCCGAGGTCGCATCGCGGATCGCCGACTGGCCTTTGCGCTCGACTTCCTCGATCCGCACGATGCTCTGCATCGGCAGGTGCAGCACGCGGGTGTTGCCGAACTCGTCGCGCAGCCGCTCCTCGGTGGGATCCACCACCAGCCCGTCGTGCACCTCGAACACCAGCTCGCTGATTTCGGTGAAGCCCCACAGCGTGCCGGCGCCGATCTTGCGCGCGTACAGCTCGTAGATCTTGCCGGCGTTGAGGAAGGTGACTTTGTAGAGCGTGGCCATGGGGCGGGAATCGGATTGGGGACGGAGAATCGGAGCGCGGACGCTTTATTAGCTTGGGGCGGGCGGCGGTCAGTCAAGACGGGACGCCGGTCCGCGTCGCGATCCATTGCCGATTTCCCGGCTTAGTACCCGCGCTTGCGCCGCAGCCGCCGCGCGATGCCCGCGCGGGCGATCAGCGCGAACGCGCCGCCGAACGCGAAGCCGGCCAGATGCGCCGACCACGCGACCGCGCCGAACGCCGGGCCAATGAAGGTGAACACGACTTGCAGCAGCGCCCACACGCCGATCAGCAGCGGCGCCGGCACTTTCACGAATTGCAGGAACAGGCCCAGCGGCACCACCACGCCGAGCTTGGCGCTCGGGAACAACGCGAGGTAAGCGCCGATCAGCGCCGACACCGCGCCGCTGGCGCCGATGATGAGCCGGTCCGGGGTGGCGATGGCGATCACCGCGGCGAGGTTGGCGACCGCGCCGCCGAACAGAAACAGCGCCAGCAGCCGCCACGGCCCCATCGCGCGCTCGGCCGGCAGGCCGAAGATCAGCAGGAACACCAGATTGCCGAGCAGATGGGCCCAGTCGGCGTGCAGGAACAATGCGCTGAACAGGCGCAGCGCGCTGCCGTCGCGGATCGCGTTCCACCACGCTTCCGGCGACGACAGGCCGCCCGACAGCGCGCCCCATTCCACCATCAGCCGGCGCTGCTCCGGATCGGGCAAGACCACGGCCGAGACGATGAAGCTGATCCACAACAAAGCGAACAACAAAGGCGTGGCCCACCGCAGCCGGGTGCGCTCGCGCGAGGGAATGGCGACGAACACGGCGTCAGCTCCGCGACGGCTCGGCCGCGCTTGCCCTATTCAGGCAAGTAGTTTGTGTAAGTGTCTGTAACAGCAGGGTTTGCGACATCGGTACGAGTCGAATTTGCCCGGTTGGGCGTATTGTTAGCGTTCGGTTAACGGCCGCGCTATAGTGCATACGGCGTCGTACGTCGGGAGGGGTTTCCGGCGGCATCGGAGTCCGCGCTTGCGGCTTCATGCACACGGCCGCGACAAGACGAAAAAATACTCCAACGGAGAATACACGCATGCAACCCTCACACCGCTACATCCGCCTGACCGCGATCGCATTGGGCGTGGCCGGCGTCATCAGCTTCGGCTCGGCCAGCGCGACCGGTTTCCAGATTCGCGAGAACAGCGTCAAGAATCAGGGCCGCGCCTTTGCCGGCAGCGCCGTTTCTGAGAAGGACGCTTCGGTCGTCTCGAACAATCCGGCGGCGATGGTGAACCTCGACACGACCACCATCCGTGGCGATGTGACCGCGATCGATCTGACCGCGAAGTTCCGCGGCGGCGGCAATGCCGCGGCCGGCACCCCGCTGTCGCGTCCGCTGACCGGCGGCAACGGCGGCGACCCGGGCGACATCACCGCGGTGCCGGCGATGTCGATCGTCGTTCCGCTGTCGGGCTCGTTCGAGAAGCTCACCCTCGGCGCCCAGCTCAGCGCGCCGTTCGGCCTGAAGACCGAATACGAGAACGGCTGGGTCGGCCGCTACAACGCGCTCGAGTCGGAAGTGAAGACCATCGACCTGACCCTGTCGGCCGCGGTCAAGCTGACCGACCGCTTCTCGGTCGGCGCCGGCTTCATCTACGAGCGCGCCGAAGCCACCCTGACCAACGCCGTGGACTTCGGCTCGGCCATCTGCCGCGTTTCGCCGGCGGCCTGCCTGACCCCGAACCCGGTCGCCGCGCCGTTCGGCCCGCAGAAGAACGACGGCACGGTCAAGGTCAAGGGCGACGACAACGGCATCGGCTGGATCCTCGGCTTCCAGTGGAAGCCGACCGACCGCCTGGCGATCGGCTACTCGCACCGCTCGGAAATCGACCACGACCTGGCCGGCACCGTCACCTTCACCAAGCCCGGCAACGTGGCCGCGCTGCTCGGCGCCGCCGGCATCACCCAGTACAACACCGGTCCGGGCGGCGCCAAGCTGACCACCCCGAGCACCGATACGCTGAGCGTCTCGTACGGCTTCACCGACCAGTTCCGGATGATGTTCGACGCGCAGAAGACCGATTGGCATTCGCTGCAGTCGGTCAACATCGTGCGCGCCAACGGCACGCCGGTGGCGCAGGAGTCGTTCCAGTGGGAAGACACCATGATGTACGCGCTGGGCGCCGAGTACGATCTCAACGATCGTTTCACCCTGCGCGGCGGCGTCGCCAAGGACGAAACCCCGACCAACGACACCCACCGCACCCCGCGTCTGCCCGACAACGACCGTACCCTGTACTCGCTCGGCCTGACCTGGAACGCGAACGAGCACCTGAGCGTCGACGCGGCCTATACCCGCATCCAGATCGACAGCCCGGACGTGAACGTGGTGTCCACCAGCGGTTCGACCCTGGTCGGCAAGTTCAAGGGCCACGCCGATCTGTTCGGCATCGCGGCTCAGTACAAGTTCTGATCGCGCAAGCGGTTTAACGGCACTCGAAAGCCCCGCTTCGGCGGGGCTTTCTTTTTGTCTGCAGCGGCGAGCCTTCAGGGGCCGGTCGCGATGAAGCCCTGGATGCCCGCCTTCGCGGGCATGACGGCAGTGGGTTTCGCTTCGTCGCTCTCAAGCCGTCATCCCCGCGAACGCGGGGATCCAGAGGTTTCAGCGTCATGTCGCGATAGGGCCCTGGATGCCCGCTTTCGCGGGCATGACGTTGGGCGGGTTGCGCGGCGTCCATTCCGGATCGTCATCCCCGCGAAGGCGGGGATCCAGAGACTTCAGCGTCATACCGCGGCAAAGCCTCGGATGCCGGCCTTCGCGGGCACACGCCCGCAAGCGTTCCGCGGAATCCGCTTGACCAATTTAGTTAGGAGTCCTAATAATTAGCCCGTGACCGACTCCGCCTTCCATCTGCGCCAAACCGCCCTGGGCCTGGAGCGCCTCGCCGCGCTGCTGCGCGCGCAGCAGTGGCGCGAGCCGGACGAGCATGCGCTGCACCCGGCGCAACGCGCGCTGCTGGAGCTGCTCGGCGAGGACAAGCGCGGCTGGCGGGTCGGCGAGCTGGCGCAGCGCCTGGGCGTGTCGGCGGCCAGCGCCAGCGACAGCATCGCCGCGCTGGAGGCGCGCGCGCTGGTGCGGCGCGCGCGCGACCCCGACGACGGCCGCGCGGTGCGCGTGCATCCGAGCCGGCGCGGCCTGGCCTGGCTGCGCCGCAGCCGCGCCCGCGGCGGCGCCGGCGAACGGTTGCTGGCGACGCTGGAGCCGCAGGATCTGGCCGCGTTCTCGCGCTCGCTGCAGTTGCTGATCCTGCAGGCGCAGCAAGAAGGCCTCGCGACCGGCCTGCGCACCTGCGCCGGCTGCGAGTTCTTCCGTCCGTTCGAAGGCCGCGGCGAACAGCCGCACTTCTGCGCCCTGGTCGGCGCGCCGTTCGGCGACGCGCAACTGCGCGTGGACTGCGCCGAACAACGGCCTCGCGGCATGGAGAAGGGCGTGGCGGCGGTCGACGCGGTCGCGCAACGGTTCCGTGCCGGCGCGGCCGGTGAAAAAACATCGCGCGGCGGCCGTGCGCCGCCGCGCCGGCATTCCGCGAGCGCGGAATAGGCGGGCGGCGGCCGACTGGCATCGGCGCGCCGCCCTTCCTCTCACCACCCGTCTAAGAGCAAGCAAGAGGAGTTCCAGTATGCGTCAGAAAGCCGTGTTCTTTCACGCCGGTTGCCCGGTGTGCGTGGCCGCCGAACAGCAGGTCGCCGAAGCCATCGACCGCCAGCGTTTCGAGGTCGAAGTGGTCCATCTGGGCGAAGCCTCGGCGCGGATCGCCGAAGCCCGCGCCGCCGGGGTGAACTCGGTCCCGGCCCTGGTGATGCAAGGCCAGGTGTTCCACATCAACCATGGCGCGGCCTTGTCCGACCTGGGTTGAGCCGGGCGCGCCGGCCGCGTGCGCGCGGCCGGCGCTTGGGCAGGAGAGTGCGGATGCAGGCAAGAAATGCGGGCGTGGAAGTGAGCGCGCTGCTGCGCGGCCGCGCCGTGGCGTACACCCGTCCCGGCAGCCGCAGCGGGATCGACAAACGGCCGCTGCAAGGGCCGGTATGGATCGGCGAACTGGGCCTGGACGGCGACGAGCAAGGCGACCTGCGCGTGCACGGCGGGCCGGACAAGGCGGTGCATCACTATCCGCGCGAACACTATCGGCTGTGGCGCGACGAGATCGGCGCGCACGCGCTGCTGGACGCGCCCGGCGCGTTCGGCGCGTTCGGCGAGAACCTCAGCAGCGAAGGCTTGAGCGAGGCGCAGGTGTGCCTCGGCGATCGCTATCGCTTCGGCGGCGCCCTGCTCGAAGTCAGCCAGGCGCGGCAGCCGTGCTGGAAGCTCAACGACCGCTTCGGCGTCGCCGACATGGCCCGGCGCATGCAGGCCAACGGCCGCACCGGCTGGTATTACCGCGTGCTCGAAGCCGGCGAGGCGGTCGCCGGCGATCGCCTGATCCTGAGCGCGCGGCCGTGGCCGCAGTGGCCGCTGCAACGCATCGCCGCGATGCTGTTCGTGCGCACGCTCGACCGCGACGAGCTCGCCGCCGCGCTGGCCTTGCCGCTGGTGCCGTCGTGGCGCAAGCTGGTCGAAGCCCGGCTCGCGCGCGGCGAAGTCGAGGACTGGAGCAAGCGGATCGACGGACCGCCAGCGGCGTGAGCGCCGCGCGGCCGCACTACGAGAGGAAGGCGATGGAGGCGATCCGGTTCGGCGCCGAGGAAAAGGCGGTGCTGGTGGGCAAACTGCAGCGTTACTTCAGCGAGGAGCTGAAGCAGCCGATCGGCCGCTTCGATGCGGAGTTCCTGCTCGACTTCCTGTCCGAGGAGCTCGGCGCGTACTACTACAACCGCGGCGTCGCCGATGCGCAGGCGGTGCTGGCGGCGAAGGCCGAGGATCTGGCCGATGCGGTGTGGCAGTTGCAGCGGCCTACCGAGTTCAGTCGCTGACCGGCGGCGCGATCTGAGCGACGCTTTCCGCTCCGTCGCGACGGACTAACCGATCCGCCCGCCCGGCTTCGCAGCCGCCGCGAAACACGCGCGCACCGGCGAACTCACGATCAACACCGCCTCCTGCTTGAACCGCCGCTTGTACTCGTCGGCGATCTCGACCACGCGCTTGCGTTCTTCGGCGCTGTCTTCGTGGATCAGGTCGATCGCGCGCGAGTCTTCCTGTTCGACCTGGCCGCTGTCGCCGCGCCATTGGCCCTTGGCCTGGTACACGGTGAGCCCGGCGGGAAAGCGCGGGGTCACGACTTCGGCGAGAAACGCCTGCCACTGCGCTTCGCTGACCGGGCCGTCGGGACTGTTCATGCCGAACAGCACGCGGTCCTGGCGGCGTTCGGAGCAGGCGCTGGGGTCGCCGGGCTTGACCGGCAGCGGCGCCAGCGTGGCGCAGGCGGTCAGTGCGGAAACGACGACGGCGCACAGCAGGGCGTTGCGGGGCATGGTCCGCGTCTCTGGGGGCGATGGCGACAAAGCGTACTGCGCGCGGCGGGGTTTACCTGCGACCGCAGTCGCAGCCTGCGCGTTGGCCCGGTAATGCTCGCCATTTCCCTGTAGGAGCGACGCGAGTCGCGACCGCGACATCGCGCTTGCGTCGTAGGCGGGAGGTCGCGGTCGCGACTCGCGTCGCTCCTACAGGGAGAAACGCGGCAGGCGTTGCGGTCCGAAAACGCGATGGCCGGGCGCGCGGCGCCCGGCCATCGCCGCAGCGTCAGTCGCCCAGGGTCAGCAGCGAAGCGTTGCCGCCGGCCGCGGTGGTGTTGACGGTGATGGTCTTCTCGGTGGTAAAGCGCGGCAGGTAGTGCGGGCCGCCGGCCTTGGGGCCGGTGCCGGACAGGTTCTGGCCGCCGAACGGCTGCACGCCGACGACCGCGCCGATCTGGTTGCGGTTGACGTAGCAGTTGCCGACCTTGACCCGGGTGCTGATGCGCTCGATGGTCTCGTCGATGCGCGAGTGGATGCCCAGGGTCAGGCCGTAGCCGGTGGCGTTGATCGCGTCGATCACCGCGTCGAGCTGATCGGCCTTCCAGCGGATCACGTGCAGCACCGGGCCGAACACTTCCTTGTGCAGCTGGTCGAGCGACTTCAGCGAATAGGCGCGCGGGGCGAAGAAGCTGCCGTTCGCGGCGTCGGCGTCGAGCGCGACTTCGGCGATCTTGGTCGCTTCGCTGTCCATGCGCGCAGCATGCTCGCGCAGCATCTTCAGCGCGTCCTCGTCGATCACCGGGCCGACGTCGGTCGACAGCAAGCCGGGGTCGCCGACCTTCAGCTCGGCCATCGCGCCGGCGAGCATGTGCACGACCTTGTCGGCGATGTCGTCCTGCACGAACAGCACGCGCGCGGCCGAGCAGCGCTGGCCGGCCGAGGTGAAGGCCGAGCCGATCGCGTCCTTGACCAGCTGCTCGGGCAGCGAGGAGGAGTCGGCGATCAGCGCGTTCTGGCCGCCGGTTTCGGCGATCAGCACGCCGATCGCGGCGTCGCGCGCGGCCAGCGAGCGGTTGATCGCGCGCGCGGTGTCGGTCGAGCCGGTGAAGGCCACGCCGGCCACGCGCGGATCGCGGGTCAGCGCCGCGCCGACGGTGGCGCCGTCGCCGGGCAGGAACTGCAGCACCGCTTCGGGGATGCCGGCTTCGTGCAGCAGCTTGACCGCGTAGTAGCCGATCAGGTTGGTCTGCTCGGCCGGCTTGGCGATGACGGCGTTGCCGGCGGCCAGCGCGGCGGAGATCTGGCCGAGGAAGATCGCCAGCGGGAAGTTCCACGGGCTGATGCAGACGAACACGCCGCGGCCGGACAGGTGCAGGGTGTTGGACTCGCCGGTCGGGCCCGGCAGCGCTTCGGGCGCGAACAGCTTGCGCGCGTGGGCGCCGTAGTAGCGCAGGAAGTCGACCGCTTCGCGCACTTCGGCGACGCCGTCGGGAATGGTCTTGCCGGCTTCCTTGGTGCACAGCGCGATGTACTGCGGCATGCGCTCTTCGAGCAGCTGCGCGGCGTGTTCGAGGATCGCGGCGCGGCTGGCGGCCGGGGTCGCGTCCCAGCCTTCCTGCGCGGCGACCGCGTTCTTCAGCGCCTGCTCGACGGTCGCGCTGTCGGCGGCCTTCCACTGGCCGACGATCTCGCGGCGGTCGGCCGGGTTGGTCACGGCGATGTCGGCGCCGCCGATGCTGGCGCCCGGAACGAGCGGCGCGGCGCGCCAGTCGCTGCGGGCGGCGGCGTTGACGTCGGCGGCGAGGGACTGCAGTTGCTGGTCGTTGGCGAGGTTGACGCCCATGGAATTGGTCCTGTCGTAGCCGTAGCTGCGATACAAATCGGCGGGGAGCGGAATGCGCGGATGCGGGATGCTGGCGAAGCCGGACACCGTTTCGACCGGATCCTGGATCAGGTCGTCGATGGCGATGTCCTCGTCGGTGATGCGGTTGACGAAGCTGGAGTTGGCGCCGTTCTCGAGCAGGCGCCGCACCAGGTACGGCAACAGGTCTTCGTGCGAGCCGACCGGCGCATACACGCGGCACGGCGCGTCCAGGCGGTCGGCCGGGACCACTTCGGCGTACAGGTCGTCGCCCATGCCGTGCAGCTTCTGGAACTCGAAGTGCTTTTCGCGGCCCATCGCCTTGGCGCGCTGGTGGATGGTGGCGATGGTCTGGGCGTTGTGGGTGGCGAACATCGGATAGATCGCATCCGAGGCTTCCAGCATGCGCCGCGCGTTGGCCAGGTACGACACGTCGGTGTTCGGCTTGCGGGTGAACACCGGGTAGCCGAGCTGGCCGTCGACCTGGGCGCGCTTGACCTCGCTGTCCCAGTACGCGCCCTTGACCAGGCGCACCGGGATGCGGCGGCCGACCCGGCGGGCCAGGTCGGCGATGAAGGCGATCGCCTCCGGCGCGCGCTTCTGGTACGCCTGGATCGCCAGGCCGTAGCCTTCCCAGCCGTCCAGCGAGGCGTCGGAATACGCGGCTGCGATCAGGTCCAGCGACATTTCCAGGCGGTCGGCTTCCTCGGCGTCGATGGTGAAGCCGATGCCGTAGCCCTTGGCCAGCTGCGCCAGTTCCAGCACGCGCGGGGTCAGTTCGGCGAACACGCGCTCGCGCTTGGCGTGCTCGTAGCGCGGGTGCAGCGCCGACAGCTTGACCGAGATCGACGGGGTCGCGAACACGTCGGCGTTCTTGTAGTCGCCGCTCTTGCCGATCGCGTGGATCGCGTCGCGATAGGCCTGCTGATAGCGCAGCGCGTCCTTGGTGGTCAGCGCGCCTTCGCCGAGCATGTCGAAGGAATAGCGGTAGTTGGCGTTGTCGCCCTTCTTCGAGCGCGACAGCGCTTCGCCGATGGTGCGGCCCATGACGAACTGGTGGCCCATGATGCGCATGGCCTGGCGCACCGCCAGCCGGATCACCGGCTCGCCGACGCGGCCGATCAGGCGCTTGAAGGCGTTGTGGACGTCGCGCTTGGTGTCGTCGGCCAGGTCGACCAGGGTGCCGGTCAGCATCAGGCCCCAGGTCGAGGCGTTGACCAGCACCGAGTCCGATTGGCCCAGGTGCCGCTTCCAGTCGGCCTCGCCGAGCTTGTCGCGGATCAGCTTGTCCGCGGTTTCCTGATCCGGAATGCGCAGCAGCGCTTCGGCCACGCACATCAGCAGCACGCCTTCCTCGCTGCCGAGGTCGTATTGGCGCATGAAGGCTTCGATCGCGCCCTGGTCCTGGGCGCGGGCGCGGACCCGGCGGACCAGATCGGCGGCGGTGGCCTGGGCGGCGTTGCGGTCGGCGTCGGGCAGGCGCGCCAGCTCGAGCAGGCCGCGCACGTGCTCGGCTTCGTCGCGCACCCAGCCGGACGTGAGCGCGGCGCGCGCGGCCGCCGGCGGCGCCGGCAGTTCGGGGCTGATCATCGGCGACAGCGGCGGGGTGCCGGTGCGCGGCGGACCGTCGCTGGCGACGGCGGAGGAGTCGTTGGTGGACATCGGACCCGGGACAGGGGTGGGAAGTCCGCCATTTTAGAGCTTTCTCTCGACCGCTATCTGCCTTTTTCCACGGCCTTTCTTTGCCGCCGCGCCATCCGGGGGAGTAGGGCGGCATGCGCGCCGGACAGGCCGCCGCGCCGGTCCCGCGCAGGCCCGGGCGCTGGCGCGGACAGGCGATCGGACCGTTCCGGCAAGGTCTGCTGCCGCGCTGCGGGCTTGCCCGCACGGCCCGCGCAGGATGCGCTAACTTGCACCGGTCACGTTTGCGACGCATGCCCGGATCGCGCCAGCGGCCGGCCGTGCGCGGGGCAAAACCGCGCCAGCCTTGGCTCTGCGCGATTTGCGCCGCGCCGCGCGCGGTGCAAGTGGCGGGTTGCCGCAGGGCGGGGCCGCCGCTACCATTTCTCGGTTATCCGTAGCGCCGATCCCGGCGTGATGGGCCCGGCAGGGCTCGCCAGCCACCTCGCTGTCCCCCCGCATGGTCCGCTCGCCCTTCCAGGGCGCCGCCGGTGCCGGCGCCGGGACCGGAGGCAGCCCGCGGAGCGCGCGTTAGATCACCACACTGATTTATTCGGGGCTCGAACTGATGAAAGCCGGTCGTTTCAAGCAGTGGGCAGTGGGCGTCGCCGCAATGGCGTTGCCGGTCCTGGCGTCGGCGCAAGCCGCCGATCCCAAGCCGTGGCAGTTGAACATGGGCAAGGGCGTCACCGCCCAGTCGATGAACGCCCATTCCGCGCACATGCTGGCGCTGTGGATTTGCGTGGTGATCGGCATCCTGGTGTTCGGCGCGATGGCCGTGGCCATGTTCAAGTTCCGCAAGTCCAAGGGCGCGGTGCCCGACAAGGACTTCACCCACAGCACCAAGCTCGAGATCGTCTGGACGGTCGTGCCGGTGGCGCTGCTGGTGCTGATGGCGTTCCCCGCCACCAGCAAGCTCATCAACATGTACGACACCCGCGATTCGGCGATGACGGTGAAGATCACCGGCTACCAATGGATGTGGAAGTACGAATACCTCGGCGAAGGCGTGGCCTTCACCAGCCGCCTGGACCGCAAGAGCGACCAGCTGCGCCAGGGCGGCAAGATCGTCACCGCCGCCGACCACGAGCACTACCTGCTCGACGTCGACAACGTGCTGGTGCTGCCGACCGACACCAAGATCCGCTTCGTGATCACCGCCGACGACGTGATCCACGCTTGGTGGGTGCCGGCGCTGGGCTGGAAGCAGGACGCGATCCCGGGCATCGTCAACGAGGCCTGGACCGACATCAAGGAGCCCGGCGTCTACCGTGGCCAGTGCGCCGAGCTGTGCGGCAAGGACCACGGCTTCATGCCGATCGTGGTGCGCGCGCTGCCGAAGGCCGAGTACCAGCAGTGGCTCGCCGAGCAGAAGGCCAAGAACGCGCCGGCCGCTCCGGCCGCCGCTCCGGCTCCGGCGCCCGCCGAGACCGCTCCCGCCGCCGCGCAGGCTCCGGCCGCCGGCACTGCCAGTTCCGATGCCCCGGCCGCCGCCCCGAAGGGCGCCGCGACCGCCGGTTGATCGTCCGCATTTCTC
Source organism: Lysobacter enzymogenes (assembly GCF_017355525.1). Lineage (NCBI taxonomy): Bacteria > Pseudomonadati > Pseudomonadota > Gammaproteobacteria > Lysobacterales > Lysobacteraceae > Lysobacter > Lysobacter enzymogenes. The sequence continues at coordinate 3,537,139 of NZ_CP067395.1, read as the reverse complement.
AGAGGTAGGTCATGGCAGCCACGCATCCCGTCGCCGATCACCACGATCATCACGATGATCACGCCCATCAGCAGGGCTTCATCGAGCGTTGGTTCTTCTCGACCAACCACAAGGACATCGGCACGCTGTATCTGATTTTCAGCTTCGTGATGTTCATCATCGGCGCGGGCATGTCGGTGGTGATCCGAGCCGAGCTGGCCGAACCGGGCCTGCAGTTCGTCAAGCCCGAGTTCTTCAACCAGATGACCACGATGCACGCGCTGGTCATGATCTTCGGCGGCGTGATGCCGGCCTTCGTCGGCCTGGCCAACTGGATGATCCCGCTGCAGATCGGCGCGCCGGACATGGCGCTGCCGCGCATGAACAACTGGTCGTTCTGGATCCTGCCGTTCGCCTTCAGCCTGCTGCTGATGACCCTGTTCCTGCCGGGCGGCGCGCCGGCCGGCGGCTGGACCCTGTACCCGCCGCTGTCGCTGCAGGGCGGCTCCAACGTCGCCTTCGCGATCTTCGCCATCCACATGATGGGCATCAGCTCGATCATGGGCGCGATCAACGTCATCGCCACCATCCTCAACATGCGCGCCCCGGGCGTGGACCTGCTGAAGATGCCGATCTTCTGCTGGACCTGGCTGATCACCGCGTTCCTGCTGATCGCGGTGATGCCGGTGCTGGCCGGCGCGGTGACGATGCTGCTGACCGACAAGTTCTTCGCCACCTCGTTCTTCAACGCGGCCGGCGGCGGCGACCCGGTGATGTTCCAGCACATCTTCTGGTTCTTCGGGCACCCCGAGGTCTACATCATGATCCTGCCGGCGTTCGGCGTGGTCTCGGAGATCATCCCGACGTTCGCCCGCAAGCCGCTGTTCGGCTACCAGGCGATGGTGTACGCGACCGCTTCGATCGCCTTCCTCTCGTTCATCGTGTGGGCGCACCACATGTTCACCGTCGGCATGCCGCTCGGTGGCGAGATCTACTTCATGTTCGCGACCATGCTGATCGCGGTGCCGACCGGCGTGAAGGTGTTCAACTGGGTCACCACGATGTGGCGCGGCTCGATGACCTTCGAAGCGCCGATGCTGTGGGCGGTCGCGTTCGTCATCCTGTTCACCATCGGCGGTTTCTCGGGCCTGATGCTGGCCATCGTTCCGGCCGACTTCCAGTACCACGACACCTACTTCGTGGTCGCGCACTTCCACTACGTGCTGGTGACCGGCGCGCTGTTCTCGATCATCGCCGCGGTCTACTACTGGTGGCCGAAGTGGACCGGCCGCATGTACAACGAGACCGCGGCCAAGTTCCATTTCTGGTGGACGATGATCTTCGTCAACCTGCTGTTCTTCCCGCAGCACTTCCTCGGCCTGGCCGGCATGCCGCGCCGCATCCCGGACTACAACGTGGTGTTCGCGGACTGGAACCTGGTCAGCTCGATCGGCGCGTTCGGCATGTTCCTGACGCCGTTCATGATGGCCGCGATCCTGCTGGTCTCGAAGAAGTCCGGCGCCAAGGCCGAAGCGCGTTCGTGGGAAGGCGCGCGCGGCCTGGAGTGGACCGTGCCGAGCCCGGCGCCGCACCACACCTTCTCGACGCCGCCGGTGATCCGCGACGGCGATCTGGCCCACGGCGACATCACCCATTGATCGCAGCCGCCGCCACGGCCGTAACGGCCGCGGCGGCGCCGGCGCTTACACGCGGGAGGCAGGCATGACTCCGATCCAACAGCCGCAGGACCTCGCCCAGCGCCGCTCGGCCGCGCGGCGGACCGCGTTTTGGGTCGGCGCGATCGCGGTCGCGGTGTACGTGCTGTTCATCCTCGGCGGCGTGTTCGGCTTCGGAGCGGGGCGATGAGCGACGCGCGCGATCCGCAACCGGCGCAGCCGCAGGACCTCGCCGAGGTCCGCCGGCAGGCCTCGCCGAAGATGACCAAGGTCATGATCGGCGTGGCGCTCGGCGCGTTCGCCTTCACCTTCGCCCTGGTGCCGCTGTACCGCATCGCCTGCGAGAAGGTGTTCGGCATCCGCCTGGAACGCGGCGTGGCCGAGGCCGACCGCGGCGGCCATGCGGTCAGCGACCGCATCGTCACCGTGCAGTTCGACGGCAGCGTCAATTCCAAATTGCCGTGGGAGTTCCGCCCGCACGCGGTCAGCATGAAGGTGCGCCCGGGCGAGCAGTACGAAACCACGTACTACGCGCGCAACACCAGCGACCGTCCGATCGTCGGCAGCGCCTCGCCGTCGGTGGCGCCGGCGCGCGCGTCGGGCTACTTCAACAAGACCGAATGCTTCTGCTTCACCGCGCAAACCCTGCAAGCGGGCGAGTCGCGCGAGATGCCGGTGCGTTTCATCGTCGACCCGAACCTGCCGGCCGGCGTCGAAACCATCACCCTGTCCTACACTTTCTTCAAGAACGACGTGCTCACCGCACGGCTGCAGCAAGGCGCGGTCTCCAAGACCCCGTCCTCGCCGCTGGCCGCGCCTTGAGTTGGCTTCGCACCACCTGACTACGGAACGCCGCCATGGGCCAAGCGCACACGCCAGACGCCAACATCTACTACGTCCCGCATAGCAGCCGCTGGCCGTTCCTCGGTTCGATCGGACTGTTCACCCTGATGATCGGCGTGGCCAACTGGCTCAACGAAGTCAGCTGGGGCAAGCCCACCTTCTTCGTCGGCGTGGCGATGATGATCGCGGTGCTGTTCGGCTGGTTCGGCGACGTGGTCCGCGAGTCGGTGCGCGGCAACTACAACAAGCAGGTCGACGTGTCGTTCCGGATGGGGATGATCTGGTTCATCTTCTCCGAAGTGATGTTCTTCGCCGCGTTCTTCGGCGCGCTGTTCTACGCCCGCACGCTCGCGTTGCCGTGGCTCGGCGGCGAAGGCGACGGGGTGATGACCAACAGCCTGCTGTGGCCGGAATTCAGCGCGGCGTGGCCGAGCTCGGGCCCGGCCGGCGTCGGCGGCCACTTCCAGACCATTCCGGCCTGGGGCCTGCCGCTGATCAACACCCTGATCCTGCTGACCTCGGGCACCACCGTGACCGCCGCGCACCACGCGCTCAAGGGCGGCCACCGCAAGGCGCTGCTGTTCTGGCTCGGCGCGACCGTGCTGCTGGGCTGCCTGTTCCTGTTCTTCCAGGCGGAGGAGTACATCCACGCCTACACCGAGCTGAACCTGACCCTGGGTTCGGGCATCTACGGCTCGACCTTCTTCATGCTGACCGGCTTCCACGGCCTGCACGTGACCCTCGGCACGATCATGCTGGCGATCATCTGGTTCCGCTGCCTGAAGGGCCATTTCGACAAGGACAACCACTTCGCGTTCGAAGCGGTGGCCTGGTACTGGCACTTCGTCGACGTGGTGTGGCTGGGCCTGTTCCTGTTCGTCTACGTGCTGTAAGCGCGGGCGACGCGATCGCAAGAAAGGCCGGCCCGGTGGCCGGCCTTTCGTTTTTTGACGAGGGCAGGGTTCTTGCGAGGCTCGGGGCCCGGGGCGCTTGCTTCAGTTCGCGGCGATCCGAGCGGAAAGCGTCGGGCCTGAAGGCCCTCCCGCACGAGCGACCGGCCGCCGCATCGCGGCGGCGCCGCGAACGGGCGACAATAGCGGTCCGGTGTTCGCAGGCCCCACGGCCGGCCGGGCTCAGTGCGGGGGATTGGAGCCCACGCCGTGCGGCGTGATCCAGCCCATCCAGATGCCCAGGATTACCAGCAGGATCAGCGCGACGGACAGCGCGATGCGCCGGGTCAAGGCGTTGACCGTGCGTTTGCTCTGACCCTTGTCCACCAGCATGTAGTAGAGGCCCGCTCCCAGGTTCCACAGGATGACCGCCAGGAACGCCACCACCAGCAGGATTTTCAGTTCTTGGCTCATCGAAGCCTCGGGCGGCGCGCGCGTGGGTGCGAAGGCGGGATTATCGCAGCACGCCGGGAGCTTGGGGTGAGCCGTCGCGGCAACCTGCTGTTCGGCTGGAGCCTGGCGCTGGCGGCGATCGCGCTGTTCGCCAACCTCGGCCTGTGGCAGGCGCGGCGCGCGGTGGAGAAGCAGGCGATGCTCGATGCCGCCGCGCAGGTGCTGTCCGAACGCGTGCCGCAGCCGCTGTCGCGCGCGGCCGATCCGCAGCGCGCGCACGCCTACGACTGGGCCGCGGGCCAGGGCCGTTTCGATCCGCGCGGCGCGCTGCTGCTCGACAACCAGCAGCGCGGCGGCCGCGCCGGCGTGCGCGCGTACCGGCTGTTCCTGCCCGACGGCGGCGAGCCCTTGCTGGTCGATCTGGGCTGGCTGCCGCTCGGCGGCGAGCGCAAATTTCCGGCGGTGCCCAAGCCCGAGGGCGAACTGGCATTGCGCGGCTTGCTCAGCGCGCCGCCGTCGGTCGGCATTCCGCTCGGCCCCGGCATCGGCCGCGAAGGCCAGGGCTGGCTGCTGACCCGCGTCGACACCCGCGCGATCGCCGCCGCGCTCGGCCTGCCGGCGCCGCTGGCGCCGCGCGTGCTGCGCCTGGATCCGGCGTTGCCGCTCGGCTACGACCGCGATCTGGAACTGCTCAGCAACACCTTGCCGCCGGACAAGCACCGCGGCTATTCCCTGCAGTGGTTCGCACTCGCCGCGGCGGTGCTGGCCACCGCGCTGATTTTGACTTTCCGGCGCCCGCGCCGCGGAGCCGACCGATGAGTACACCCGCGCCCGTCACCGACGCCCAGCGCAACCGCAACCGCCTGACCCTGGTGCTGATCGCCGCGTTCTTCTTCGTGCCGATGCTGGTCGCCGGGGTCATGCGCTTCACCGACCGGCATCCGGCGATCAACCGCCAGAACGGCGAGCTGCTCGAGCCCAAGCCCGACCTGCGCCGGTTCGAGCCGGCGCTGGCCGACGGCAAGCCGTACCCGTGGAACCCCGGCGCGCGGGTCTGGCGCATCGTGGTGGCGCCGGCGCCGGGCTGCGCGCAGGAATGCGTCAAGTTGTCGCACGAGCTCGACACGGTATGGCAGCTGTTCGGCAAGGACGCCGACCAGGTCGACATCCTGTGGCTCGGCGAACCGCCGGCCGGCGCGGCGCGCCCGGCCTCGCTGCGCGTGCTCGCCGACGCGCCGCAACTGCGCGAGCGCCTGCCGCGCCTGAACGACCCGGCCGGGACCCCGGTCTACGTGATCGACCCGAACGGCTTCGCGATTCTGCGCTACGCTCCCGGCTTCCAACCCGGCGGGCTGCGCAGCGACCTGAGCCGGCTGCTGAAACTGATGTAACGACGGGCCGGCGCGGCCCGTGGCGGGCGCCCGGCGCCGCTGCCGAGCGCGCGGCGCCCTTTAGCGAGACCAAGCCAAAGCAATGAGCGTATCCAGCCTTACCGGCCTGAGCAGTTCCGGGCTGTACAAGAATTTCCACCGCATCGCCTGGCTGGCGGTGGCGCTGGCCCTGTGCGTGATCGTGTTCGGCGCGTTCGTGCGCCTGTCCAACGCCGGCCTGAGCTGCCCCGACTGGCCGACCTGCTACGGCCGCGCCGCGTGGCCGACCGACCCGCACCAGGCCGTCGACCACGTCGCCACCCAGATCCGCCCGGTCGAAGTGCACAAGGCCTGGCGCGAGCAGTTCCACCGCATGATCGCCGGCCTGCTCGGCGTGCTGGTGCTGACCCTGGCGCTGGTGTCGGCGCGCCGGCGCAGCAAGGGCATGATGCAGATCGCGCTGGCCTCGCTGCTGGTCGCGATCGGCATTCCGCTGTACATGAAGGGCCAGCACGTCGCCGCATCGGCGCTGGCGATCGTCGGCGAAGCGATCCTGATCGCCGCGGCCGCGCGCTGGAGCAACACCGACCTGTCGCGGGTGTCGGCGATCACCCTCGCGGTCATCATCTTCCAGGCCTTGCTCGGCATGTGGACGGTGACCTGGCTGCTCAAGCCCGTGGTGGTGATGGCGCATCTGCTCGGCGGCCTGCTGACGTTCTCGCTGCTGGTGTGGACCGCGTGGCGCGCGACCCACCAGCCGATCCGGCTCGCCGACGCGGCGCGGCTGCGCGGCTGGGTGCTCGCCGGCATCGGCGTGCTGACCGTGCAGATCGCGCTCGGCGGCTGGACCAGCGCCAACTACGCCGCGCTGGCCTGCGGCAACGATTTTCCGACCTGCGTCGGCCAGTGGTGGCCGCGCCACGACTTCGGCGAAGCCTTCGTGCTGTGGCGCGGCATCGGCGTGGACTACGAAGGCGGCATCCTCGACGGCGAGGCGCGCATCGCGATCCAGCTCGCGCACCGGGTCATGGCCGGCATCGTGTTCGTGTCGCTGCTGGCGCTGACGGTCAAGCTGCTGCGCACGCCGGGCCTGCGCGGCTGGGCCACATTGCTGGGCGCGTTGCTGCTGTTGCAGATCGGCCTGGGCATCGCCAACGTCAAGCTCGGCCTGCCGCTGGCGGTCGCGGTGGCGCACAACGGCGGCGCCGCGCTGCTGTTGTTCGCCCTGGTGTCCCTGCTCGCGCGCCTGCGCACGCCGGAGCCGTGATGAGCGCCGCGCCGCGACCCACCGCCAAGCAGTACTGGGACCTGACCAAGCCGCGCGTGGTCGCGCTGATCGTGTTCACCGCCATCGTCGGCATGTTCATGGCGGTGCCGGGCTGGCCGCCGGCGCGGCAGTCGATCCTCGGCTTCCTCGGCATCTGGCTGGCGGCGTCGTCGGCCGCGGCGATCAATCAGCTGCTGGATTCGCGCATCGACGCGAAGATGGCGCGCACCTCGTGGCGGCCGATCGTCGCCGGCCAGGTCACGCCGCGCCAGGCGTTGATATTCGCGCTGGCGCTGGCGGCGTTGTCGATGACGATCCTGGTGCTGTGGGTCAACGTGATCACCGCGTTGCTGACCTTCGCCTCGCTGATCGGCTACGCGGTGGTCTACACCGTCTACCTCAAGCGCGCCACGCCGCAGAACATCGTCATCGGCGGCATCGCCGGCGCGGCGCCGCCGCTGCTGGGCTGGGCCGCGGTGACCGGCATGCAGGGCGAGTGGGACTGGGCGCATGCGCTGCTGCTGGTGCTGATCATCTTCGTCTGGACCCCGCCGCACTTCTGGGCGCTGGCGATCTTCCGCCGCGCCGACTACGCGCGCGCGATGGTGCCGATGCTGCCGGTGACCCACGGCGTGCAGTACACGCGCTGGCAGATCCTGTTCTACACGGTGCTGCTGGTCGCGGTGACGGTGCTGCCGTGGGCGGCCGGCATGAGCGGGCTGTTCTACCTCGGCGGCGCGTTGGTGCTCGGCGCGGTGTTCCTGTACTACGCCTGGAAGCTGATGGACCCGCCGGACGAGCTGTACGCGATGAAGGTGTTCAACTACTCCATCGTCTACCTGATGGCGCTGTTCGCGTTCCTGCTGGTCGATCATTGGCTGTTGCCGGCGTTGCAGCCCGCGGCGGCGTTCGAGCTGCACCAACTCGGCTGAGCCGCGCAACCCTTTGCGACGCATGAGCATCCTACGGACTCGTTTCCGTTGGAGAAGCTCGTGCGCCGCAACGTTGTTCCGCATCTGATCGCTTCGTGTTTGGCTTTCGCCGCGCTGGCCGCGGCTTCGGTATCGATCGCTTCCACCGCAATCGCTCCCGCATCAGCCGCAGGCGCCGTCGAATTCCGCAACGGCCATTGGTTCGACGGCGAAGACTTCCGCGCCGGCACTTGGTACGCCGTCGACGGCGCATTGACCCGCACGCGCCCTGAGCGGGTCGAGCGCGTGGTCGATCTCGCCGGCGGCTACGCCACGCCGCCGCTGGCCGAGGCGCACAACCACAACCTGCAGAACGCCTGGGGCGCGCGCAACTTCCGCGAACGCTACCTCGCCGGCGGCGTGCAGTACGCGGCGATGCTGTGCGGCGATCCCGACGGCACCGCCCAGGCCAAACAGGCGCTAGGCGCGGACGCGCCGCTGGACGTGCTCTACGCCAGCGCCTGCGTGTCCAGCTCCGACGGCCATCCGCTGGCGATGGCGCGCAGCAATCCCGACGGCAGCCTGCGGCCGGTCGAAGACGTGCACGACCGCGACTACCTGGTGATGGACACGCTCGACGACATCGAGCGCAAATGGCCGAAGCTGCGTGCGGCGCGGCCGGACCTGATCAAGGTCGTGCTGGTGCACAGCGAGCGTCCCGAACGGCGCGGCGATGCGCGCTATTACGGCCGCAACGGCCTGCGCCCCGAACTGCTGGCGCCGCTGGTGCGGCGCGCGCATGCCGACGGCCTGCGGGTGGCCGCGCACGTCGAATCGGCCGCGGATTTCCGGGTCGCGGTCGAGGCCGGCGTGGACATCCTCGCGCATCTGCCGGGCTATCAGATCTGGGACGGACGCAGCGAGGCCGACTATCGCCTCGACGACGCCTCCATCGCCCTCGCCGCGCAGCGCAAGATCCCGCTGATCGCCACCGCCAACGCCGCGCAACTGCTCGCCGGCGACGACGCGGCCGAACTCGAGCGCGTGCGCGCGCTGCAGCGCGACAACCTGCGCCGTTTGCTCGCCGCCGGCGTGCCGCTGGCGCTCGGCAGCGACCGCTTCGACGCCACGGTGCGCGTCGAGATCGATTATCTGGCCGGGTTGCAGGTGATGCCGCCGGCGCAGCTGTGGCGTGCGGCGGTGGAGCACACGCCGTCGCTGCTGTTCCCGCAGCGGCGCGTCGGCCGCATCGCCGAAGGCTTCGAGGCCCACTTCATCGTGCTGGCCGACAATCCCCTGCGCGCGCCGAAGGCGCTCGACGCGATCCGCCTGAAAGTCCGCCACGGCGCGGTCTACTGAGCCGCGCTGCACTGGCGCGGCGCATCGCCGCCGTGCCTATACTCGCCGCACTGTTCCGCCGATGGGGAGATCGGTGCCGATGATGCAGCAAAAGATTTCGCGAGCGCCGCGCGCGGCGCGTTCCGGTTTGGCGTGCGCGCTGTCGGCGCTGCTGTTGGCCGCGGCGCTGCCGGCGGCCGCGCAGCAGGCGCCGCAGACCTTGGTGGTGACCGCAGCCAAACTGTTCGACCCCGCCAGCGGGCGCCTGACCGACAACCCGCAGATCGTGATCCGCGACGGCCGCATCGCCGCGGTCGGCCGCGCCGGCGACGCCGCGCCCGAGGGCGCGCGCCGGCTCGATCTGGCCGGCATGACCGTGCTACCGGGCCTGATCGACATGCACGTGCACCTGGATTCGGACCCCAGCTACGGCGGCTACACCGGCCTGCAGTTCAACGACCGGTTCTGGTCGGTGCTGGCGGTCAAGCACGCGCAACAGACCTTGCAGGCCGGCTTCACCACCGTGCGCAACGTCGGCGCCGACGCCTGGAACGACGTCGGCCTGCGCCAGGCCATCGACGAGGGCAAGCTCGACGGCCCGCGCATCGTCACCGCCGCCTATTCCTTCGGCGCCACCGGCGGCCATTGCGATTCGACTTATTTCCCGCCGTCGATGGCGCAGAAGAATCCCTACAACGCCGACTCGGTCGAGGAAGCGCGCAAGAGCGTGCGCGAGCTGCGCAAATACGGCGCGCAAGTGATCAAGATCTGCGCCACCGGCGGGGTGTTCTCGCGCAACACCGAGCCCGGCCAGCAGCAGATGAGCTATGAGGAAATGAAGGCGGTCGCCGACGAAGCGCACCAGTGGGGCCTGCGCGTGGCCGCGCACGCGCACGGCGCCGCCGGCATCCGCGACGCGATCCGCGCCGGCGTCGACACCATCGAGCACGCCAGCCTGATCGACGAGGAAGGCATCCGCCTGGCCAAGCAGCATGGCGCTTGGCTGTCGATGGACATCTACAACACCGACTACACCCAGGCCGAGGGCAAGAAGAACGGCGTGCTGGAAGACAACCTGCGCAAGGACCGCGAAGTCGCCGACATCCAGCGCGAGAACTTCCGCCGCGCGCATGCGGCCGGGGTCAAGATGGTCTACGGCACCGACGCGGGGGTGTATCCGCACGGCCTCAACGGCAGGCAGTTCGCGCTGATGACGCGCTACGGCATGAGCCCTGCGCAGGCGATCCGCGCGGCCACCGTCGACGCGGCGCAGGCGCTGGGGCGCAAGGACGTGGGCCTGATCGAAGCCGGGCGTTGGGGCGATTTGATCGCGGTTGCCGGCGATCCGACCCAGGACGTGCGGTTGCTCGAAGCGGTGCCGGTGGTGGTCAAGGGCGGCGAGGTGGTGAAGGACGCGCGTTGAGCGCTCAGTCCGCCGCTTCCTCCAGCGTCGCCCGCACCGGCGCCTTGCGCGCGTAGCGCTGCGCCAGTTGCGCGCAGACGATCAGCTGGATCTGGTGGAAGATCATCACCGGCAACACGATCGCGCCGAGCGCGCTGCTGGCGAACAGAATCTTCGCCATCGGCACGCCGGTCGCGAGGCTCTTCTTCGAACCGCAGAACACGATGGCGATTTCGTCCGCGCGCGAGAACCCGAGCCGGCGTGCGGCGAAGGTGGTCGTCAGCATCACCACCGCCAGCAACAGCGCGCACACCGCGATCACCACGTACAGCGCGACCAGCGGCGTGCTCTGCCACAGGCCGCTGTTCATCGAGGCCGAGAACGCGGTGTAGACCACCAGCAGCACCGTGCCCTGGTCGGTGTAGCGCAGCACCGCGCGCCGGCGCTCGACCCAGCCGCCGATCCAGCGCCGCAGCAGGTGGCCGGCCACGAACGGCACCAGCAGCTGCAACATGATCTTGCCGATGGCGTCGCTGGGATCGGCCATGCCGCCGTGCGCGCCGGCCAGCGCGCTGAGCAGCAGCGGGGTGATGAACACGCCGAGCAGGCTCGACGCCGACGCGCTGCACACCGCCGCGGGCACGTTGCCGCCGGCCATCGAGGTGAAGGCGATCGACGACTGCACGGTCGAGGGCAGGGTGCACAGGAACAGCAGGCCCAGGTACAGCTCCGGCGTCAGCAAATGGCCCGACAGCGGTTTGAGCGCGAGGCCGAGCAGCGGAAACAGGATGAAGGTGCTGGCGAAGATGACCAGGTGCAGGCGCCAGTGCAGCATGCCGGCGAGGATGGCCTCGCGCGACAGGCGCGCGCCGTGCAGGAAGAACAGCGCGGCGATGGCCAGGTCGGTGAAATCGTCCATCCACTGCGCCGGCGCGCCGTGCAGCGGGAATTTCCAGGCCAGGGCGACCGTGGCCAGCAGGGCCAGGGTGAAGGTGTCCACGCGCAGACGCTTGAGCCAGCTCATCGAAGGCCTCGTGATGGCGGAATCGCGGCCGGCGCGCGCGGCGCCGGCAGGCCGTCCGTGGCCGCGCGCGGAATGCGCGGCTGAGGCCATTGTGGACGCTGCGGCGCGCGCCGGCCATGCGCGGCGTGGCGGGGTGGTTCAGGCGATCGGGCCGATGGCCGCCGAGGGCGACTGTAGGAGCGGCGCGAGCCGCGACCGCGACACCGCGCTTACGGCGCAAACGGCTACCCTGCGGTCGCGGCTCGCGCCGCTCCTACAAGGGCGGCTCAACCGCTCAGCAGGGCCGCACCCGCTCGGCGATCGCCGCTGCGCTGTCGGGAGTGACGTACCACTTGCCCGGTTCTTCGTACTCGAAATCGATCGCCACTTCGGCCGCTTCGCGGTTGATGCGCATGATGCACACCCGCCACGGCGACTCGCCGGGCTTCTGGGTGACCCGGCGCAGTTCTTCGAGCCGGTTCTCGATCTCCACGCCCGACGGCGTCAGCGCTTCGCCCGGCTGGCCCTTGTCGTAGCGGAAGCCGTTGAGGCGGCTGATGCCTTCGCCGTACCACGCGATCAGCGCATAACCGTCCCACGGGCGCTCGCCGGCCTTGGGGTCGACCACGATCAGGCGGGCGATCTCGCCGAGCAATTCGTCTCTGTTCATAGCGTGCTTGAAGTCCTTGCGGTCAGCTGGCCGCGATCAGTCCGTCCATCTCGCCCGCGTCGACGCGGGCGTAGCGCTGGCCGGCGCGGTTGTCGAAGCTCACGCGCTGATCGTAAACCCTGTGGCCGTCGCCCGGGTCGAGGACCTCATAGGAAATGCGAACCCGGTCCGGTCGGTCGGCGTCGCGCGGGGTCAGCTCGATGTTCACCCGCACGTCCATGCCCTTGTCGATCCACGCCGCCCATTCGTTCTCCAGGGTCTTGTACGCGCCCATGTTGAAGTTGCCGTTCTGCGGGAACAGGTTCTTCAGGCCCTGGTCGGTGACGAAGCGATGGCCGAGCAGGTGGCCGCCCTGATCGCCGTCGACGCCGCGGTCGGCGGCCGTGCGCTGGGCCTGGGTTTCGGCATCGCTGCGGTCGATGTCGCTGAACACGGTGCGCAAGGTGGCTTCGGCGTGAATCGGGCGGCCGCGGTCGTCGACGGTCCAGACCGCGTCGTTGACTTCGCCGCCGTCGGGGTTGGTCACGCTGGCGGAGATGTCGCGGGTCTGGCCGGGGTCGGCGTGATCGGGCGGCAGCGCAGCGTAGGCCTCGCGCAGTTCGGGCCCGCCGTTGCGTTCGACCGCGGCCTCGACGGCGTCGCGGCCGAAGGCGGGTTCGAGCTTGCGCAACTGCGGCGCGTCGAGCTTGCCGGCCAGATCGTTGGCGAGCGTTTCGCGCTCGGCCAACGGCAGCGCGCGCACCGCATCGGCGAAGGCCTGCACGCCGTCGTCGTCGAGCGCATCGACCTGCGCGCGCGCCAGCGGCGCGGGCGCGTCGCGCAAGGCCTGCGGCAGTTGCTCCGGCGTCGACGGCGGCGGCAGGGCCGGGCGGGCGTGCAGCCCGGCTTGGATCGGATCGGTCATGGCCTGGCGGCTCGCTGCGCTGGATGCACAACAACTTAGCCAGAAATCCGCCAAGGCCCCAGTGGGGAAAACCCCAGAGAATTGTTGCGTTTCAATGACTTCCGGCCGCAGGGCTAGGGTTGGCCCCAGACCGCAACGGCCCGGCAGCGCCGGGCCGTGCGCGTCGCCCTCAGCGCTGGCCCGCGGCCGCGTTGCCGCCGATCAGGTGCTGCTGCCAGAACTGCATCATCGCCGCGCCGAAGTAATCCGCGTTGCCTTTCTTCTGGAAGCCGTGGCCTTCGTCGTCGAACATCAGGAACCACACCGGCTGGCCGTTGCCGCGCACCGCCTTCACGATCTGCTCGGCCTCGGTGTAAGGCACGCGCGGATCGTTCTTGCCCTGCGCGACGAACAGCGGCGAGCGGATCTTGGCGGCGTTCTTCAGCGGCGAGATGCGGTCGAACACCGCCTTCATCTCCGGAATGCGCTCGTCGCCGTACTCGGCGCGGCGCAGGTCGCGGCGATAGCTCTCGGTGTTGTTGAGGAAGGTGCTGAAGTCGGAGATGCCGACCACGTCGACGCCGGCGCGGATGCGGTCGCTGTAGTGCATCAGCGAGGCCAGCACCATGTAGCCGCCGTAGCTGCCGCCGTACACGCCGACGCGGCCGGCGTCGAGTTCGGGCTGCTTGCCGACCCAATCCAGCAGCGCGCCGATGTCCTTGACCGAATCCTCGCGCTTTTCCGCGTTGTCCAGGCCGAGGTAGGTGCGGCCGTAGCCGGTCGAGCCGCGCACGTTCGGCAGCAACACCGCCACGCCGAGTTCGTTGGCGAGGAACTGCGCGGTCGGGTTGAAGGTCGGCTGCGACTGCCCTTCCGGGCCGCCGTGGATCTGGATCACCACCGGCAGTTTCTTGCCGGCCGCCGCGCCGGCGGGGCGGTAGTAGAACGCCGGAATCGTGCGCGGCTTGCCGTCGACCTGGTCGAAGGTCGGGTAGCGCACCAGCGTCGGCGCGACGAACTTCGACGAATCCAGGCCGCCGACTTCGCTGCGCGTCCAGCGGGTCAGCTTGCGCGCGTCGATATCGATCACGTACACGTCGCTCGGCGAGGTCGACGAGTTGATCGACAAGGCGATGCGCTTGCCGTCGGGCGAAAACTCGCTGCGGCCGATCGCGCCGACCGGCAGCTCCGGCAAGGCGATCTCCCGATGCTCCGGCAGCGACAGCACGTGCAGCTTGCCGATGCCGTCCTCGTTGCTGACGTAGAGCAGGCGGCTACCGTCGTCGGACAGCGCGAGCCCGTCGACGTCCCACGGAATCTTCGCGCTGAGCACGTCGAACTTGCCGCTGGCCGGTTCGTGCCGGCGCAGGGTGCGGAACTCCTGCGGCTTGCCGGCGACGATTTCGTCGGAGACGTAATACACCGAGCGGCCGTCGCGCGAGAAACGGAAGTCGCTGATCGCGGCCTTGCCGCCGTCGACCGGGAACAGCGTCAGCTTGCCGCTGGCCAGATCGACGATGCCCGGATACGACTCGCTCGCCGACACGTACTTGATGACCAGCAACTGCTTGCCGTCGGGCGAGAAATCCTGCGCGCTCCACTGGCCGCCTTCGGTCACCACCGCGCGCGCCTCGCCGCTGGGGAAACCGCCGACCCACACATCGGTGTCCTTGCCGTTGCGGCGGGTGCTGCTGTACGCCAGCTGCTTGCCGTCGTGCGAGAACAGCGGCGACTGATTGCGCGATTTGCCGTCGGTCAGCAGGCGGGTCTGGCGCGTGCCCAGGTCGAACCAGTGCAGCTGCCAGAACTCGTTGCCGCCCACGTCCTTGGCGAACACGAAGCCGTTGCCGCCGGCCGGCGCCGCGGTGATCGCGTTGACCGGTTCGGGATAGAACGTGAGTTGCTCGCGCATGCCCAGCGGCGCGCACACTCGGTGGGCCTGCGCGGTTTCGGCGAAGCGGGTCGAGATCAGCAGGCAGCCGTCCTGGGTCCAGCCGGCGAAACCGGCGCCGCGGGTGTTCTGGTAGCGGTTCAGGCGTTCCAGCAATTCCGCCGACACCGGCGGCACGTTCTCGCTGGTGCGGTTGCCCTGGTGCAGGCGCTCGACCGGCGCGGGCGTCTGCGCATGCGCGGCGCCCGCGCACGCCAGCGTCAGCGCGGCGGCCAGGGCCGCGCGCAGCGCGGCCGGTTCGCGCGCGGCCTGGCGCGGCGAAGGTTTCGTGGAAAGCAGGCGGCGCAAGCTCATCGGCGGTCTCCCCGGGACGGCCGTGCGCGGCGCGCAGGCCAAAGCGCGCCGCGGAGGCGGCGCAGGACATCCGAGCTTAGCGCGCCCGCGCCGCGTTGCTCTCCCCCGAAAGTCACGATGCGCGCCGGCCGGCGTTACGCCTAGAGTGCGTTGTCTGGAATCGTGCCTGCCGAAACTGCGCTTAGCGCATCGCCGCAGCGCCTTGTCGCTTACCAGCACGCATTCACTGGGGGATGCCGCTATGCCCGATCGCAGAAGTTTCCTGATCCACACCGCGCTGGCCGGCGCCGGCGCGCTGGCCGGCGGTTGGAGCGGCGCGCTGCGCGCGGCCGCGCCGCCGTTGCGCTGGGCGCCGTACGCCGAATCGATGGTGGTCGACGCCTGCGGCTTCATCGGCAGCGACGAAGCCAAGCCCGGCGACATGCTGTCGCCGAAGCTGATCGCCGAAGCGCGCGAAAGCGGCCTGCGCGTGCTGCAGACCACGGTCGGCCCGGTCGCCCAGTACGAAGGCGCGTTCGAAGCCGCGGTGCGCGACATCGCCAACTGGGAGGAAGAAATCGCGCGCCATCCCGACGTGTTCCTGGCGGTGCGTCGCGGCGCCGACCTGGAGCGCGCGCGGCGCGAGAAGAAGCTCGGCGTGGTCTATCAGTTCCAGGACAGCGCGCCGATCGGCGAGAAGCTCGAACGCATCGACGATTACCAGCGGCTCGGCCTGCGCACGGTGCAGCTGACCTACAACGTGCGCAACCTCGCCGGCGACGGCTGCCTGGAGCCCGGCGACGCCGGCTTGAGCAAGTTCGGCCACAGCCTGGTCGAGCGGCTCAACGAGCGCGGCATCCTGGTCGACCTCGCCCACAGCGGCCGCCGCACCGCGCTGGAAGCGATCGCGGCGTCGAAATCGCCGGTGCTGATCAGCCACACCGGTTGCGCGGCATTGGTCGAACGCCCGCGCAACAAGACCGACGCCGAACTGCGCGCCTGCGCCCAGCGCGGCGGCGTGGTCGGCATCTACCTGATGCCGTTCCTGCGCGAGAGCGGCCAGCCCGGCGCGGCCGACGTGATTCGTCATCTGGAACACGCCATCGACGTGTGCGGCGAAGACCATGTCGGCATCGGCACCGACAACCTGGTGTCGGCGGTGAAACTGACCGAGAACTACAAGCGCGACCACGCCGAATCGATCCGCGAGCGGCGCAAGCTCGGCATTTCCGCGCCGGGCGAGAGCGAGACCGTGTATCTGTACGTCGAAGGCCTCAACGCCCCGCGGCGCTTCGAAACGCTGGCCGCGTTGCTGTCGGCGCGCGGCCACAGCGACGCGCGGATCGGCAAGATCCTCGGCGGCAACTTCGCCCGGGTGATGACCGAAGTCTGGAGTTGACGCGCAAGTCCGAGGCCCGACTGTAGGAGCTGCGCGAGCTGCGACCGCGGGGTGTCCGTTTGCGTCGTAAGCGCGGTGTCGCGGTCGCGGCTCGCGCCGCTCCTACAGGGAGCAGCCGCAACCGCGAGGCGATTTTGTTTTCAGCCGTGGCGCCTGCCCGAAGTCCGACTGTAGGAGCTGCGCAAGCTGCGACCGCGGGGCAGCCGTTTGCGTCGCAAGCGCGGTGTCGCGGTCGCGGCTCGCGCCGCTCCTACAGGGAGCCGCCGTAACCGCGAGGCGATTTTGTTTCCAGCGCAGACGCCTGCCCGAAGTCCGACTGTAGGAGCTGCGCAAGCTGCGACCGCGGAGTAGCCGTTCGCGTCGCAAGCACGATGTCGCAGCCGCGACAATCGCCGCCCTCAGTTCGCCTGCGTCAACCCAGCCCGCATCTGCAACAGCGCCAGCAACTCGCGCTTCTCCGCATCGCCCAGCCCGCTCTCGCGCTGCTGCGCCTGCAATTCCTCCAGGCGCTGCACCACGGTCTGCTTGTCCAACTGCGCGATCGCATCGAGGAACTCGCGCTGCAAATGCTCCTCGTTGCCCGGCAGGCTCTGGCTCGCCAGCTTCTGCAGCGCGCCGAGCTGCGGGTGTTCGGCGAAGTGTTCGAGCAGCGCGCCGGTGGTGATTTCCGGGCGTTGCTGCACGACTTCGACGATTTCCACCAGCAAGTCGATGCCCGGCTGGTTCAGCCGGGCGAAGCCGTACGGCGGTTGCAGCGCCGCGGCCAGCGAAGGCTTTTGCAGCAGCAGCGCGATCGCGCTGCGCACCAGCGAGCGTTTCGGCGTCGCCGCCGGACGCTGCGCCGCGCTCGCGCGCTGCGCCGGCACGTGGGTCTGCGGCGAAGCGCCGCGCGCGCCGACGCCGGTCAGTTCGGTCAGGCGCTGCTGCATCAGGTCGGCGAACGCGCCGTCGGGAATCTGCGCCAGCAGCGGCTTGGCGCGTTCGGCCAGCCGGCCCTTGCCTTCGAGCGTCTGCAGGTTGACGTCGGCGGCGAGGCTGTCGAACAGGAACTGCGACAGCGGCATCGCCTCGCGCAAGCGGCGGTCGAAACCCTCGGCGCCTTCCTGCCGCACCAGCGAATCCGGGTCCTCGCCGTCGGGCAGGAACAGGAAGAACGCCTGGCGCCCGTCCTTCATCCGCGGCAGCACCGATTCGACCGCCTTCCACGCCGCGCCGCGGCCGGCGCGGTCGCCGTCGAAGCAGAAATAGACGTCGGCGGCGTTGCGGAACAGCAGTTCGGCGTGGTCGGGCGTGGTCGCGGTGCCGAGCGTCGCCACCGCGGTGTCGACACCGTGCTGGAACAGCGCGACCACGTCCATATAACCCTCGACCACGATCAGCCGCGGAATCTTGTTGTGCGCCTGGCGCACCTGCCACAGCCCGTACAGCTCGCGGCCCTTGTGGAACAGCGGGGTTTCCGGCGAGTTGAGGTACTTCGGCCCGTCGTCCTTGTCGAGCACGCGCCCGCCGAACGCGATCACCCGGCCGCGGCGGTCGTGGATCGGGAACATCACCCGGTCGCGGAACTTGTCGTAGACCCGGCCGCTGTCGTTCTTCGACAGCAGGCCGGCGCGGTCGAGCAGCTTCATCCTTCGCTCGTCGGTGCCGAGCGCGTCGCGCAGGGCGTTGAAGCCGTCGGGCGCGTAGCCGATGCCGAAGCGGTCGCGGATGTCGATGCTGACGCCGCGGCTGTCCAGATAGCCCTGGGCCTTGCCGCTGGCGGCGTACTGGCGCAGGAAGAAACGCTGCGCCGCTTCCAGCGCGTGGATCAGGTCCTGGGTGTCGGAATTCTCGTTGCGCGCGCGGGTGTCGCGCGGCACTTCCACGCCGGCGCGCTTGGCCAGCTCGTCGACCGCGTCGAGGAACTCGAGGCGGTCGTAGTTCATCAGGAAGCTGATCGCGGTGCCGTGCGCGCCGCAGCCGAAGCAGTGATAGAACTGCTTGGTCGGCGAGACCCAGAACGACGGCGAGCGCTCGTCGTGGAACGGGCAGCGCGCCGAGTATTCCTTGCCCTGGCGCTTCAACGGCACGCGCGCGGCGATCACCTCGACGATGTCGGTGCGGGCGAGCAGGTCGTCGATGAAGCCGTCGGGGATGCGGGCCATGCCGGTGCCGCCCGGGCGGGCGGACAGTCTGGAAGCGGAGCGACGACTAGGATGCCACGGGTCGGGCGCATCGGCCGCGACCGCGGCGGGCGGTTCGCGCGCGGGCCGCGTCCCGGGCCCGGGTCCGCGCCGGGCTCAGGCCGCGTCCAGGCCCGCCGCGGCGCGTTCTTCGGCCAGCCGGCGGCGCACCCGCGCGTGCTCGTCGAGCATCGCGGTGATCAGCGCGCCGACCAGGAACACCACCGCGCAGTAGTACATCCACACCAGCATGACCACCAGCCCGCCGGCCGGGCCGTAGGCAGTGCCGAGGCTGGCCTGGCCCAGGTACAGGCCGATCGCGCTGCGCCCGAGCATGAACATGCCCGCGGTCAGCGCGCCGCCGAACAGTGCGCGCCGGCGCGTCACCGGCCGGTCCGGCAGCCAGCGGTACATCGCCGCGAACACCGCCGCGTACAACAGGAACGACACCGCCGCGGCGAACGCCGGCAACAGGTCGGGGACGTAGGCGATCAGCAGTTGCAGCGCGGCCTGCGCGGCCATCGACACCACCAGCAGGAAGCCGACGCTGATGACCATGCCGAACGACAGCAGGCGCTTGCGCAGCCACACCGCCAGCCCGCCCAGGCGCTTGGCGTCGCTGCGGAACACCCGGTTCAGGGCGGCCTGCAACTGGCCGAACACCGCCGACGCGCCGACCAGCAGCGCCAGCGTGCCGAGCAGGGCCGCCATCGAGCCGGTGCCGGGCCGGTGCTGGGCGTTGGCGACGATCAGCCGCGCGGTGTTCTCGACCTCGTTGCCGGCCAGCAGGCCCATCTGGCGGAAGAACTCCTCCTGCGCGGACGGGTACAGCGCGGTGCTCAGCCACAGCACCATCAGCACCAGTGGAGCCAGCGACAGCAGGGTGTAGAACGACAGCGCCGCGGCCAGAGCGAGGATGTCGTAATCGACGAAGCGCTGCACGAACTTGCCCGGCCAGCTCTGCTCCAGCCGGGTCTGCAGGCCGTGGATGCGCTGCATCGCGTCGTGGGCGAGTTCGGCGGCGGCGGAGCGGACCGGGCCGTCGTGGTCGTCGCGCTCGTGCGCCGCGGCGTTCGGGCCGTCGTTGCTGGCCTGCATCGTGGCCGCGGTGGCCTGCGCATCGTCGCGGGGCGGTGCGCCTGCTGGACCGGTGCGCACCGCAACGGGCGCGGACGCAGAGTCCTCGGCGGAGCGGCGGGAATCGTTCGGTGGAAGGTCGGTCGAAGGCATGCGGCGAACGGAGCGGCGCGGGCGGCGTCGCGTTCAGTATCCGACAAGCCGGTTAGGCGTGTGTTGGCGCGGCGTTAGAGCGAGGCGACGAACCCAGCCGCCGCACCGCCGCCGAAGCCCCTGTAGGAGCGGCGCAAGCCGCGACCGCGCCATCCCAACCACGACGCAACGTCCCGCAGCCCCACAAAACGAAAAGCCGGCGCAGCAAGGCGCCGCGCCGGCCCGTCTTCATTCGCGGAAGTAATCGTCCCGCATCGTGCCCTCAAAGCGCCCGGCGTGCAGGCAGCAACGCCTTGAACCTCCGGGTCGAGCCGCACGGGCAGGGATCGTTGCGGCCGAGCTTCTCGACCAGTTCCTTGCCGCCGTGGACGAAGCGGCGGCCGCGCTTGACCCGGCTCTCGGACGGATAGCCCTTGCGGCGCTTGCGGGTCACTTCGACCGGCGCAGATTCGATCAGTGCGGATTCGGCTTCGAGCGGATCGGCAGCGAAGTCGGCGCGGGCCGCGGCATCCGCGGGTGCGGCGAGGTCGTCGCGCTCAGCGAGCGGCGAGGCAAAAGCAGTGGGGAATCAAACGATGGCGTTGCATGGCGCACCTCCGGTTGTGCGGCCCTTGCGGGCGATGGAACCGGACGCGGCACGCGCCGCGTCCGGCGAAACTTCGGCCCGACGCTTCCGGCGTCGGGCCCGGGCGGGCTTCAGCCCGCCAGCCGCTGCTTGGCCAGCGCCGACACCTGGCCCATATCGGCCTTGCCGCCGAGCTTGGCCTTGAGCGGGCCCATCAGCTTGCCCAGGTCGGCCGGGCCGGTCGCGCCGACTTCGGCGATGGTCGCGTCGAGCACGGCCAGGATTTCGGCCTCGCCCATCTTGGCCGGCAGGTAGCGGTCGATGACCACCATCTCGTCGCGCTCGATCTGGGCCAGATCGTCGCGCTGGGCGGCTTCGTACTGGGTGATCGAGTCGCGGCGCTGCTTGACCATCTTGTCGAGCACGGCGATCACCGCGGCGTCGTCGAGCTCGATCCGCTCGTCGACTTCGCGCTGCTTGATCGCGGCGTTGATGAGGCGGATTACGCCCAGGGAATGCTTGTCGCCGCTCTTCATCGCGGCCTTCATGTCTTCGGTGAGGCGTTGCTTGAGGCTCATGGGACGAATCCGGGAGTGGAAAAGGGGAAGGGGCGCGGCCGAATGCGGACCTGAGGCCCGGTTTTGACCGAACCGCAAACGCAAAGAGCCGGCAGCGCCCTGGGCGCAGCCGGCTCGATGGTCGTTACCTCGCAAGCGCCGGCCGCGAAGCCGGTGCAGCGCGGAGACGCGATCAGTACAGGCGCTGACGCTTGGTCACATCGCGCGAAGCGCGACGGGCCTGACGCTTCACCGCCGCGGCGGCCTTGCGCTTGCGTTCCTGCGTCGGCTTTTCGTAGAACTCGCGCTTGCGGGTCTCGGCCAGAACGCCGGCCTTCTCGCAGGTGCGCTTGAAGCGGCGCAGGGCAAATTCGAAAGGCTCGTTTTCGCGGACTTTGACGCTGGGCATACGTATTCTCGTTGAGGGACCAGCCCGGGCAGGCCGGGGAGAGCCGCGCATTATAGCGATGCTCGGGCGGAAGGTGCAACATAGGCGGTATGAACGCGACATTCTCCCAGAAATCGGCCGCCGCGCCAGCCCCTGCGCTGCTGCGCGCCGGCCTGGAGGGCCCCGTCCGATGAAGGTCCTGGGTATCGAAACCAGCTGCGACGAGACCGGGGTGGCCGTCTACGACACCGCCGCCGGGCTGCGCGCGCACGCCCTCTACAGCCAGATCGCCCTGCACGCCGAGTACGGCGGGGTGGTGCCCGAGCTGGCCAGCCGCGACCACGTGCGCAAGCTGCTGCCGCTGATCCGCCAGACCCTGGCCGACGCCGGCCTGCGCACCGACGAGCTCGACGGGGTGGCCTACACCGCCGGCCCCGGCCTGGTCGGCGCGCTGCTGGTCGGCGCCGGCGTCGCCCGCGCCCTGGCCTGGGCCCTGGACGTGCCGGCGATCGGCGTGCACCACATGGAAGGCCACCTGCTGGCGCCGCTGCTCGAGGACGACCCGCTCGGCCGGCCCGAGCCGCCGTTCGTGGCCCTGCTGGTGTCCGGCGGCCACACCCAACTGGTCGCGGTCGACCGCATCGGCCAGTACCGCCTGCTCGGCGAGACCCTCGACGACGCCGCCGGCGAAGCCTTCGACAAGACCGCCAAGCTGATGGGCCTGCCGTACCCCGGCGGCCCGCAGCTGGCCGCGCAGGCCGAACTCGGCGTGCCGGGCCGGTTCAAGTTCGCCCGCCCGATGACCGACCGGCCGGGCCTGGATTTCAGCTTCAGCGGTTTGAAGACCCAGGTGCTGTTGGCCTGGCAGAACAGCGACCAGAGCGAGCAGACCCGCGCCGACATCGCGCGCGGGTTCGAGGACGCGGTGGTCGACACGCTGGCGATCAAGTGCGAGCGCGCGCTGGACGCGGCCGGTTGCGACACCTTGGTGGTCGCCGGCGGCGTCGGCGCCAACAAGCGTTTGCGCGCCAAGCTCGCGGCGGCGGCGCAACGGCGCGGCGGCCGGGTCGCGTTCCCGCGGCCGGTGTTCTGCACCGACAACGGCGCGATGATCGCCTACGCCGGCGCGCTGCGCCTGCAGGCCGGGCAGCGTGCGGACGCGTCGGTGCGGGTGACGCCGCGGTGGGACATGGCGACGCTGGAAGCGGTTTGATCGGCGCACAAGGCGTCGCGGCGGCGTTGGGGCGTTCGTCGTCGGTGTGGTGTCGCGGTCGCGGCTCGCGCCGCTCCTACAGGGGCTTCGGCGAGTTTCGTATCCGGCTGTAGGAGCGGCGCGAGCCGCGACCGCGACACCGCAACCACGACGAGCGCCCCGTTATCGCCCGCGTCGGCGACAAGCCTCGCCGCGCTCAGGTACATTGCGCCGCATCCTCGACTGCACCGGCCCACGCACACGTTCATGGACCACGTATTCATCGAAGGCCTGGAAATCGAGGCCGTCATCGGCATCTACGACTGGGAGCGCGACATCCGCCAGCCGCTGGTGTTCGATCTGGACATGGAATTCGACAACCGCGCGCCCGCGGCCAGCGACGCGATCGAGCACACGCTGGACTATTCCGCGGTGTGCGCGCGCATCACCGAGTTCGTCGCGGCTTCGCGTTTCGGCCTGGTCGAAACCCTGGCCGAGCGGGTCGCGGCGATCGTGATCGACGAGTTCGGCGTGCGCCGGGTGGCGTTGAAGCTGACCAAGCCCGGCGCGATCCGCAACGCGCGCGGCGTCGGCGTGCGGATCGAGCGCGAGCGCGCGTCGGGCTGAGGCCGCGGCGCGCGCCGGCGTCGGCGTGGCGCCGATGCGCGCGCGTACCGTCGAAGCGCCGCGCGGCCGCGCGCTGCGCCGCCTGCGCAAAGCCGCCGCGGATCGCTTTGGCCACTTGCGCCGCGGCCGCGCAGCGCCGACGATGCGCCGTCATCAAGCTCTGGGGAGAGACGATGTTCGACAAGATCAAGCGCAGCTGGGAGCTGGCCAAGGCCAGCGCCTCGGTGCTGCATTCCGACCGCGAGCTGCTGGTGTTCCCGGTGATGTCCGCCGCCTGCGTGCTGGTGGTGCTGGCGACCTTCCTGGTGCCGGCGCTGGCGCTGGATCTGTTCCGCGACGGCTACGGCGCGGGCAGCATCGCGTTCGCCTTCGCGTTCTACTTCTGCCAGTACTTCGTCATCGTGTTCTGCAACTGCGCGCTGGTCAGCGCGGCGATGATCCGGCTCGAAGGCGGCGACCCGACCCTGCGCGACGGGCTGCGCGCGGCGACCGCGCGGATCGGCGCGATCGCCGGCTACGCGGCCATCGCCGCGACCGTCGGCATGCTGCTCAACGCGCTCAAGGACCGCGACAACAACTTCATCGTGCGCCTGATCGGCGGCGCGCTCGGCGCGGCCTGGACCATGGCGACGTTCCTGGTGGTGCCGGTGCTGGTCGCCGAGGACGTCGGCCCGGTCGACGCGGTCAAGCGCTCGGTGGCGATGTTCAAGCGCACCTGGGGCGAGAGCGCGGCCGGCATGGTCGGCATCGGCCTGGCCTGCGGCGCGGCGATGCTCGGCGTGGGCGCGGTCGGTTTCGGCCTGGCCTGGCTGCTGGGCCTGGCGTCCAGCGCGCTGGCGGTGCTGATCGGCGCGATCACGGTGCTGGCCCTGCTCGGGCTGGCGGTGTACCAGAGCGCGCTCGGCGGGGTGTATTCGGCGGCGCTGTACCGCTACGCCGCCGACGGCGAGGTGCCGGCCGGGTTCGAAGGTTTGTCGCTGGAGTCCGCGCGCGCCTGAGCGTTGCCGGTCGGCATAACGACGAAGGCCGCCTGCGAGGGCGGCCTTCGTCGTTAGTGCGGACCGGCATTCTCAGCTCAAGGCCTGCGACAGCTGCGGCCGTTCGCCGAAGCTCACGACGATGCGGTGCGCATCGTCGGCGGCGTGCGGATAGAACCAGACCAGCACCTGCTCGCCGGCACGCGGCAGCGCGCGCGGGTCGAAATCGCCGATCTTGGCGACGCGGCGCTCGGTGCCGGCGTGGTCGTCGAAGCGCACCACCACCCGCACCCGCGACGGGTTGTAGACCTCGGTGCCGACGTGTTCGGTATGCACCACGGTGCCGGCCGCGCGTACGCCGTGGGCGAGCAGGTCGCGCACGCGGCGGTCGCGTTCGCGATAGCGGCGCAGGCACACCATCGCGCCGAGCACCAGCAACAGCGCGATCAATGCGAACGACGCCGGCAGCGAACGCGGCGCATCGCCGAACAGCCACTGCGGCCAGCCCGCGGCCAGGCCGGTCAGCGCGGCCTGCGGGTGCCACGGCCAGGCGCGAGCGAAGGCGAAACCGGCGGCGAGCGCGGCCATCGCCAGCGCCAGCCCGGTCTGCAAGGCCACCGCCAGGCCGAAGCGCGCGCCGAGGCCAGCGTTGACGAACACGCCGAAGATCAGCCCGGCGAAGCCGCCGGCCAGCAGCGACCACAGCAGCGCCTGCAACGGCGCGCCCGGCGCGATCGCCTGCGGCGGTTGCGCCAGCGCGCCGGCGAGGCTGTAGCCGCACAGGACCCAGCCGGCGGCGCACAGCGCCAGCAGCAGCCACAGCCGCGCCGGCAGATGGTCCGGGGGCGGCAGCAGGCGGCTGTGTTCGATCGCGACGACGGGCTTGCTCATGCTGGGCTTCCTTGTCGGTGCGGAACCGGGGAGCCATGTTGCATGCGTTTTGCGAAGAAAATGTGAGTTAAATCACAAATTTTCGTGGGCTGGTATGGCCGTTTGCAGTGGCGAACGGCGTTTTTTCCGGGTTTTTTTCGCGTTCAGCCGATGCGCGCGGCGAGGTCGCGGTTTCCCTGTTCAGCCAGAACGCCCGTGCCGCTGGGTCACTGCGCGGCCAGCCGCTCCTCGATTTCGGCGTCCTCGTCGCTGCCGAAACCGACCGCGATGCGGTCCTCGTCGCCGGGCGCTTCGCGCAGGAACCAGACCTGGACCGGATCGCCGACCCGCGGGATCCGGGTCGGGTCGAACTGGCCGGTCTTGCTGACCCAGCGCTCGGTGCCGAGGTGGTCGACGAAGCGGGTTACGAAGCGGATCCGCGGTTCGTTGCCGACTTCGATCCCGGTGTGGTGGGTCTCGGTGACGGTGCCGGGCACGCGCTGGCCCTGCGACAAGGTCTCGCGCAGGCGCCGCTGCCGGCGCAGGTGGCGGCGGCGCGCGCCGAAGGCGGCGAGCGTCAGCGCCGCCGAGATCGCCGCCAGCAGCCCCGGCGCCCAGTACTGCGCGGTCCATGACAGCCAGCCGCCGCCGCCCCAGGGCAGGCTGCCGGCGGCGTCGAAGAAGCCCAGGTGCGGCGGCCGCACCCAGCGGTCGGCGGCGCCGCGCCACAGCCCCAGCGCGACCGCCGCCAGCGACAGCGCGAACGCGGCGAAGCCGCCGCCGGCGCCGCCGAGCGCCGCGCCGAGCACGGCGTCGGCGGCGAAGCCGAGGATCATCGCGCCGAACACGCCGACGAACAGCATCCACAGCAGCGCCGGCGTCTCGTTCGGCGGTTGCAGCGGCGCGGCCAGGTAGCCGGTGGCGATCGGGTAGGTAGCGACGT
Source organism: Lysobacter enzymogenes (assembly GCF_017355525.1). NCBI lineage: Bacteria > Pseudomonadati > Pseudomonadota > Gammaproteobacteria > Lysobacterales > Lysobacteraceae > Lysobacter > Lysobacter enzymogenes. The sequence continues at coordinate 3,511,320 of NZ_CP067395.1, read as the reverse complement.
CGCCGACGCCATAACCGAACATCGCCCACAGCCCGGCGCAGGCCGCGACCAGCAGCCACGCGCGCCAGCCCGGCCGCGGCTGCGCGCCGGCGCGCAGGCGTTCGCGGCGGCGGGCGAGGGCGGGATCGACAGTGCTCATGGCGGCGGTCCTTCGGTGCGCGGGGTTTGGCCGCGATTATGGCCGGCCGGCGTGTCGCGGGCCGGCCGGAACGCGTCGGGCCTGCAGGCCCTCCCTCCGGTAGCGGCCGATGGCCGTTGCGCACGGGCCGCGGTCTTGATGCGCTCGGATCGGCACCGGCACCGGCACCGGCACCGGCACCGGCATCGGCATCGGCATCGGCATCGGCACCGGCACCGGCACCGGCACCGGCACCGCAGCGGCAGCAGCGGCCTTCGCGTCGGCGGCCGCAGCGCCGCCCGGCTGCGCAAACCCGCGCGCCGGCGCGACCGCCTGCTTCGAACGCGCGCTGCTTTATCCTGAGCGTCCCGCTCGCCACCGCCGTGCCCGTGACCGCTCTCGACCTGCCGCTCCCCGACGCCGACGCGCTCGCCCACAGCGCGCGCCTGTCCCGCTTCATCCACGACCGGATCGCCGCCGACGGCGGCGCGATCGCGTTCTCGCGCTTCATGGAGCTGGCGCTGTACGCGCCGGGCCTGGGCTACTACAGCGCCGGCGCGAGCAAGTTCGGCGGCGAAGGCGATTTCGTCACCGCGCCCGAACTCGGCCCGGTCTTCGCCGCGTGCACGGCGCAGGCGCTGGCGCCGGTACTGCAACAGCTCGGCGCGCAGGCGCGGGTGCTGGAAATCGGCGGCGGCACCGGCGCGTTCGCCGAAGTCGCGCTCAAGCGCCTGCTCGAACTCGACGCGCTGCCGGATCGCTACGCCATCCTCGAACCCAGCGCGCAGTTGCGCGAGCGCCAGCGCGAGCGGCTGATGCAGCGGCTGGCGCCGCCGCTGTTCGAACTGGTGGAATGGCTCGACGGCCCGTTCGGCGACGAGTGGGACGGCGTGGTGTTCGCCAACGAAGTCATCGACGCGCTGCCGACGCCGCGCTTCGCCATCGCCGACGGCGAAGTGTACGAGGAACACGTCGCCGCCGACGGCGAGGGTTTCAAGCGCGAGCTGCGCCCGGCCGACGGTTTTCTGTCGAACGCGGTGCGCCATGTCGAGCGCGGACTGGAACACCGTTTCGCCGACGGCTACCGCTCGGAAGTGCTGCCGCAGCTGCCGTACTGGATCCAGGCGGTGGCCGGCGGCCTGCGCCGCGGCGCGCTGCTGTTCGCCGATTACGGTTATGCGCGGCGCGAGTTCTATGCGCCCGAACGCGACGACGGCACCTTGCGCGCTTACTACCGCCATCGCGTGCACGCCGAACCGCTGTTGTGGCCGGGCTTGCAGGACATCACCGCGTCGGTGGACTTCACCGCGCTGGTCGAGGCCGGCGTCGGCGCCGGTTTCGATCTGGCCGGGTATTGCTCGCAGGCCAGCTTCCTGCTCGGCAACGGCCTGGACGAGGTGCTCAAGCGCATCGACGGCATCGCCGATCCGCTCGAGAAGCAGCGCCGGCTCAACGAGGTCAAGAAGCTGACCCTGCCGAGCGAAATGGGCGAACGCTTCCAGGTCATGGGCTTGGAGAAGGACGTCGAGTTCGGCGTAGCGTTCCTGGTCGGCGACCTGAGCCATCGCCTGTGAGCGCGGGCCGCTCCTTGCGCGAGTTCCATCGTCCGACGCTGTGGATCGCGCTGTGGCTGGCGATGATCGCGGCCGTCATCGCGACCTGCCTGATGCCGGCCAAGGACCTGCCGCCGACGCCGTTCGACAGCTTCGACAAGGTCGAGCACTTCACCGCCTACCTGCTGCTGTCGCTGTACGCCGGCATGCTGTTCGCGCGGGTGCGCGCGCAGGCGCTGGCGACGGCGGGGCTGATCGCGCTCGGCGTGGCGCTGGAGTTCGCCCAGGCCAACCTGACCGATTCGCGCAGCGGCGACGCCGCCGACGGGCTCGCCAACAGCCTCGGCGCCTTGGCCGGGCTGTGGCTCGCGCGCACGCCGATCGCGCTGTGGCTGCAACGCGTGGACCGGCGGCTGGCGCCGCGCTGAGCCGCGGCGCGCCTGCGCCGGCTCGCGGCCTGCCCATCGAACGCGCTTCAGCGAATTCATCCCTGCACTTATGACGTGCATCGGAGATGCCGGCGCGCCATGCGCCGTCCGCCGCATTTCGGTGACGCGCAACGCATTCAGGTCTGAACGCCGGCTAGCCGATTCGTCGTATTAGTAAATCCGTCACAAAGGCAAAGTCGGCACAGTCACGCGGCGTATTGCGAAAAGGTTAAGAAGCCGTGAGGCTCCAGCGCGGGCCACGGGCCCCCGCCTCTACCTTCGCAAGGAACCGACTCATGTCCCCAGCGCAGTACCGCCACCGACTGGCGTTGGCCGTCGCCGCCGCCATCGCCGCGACCGCCGTCGTCCCCGCCGCGTCCGCCCAGGAACCGGCCGCGCCGGCCAGCCGCGACGCGACCACGCTCGATGCGGTGCAAGTGACCGGTTCGCGCGCGCGCGGCCGCGCCGCCGAGGACACCGCAGCGCCCGTGGACGTCATCGGCAAGGAAGAACTGACCGCCACCGGCGCCACCGAGGTCGGCCAGATCCTGCAGATGCTGGAGCCCTCGTTCAATTTCTCGCGCACCTTCGTCAGCGACGGCACCGACATCCTGCGTCCGGCGACGCTGCGCTCGCTCGGCCCCGATCAGGTGCTGGTGCTGGTCAACGGCAAGCGCCGCCACCAGCAGGCGCTGGTCAACGTGCAGCAGACCATCGGCCGCGGTTCGGCCGGCACCGACATCAACGCGATCCCGCTGTCGGCGATCGAGCGCATCGAAGTGCTGCGCGACGGCGCCGCCGCGCAGTACGGCTCGGACGCGATCTCCGGCGTCATCAACATCATCCTGAAGAAGCAGACCACCGAGACCCAGGTGTCGGTGCAGGCCGGCCAGAACTACGCCGGCGACGGCGAGAACTACTCGGCCTCGGTCAACACCGGCGTCAAGCTCGGCGCGGACGGCTTCCTCAACATGTCGTTCGAATACCGCGACCGCGGCGCGACCAACCGCGCCGGTCCGGACAGCCTGCGCGTGAGCCCGCCGCGGGTGACCCAGCGCCTCGGCGACGCCGACGCCACCGACGCCTACTTCTGGTTCAACGGCGGCCTGCCGGTCGGCCGCGGCGAGCTGTACTGGTTCGGCGGCCTGTCCAAGCGCAAGGGCGATTCCTACGGCTTCTTCCGCAGCCCGGGCGACAACCGCACGGTGCCGGCGCTGTACCCCAACGGCTTCCTGCCGAACATCCGCACCAAGGTCGACGACACTTCGCTCGCGGTCGGCTACAAGGCGCCGATCAACGACAACTGGGACTGGGACATCTCGGTCAACCGCGGCCGCAGCAAGTTCGGCTTCGAGGAAGCCGACTCGGTCAACGTCAGCTGGTGGTACGAGCCCAAGCCCGGCGGCGGCATCTACGCCGAATCGCCGACCAAGGCCGACACCGGCACGCTGCAGTTCGACCAGACCACGTTGAACCTGGATTTCCGCGGCACGCTGAAGGGCTTCAACGACCGTCCGCTGTACCTGGGCACCGGCCTGGAATACCGCAAGGACGAGTACCAGATCCGCGCCGGCGCGCCGGTGACTTACACCTACGGCCGCACCAACAACCGCGCGATCAACATCGTCGGCCAGACCGGCGACACCGCGCAGCCGGGCATGCAGGGCTTCCCGGGCTTCTCGCCGAACGAGGCGGTCGACGACGGCCGCCACAACTACGCGGCCTACCTGGACCTGGAAACCAATCTCAGCGACCGCTTCCTGGTCGGCGCGGCGGTGCGTTACGAGGACTACTCCGACTTCGGCAACACCACCACCGGCAAGCTGTCGGCGCGCTTCGACGCCAGCGAGAAGTTCGCCCTGCGCGGCACCGTGTCGACCGGCTTCCGCGCGCCGGGCGTGCAGCAGCTGTTCTACAGCCAGCGCTCGACCAACCTCAACGCCGCCGGCGAGCTCACCGACACCCTGACCGCGCGCCAGAACAGCGCGGTGACGCGCGCGTTCGGGATCGAGCCGCTGAAGGAGGAAACCTCCAAGAGCGGTTCGCTCGGCTTCGTGCTCAAGCCCAGCGACCGGTTCTCGCTGACGATGGACGTGTTCCGCATCGACATCGACGACCGCATCATCTTCTCCAGCAACATCCAGCCCGAAGCGGTCGGCACCAACGGCCAGCCGTGCGCGCCGGGCAACGGCAACTGCCCGATCCGCGCGATCCTCGACCCGATCGGCGTCGGCCAGGTGCTGTTCTTCACCAACGCCATCGACACCCAGACCACCGGCGTGGACCTGGTCGCGAACCACAACACCGAGTTCGCCGCCGGCTCCAAGCTGACCCTGACCGCGCTGGTGCACTTCAACAAGACCGAGGTCAAGGCGCGCCGTTCGCAGTCGTCGATCCTGCCGCCGAACGTGCTGTTCGACGACACCCAGGTGACCCTGATCGAGAAGGGCCAGCCGCGCCAGCACCACGTACTGCAGGGCGTGTACGAAACCGGCAAGTGGGAGTTCACCGGCCGCGCCAACTACTACGGCCCGGTCACCGGCGAAGGCTTCACCCCGGGGATCAAGCAGACCTGGAGCGGCAAGTGGCTCGCCGATTTCGCGGTGCGCTACAAGCTCAACGAGCAGCTCAGCTTCACCGTCGGCGGCAACAACCTGTTCGACACCTATCCGGACAAGTGGGACCGGGTCAGCGGCGCGCCGTTCCCGGAACTGGGCTTCAAGTACGGCTGGGAGACGCTGCCGTTCGGCATGAACGGCGGCAGCTACTACCTGCGCGCGGATTACCGGTTCTGATTTGAGCGCAGCCGGGCAGCGGAGGCCGTCGCGTGCGAACGCGGCGGCCTTCGTCGTTTCGGAGCACCCCTGTAGGAGCGGCGCGAGCCGCGACCGCGACAACGCACCTGCGGCGAAGGTTGTGGCGTAGTTGCGTTGTCGCGGTCGCGGCTCGCGCCGCTCCTACAGGGAGAGACTCACTCTCGCTTCGACCCGGCGATCGCGGCGATGCGCGCGCGGCGCATCGCTTCGCCGATGGCCGGGCCGGCCAGGTCGGCCGGCAGGTCGCTCGCACGCACCTTCAGCGCCGCGTGCAGCGCATCGACCAGCATCGGGCGCGACGGATAGTCGCGGTCTTCCAGGCCCAGGCGGCCGCGTTTGTCGGCCTCGCACACCAGCGCCATCTGCTCGATCCGCTGCGGGTTGCGCCAGCCGTCGCAGCGCGCGATCAGATCGTAGACGCTGCGCGCGCGCATCTCGTCGAGCCGGTGCACGTTGAGGTGCTCGCGGCAGACCGCTTCGGCCAGCAAGCGGTGTTCGGTCGGCACCTTCAGCCGCGCGCACAGCTGCGCCAGCGGTTCCAGGCCGTTGCGCTCGTGGTTGTGGTGGCGCGGCAGCAGCTCGGCCGGGGTGCGCGCCTTGCCGAGGTCGTGGGTCAGCGCGGCGAAGCCGATCAGGTCGTCGCCCGGCGCGAGCTGCGCGGCCATGTCCACGACCATTTCGGTGTGGATGCCGGTATCGACCTCCGGGTGGTACTCCGCGCGTTGCGGCACGCCGTACAGCGCTTCGACTTCCGGCAGCACCGCGGCGAGCGCGCTGGCGTCGTGCAGGGTGCGCAGGAACGCCGACGGCTTCGCGCAGCGCAGCGCGCGGCGCAGTTCCTGCCACACGCGCTCGGCGACCAGGTCGCTGAGTTCGCCGGATTCGGCCATGCGCCGCATCAGCGCCATCGTCTCCGGCGCGACGCTGAAGCCGTGCGCGCCGAAGCGGGCCATGAAGCGCGCCGCGCGCAGCACCCGCAGCGGGTCTTCGACGAAGGCGTCGCCGACGTGGCGCAGCACTTTCGCTTCGAGGTCGCGCGCGCCGCCGTAAGGATCGATCAGGCGGCCGTCGCTCTCGTCGCGGGCGATCGCGTTGATGGTGAAATCGCGCCGGCCCAGGTCGTCTTGCAGCGACACCGACGGATCGGCGTCGACGACGAAGCCGCGGTAGCCGCGGCCGGACTTGCGTTCGGTGCGGGCCAGCGCGTACTCCTCGCCGGTGTCGGGGTGCAGGAACACCGGGAAGTCCTTGCCGACCGGCTTGAAGCCGGCGTCGAGCATGGCCTGCGGCGTTTCGCCGACGACGACGTAATCGCGGTCGCCGGCCGGCAGCCCGAGCAGGCTGTCGCGGACCGCGCCGCCGACCAAGTAAACCTTCATCTCTCCTACCTCAATGCAGTGCTTTCAACGCGGCGCGTTCTGCGCCAGCAAACCGACGATGTCTTCCGCGCCGGCGTTGCGCCCCAGCCGGCGCGTGATCGGATTCGGCTGGCCCGACACCCACAGCCGCAGCTCGGCTTCCAGGTCGAAATGGCCGGCGGTCTCCAGCGAGAACATCACGATGCTGCGGTAGGGCAGGCTCAGGAACTCGGTCTTGCGTCCGGTCACGCCCTGCTTGTCGACCAGGATCAGGCGGCGGTCGGTGAACACGATCAGGTCGCGGATCTCGCCGAACGCGCGCAGCACCGCCTCGCCCGGAGCGAGCAGCGGGGCGAAATCTTCGTTGACCTTGTCGGCGGACTTGGCGCCGGCGTGGCCGAGCAGGGTGTCGAGCAGGCCCATGGCGTGTTCCTTTCGCGGGAGTGTGCTGCGCATCCTAGCGCAGCGGGCAGACGCGCCGGCGGACCGGCGCGGGACGCGGCGGCCGCGACGCGACTGCGTTGAAACCCGCGTCGTGGTTGGGTTGGCGCGGTCGAGGCTTGCGCCGCTCCTACAGGGAGGTGCCGAAGATTTCCGACAGGCGGGGCAGGACCGGCGTCGGCTCGATGCCGAGCTTGAGCAGGCCGTTCTCGACGCTGGTCGAATCGGTCTGTAGCGAACGCCAGTTGTCGCGGCTGATCGGCTTGCCCGGCAGGTGCTCGCCGATTTCGGCCTGCAGCTTGCCGAGCGCGTCGGGCAGCGGCAGCACCGCGCGCAGGCGGCCGCGCGCGCGGGCGCTGGCGCGGACGATCTCGCCCAGGGTCATGACCTCGGGCCCGACCAGGTTGTAGCTGCGCTGCACGTGCGCGGGGTCGGCCAGCGCGTTGACGAAGGCCTGGACCACGTCGCCGACCCACACCGGCTGGAAGCGCGCGTTGGCGCGGCCGATCGGCAGCGCCGGGGCGTAGCGCAGCAGCGCGTCGAAGCGGCAGAACAGGCCGTCGCCGGGGCCGGCGATGACCGACGGGCGGAACAGGGTCCAGTCGAGCTTGGACGCGCGCACTTTCTGTTCGGCGCGGCCGCGCGCTTCCAGGTAATGGCTCTGGCCGGTGCCGGCGTTGAGCGCGCTCATCTGCAACAGCCGACGCACGCCCATGTCGCGCATGGCTTCGAGCAGCGCCTCCAGCAGTTCGACGTAGACGTGCTCGAAGCCGCGCCCGCTGTCGCCCTGCTCGTTGAGGATGCCGACCAGATTGACCACCGCGTCGACGTCGTCGAGCACCGCGCGCAGGAAATCCGGATTGGCCACGTCGCCTTCGATGATGCTGGCGTCGCGGCTGAGCTTTTTCTTCTTCGACGGGTCGACGCCGCGGCTGAGCACGGTGACGCGATAGCGCTCGCGCAGCAGGCGTTCGGCCAGATGGCGGCCGACGAAGCCGGTGCCGCCGAGGATCAGCACATGACGACGCGACACGGCGGCGGCCTACTCGGTTTCCGCCGGCAGCGGCGCGCTGGTCGCCGCGGCGGCGGCCGGGCAGACGAAAGATTTGCGCTTGGCGTCGGTGACGCCGCGCAGGCGGTCGCTGACGTTGAGCGCGTCGCCGTTCATGCGCCAGTCGTAGAGCACGCTGAAGGCCAGCACGCGGGCGACGTACTCGCGGGTTTCCTTGTAGCTGATGGTCTCGATCCAGAAATCCGGTTCCATGCCCGGGCGCTGCGACTGCCAGCGGTTCAGCGGCGCCGGGCCGGCGTTGTAGCCGGCCATCGCGAAATACGGCTGGCCGCCGTACTTGTCGAGCAACTGGCGCAGGTACGCGGTGCCGAGCACGATGTTGGTGTCGGAGTCGTACAGGCTGGCCGCGCCGCCCCACGGCAGGCCGAGGCTCTTGGCGACCTGCGCGCCGGTGCCCGGCACCACCTGCATCAGGCCCATCGCGTTGGCGCCGGAGCGCGCGGTCGGGTTGAAGATGCTTTCGGCGCGGATCTCGGCCGCGACCCAGGCCGGGTCGAGGCCGTTCTTCAGCGATTCGCGGCGGATCGTCTCGCCGTGGTGCAGCGGGAAGCGCAGGTAGTACAGGCGCTGTTCCTGCGGGGTCTTGTTGAGCGAGAACACCGCGCGGTCGAACCAGTTGTAGCCCTGGGCGATTTCGATCGCGAGGCGGCGCTGGGTGTCGTCGAAGCGGCTCAGCGCGTCGTCCCATTCGCGGATCGCCCACGGCGCGCGTTCGATCTGGAACAGGCCCATCGCCCGGATCAGCGCCGGGTCGCGCGCGACCTGCGCGCGCGCGGCCGGCGCGTCGGCCGGCTGCGACGGGCACAGCGTATACGGCGCGCCGAGCCGGTCGGCGGACAGGAAGCCGTGGAAGTCGGCGTTCTTGGCCGATTCGCGGTACAGCCGGTTCGCGGTCGCCTTGTCGCCGGCGCGTTCGGACAGGCGCGCTTCGAAATACTCCCAGCGCGATTCGCCGCGCTGCTTGGCGCCCATCTTGCGGATCGCCGCCAGCGCCGCGTTCCAGTCCGAGCGCGCCATCGCCTCGCGCGCGCGCCACTCGTGCAGGCGCTCGTCGTAAGCCACTTCGGGCACGGCGTTGAGCCGGCGCGCGGATTCGGCGTCGTAGGACGCCACCGACCACAGCGCGGTCTGGTACAGCACCCGGCCGCGGTCTTCGTCGCTGAAGTTCAGCGCATTGGCGTACTTGGGCAGCTGCGCTTCGGCGCTGGCCGGCTGCGCCTTGGCCAGCTTGGCCAGGCCGTAGCTGGCGATCTTGCGGCTGCGTTCGGTCTTCGGCCACGCCAGCGCGCGTTCGTTGACGTTGTCGAGGAACGCGGCGTAGTCGTTGGCCTGCGCCAGCTGATCGGCCGGCAAGCCGCGCGCAGCCGCGCGCATCACCGCCGGCTGCCATTCGGCCGCGGCCGCGTCGATGCGTTCCCAGCGCAGTTCCGGGGTCAGCCCGCCCTGCGCGGCCAGCACCGCGAACGGCGCGTCGCAGGCGTCGGGCAGCGACTTGCCGCTGCTGCGCCAGATCGCCTGGGCGTCCTTGGTCCATTGCGCGTCCATGCGGCCCAGCGCCTGGCGCGCGTTCAATTCGGCGCAGCGCAACTGCGCGCCGCGGTCCTTGCCGCTGCGGTTCTTGCCGGTCCAGGCGGCGAGGAAGGCGTTCCAGTCTTCGCGGCGCGCGGTCGCGGCGAGCCAGATTTCGCGGAAGGCCTCGCCGGAGGCTTCGTTGCCGCGGCGGGCGAGGAAGTCCTGGGCCTGGCCGTTGTCGACGCTGTCGATGTTGCGGCGGAGCGCGGCGTATTCGACCCAGCCGTACAGCGGATGGCGGGCGATGTCGGCGTATTGGCCGGCATCGAAGCCGGGACGTTCGGCCGCGTCGAGCGCGGCGCGCACGCGCGGCAACTGGGTGTCGACCGTCGGCGCCGGCGGCGCGCGCAGCGACGGCGGCTTGGCCGCGGGCTGCGCCGGCGCCGACGCGGTGGTCTGCGCGCAGGCGGTGGTGGCGATGGCCGCGAGCAGCGCGGCGGCGAGCAGGGGGAGAGGGCGCGGGAGCATCGCCGGACTATAGCCGAGCGCGCATGAATGTCTTATGTGAACGCAGGGTGGATGAGGGCGAAGCGCGAACGTCGTCGCGCGTGTTGTGGGAGAAATGCGCTGCGAAAGCTATCGATCGTCATGCCCGCGCAGGCGGGCATCCAGGGCTTCATCGAGGCAGTGCGCTGAAGTCTCTGGATCCGCGCTTTCGCGGGGATGACGGCTGTAACAGCCGCGGCGCAACCCGCCTGCCGCGCAAGCGCCGCGGCGAAGCCCAACACCCAGCGCAACCCACATCCGCACGGTAGTGCAGAATCGAACGACTGCGGCACCCCACGCCGCTGCACTCAAGGAACGCGCGCATGGCGATCTGGCTGGTCTTCCTCGTCCTCGGCGCCATCGCCGGCGTGCTCGCCGGTCTGCTCGGCGTCGGCGGCGGGCTGGTGCTGGTGGCCGCGCTGGCCTGGATCGCGCCGGCGTTCGGCATTCCGCAGGAAGCGGCGATGCACACCGCCTTGGCCAGTTCGCTGGCCAGCATCGTGCTGACCGCGACCGCGTCGGCGCGCGCGCATGCCAAGCGCGGCAGCGTGTTGTGGCCGACGGTGCGCGCGATGGTGCCCGGCCTGCTTATCGGCGGCTGGCTCGGCAGTTGGGTCGCGGTGCGCATCGACGGCGAGTGGTTGCGCTGGATCGTCGCCGGCTACTGCCTCATCGCCGCGGCGCAGCTGTTGTTCGGCAAGGCGCGCGCGGCGCTCGGCGACGATGCGCCGCCGCCGCAGGGCGTGGCGATGGCGGGCGCCGGCGTCGGCATCGGCGCGGTCTCGGCCGTGGTCGGCATCGGCGGCGGCAGCATGACCGTGCCGTTGCTGGTCTGGCGCGGAGTCGCGCCGGTGCGCGCGGTCGGCACCTCGTCGGCCTGCGGCGTCGCGATCGGCCTGGCCAGCGCGATCGGCTATGCCTTCAACGCGCCGCCGGGCGCGTTGCCGCACTACGCGGTCGGCTACGTGTATCTGCCGGCGGCGATCGGCGTGGCCGTGGCCTCGGTGCTCGCCGCGCCGTACGGCACGCGGCTGGCCCATCGCCTGCACGGCGATACCTTGAAGCGGGTGTTCGCGACGTTCCTGATTCTGGTCGCGCTGAGCCTGCTGCTCGGCGGCTGAGTCCGCTCCTGCCGGCGTCGCCGCGCGCGTTTCGCGAAACCAATCACGCTTTCGCATCGGCACGTCTGCAGCAGCGTCTTGCGCTCCTGAATGGGCGCGGTCGCTATGCCGCATCCGCTGTTTGCCTCAGGTCTCGCCGAAGGCCGAACAAAAGTGCGACCGGTTTGGCAAGACCTCCTATTTTGCGCCTTGTGGCGGATTCACGGATTGTTTACAACCTTTCGGTTGCCTTCCGGCGCCGTCCGGCCGGCACGCCAATAGCCAACAGAGCTAGCCAAGCCAAATTAGAGGGAGAGAGAGTCAATGAAGCCGTCGCGTCGCCATGCCCTGGCGAAAGCCATTCAGTTGTCCCTGCTCGTCGCCCTGCCGGGCGTCGCAGCCGCGCAGGATGCCGCTGCGCCGCAGAAGGACGCCACTACGCTCAATACGGTCCAGGTCACCGGCACCCGCATCAAGAAGGCCGAGATCGAAAGCCAGGTCCCGGTCCAGACCCTGACCCGCGACGACATCGAACGCACCGGCCTGACCTCGCTGGGCGACATCGTCCAGGAACTCACCGGCGCCGGGTCCGCGCTCAACGCCAAGTTCAATTCCTCGGGCAACTTCGGCTTCTCGCCGAACGGCGACGGCATCGGCGCGGGTTCGGCCCAGGTCGACCTGCGCCACCTTGGCCCCAAGCGCGTGCTGGTCCTCGTCGACGGCATGCGTTGGGTCAACGAGTCCTCCGCTTCGGGCGTGGGCGCGGCGACCGACCTCAACACCATTCCGCTGGCGATCGTCGAGCGCATCGAAGTGCTCGAAGACGGCGCCTCCTCGCTGTACGGCTCCGACGCCATCGCCGGCGTGGTCAACATCATCACCCGGCGCAATTTCGAAGGCGGCCAGATCAGCCTCAACTACGGCCAGTACGGCAAGGGCGACGGCGAGCTGCAGGGCGTCGACCTGGCCTGGGGCTACAACAGCGACCGCGCCAACCTGTTCCTCGGCCTGAGCTACGTCGACCAGGATCCGGTGTACTCGAAGGACCGCAAGGTCGCCGCCTTCCCGGTGCCGGGCCTGGGCGTGGAAACCGGCAGCTCGGCGACGCCGAACGGCCGCTTCATCTTCACCGATCCGCGCTGCGCGGGCGGCACCTGCAACATCACCACGCCCAACGGCACCAGCTATCCCAACGGCGTGCGCTTCCCGCAGGACTTCGTTCCGTTCACCGGCGCGAACCGCTACAACTTCGCCCGCGAGAACATGCTGCTGACGCCGTCCAAGCGCACCGGCGCGTTCGGCCAGTTCCGCTATCACTTCACCGACAACGTGCAGGCCTACGTCAAGGCGCTGTACAACCGCCGCGAATCGGTCAATCAGGCCGCGCCGGAACCGATCTTCCTCGGCCTCGACGCCGGCACCGGCAATCCGTGGTCCGAGCGCATCACCATTTCGCGCCTGAACCCGTACAACCCCTTCGGCATCGACCTGACCTCCGAGGGCGCCAACCCGAACCTGATCACCCTGGCGCGGCGCCCGGTCGAAGGCGGCCCGCGCATCTTCGAGCAGGAAGTCGACACCCAGTACGTGGCGGCGGGCGTGGAAGGCAGCTTCGACGTCGGCGACCGCACCTTCTTCTGGGACGTCAACGGCGCCTACAGCCGCAACAAGGCCGACCAGACCAATCGCGGCAGCTACAACATCCGCAACATCAACATCGCCCTGGGCGACCCGGCGGTGTGCGCCGCGACCCCGGGCTGCGTGCCGCTGAACCTGTTCGGCGGCCCCGGCACGATCACCCCGCAGATGCTCAGCTGGATCAGCCCGGTGGTGCGCGACCGCAGCGAGCAGAAGCTCAGCACCTTCACCGCCAACCTGTCGGGCGACCTGTTCAACCTGTGGGCGGGCCCGCTGTCGTTCGCGGCCGGTTTCGAGTACCGCAAGTACGAAGGTTCGTACTCGCCGGATCCGATCACCGTCGCCGGCTACTACAACGGCACCCAGTCGCTGCCGACCAAGGGCTCGTACGACGTCAACGAAGCCTACGTCGAGCTCAACCTGCCGCTGATCAAGGAAGGTTCGTTCGGCAAGAGCCTCGACCTGAGCCTGGCCGGCCGCTATTCGGACTACTCGACCTTCGGCGGCCAGTTCACGCCCAAGTACGGCCTGCGCTGGCAAGTCGCCGACGAGTTCCTGCTGCGCACCACCTACGCCGAAGGCTTCCGCGCGCCGTCGATCGGCGAACTGTACGGTTCGGCCAGCCGCGCCGACCTGCAGCTCAGCGACCCCTGCCTGATCTCGATCACCGGCGCCCCGCCGACCGGCAACCGCGCCAACTGCGCCGCGCTCGGCGTGCCGGCCGGCGCCGCCCAGGCCAACAGCCAGATCTCGGTGCAGACCGGCGGCAACAAGGACCTGGATCCGGAAACCGCGCGCAGCTTCACCGCCGGCTTCGTCTACAGCCCGGCCTGGGCCGCGGGCGTGCCGTGGTCGGACAAGTTCGACTTCGAAGTCACCTACTACCGCCATTCGCTGGAAGGCGCGGTGCAGGCGATCGACGCGCAGACCCAGCTCAACCTGTGCGTGCAGACGCTCGACCCGCTGTACTGCGGCGGCATCACCCGCTCCAGCGTCGGCGGCATTTCCAGCTTCGAGAACAAGCTGACCAACCTGGGTTCGATCAAGACCTCCGGCTGGGACGTGGACTTCTTCTGGACCTTCCCGGAATCCTCGATCGGCCAGTTCAAGCTGACCTGGCAGAACACCTGGGTGACCCAGTACGAGGCGCTCGGCGCCGCCGGCCAGGTGCAGCCGCGCAAGCCGGGCGTGGAAGTCAACGACAGCGCGATTCCGGAGTGGACCTCGAACGCGACCCTGTCGTGGAAGCGCAACGCCTGGACCGGTTCCTGGACGGTGCGGCACATTTCCGAGCTCACCGAGACCTGCCAGGCCTCGGCGCTGGATTCGCCGTATTGCGACGACCACGTGACCGGCGCCAACAAGCTCTCGGCGGTCACCTACCACGACCTGCAGCTGGGCTACCGCTTCGAAGTGCTCAAGGGCCTGCAGCTGACCGGCGGCGTCAACAACCTGTTCGACAAGGATCCGCCGGTGTGCCTGTCGTGCTCGCTCAACGGCTACGACCCGTCCACCTACGACATCCCGGACGGCCGCTTCTTCTACGTGCGCGCGGATCTGCGGTTCTGATTCCTGCGTAACCGAAGCAGCGAAAGACGACGGCCGGCGCTGCGAGGCGCCGGCCGTTTTCGTTGTTGGGTTTTCCGCGCTTGACGCATGCGGTTGCGATGCGGCTTTCGTCGCAGTCGAACCGGCGCGGTCGCAGCTTGCGCAGCTCCTACAGTCGGATACGGAACTTGCCGAAGCCCCTGTAGGAGCTGCGCAAGCTGCGACCGCGAAAACGCAACGACGACGAACTCTGCTCGCCGACTGGATCGATGTCTGCGGTCGTTCGCGGCGCGCGACTCAGCGCAACGCCAGATCCGGCACGTCCAGTTCCAACGACAGCGCCAGATGATCCGACTGCGCCGCCGGCAGCGCCTTGGCGCCGATGTAGCCCAGGCCGTCGCCGAGCAGGATGTGGTCGATCGCGCGTTGCGGCCGCCAGCTCGGAAAGGTCGGCAGGGTGTCGGCCGGGCGTTGCAGGCGGGTGTCGCGGAACAGCGCCTGCATCTCGGGGCTGTCGGCGGAACAGTTGAAGTCGCCCATCAGCACCGCGTGCGGATGGTCGTGCAGCAGTTCGGCGATGAAGGCCAGCTGCGAGGCGCGCGAGCCGGCGCCCAGCGACAGGTGCGCGACGGCGACGGTGAGGCCGTCGTCGCCGCTGCCGTAATGCGCGATCAGCACGCCGCGGCCGGAGATGCGGCCCGGCAGCGGATGGTCGACCACTTCGCGCGGCTCCAGCCGGCTGAGCAGGCCGTTGGCGCTGGAGGCGACGTTGCCGACGCGCCGGTTCGGCTGGTGGCTCCAGTAATCGAAGCCGGCGCGCTCGGCGAGGTAGTGGGTCTGGTTGGTGAAGCCCGAACGCAGGCTGCCCGGATCGCTCTCGTTGAGGCCGACGATGTCGTGCTCGCCGGCCAGCTGGGCGATGGTGTCGAGGCTGCCGCGCTTGTTGCCGGCGGGCAGCACGTGCGACCAGCTGCGCGTCGCGTAATCGCTGTAGCGGCGCGTGCTGGAACCGGCCTGGATGTTGGCGCTGAGCAGGCGCAGCCGGCGAGTCGTCATGCCCGGTCCGAAATGAGCGCGAGGGCCGCGATCAGTTCTTCTTGGCCGGTTCGGCCGCGGCCGGCGCCGGCGTCGCCGCCGCGGCCGGAGCGGCGGCGCCCTGCGCGGCGCGCTCGCGGGCGATCAGGTGGTCGGTGACGCGCAGCATGTCCTCGAAGCCCTTGACCGTGGTGACCAGGTACTTGCCGTTGACCACGATGCTCGGGCTGGCGCTGACGCCGGAGCGCTGCATGAACTGTTCGGCGCGCTTGCCCTTGGCGGTGATCGCGAAGCTGTTCATCGTGCCGATGAAGTCCGCCGGCTTGACCCCGTACTTGGCGTAGAACTCGCCGAACTTCTCGTCGTTGACGCTGCGGTAGTCGATCGACTGGTCGATGTGCACGGCGCGGAACATCGCTTCATGGCTCTTCTCGACCAGGCCCAGGGTCTGGGCGGCGTAGAAGGCCTTCTCGAACGGGATCGGGTTGCCGCCGAACGGACCGGCGATCGGGGTGAACTTGACGTCGGCGGTCTGCTTCTTGCGCCACTCCAGCAGGATCGGCTCGAACTGGGCGCAGTGCGGGCAGGTGTAGCTGAAGATTTCGGCGACTTCGATCTTGCCGGCGACCGGCTCGAACGGCTGGCCGCCCGGGATTTCGTTGTAGTCGGTGCCCGCGACCGGCGGCGCGCCGGCCGGCGGGGTGGCGGTCGCGGCCGGCACGATCGCCGGATCGGCGGTCGCGGTCTCGGCCGGCGCCGGGGTTTCGCCCTGGGCCGGCGCCGTCGCGGCCGGCGCGGCGGCGTCGCCGGCGGCCGCCGGAGCGCTGTCGGCGGCGGGCGCGCTCGGCGCTTCGGTCTTGCCGCACGCGGCCAGCGCGAACAGCGCGCTGAGCACCAGCGGATAGCGGGACAGGGTGGCGATACGCGAATTCATCGGAAACTCCGCAGAAAAAGCAGGGAATGTCGAGTGCGGCGGCGAGGCCGGCCGCGATGGCCCGTCAGCATAGCGGGCGGGCGACTTAACGGGGAGTGTAGGGTGGGGCCGGGATTGGGGATTCGGGATTCGGGATTAAAAGCCAGAAGCCGACGTTGCCCCGCTCTGCCAATCCCGAATCCCGAATCCCCAATCCCGGCCAAGCGCTCAGCGCTTGGCCTTCGCCCGCTCGCGCGCGATCAGGTGATCGGCCACGCGCAGGATGTCGTCGAAGCCCTTCTGGGTGGTGATGCGGTACTTGCCGGCGACCACCACGGTCGGGGTGCCCTCGACGCCGGAGGCCATGATGAAGTCGTTGGCGCGCTTCATCGCCTGCTCGGTGTTCTTGCCGGTCATGGTCGCGGCGAAGGTGCTCGCGTCGGCGCCGTACTTGGCGTAGAAGCCGGCGATCTCCTGCGCGGTCGCATTCTGGATCGGCAGGCTCTTGTCTTCGTGCAGGGCCTTGAACACCGCCTCGTGGGTGGCCGGCAGCAGCTTCAGCGTCTGCGCGGTGTAGAAGGCCTGCGCGTACGGCGTCCAGTAGCCGCCCCACGGCGCGGCCAGCGGGACGAAGTTGACGTCGGCCGGCAGCTTGGCCTTCCACTTCGACACCAGCGGCTCGAAGTGGGCGCAGTGCGGGCAGGTGTAGCCGAACACCTCGACCACCTCGACCTTGCCGGCCGGCGTGGCGAACGGCTTGCCGCCGGGGATCTCGACGTAGTCGACGCCGGGTTCGGGCGCGGGGCCGGCCGAGGCGGCGGCCTTGGGCGCGGCGGTGGCGGCGACGGGAAGCACGGCGAGCAGCAGCAAGGTGGCGAGGCGTCGGTTCATCGGAAAGGGTCTCGTCGGAATGGGGTCCGGCTGCGCGTCGCGCCGGTGCGGCGGACGCGGCAGCGTCGCGGCCAAGGATAGCGGCCGGCGCCGGCAACCAGGAGTGCGCAATGGGACCGGCGGGCGCTGGCGGAGTTCCCGCGGCGGTGTGGTGTGAAGTGCGTCACTTTTACGCGGGCGGGCGCTTTTTGTAGGAGCGACGCGAGTCGCGACCAACCGCAGCGACTCACGCAAGCGCCCCCTCCGAAGCCCGTCCGCCCGAGCGCTGGCTCCTGAAGCAACAACTGCCGAAGTTCCGCGGCTTCGGGCGGCTACGCTTGCGTCAGTCGCTGCGGTTGGTCGCGACTCGCGTCGCTCCTACAGGGGGAACGCGCCTCTACGCCACGGCTCTGCCGACACAAACAAAAACGCCGGCGCGAGGCCGGCGTTTTCGCAAGCGGGGCGCGATGCTCAGCCCTTGGCGGGCGCCGCCGGCGCAGCGGCCGGCTTGGCCGCGTCGGCCGGAGCCGCCGCCGGAGCGGGCGCTGCGGCGGGCGCAGCCGCCGGCTTCGGCGCCGGGGCGCCAGCCGCGGCGACGTCGTCGGCGCGTTCGTGCAGGCCTTGCAGGTAGCTGGCCAGCGAACCGATCTCTTCGTCGGTCAGCTGCTTGGCCACGCCGGCCATCACGTTGAACAGGTGCGGATCGCGCTGGGTCGTGGTGCCGGCGCGGTATTCCTCGAGCCGGCGCTGCGAGTAGGCGGCCTGCTGGCCGGCCAGGTGCGGATAGGCCGGGCCGGGATTGCCGGCGCCGCCGGGGCCGTGGCAGGCCATGCATGCGGGGATGCCGCGCGCCTTGTCGCCGCGGCGGAACAGTTCTTCGCCGACCTGGTAGAACTTCTTGTCCTTGTTCGGGCCGCTGGCGACGACGGTGTCGTCGGCCACGCCGGCGCCGGACTTCTGGGTCGCGAAGTAGGCGCCCAGGTCGCGCGCGTCCTGCTCGCTCAGCGCGTCGGCGAAGGGCTTCATCGCCGCGGCCATGCCGGTGTTGCGCTCGCCGCTCTTGAACAGGGCGATCTGGTGGGCGATGTAGCGCTCGCTCTGGCCGGCCAGGCGCGGGTACTGCGGATCGGTCGGATTGCCGTCGAGGCCGTGGCAGGCCGCGCAGGTGCCGGCCTTGGTGGCGCCGGCCTTGACGTCGCCCCACTTGCTTTGCGGCCCGGCGGTCAACGGCGCGGTTTTGACCGGCTCTTTATCCGGGATCGGCGTGACCGTGGTCTGGGCGTACGCGACGGCGGCGACCGCGAAGACGGCGAGACCGACGAGGCTCAGGACGCGGGCTTGGCTCATGTAGCTGGGCTCCGAACTGCGTGCTTTAAGGCGGGCTTGCTGGAAGGCGAGGACGGGTGGGTACTCGGTCTGGCTTTGGCCGGCCGCGCAGGGCGCCGGAACCTCGGAATTATCGTCGCCGGCCCGGACGCGGTCAACGCGGATTCAGGCGGACGCGGTCGCGGAACGCGCCCGCCGGCGCCGCCGCGCACGCCGCGTGCACGGGTTTGGGGCGGGGCCATGCGATCCTATGGGCATGAGCAACCCCCTCGCCCGCGCCCGTTACCTGTTGTCGGCGCACAACGTCAAGCAATTGCCGCCCGATGGCGGCTTCGAAGTCGCCTTCGCCGGCCGGTCCAACGCCGGCAAGTCCAGCGCGCTCAACGCGCTGTGCCAGCAGAACGCGCTGGCGCGCGTGTCCAAGACCCCCGGCCGCACCCAGCAGCTGGTGTTTTTCGACGTCAGCGCGCCGCACCGCGGCCCCGAGCCGGCGCCGGAGCCGGACCGTTTCCTGGTCGACCTGCCCGGCTACGGCTACGCCAAGGTCCCGCAGGACCTGCAGGCGCACTGGCAGGCCTTCCTCGACCGCTACTTCCAGACCCGCCAGGCGCTGCGCGGGCTGGTGGTGGTGATGGACATCCGCCACCCGCTCAAGGATTACGACCGCCAGATGATCGCCTACGCGGTCAACCGCGGCCTGCCGGCGCACGCGCTGCTGACCAAGGCCGACAAGTTCGGCCGCGGCCAGCAGCAGCAGGCCTTGCTGGCGGTGCGCAAGGATTTGCAGTCCAGCTACGGCGACACCGTCAGCGTGCAGACCTTCTCCGGCGAGTCCAAGCAGGGCGTCGACGAGGCGCGCAAGGTGGTCGGCGGGTGGCTGGAACTCGGCTGAGCTGTCTGTATGTAGGAGCGGCGCGAGCCGCGACCGCGACAACGCAGCTACGCCGAAACTTCCGCAATGATTGCGTTGTCGCGGTCGCGGCTCGCGCCGCTCCTACAGGGAGCCGCCGTCAGTCGCGACGCATGGGCTCGCTGCTGCGCACTTCGCCGCGTTCGTCGTACACCCGCGAAGCGTCCAGCACCCCGTCGCGGTCGCTGTCGATCTCGCCGCCGCTCAAGCGCCCGCCGGTATAGGTGTCGCGCTTGACCACGCGGCCCTGCGCGTCCAGCCACTCTACGTTGTGCAGCACGCCGCGCAGGTAGTTCTCCTGCCGCTCGGGCACGCCGTCGCCGTCGTAGTCGACGCTGCGCGCGGTCATCAGGCCCTTGTCCAGGGCGGTGCTGGTTTCGCGCACGCCGTTGAAATCCTGGTCTTCCTCGATCGACGACGCCAGGCCGCTGCCGTCGTAGCGGGTGATCAGGTCGAAGCTGCCGTCGGTGTTGCGGTCGGTGTCGACCCGGACCAGGCGCTCGCCTTCGTAGTTCAGGCGCTCGTCGGCGATGCCGTCGCCGTTGTAGTCGACGTCCTGCGCGCTGGCCGAAGGCCGCAGCGCGGCGCCGGTCGCGAGCGCGCCGCCGAGCGCGCCGATCACCAATGCGAACACGATGCCGGCCATGCCGAAGCCGCCGCTGGCCGGCTTGCGCGCGTTCAAGGGACGGTAGAGGTTGGCGTCCTCGACATGCTCGGGCGTGGCCTCGTCGCCGTAGTCGCGGTCGGCGTCTTCGTCGTCGTCCGACGCCGGCACGTCCGCGGCCTGCCACTCATCGATGATCGCGCGCGCACGTTCGAGGTCTTCGTCGGCGACTTCGATGCGCACCGAGCCGCCGACCGGCAGCAGCCCGGCGCCGCCTTCCAGCGCGCCGCCGAACACGAACGAACGGATGCCTTCCTGCGCCAGCAAGCCGCGCACCAATTGCGCGTCGGCCGAGTGCGCGGCCTGATAGACGATCTGCATGCGGTGGTTCCCCCTGAGCGCGAAGTATGCCGCAGGGGAAACGCCGCCGGGCGGGGACTAAGCGGTCGGCCGCGCCGCGTAGGCGCCGTGTCCCGGCAGGATCAGGCGACTGCCCTCGACCCGGCCCGAGGGCAGGCCGTGGCCGCGGTCGGGGGCCCAGCCGGCGCGTTCGCCGAGGTCCAGCGTCGCCTCGGCGGGGCCGAGGTTGAACGCCATCAGCAGCGCGTCGTCGCCGTCGCCGCGCACGAACGCGATGACCGGCTCGGCGCTGGGCACGAACGCGATCGCGCCGTCGAGCAGGGCGCGATGGCGCTTGCGCCAGCCCAGGAACGCGCGGAAGCCGTTGAGCGGCGAGGCCGGATCGTCCTGCTGCGCGGCGATGTTGAGCGCGCGGTGTTCGGCCGGGATCGGCAGCCACGGCCGGCCGCGGCTGAAACCGGCGCCGTCGCTGCCGTCCCACGGCAACGGCGTGCGGCAGCCGTCGCGGCCCTTGAAGTTCGGCCAGAAGGTCTTGCCGTACGGGTCCTGCAGCGCTTCGAACGGCACGTCGGCCTCGGGCAGGCCGAGCTCCTCGCCTTGGTACACGCACACCGAGCCGCGCAGCGAACACGCCAGCGCGCTGACCAGGGTCGCGAAATGCTTCGGCGCTTCGCCGCGGCCCCAGCGCGTGACCACGCGCTGCACGTCATGGTTCGAAATCGCCCAGCACGGCCAGCCTTCGCGCATGCTCGCTTCGACGCGCTGCACGGTGCCGCGGATGTGTTCGACGTTGTAGTCGTCGGTCAGCAGCTCGAAGCTGTAGCCCATGTGCAGGCGGCCGGCGCGGGTGTATTCGTCCATCGTCGCCAGCGAGTCTTCCGACGAAATCTCGCCCAGCGCCACCGCGCCCGGGTAACGGTCCAGCAGCGCGCGCAGCTCGCCGAGGAACGCCAGGTTCTCGGGCTGGGTGTTGTTGTAGTGGTGGTACTGGAACGCGTACGGATTGTCCGGGCTGAAGCCGCGGCCGACCCGCTGCGCCGCCGGCTTGGGCGGGTTGTCGCGCAGCTGCGCGTCGTGGAAGCAGAAGTTGATCGCGTCCAGGCGCAGGCCGTCGACGCCGCGCTCGAGCCAGAAGCGCACGTTGTCGAGCACCGCCGCGCGCACCGCCGGGTGATGGAAATTGAGGTCGGGCTGGGCCGAGAGGAAGTTGTGCAGGTAGTACTGCTGCCGGCGCGGTTCCCAGCGCCAGGCGACGCCGCCGAACAGCGACATCCAGTTGTTCGGCGCGGTGCCGTCTTCGCGCGCGTCGGCCCACACGTACCAATCGGAGAACTCGTTGTCGCGGCTCTCGCGGCTGCGCTTGAACCACTCGTGCTCGTTGGAGGTGTGGCTCAGCACCTGGTCGATCATCACCTTCAAGCCCAGCGCATGCGCCTTGGCCAGCAGGCGGTCGAAGTCTTCGAGCCGGCCGAACAGCGGATCGACCGCGCGGTAGTCGGCGATGTCGTAGCCGAAATCGGCCATCGGCGACTTGAAGAACGGCGAGATCCAGATCGCGTCGACGCCGAGGTCGGCGATGTAGCCGAGCTTGTCGACGATGCCGGGCAGGTCGCCGACGCCGTCGCCGTCGAGGTCGCGGAAGCTGCGCGGATACACCTGATAGATCACCGCGCCGCGCCACCAGGTGGGATCGCGTTGCGCGGGCTGGGAAGAAACGACGGCGGACAAGTGCGACCCCTGTTGTGTAGTGCGGCGCGCGGCGGCGCTGCCGTGCGGCGATGCGCGCCAGCTTACCGCCGCGGCCCGCGCCGGCCGCCGCGCATGCATACGTATTCATGGCGAAAGCGCGGCCGGAACTGCGACATGAATGCGACTGCCTCCCATGAATACGTATGCAGAACCCGCTGCGAGGCGTAAGGCATGCCTAACATGCGCCCAGACCGCGGCCCCGATGCCGCGGCGGACGCCAGGCGCCGACAGTGCGCGCGCGGCCACAGAACACAACGCTTCTGGAGGGGAGCATGTCGCATTCCAAGCCGGCCGCACGCAGGCCGAAGCAACTCGACCGTCATCTGCTGACCCTGGCGCTGGCTGCGCTGGGCCTGTGCGGCTTCGCACCGGCGTGGGCCGCCGACGCGCCCGCGCCGCAGGACGCCGCGCCCACCGCCGCTACCCAAACCGCGCACGAGCTCGACGCCGTGCAGGTCACCGGCAACCGCCGCGTGCAGTCGATCCAGAAGTACGCCGGCACCATCCAGTCCTTCAGCGGCGAGGACATCGCCAAGCTCGGCATCAACACCGACTTCCGCAACCTGCAGGCGGTGGTGCCGGGGCTGCAGATCACCAAGCAGGAAGGCAAGTACGAAATCTTCCTGCGCGGCATCGGCGCGGCCGACTCGGACTTCTCGTCCGACCCGTCGGTGGCGACCTACTACAACGGCATCTACCTGCCGCGTCCGCGCTCGATCGGCCCGATGTTCTTCGATGTCGACCGGATCGAGGTCAACAAGGGCCCGCAGGGCACGGTGCGCGGCCGCAACGCCACCGGCGGCTCGATCAACGTGATCTCCAAGCGGCCGGAGCTCGGCGTGACCAGCGGCGGGCTCAAGGTCGGCGCCGGCAACTACGACTACACCAACGCCGAGGGCGTGCTGAACCTGCCGATCGGCGACACCTTCGCGCTGCGCGCGGCGCTGTTCGACGAGGAGCGCTCGTCGTACATCAGCAACGGCTATCCGAAGTCGCTGTTCTCCGCCGAAGGCCCGAGCGCGCTCGACAACCAGGCCGCGCGCCTGTCGGCGCTGTGGGAGCCCAACGACAAGTTCTCCGCCTACGTGATGCTGGACAAGGTCACCGAGCGCGGCACCGGCGACCCGGGCCTGTTCGCCGAGCGCGGCCTGGCCGCCGGCTACGACATCAAGGACCTGGACGACCCGTTCAAGCAGTACTTCCGCACCCAGGGCAAGACCACCAACGACATCGAAGGCATCGCGGCGACCTTCACCTACGCGTTCAACGACGCGGTCTCGGTCGAGTTCAACACCTCTTACCGCAAGTACGACTTCTACAACCGCAACGCCTCGCGCGAGTGGCAGCTCGGCCCGGTGTATCCGGGCTCCGACCGCGAAGCCTATTTCAATCCCGAGCGGTTGAAGTGGTACGACACCTTCTATCAGGCCGACAAGTCGTCCTCGCGCATCAACGAGCTGCGCTTCTTCGGCGACACCGGCAAGCTGATCTGGTCGGCCGGCCTGTTCAACTACCAGGAGAAGTACGACTACGTGTCCTGGGACGTCGGCAACGGCTACTTCGGCGATTGCGACTGGTGGCGGCCGGGCACGGTCTGCGGCTACCAGGACGGCCTCGGCGGCGAGAACCGCGGCGACAACTCCAAGGTCGAGTCGAACGCGGTCTACGGCGATTTCAGCTTCGCCGCGACCGACTCGTTGCGCTTGATCGGCGGCATCCGCTACACCCGCGACAAGAAGATCGCGCGCGAGTCCAACGTCAAGTACCAGTTCGTCATTCCCGAGGAGCTGCTCCAGCAGTTCACCGGCCAGCCGATCAACACCGGAACCAATCCTTACACCACTGGGTTGGTGCTGGGTTCGCCGGGCTTCCAGCTGGCCGGCCCGGGCCGGCGCCGCGGCGGCGATCCGAGCATCTGCACCGGTTGGTCGCCGGCCGAACTCAAGTGCGGCCCCGGCGGCAACACGCTCGACTACTTCCTCGGCGGCTTCCAGAACTTCGGCGCCAACGACAACTGGGCGCAGTTCCTGCAGCAGTACCGCGACCAGATCCAGGTGATCGCGCGTTCGGATTTCCCCAACGGCCGCAGCGAGGACGTGTACAAGGACAACTACGTCGACTGGCGCGTGGGCTTCGAATACGACCTCAGCGCCAAGGTGATGCTGTACGGCACCGTGTCCACCGGCACCCGCGCCGGCGGCATCAACCGCCCGCTCGCGCTCAACGACGGCAGCGCGCTGGCGCCGAGCTTCGCGCCGGAAGAACTGACCTCGTACGAGGCCGGCATCAAGGGCGACTACGTCTGGGGCGAGACCCCGGTGCGCCTGAACGCGTCGGTGTTCTACTACGACTACAAGGACAAGGTGCTGCAGAACCTGATCGACGTGCCCGCGCCGACGCCGACCAATCCGAACGCGACCAGCCGCCAGGTGTTCAACGACAACGCGGCCAACGCGAGCGTGCTGGGGTTGGAGCTGGAAGGAAGGGTCGGCCTGCCTCATGGCTTCGACATCGGCTACAACTTCACCTACCTCGACGCCACCTTCGACGATTCGAACGTGCTCGACACGCGCTCCGGCGGCCTCGGCCTGATCGTGCCGCTGGACGGCAACCGTCTGCCGAACACGTCCAAGTACAACGCCAACGTCAGCCTGTCGCAGACCATCGACATCGGCCGCGGCGCGCTGAACTCGTTCGACTGGACGATCAACCTGACGTATCGCTCCGACTACTACCTGACCGCGTTCAACAGCCGCGGCTTCGGGCTGGACGCGAACGGCAAGGTGATCGAGATCCCGCTCAAGGACATGCCGTTCAACAACGGCTCCAACCCGGCCGCCGGCGGCGGCCCGGCCAACGGGCTGGCGATGCGCGACGATGTGGACGGGTTCTTCACCGTCAACGTTTCCGCCGGCCTGAACTTCGGCAGCGAAAACCAGTTCCGCATCGACGGCTTCGTGTCCAACCTCACCGACGAGGTGTATTCGGGCAAGGGCTTCGTCAACAACGCGACCAACATCCGCTACTTGAATACGCCGCGGATGTACGGGGTCCGCTTCGCTTCGCAGTTCTGACCGCCGCGCGGCCCCGTGTCCCGAGCGGACCCGGGGCCGCGATCGTTACAGCTCCTGAAGCCGCGCGGCGACGGGCGCGCCGCCCTGCGGACGCCGTGCCGTCGCGCCGCGCGCGCTTCGTGCCAGACTCCAGGCCATGACCGATCGCTCCGACGCCACGCCCCGCAAGCCGACGCTGACGTTCTGGCAGATCTGGAACATGTGCTTCGGCTTTCTCGGCATCCAGTTCGGCTTCGCCCTGCAGAACGCCAACGTCAGCCGCATCTTCCAGACGCTGGGCGCGCCGATCGACGACATCCCGATGCTGTGGATCGCCGCGCCTTTGACCGGCCTGATCGTGCAGCCCATCGTCGGCTACCTGTCCGACCGCACCTGGACCGGGCTGGGCCGGCGCCGCCCGTACTTCCTGATCGGCGCGGTGCTGGCGACGCTGGCGCTGATCGCGATGCCGAACTCGCCGACGCTGTGGATCGCCGCCGGCCTGCTGTGGATGCTCGACGCCTCGATCAACATCTCGATGGAGCCGTTCCGCGCCTTCGTCGGCGATCAGCTGCCGCAGCAGCAGCGCCCGGCCGGCTACGCGATGCAGAGCTTTTTCATCGGCGTGGGCTCGGTGGTCGCGAGCCTGCTGCCGTACCTGCTGGCCCACCTCGGCGTCGGCAATACCGCCGCCGTAGGGGAGGTGCCCGACACGGTGCGCTATTCGTTCTATTTCGGCGGCGCGGTGCTGCTGCTGTCGGTCGGCTGGACCGTGCTGAGCACGCGCGAATACCCGCCGCAGCAGCTGCAAGCCTTCGACGAGGCGCCGGCGATCGCCGCGCCGCGCGAGCGCGACCGGGTCCGCTGCCTGCTGTTCGGCGCCTCGTGGGTGGTGGTCGGCGGCCTCTGCGCGACCGCGATCTCGATGCTGCGGCTGGACCGCCAGTTGTACGTGCTGGCGGCGCTGGTCGCCGCGTTCGGCCTGGCCTTGCTCGCGCGCGGCATGGTCCGCGAGGGCGGCGGCTTCGCCACGGTCATGGACGACCTCGGCGCGATGCCCGGCGCGATGGCGCGGCTGGCGGTGGTCCAGTTCTTCTCCTGGTTCGCCCTGTTCGCGATGTGGATCTACACCACGCCGGCGGTCACCCAGCTGCACTACCACAGCAGCGACGTCGCCTCGGCCGCGTACAACGAAGGCGCCAACTGGGTCGGCGTGCTGTTCGCCGCCTACAACGGCTTCGCCGCGCTGGCGGCGATCGCGATCGCGCCGATGGCGCGGCGCTGGGGGCTGCGCCGCAGCCATGTGTTCAACCTGGTTCTCGGCGGCGCCGGTTTGCTTTCGATCGCTTTGATCCGCGACCCGCAGATGCTGCTGCTGTCGATGGTCGGCGTCGGCTTCGCCTGGGCCTCGATCCTGTCGCTGCCGTACGCGATGCTGTCCGACGCGGTGCCGGCGGCGAAGATGGGCGTGTTCATGGGCATCTTCAATTTCTTCATCGTGATTCCGCAGCTGGTCGCGGCGAGCCTGCTCGGCTTCCTGGTCAAGCACCTGTTCGGCGGCCATCCGGTCGCGGCGCTGGCGATCGGCGGCGTCAGCCTGTTCGTCGCCGGCGCCTGCACGCTATGGGTGCGCGAGCCCGGCGCGGAGGCGCGCGCATGAGGGCGCTGATGTCGGCCGCGCTGAGTCTCGCGCTGGCCGCGTGCGCGCACGGCGGCGCGCGCGAGGCGGCGCCGCAGCGCGACTACTACGGCACGCTGGAACCGATGGCGAGCGAGGCGGTGTACTTCGTCGTCACCGACCGCTTCGTCAACGGCGACACCGGCAACGACCAGCGCGAACAGGGCGGGCCGGATCCCGACACGCGCAGCTTCGACCGGCCGGTACCCGGCGGGCCGCCGGGCGAAAGCGACAACATCGGTTACCTCGGCGGCGACTTCAAAGGTCTGCTCGACAACGCCGGCTACATCCGCGACATGGGCTTCGGCGCGGTGTGGCTGACGCCGATCGTCGACAATCCCGATCAGGCCTTCACCGGCGGCGACGCGGTGACCTGGGGCGGCGCGTTCCAGGACCGCGGCAAGACCGGCTACCACGGCTACTGGGGCGTGGATTTCTATCGCCTCGACGAGCACCTGCCGAGCCCGGGGCTGGATTTCGCCGGACTGACGCGCGGGCTCAAACAGCACGGGCTCAAGACCGTGCTCGACATCGTCGCCAACCACGGCTCGCCGTCGTTCACGATGCGCAAGCCGCAGCCGAAGTACGGCCGCATCTATCGCGACGGCGTGCTGGTCGCCGATCACCAGAACCTGCCGCCGGAACGGCTCGACCCCGCGCACAACCCGTTGCACCGGTTCTTCCACAACGAACGCGATCTGGTCCAGCTGTCGAACATCGACGACACCAATCCCGAAGTGCTCGACTATTTCGTCGGCGCCTATTCGCAGTGGATCGACCAGGGCGCCGACGCGTTCCGCATCGACACCATCCGCCACATGCCGCTGGCGTTCTGGCAAAAGTTCGCCGCGCGCATCCGCGCCAAGCGGCCGGGGTTCTTCATGTTCGGCGAGGCCTTCGACTACAAGCCGGAGAACATCGCGCCGTTCACATGGGCCGAGAACGGCGGCGTCAGCGTGCTGGATTTCCCGCTCAAGGAGCGGCTGGCCGAAGTCTTCGGCCACGCCCGCGCCGATTACGCGCGGCTGGACGAGCGCCTGTACCTGCAAGGCGGGCCGTACGCGAATCCGTACGAGCTGATGACCTTCTACGACAACCACGACATGCCGCGGCTCGACGCCAGCGACGCCGGCTTCATCGACGCGCACAACTGGCTGTTCACCGCGCGCGGGATTCCGGTGATCTACTACGGTTCGGAAACCGGCTTCGAACGCGGGCGCGCGGAACATGCCGGCAACCGCAACTACTTCGGCCAGGCGCGGGTCGACGCGGCGCGTTCGCATCCGATCCGCGCTGCGCTCAAGCGCATCGCGACGGTGCGGCGCGACTCGCCGGCGTTGCAGCGCGGCTTGCAGGTGAACCTGTCTTTGCACGGCGACCGCGCGGCGTTCTATCGCGTGTACGAGCATGCCGGCGTGGCGCAGATCGCGCTGGTGCTGCTCAACAAGGGCGATGCCGCCGCGGAGTTCGCGGTCAGCGAGCATCTGCAAGCCGGACGTTGGCGCGCGGCGCTGGGCGGCGGCGAAGTCGCGGTCGCCGAGGCGGGCACGCTGCGCGCGACGGTGCCGGCGCATGGGGTGGAGGTTTATCTGCTCGACGCGCCGGTGCGGCGCGCGGATCTGCTCGCGGCGCTCGACCAGGCGATGGCGCGGGCGCGCAAGCGCTGATGGCTTGCCCCCTGTAGGAGCGGCGCAAGCCGCGACCGCGAAAACAAAACGACGACGACCCGGACCGCCGCCCGGCGGCGATCCGACGACGATGGCGGAGTCTCGACGTTGCTTCGTTTTCGCGGTCGCGGCTCGCGCCGCTCCTACAGGGGGCCGCCGCAGGATTTGCGCACCACCAAAGTCGTCGGCAAGCGCCGGCTCAAGGCTTCCTCGCCGCGGATCAGCTGCATCAAGGTCTCGACCAGCAACTCGCCGGCCTGTTTGGTGTCCTGGAACACCGTCGTCAGCGGCGGATGGGCGAAGCGCGCCATCGGCAGGTCGTCGAAGCCGATCACCGAGACGTCCTCGGGCACGCGCAACCCGCGCTCGGTCAACGCGCGCATCGCGCCGATCGCGATCAGGTCGCTGGCGGCGAACACCGCGTCGAACGGCCGCGCGCGCGCCAGCAGTTCCAGCGCGGCGGCGTGGCCGGCGTCTTCGGAACTTTCCGCATCGACCTGCAGGCCGCGGTCCAGCGCCAGCCCGGCTTCGTTCAAGGCCTGTTCGCAGCCGAGGTAGCGGTCGAGGAACTCGGGGTAGTGGCTCGACGCGTCGCCGAGGAAGGCCACCCGCGTGCGCCCCAGCGCGAGCAGGTGCGCGCCGGCCTGGCGCCCGCCGCCGAGGTTCTCGCAGCCGATCGACAGTCCCGGCTGGTCCGGCAGCACCGCGCCCCAGCGCACGAAGCGGGTGCCTTGTTCGACCAGCCGCTGCAGCTTGCCCTGGTAGGCCAGGTAATCGCCGTAGCCGAGCAGGATCAGGCCGTCGGCCTTCATGCTGTCCTCGTAGTCGGCGGCCCAGTCGTCGGACAGCTGCTGGAACGAGATCAGCAGGTCCTGGCCGTGGCGGGCGCAGGCGCGGGTGATCGAGCCGAGCATCGACAGGAAGAACGGATTGATGTGCGATTCGTCCGGGGTCGGGTCTTCGAACAGCAGCAAAGCCAGCGTGCCCGAGCGCTGCCGGCGCAGGCTGGAGGCGTGCCGGTCGACCTTGTAGTTGAGCTCGCGCACCACCGCCTCGACCCGCTTGCGCGTTTCGGCGTTGACCAGCGGACTGCCGCTGAGCACGCGCGACACCGTGGCCTGGGAGACGCCGGCGAGGTGGGCGATGTCGACCGAGGTGGCTTTGGTCTTTTTGCGCATGGGCCGCAGTGTAGCGGGGTTGGGCGCGGCGGCGCCCGGGCCGGAAGGCCCGGTGGCGCGACGGGGTTCGACGCACCGGGCCGCGCTCTCGCGCCCGCGTACGACCCGCTCCGACGTCGCCACCTGCCGTCATTCCCGCGCAGGCGGGAATCCAGAGCGCTGTACATACCTGCCGGCAAGTAGCCACTGAACTTGCATGAAAGGGCCGGCTGAAGTCTCTGGATTCCCGCCTGCGCGGGAATGACGGTTGGAGCCTTCGCGGGAATGACGGTTGGGGCCTTCGCGAGAATGAAAGCAGGCGGCTGGCGCTCAGTCCTGTTCCAGCCGCGGATCCATCCACCCGCGCAACGCATCGACCAACACATTGATCGCCACGATCAACGCCCCGATCACCAGCACCACGCCCAGCACCAGGGTGTAGTCGCGGTTCAACGCGCCCTGGACGAAATAGCGCCCCATGCCGGGAATGCCGAACACCTGCTCAACCACCGCCGAGCCGGTGACCACGTTGATCAGCGCCGGCGACAGCCACGCCGCGACCGGCAGCAGCGCCGGCTTGAGCGCGTGGGCGAACAACAGCCGCGTTTCCGACAGGCCGCGCGCGCGCGCCGCGCGCAGGTAGTCGGCCGACAAGGTGTCGAGCAGGCTGGCGCGGGTCAGCCGCGCGCAGTAGGCGATGTTGGGCAGCGCCAGCGCGATCACCGGCAGCACCACGTTGTCCCATTCGCCCCAGCCGCCGGCCGGCAGCCAGTGCAGGGTCACCGCGAACAGCAGCACCAACAGCGGCGCGACCACGAACTTGGGCACGGCCAGGCCGAGGCCGGCGAGGAACATCAGCGCGCGGTCGCTCCAGCCGCCGGCGCGCAGCGCGGCCCACACGCCCAGGGTTACGCCGCACAGCAAGGCCAGCAGCAGCGCCAGCCCGCCGTTGAGCGCCGACACCGGCAGCGCGTTGGCGATCAATTGGTTGACGGTGTAGTCGGGGTACTGGAACGAGGGGCCGAGATCGCCGCGCAACGCGTCGCCGAGCCAGCCCAGGTATTGCATCGGCAGCGATTGGTCGAGCCGGTACTGCGCTTCCAGCACCGCCTGCACTTCCGGCGGCGCGGCCTTCTCGGTGTCGAACGGACCGCCCGGCGCGGCGCGCAGCAGGGCGAAGCACAGCGTACCGAGCAGCCAGAGGGTGATCGCCGCTTCCAGCAGGCGTCCGCCCAGGCGCAGCAGTCGCGGCGCGACCCGCATCAGACCTGCACGCCGAACAGATGCCCGACCGCGCTCGCCGCGGCCATCGCCAGCGCGCCCCAGAACGTCACCCGCACCGCGCCGCGCGCCAGCGGCGCGCCGCCGGCCCAGGCGGCGAGCGCGCCGGATATCGACAGCGCGACCAGGGTCGTCGCCACCGCGACCGGCTGCACGTGTTCGTGCGGCGCCAGCAGCACCGCGGCGATCGGCAGCGCGGCGCCGCTGACGAAGGCGCCGGCCGAGGCCGCCGCGGCCTGCACCGGCCGCGCGCGCAAGGTGTCGGTGATGCCGAGTTCGTCGCGCGCGTGGCTGGCCAGCGCGTCGTGCTCGGTCAGCTGGCGCGCGACTTCGTGCGCCAGCTCCGGGGTCAGTCCGCGCTGCACGTAGATCTGCGCCAGCTCCTGCAGTTCGGCCTGCGGGTTCTCGGCCAGTTCGCGCTTTTCCACCGCGATGTCGGCGCGTTCGGTGTCGGCCTGCGAGCGCACCGACACGTATTCGCCGGCGGCCATCGACATCGCGCCGGCGACGGTGCCGGCGATGCCCGAGGTCAGGATCGCGCCGGCATCGGCGCCGCTGGCCGCGACCCCGACCACTAACCCTGCGACCGAGACGATGCCGTCGTTGGCGCCGAGCACGGCCGCGCGCAGCCAGCCCACGCGTTCGGAGCGGTGCGCTTCGGGATGGCGGCTGCGCGCATGCGGGCGCACGGCGGCGGGACGCGGCGTTGCGGGACGGGGCGAGGTCATGGCGTCAGGCTCAGCCAGCGGCTGGCGTGGCGGTCCAGCGCATTGGGCTCGAACCCGCGCACGCGCCGCGCCACCAGATGCTTGGAGGTGTAGAAGTACAGGGGAATCGCCGCGTTGTCGTTGAGCAGGCGCTGCTCGGCCGCGCGCAGCCAGGCGTTGCGCGCGTCCTGCGTGGCCGCGGCGTCGGCGCGGGCCAGGCGCTGGCGATAGCCTGCGTCGTCGTAGCCCATCCAGTTCAACGGCCCGTCGTTGGCGAACGCGGCGAGGAAATTGCGCGCGTCGGGCAGGTCGCCGATCCAGCCGCCGCGGAAGGCCTGGGTGATCGCGCGCTGCTTGCGGTTCTGCACGAACACCTTCCATTCCTCGTTGCGCAGGCGCACCTGCACGCCGAGGGTCTGCTTCCACATCGCCGCGACCGCGAGCGCGAGCCGGCGGTGCGGGGTCGAGGTGTTGTAGCGCAGCTCCAGCACCAACGGGTTGTCGAGCGAGTAACCCGCATGCCGATACAAGGCGCGCGCATGCTGCTCGCGCTGCGCCTGCGTCCACGCCGCCCACGGCATCGCCGCCGGCGTGTAGCCGGCGATGCCCGGCGGCACGATGCCGTAGGCCGGCGTTTCGCCGAGGCCGGTGACGTAGCGGGTGAGCTTGTCGCGGTCGATCGCCAGCGTCAGCGCGCGCCGCAGCGCCAGCGCTTGCTCATGGCAGCGCGGCGCGGCGCAGGCCGGGCGGAACGGCGGCTGGGTCGTGTTCAAGCCGAACCAGAACGCGCCCAGGTACGGCGACAACCGCAACTGGTCGCCGAAGCGCCGGCGCAGCGAGGCCAGCGGCTGCGGCGGCACGACTTCGGTGATGTCCAGGTCGCCGGCGGCGAAGCGCTGCAATTCGGCGGCGGCGTCTTCGGTGACGTGGAAGCGCACGCGTTCCAGCGAAACGTGCGCGGCGTCGTGGAAGCGCGGATTCTTCTCGACCACCAGATTCGCCTGCGGCGTCCAGCTCGCGAGCCGATACGCGCCGTTCGACACCAGCCGCCCCGGCTGGGTGTGCTGGGCGCCGTAGCGATGCACCGCCGGCAGGTACACCGGAAACGCGATCGGCAACGTCAGCAGCGCCGGCAATGAAGCGCTGCGGGTCAAGCGGAACTCGACCGTGCGCGGGTCCGGCGCGCTGACGCCGAGGCGCTCGGGCGGCAGTTCGCCGGCCTGCACCGCGCGCGCGCCGTCGAGCGCGTCGAACAGTTCGCCGAACGGCGCCGCGGTGGCCGGCGCGAAGGCGCGGCGGAAACTCGCCACCACCTGCGCCGCGTCGAGCGCTTCGCCGTTGCTCCAGCGCAGGTTCGGGCGCAGGGCGAAGCGCCAGGTGCGGCCGTCGGCGGACACGCTCCAGCGCTCGGCCAGACCCGGCACCAGCCGGCCGTGCGCGTCTTCGGTCACCAGCCCTTCGTACAGGTCGCGCAAGACGTTGCCGCAGGCCACTTCCTGGCAGCGGTGCGCGTCCAGCGTGCTCGGCTCGGGGCCGTTGCCGCGTTCCAGCTGGGCCGCCGCGCTTTGCGTCGCCGACGGCGCCGGTGCAGGCTGGGCAGGCACGACCGGCGCCGCCAGCGCCAGTAGCAGGGCCGAACCATAGCGTTGCAGGGCGGACGTTGTTCGGCGCAAGACGGGCTCTACACTGCCTGGGTCTTGCGATTGTAGGCGAGCCGCCGCATATCCAGACTCGGTATTGATGCAAGGTAGGACCGTGGCGCCGCGCCGGTTCCCCGCTCGGGGAGGCCGGCCGCGGGCGCTGGCCGCGCTGGACGCGGCCGGCGCGGCCCGGTCCCGACGACGACGAAGTTTTGCGAAGCGAGGTGGATGTGTCCGGTCCCAGCCAGGTGAACGATCTCGAGATTCCCGATGTAAAGGGCGGCGGCCGCGCCGTGCTGATCGACTACCTGGCCTCGGGCGCGCGCCCGCAGTCGGACTGGAAGATCGGTACCGAACACGAAAAGTTCGGTTTCCGCACCGACGACCTGCGCCCGCCGACCTTCGACGGCGAGCGCGGCATCGAAGCCTTGCTCAAGGGCCTGACCCAGTTCGGCTGGGCGCCGGTCGAGGAGAACGGGCGCACCATCGCGCTGACCCGCGACCAGGCCTCGGTCTCGCTGGAGCCGGCCGGCCAGCTGGAACTGTCCGGCGCGCCGTTGGCGACGCTGCACGACACCTGCGTGGAAGCGGCGACCCACCTGCGCGAAGTGCGCACCGTCGCCGAGCCGATGGGCCTGGGCTTCCTCGGCATGGGCTTCCAGCCCAAGTGGCGGCGCGAGGACATGCCGTGGATGCCGAAGGGCCGCTACAAGATCATGCGCGAGTACATGCCCAAGGTCGGCCATCTCGGCCTGGACATGATGACCCGCACCAGCACCGTGCAGGTCAACCTGGACGTGCTCGACGAAGCCGACATGGTCAAGAAGTTCCGCGTCTCGCTGGCCTTGCAGCCGGTCGCGACCGCGCTGTTCGCCGATTCGCCGTTCCTGGAAGGCCAGCCGAACGGCTACATGTCGTACCGCTCGCACATCTGGACCGACACCGATCCCAACCGCACCGGCCTGCTCGACTTCGTGTTCGAGGACGGCTTCGGCTACGAGCGCTACGTCGACTATCTGCTCGACGTGCCGATGTACTTCGTCTACCGCGACGGCCGCTACATCGACGCCAGCGGCCAGTCGTTCCGCGATTACATGGACGCCAAACTGCCGGCGTATCCGGACCAGCGCCCGACCTTGAAGGACTGGGCCGACCACAGCACCACCGCGTTCCCGGAAGTGCGCTTGAAGAAGTATCTGGAAATGCGCGGCGCCGACTCGGGCCCGTGGAACCGGATCTGCGCGTTGTCGGCGTTCTGGGTCGGCCTGCTGTACGACGGCGAAGCGCTCGACGCGGCCTGGGACCTGGTGCTGGACTTCACTCCCGAAGAACGCCACGCCCTGCGCGACGGCGTGCCGCGCCACGGCTTGCAGCTGCCGTTCCGCGACCACAAGGTGCTGGAGCTGGCGCGGCGCGCGCTGGAGATTTCCGCGCACGGCCTCAAGCGCCGCGCGCGCCTGAACCACAACGGCGCCGACGAATCGATCTACCTGGAGCCGCTGATGGAATTCGTGGCGATGGGCAAGAGCCCGGCGGAGCGCAAGCTCGAGCTGTTCCACGGCGAATGGGGCGGCGATATCGATCGGGTGTTCAAGGAATTCGCGTACTGAGCCTGCGCGGTCGCAGCTCGCGCAGCTCCTACATGGCCTGCCTGTAGGAGCTGCGCGAGCTGCGACCGCGAAAATCCAACCACGAAGCGATCGCCCGAGGCCGTCGCAACGATCACCCCGCCGCCCGCGCCCCGCTGCGCAACGCCGCCACCGCTCCGGCGACGATCAACGCCGCACCGAACAACGCCGAAGGCGCGGCCACGCGCCCGAACACCCACCAGTCCAGCAACGCGCTGACCGGCACCGCCACATACATCAGCGGCGCCAGCGTCGACGCGTTGTCCATGCCGCGGTACGCCAGATCGCGCAGCGACTGGTTGCCGAGGCTGCACGCGGCCATGCCGAGCAAGGCCAGCGCCAACACCCACACCGGTTCGAACCCGGCCTCGCCGGCCAGCACCGCGCCCCACGGCGTGTGCGCGGTGCCGAGCGCGGCCAGCGGCAGGCTCAGCAACGAGGCCTGGGTGTAGAGCTTGAACTGGTTGCGCAGCGGCGGCTGCCGCTGCGCGCTGCGATAGAACAGCACCTGCGACACCGCCATCGCCAGCCCGCCGGTCAGCGCGATCAGCGCCAGCGGATCGAGGCCGCGCGCGCCGGGCCGCAACACCGCGAGCACGCCGAGAAAGCCCAGCGCCAGCCCGGCCAGGGTCGCCGGCCGCAGCCGTTCGCCGAGCCACAGCCACGCCACCAGCGGAATGAACAAGGGGCCGGTGTTGTACAGCAGCACCGCCTGCAACAGGTCGCCCTGGGTCGCGGCGAACACGAAACAGGTCTGCGCGACCACCGCGCACAGCGCGCGCACCCAGCCGGGGCGGTCGGCCAGCGACCACGCCGCGCGCCAGTCCGGGCCGCGCACGAATGCGGTCAGGATCAGCGCGGGCAGGAGGAAGCGGCCCCAGGTCACCAGCTCCGGCGCCAGCCCGCGGGTGTAGCGGCTGAGCAGGGCGAGCAGGGCCAGCGAGGTCGAGGCGGCGGCCATCAGGCCGGCGCGGCGCAGCAGCGGACGGGCGGGGATGGAAGCCGTGGCGGGCAGGGGGACGGTGGACATGTGGTAAATCTATCCGCCGGATTCATATTGAAAAATCTCGTTTATCGAGAAAGGTGGTAAGTAAAAATGACCACTCGGGCTGAGTCGGACCCTCCCGGCGGCGAGCCGTCGGCCCGCCGCCTGCCGCCGCTGCGCGCGCTGCAGGCCTTCGCCGCCGTGGTCCGCCACGACGGCATGCGCCGCGCGGCCGAGCGCCTGCACCTCAGCCACGCCGCGCTGAGCCAGCACGTCCAGCACCTGGAAGAAGCCTTCGGCCTGCGCCTGCTCGACCGCAGCGGCGGCCGCGCGCGGCCGACCCCGCTCGGGCGCGAGTTCGGCGAAGCGTTGATCGACGGCTTCGAGCGCATCGAGGCGGCGACCGCGCGCCTGCGCTTGCGCGGCGACGAGAGCCGGCGCCTGCTGCTCGGCGCGCCGACCAGCCTCAGCGTCAGCGTGCTGTTGCCGCGGATCGAGGAGTTCTCGGCGCGCGCCGGCTTCGACTTGCAGCTGATCTGTCCCGCCGGCGCGGCCGATCTGGCCCAGGCGCGCGTGCACGCGCTGCTGATGCACCGCGATCCGCACGAACAAGGCCTGCGCGGCGAACTGCTGTTCGAACAGGCGCTGCGACCGGTGGCCTCGCCCGGCCTGTGCGCGCGCCTGGACCCGCAGCGCTGGTGGCTCGATCCGGTGCCCGGCGCGCGCCTGCTGCATGTGGTCAGCGACGGTTGGCGCGAAGACTGGCCGGCCTGGTTCGGCGCCGACACCGCGGCCTGGCCGCTGCCGCAGCTGAGCCTGTCCTCGCCGATGCCGGCGATCAGCGCGGCGCTGGCGGGGCAGGGCATCGCCTTGCTGTATCCGCGCCTGATCGCCGAGCGCCTGGCCAGCGGCGAACTGGTGCCGCTGCCGTTGCCGCAGGCGGCGCCGTTGAAGCGCTTGTACCTGGCGTGGCTGCCCGAGGCCGAAGGCGCAGCGCGCTTGCAGTGGGTGCGCGATTGGGTGGTGGCGTCGTTGAGCGGCGAAGAAACCGCCTAGCGATCGCGGCTGGAACAAAAGCGTCGGGGCTGAAGCCCTGACCACAAAAAGCCTGCGGCTGAAGCTCCCTCTCGATGGCGGCAATGGCGGAAAGAGCATCAGTCCGGCGCTTTCGTCCCGGTCCGCGTCGCGCTATGACCTTTTCGTCATCGGCAGTGGTTTCAACTGCAACCAAACCCGCGCACGCTGCTTGCTGCAATGCACAAGCCACTGCGCTAGCCTTGGTCGGATGAACGTCATGACCGATACCAGCGACGAATCGCTTCGCGCAATGGAACGAGCCGCAGACTTCGCCTCCACCGACGCCTTGCTGCGCGAGGACGTCAAAACCCTCGGCGCGCTGGTCGGCGACATCCTCGCCGAGCAGCGCGGCGACGATTTTCTCGACGCGGTCGAGCGCCTGCGCCGCGCCGCGATCCGCCGCCGCGAGGCCGGCGAGCCGGTCGATGCGCTGGCCGCGGCGCTGGCCGATATCGATCTGGAGCAGGCCGCCGATCTGGTGCGCGCCTTCGCCACCTATTTCCAGGCGGTCAATCTGGCCGAGCGCGTGCACCGCATCCGCCGCCGCCGCGACTACGAACGCAGCGGCGCCGACGCCCAGCCCGGCGGCCTGCGCGACGCGCTCGGCACCCTGGCGCGCCAGGGCGTCAGCGCCGAGGAAGTCGCGGCCTTGCTGCCGCGGCTGCGGATCGAGCCGGTGTTCACCGCGCATCCGACCGAGGCGGTGCGGCGCGCGCTGCTGGAGAAGGAACGCACCATCGTCGAATGCCTGGTCGCCGACATCGACCGCGGCCGCACCCCGCCCGAGCGCCGCGCCGACCGCGAACGCATCCGCCTGGCCCTGACCGCGAGCTGGCAGACCGCCGAAGCGCCGGCGGCCAAGCCCAGCGTCGCCGACGAATTCGAGCACGTCGGTTTCTATCTCTCCGACGTGCTGTACCGGGTGCTGCCGGTCTATTACGAAGTGTTCGAAGACGCGCTGCGCGAAACCTACGGCGACGCGCCGGCGCTGCCCGACGTGCTCGGCTTCGGCACCTGGGTCGGCGGCGACATGGACGGCAATCCCAACGTCGGCGCCGACACCATCGCCGCCACCCTGGCCGGCCAGCGCGCGCTGGTGCTGGCCGCGTACCGGCGCGACCTGAGCGCGCTGGCCGAACTGCTGAGCCAGTCGGTGCATCGCGTGCGCGTCGACGACGCGGTGCTGGCCCAGGTCGAGGATTATCGCTACCTGCTGCCGAAGGCCGCCGCGCTGCTGAAGCCGCGCCACGCCGACATGCCGTACCGCAACCTGCTGAACCTGATGTCGGCGCGCCTGCAGGCGACGCTCGACGAAAGCGTGCACGGCTATCCCGACGCCGCGGCGTTCCTGGCCGACATCGTCCTGATCGAACGCAGCCTCGCCGCGCACCAGGGCGCCCACGCCGGCGGTTTCGCGGTGCGGCGCCTGCGCCGGCGCGCGGAATGTTTCGGCTTCCATCTGGCCGGGCTCGACCTGCGCCAGGATTCGGCCACCCACGACGCCGCATTGGCGGCCTTGTTCGACCAGCCCGAGTGGGCCGAACTCGACGTCGCCGCGCGCGCGCAGCGCCTGCATCGCCTGCTCGACGGCGACGCGCCGCCGGCGCGCGCCGCGGCCGCCGCGGCGCAGCCGACGCTGGAAGTGTTCCGCGCGGTCGCGCGATTGCGCCCGCGCTATGGCGCGCGCGCGTTCGGCCCGTACATCGTCAGCATGAGCCGCAGCGCCGCCGACGCGCTGGCGGTGCTGGCGCTGGCGCGCACCGCCGGCTGCGCCGACGACCAGGGCCGGGTGCCGCTGGACGTGGCGCCGCTGTTCGAAACCGTCGACGACCTCGACGCCGCCGCCGACACGCTGCGCGCGTTGTTCGCCGACCCGGTCTACCGCGGCCACCTGCGCGCGCGCGGCGACCGTCAGGTGGTGATGCTCGGCTATTCCGACAGCGCCAAGGACGGCGGCATGGTCGCCTCGCGCTGGGCCCTGCAGCAGACCCAGATCGCGCTGACCGCGCTGGCCGCCGACAGCGGCGTGCGCATCGCCTTCTTCCACGGCCGCGGCGGCTCGATCAGCCGCGGCGGCGGCAAGACCGAGCGCGCGGTGATCGCCGCGCCGCGCGGTTCGGTCGACGGCTACCTGCGCCTGACCGAGCAGGGCGAAGTGATCCACCGCAAGTACGGCATCCGCGCATTGGCGCTGCGCAACCTGGAGCAGACCAGCGGCGCGGTGCTGCGCGCGACCCTGCGCCCGCGCGCGCCGGAGCCGCGCGAGGCCGGCTGGCGCCGCATCGCCGGCGAACTGACCGACGCCGCGCGCGCGCACTATCGCGCGCTGGTGCATGACGACTCGCAGTTCCCGCTGTATTTCCGCGCCGCCACGCCGATCGACGTGATCGAGCGCCTGCGCATCGGCTCGCGCCCGGCCAAGCGCGCCGGCACCGGCGACATTTCTTCCTTGCGCGCGATTCCGTGGGTGTTCGCGTGGTCGCAGAACCGCGCCGGCCTGACCGCGTGGTACGGCGTCGGCACCGGCCTTGCGCGCGCGCTCGACGCGCACGGGCGCGAGGCGCTGGCGGAGATGGCGCGCGACTGGCCGTTCTTCGGCACCTTGATCGACGATCTGGAAATGGTCCTGGCCAAGTCGGATCCGGCGATCTTCGAACGCTATTCGCTGCTGGCGTCGGAACTGCCGGAAGGCGACCTGCACGCGCGCTTCCATCCCGGCATCGCCGCCGAGTTCGAACGCACCCGCGACGCGGTGCTGGCGATCAAGGGCAGCGACGAGCTGCTGCGCGGCGATCACCGCTTGCGCCAGTCGATCCGGCTGCGCAATCCCTATGTCGATCCGATCAGCCTGTTGCAGGTCGACCTGCTGGCGCGCTGGCGCGCGGCGGGGCGGCCGGACGATGCGCTGTTGCAGGCGTTGGTGGCGACGGTCAACGGGATTGCGGCGGGGGTGCAGAACACCGGTTGAGCGGGGCAAGTCATGGATAGCCGAGGAACTCTTATCCGCTGCTGATGTATGACTCCACCGGCGAGGCTCCAGCTCATCATGGCCCGCGCACTGATTTGATCAGGTTTGTCAGGTGTTCCATGCCGTCGAACGTGGAAGGAATTCCGCTTTCATCCGGTGCCAAGCCGCTGAAAACGATCGCCTCGAACTTCGCAAGCAATTCCTTATCATCGCCGCGGATCTTGATCGCATATTCCGCGTACTTTTCTATGAACTGGCAAAGCGTCATCCTCAGGTCGATCTGAAGTAGTTGGGCTTTGATGGATTTGAATTGACTTAACGTAATTCTGAAAAAATAAACGAGCAGCAGTTCGAGTGTGATTAGAGCGGGCGCAGAATAGATCATATTCATCTGGGTAAGCGGTGGCGAGTGTGCCGCCAGCATGGTCCAAGACCATGCCCCGATCGGAGTAGCAATCATGACCGCACCGATGAAAGTCAAAAAGACGAATGCGCGGAAGCTCTCTTTTTCCTTCGCTTCGCGGAGATTCTGGAAGCCCTTATTCAGACCTACGAAGTTGTAGCTGGCTGTCAAATTTTCGACTCTCTGCGACAGGTCATATGCGCGCTTCAGGTCTTCATCGATTTTCTTGTTCCAGCTCTCGTTTTCCTGGTTGAGCCTTTTGAGGGTTTCCGGCAAAGCGAGCAAATCGATGAGTTCGCGATTCCTCACTAGCTGCTTGGAGATGAATGCCGGCATCAGGTTGGTTGCATAAACCAATCTTTGACGATCTGATCCAGAAAAGTCATCCAGGTGCGTGTGAACGTAATCGCTGTATTTGTCGATATTGAAATGGATCCTGGATGAAGGCCTGAGCTCCGCCTCACACAAAAATTGATAGGCGTAGCTGAATATGTTGCGCAGATCGCGTTCGCGCTCTTCGTCGGTCTCCAGGCCTATGGTTCTCAGGAACTCGTCGATCGCATTGAAGAACTGCTGCCCGCTGCGCTCCGCGCTGGAGGGGGCGAGTTCGTCGAAAATGTCCGCGTACTGGTCGATGATGGATACAGCGTCGCGAAGCAGTTGCGGCAGCCGTTTCTGCTCCATTTTTCTGACGTCGATCTGCTCGAGCGTTTGGATCAATCCTTTCAGCAAGGAAGTGTTGTTCTCTTCCGAGAAAATCGCTGCGACATCCGCTTCCATGTGGCCCCCGTGTCTGATGCATGTATGACTGCAAATGCTATTGCAGGCAGTGAATACCGGTCAGGCCCGTTTTTCAACGCCCATCGGTGAGTTGCGCACTATGTGTGCCGTCATTGGGCACGATGATCTCTCTTGTCCGAACAGGCTCTGCGACGTCCTGCATGTTTTGGGGCATGGAAAGCTTGGCGCTTGGGGCCGCGCTTGCGTAGACGAGCTTCGCAGCGGTTGTATACTGGGAGGCAGTATCAGAAGATCTTGAAGATCCCATGCCGCATTCCCCCGCCGAAAAAAAGCGCGTCCTCACCCGCGTGCGCCGCATCAAGGGCCAGACCGAGGCCTTGGAGCGCGCGCTCGAAGCCGGCAGCGACTGCGCGGCGGTGTTGCAGCAGATCGCCGCGATCCGCGGCGCGGTCAACGGGCTGATGTCGGAAGTGCTGGAGAGCCACATCCGCGAGGAGCTCGGTCAGGCCGTGGCCGATCGCGGCCGCGAGTCCAGCATCGACGAAATCGCCACGCTGGTGCGCTCGTACCTGAAATAACCCCGATGTCCGCGGCGCGCGCCGCGGTCGTTTCCACCGAACGATTCCCACTCCCCGCCACCAGGAGACCACCGCCCATGAGCCGGGTCATCAAAAGCCGCGCCGCCGTCGCCTTCGCCGCCGGCGAACCGTTGAAGATCGTCGAGATCGACGTGCAGCCGCCGCAAGCCGGCGAAGTGCTGGTGCGCATCCACGCCACCGGCGTCTGCCACACCGATGCGTTCACCCTGAGCGGCGACGACCCCGAAGGCCTGTTCCCGGCCGTGCTCGGCCACGAAGGCGGCGGCGTGGTGGTCGAAGTCGGCGAAGGCGTGACCGGCCTCAAGCCCGGCGATCACGTCATCCCGCTGTACACGGCCGAATGCCGCAAGTGCAAGTTCTGCCTGTCGGGCAAGACCAACCTGTGCCAGGCCGTGCGCGCGACCCAGGGCAAGGGGCTGATGCCCGACGGCACCACGCGCTTCAGCTATGAAGGCCAGCCGATCCATCACTACATGGGTTGCAGCACCTTCAGCGAGTACACCGTCGTGCCGGAAATCTCGCTCGCCGTGGTCAATGCGCAAGCGCCGCTGGAGAAGGTCTGCCTGCTCGGTTGCGGCGTCACCACCGGCATCGGCGCGGTGCACAACACCGCCAAGGTGCAGCCGGGCGATACGGTCGCGGTGTTCGGCCTCGGCGGCATCGGTTTGGCGGTGATCCAGGGCGCGGTGCAGGCCAAGGCCGGGCGCATCATCGGCGTCGACACCAACGCGTCGAAGTTCGAGCTGGCCAAGTCGATGGGCGCGACCGATTGCGTCAATCCGAAGGATCACGACCGGCCGATCCAGGACGTGCTGGTCGAGATGACCGACGGCGGCGTGGATTTCAGCTTCGAATGCATCGGCAACGTCGAGGTGATGCGTTCGGCGCTGGAGTGCTGCCACAAGGGCTGGGGCGAGTCGGTCATCATCGGCGTCGCCGGCGCCGGCCAGGAGATCAAGACGCGGCCGTTCCAGCTGGTGACCGGCCGGGTGTGGCGCGGGACCGCGTTCGGCGGGGTCAAGGGACGTACGCAGTTGCCGGGCATGGTCGAGCAGGCGATGAAGGGCGAGATCGATCTGGATCCGTTCATCACCCACACGCTGCCGCTGGAGCGGATCAACGAGGCCTTCGATTTGATGCATGAGGGCAAGTCGATTCGTACGGTGATCCACTTCTGATCGGGGTGGCCCTCACCTCAACCCCTCTCCCGCAAGCGGGAGAGGGGCTTCAAGCAGCAGCGTCGTTTGCTGTTCCTTCTTCCGCTAGCGGGAGAAGGTGCCCGAAGGGCGGATGAGGGCCGCACCATCAAGCACGAGACGCCCATGGAAAAAATCGAATCCCACGGCTGCTTCGGCGGCCGCCAGCAAGTCTGGAGCCATACCGCTACCACCCTGGGCTGCGCGATGCGCTTCGGCGTCTATCTGCCGCCGCAGGCCGAGAGCGCCGACTGCCCGGTGCTGTACTGGCTGTCCGGGCTGACCTGCACCGAGCAGAACTTCATCACCAAGTCCGGCGCGCAACGGTATGCGGCCGAGCATGGCGTGATCCTGGTCGCGCCCGACACCAGCCCGCGCGGCGAGGGCATTCCCGATGCCGAAGGCTACGACCTCGGCATCGGCGCGGGTTTCTACCTCAATGCCACCCGGCCTAAGTGGGCCGGGCATTACCGCATGTACGACTACGTGGTCGACGAACTGCCGGCGTTGGTCGACGCGCATTTCCCGACCACCAGCGCGCGCGCGATCAGCGGGCATTCGATGGGCGGGCATGGGGCGTTGACCATCGCGCTGAAGAATCCGGGGCGCTATCGCAGCGTGTCGGCGTTCTCGCCGATCGCCGCGCCGTCGCAGTCGCCGTGGGGCGAGAAGGCGTTTTCGGCGTATCTGGGCGAGGATCGCGAGTCGTGGCAGGCGTGGGATGCGACTGCGTTGGTGCCTGGGGCGCAGGAACGGTTGCCGCTGTTGATCGATCAGGGCGGGGACGACGAGTTCCTGGCGACGCAGCTCAAGCCGGAGCTGTTGCGCGCGGCGTGCGAGGCGGCGGGGCATCCGTTGCAGCTGCGGGTGCGGCCGGGGTACGACCACAGCTATTACTTCATTTCGAGTTTTATCGGCGAGCACATCGCGCATCACGCCAAGGCGTTGCGCGGGTAGGGCGGCCCTCACCCCAACCCCTCTCCCGCAAGCGGGAGAGGGGCTAAAAGCAGCGGCGCCGATTGCTGTCCCTTCTCCCGCTTGCGGGAGAAAGTGCCCCGAAGGGGCGGATGAGGGCAGCAAGCATGCACAGCATCTGGCTACCCCGCTCCCCGGCCCGAACGCATAGCGTTCGGGCGTTCGGCACTGCGCGAGCCAGTGGCTCGCAAGCGCAGCGCCTCACCCCGCGCGGGAGAAGGTGCCCCGAAGGGGCGGATGAGGGCGGCGCTTAAGACTTCTTGGCTACCGGCGGCGGCATCGCCTTCGCGCTGACCTTGTTGCCGTCGGCCAGCAACGCATTCGGCGCCAGCACCACCGTGTCGCCCGGCGCGATCCCGGTCAGCACTTCGATCTCGTTGCCGAGGTTGCGGCCGACGGTCACGTCGCGGTACGCCAGGGTCGATCCTTGCGTCACCGTCGCCACCTGCGTGCCCGCGGCGCGCTGCACCACGGTCGACACTGGCAGCACCACCGCCGCGGCCGCGCGCGGCAGGTGCAGGCGCGCGCTGCCGACCATGCCGGCGGGAATGCGGCTGTCGGGATTCGGCAGGCGCAGTTCGGTGCGCATCACGCCGGCGTCGCGCGACAGGGCGCGCGCGCTGCGCGCGACCTCGGCCTGGAACACCTGGCCCGGCAGCTCGGGGAAGCTGACTTCGGCCTGCAGGCCGTTGCTGATCTGCAGCGACACGTTCTGCGGCACGTCGACGACGACGCGCAGCGGATCCAGCACGGCGACTTCGAACATCGGCGTGGTCGCGGTCGCCGAATCGCCGACCACGCGGTCGCCGCGCTCGATGTT
Organism: Lysobacter enzymogenes; assembly: GCF_017355525.1. Lineage (NCBI taxonomy): Bacteria > Pseudomonadati > Pseudomonadota > Gammaproteobacteria > Lysobacterales > Lysobacteraceae > Lysobacter > Lysobacter enzymogenes. Next base: position 3,466,848 of record NZ_CP067395.1, on the reverse strand, counting down.
GCGCGCCACCACCACGCCGGCGAACGGCGCGCGCACCTGGGTGAACGACTGCCGTTCCAGCGCCGAGGTCAGCCGCGCCTGCGCGGCGTTGCGCGCGGCGACGGCGACATCAAAGTTGCCCTTGCGGTCGCTGAAGTATTCCTTCGACACCGCGCCCGAACCGATCAGCTGCTGCGCGCGCTGGTAGTTGACCTTGGCCAGTTCTTCGTCGGCGGTGGTCTGGGCGACGACCGCGCGCGCTTCGCGCACGGCCTGGTCGATCTCCGGCGCGGAGATCGTCGCCAGCACCTGGCCGGCGCCGACCTTGTCGCCGAGTTCGGCGCGGCGCTCGCTGACGAAGCCGGTGGCGCGCGCGTACAGCGCCGCCGATTCGCCGGCCTGGGCGCGCGCCGGCAGGCTCAGGTCGTAGGCCGGGTCGGCGGCCTTGGCCTGCACCGTCAGCACTTCCGGCGTGGCCGGCGCTTGCGCGGTTTCGGCTTCGCTGCGGCCGCAGCCGGCGACGGCGGCGAGCACGAGGCCGGCGACCGCGGCGCTCAGCGCGGCGCGCAGCAGGGGAGCGGTGGGACGGGTCGTGCGGTTCATGCGTTGGCTCCAGCGGGGGCGCCGTCGCCGGTGGCGGCGGCAGTGGGGGTCGTAGCGTTGGCGTCGTCTTCGCCGCCGGCCGGCTTGCGGCGGCGGCCGACCACGGCGAGGATCGACGGCACCAGGATCAGCGTGGCCGGCGTGCCGAACAACAGGCCGCCGATCACCGCGCGGCCGAGCGGCGCGTTCTGCTCGCCGCCGTCGCCGAGGCCGATCGCCATCGGAATGATGCCGAGCACCATCGCGCTGGCGGTCATCAGCACCGGGCGCAAACGCACCGCCGCGGATTCGTACGCGGCCAGTTCCGGATCGTGGCCGTCGGCGATCAGGCCGCGGGCGAAGCTGGTGACCAGCACCGAGTTCGCGGTCGACACGCCGATCACCATCATCACGCCCATCAGCGCCGGCACGCTCAGCGGCGTGCCGGTGACGAACAGGCCGATGGCGGCGCCGGCGATCGCGATCGGCAGGCCGGACATGGCCACCGCGGGCTGGATCCACGACTGGAAGTTCACCACGAGCACGAGGAACACCAGGATCGCCGACATCACCAGGCCCGCGGCGAGTTCGCCGTACGCGTTCTGCATCTCGCCGGCCTGGCCGACGATTTCGATGCGGTTGCCGGGCTTGAGCTGGCCGTTCAATTCCTTGGTGATCGCGCTGAGCTTGTCGTAGACCGAACCCAGGTCGGTGCCTTCGACGTTCGCGATGACGCTGATGGTCGGCGCCAGAGTGGTGCGGGCGATGCTCGCCGGCACCTTGCGCGGCACCACGGTGGCGATGTTGCGCAGCAGGACCGCTTCGCCGTTGGCGCCGATGCGCAGCGGCGAGTTCATCAGCTGGTCGATGTCCTGCAGCTGGGTCAGCGGCGCCTGCACCTGCACGGTGTAGGCGATGGCGTTGACGGTGTCGGTCCAGTACACCGGCGACACCGTGCCGGCCGAGCCGAGCACCGCCAGCACCGCGCGCGCGGCCTGCTGCGGATCCAGGCCGAGCTGGGCGGCGCGGGTGCGGTCGATCTTGACTTGATACTCGGGCAGGTCGAGCACCTGGCGCAGCGAGATGTCGACCGCGCCGGGCACCTGATGCAGGCGCTTCTCGATCTCGCGCGCCAGCGCCATGTTGCCGGGCACGTCGCGGCCGATCAGGCGCACTTCGAACGCGGCCGCGGCCGAGCCGGCGAGGGTGCGGCTGGTCGCGTCCGGCGGACGCTCGAACAGCTTCACGTCCGGGAAGCGTTCGGCGATGCGCTTGCGGATCTTGACCAGATAGTCGTGGCTGTTGGCGTGCGGCGAGCGCAGCTGCAGCATGATCTCGGCTTCGAACGAACCGACCACGGTGCTGTCGACCAGCGACAGGTTGATCGCGTCGGGCACGCCGATCTGCTCGTACACGGTCTGCAGTTCGTTGGCCGGGATGATCGCGCGGATCTCGCGCTGGATCTCGCTGAGCCTGGCCGCGGTTTCCTCGAGCCGGGTGCCGGTCGGCAGGCGCACCTGCAGGCGCAGCTGGCCGGCGTCGACCTGCGGGAAGTACTCGCGGCCCAGCGACGCCGCGGCCAGCGCGCCGACGCCGAACACCAGCAGCGCGATCACGGTCAGCACCGCGCCGTGGTGGCCGAGCCGGACCAGCAGCGCGTGGTGCTTGTCGCGCAGCGAATCCAGCGCGTGTTCGACCTTGTGGTTGACCGCCAGCAGCAGCTTTTCCGGCGCCCAGCGCGGATTGGCGCGGCTTTGGATGTCGGCCGGCAGCAGCAGGTAGCACAGCACCGGGATCAGCGTGCGCGAGAGCAGGAACGAGGCCAGCATCGCGAAGATCACCGCCAGCGCCAGCGGGGTGAACACCCACGCCGACAGGCCGGTCATCAGCAGGATCGGGGTCAGCACGATGCAGATCGAAATGGTCGAGACCATTTCCGGGAACACCACTTCCTTGGCGCTGTCGAGGATCGCGGTGCGCACGTCCTTGCCGAGCGCGATGTTGCGGTTGGTGTTCTCGACGTCGACCACCGCGTTGTCGACCAGGATGCCGATCGCCAGCGCCAGGCCGCCGAGGGTCATCACGTTGAAGGTGTAGCCCAGCACGTGCAGCATCGCCACCGAGGCCAGCAGCGCCAGCGGAATCGCCGACAGCACGATCGCGCTGGAGCGCCACGAGCCGATGAACACCAGCACCACCAGCGCCACCAGCAGGCCGACCAGCACCGCTTCGTGCTGGATCGAGCCGATCGCGTTGTCGACGAACACCGACTGGTCGAAGATCGCGTGGATGCGCGTGCCCGGCGGCGCCGAGGCTTCGATCTCGGGCAGGCGCTCGCGCACCGCGCGCACGATCTCGACCGCGGACGCGCCGCCGAGCTTGATCAGCGCCACCGACACCGCGCTGGAGCCGTCCATGCGCGCCACGTTGGTCTGCAGCGCGCCGCCGTCGCGGACCGAGGCGATGTCGCGCACGTAGATCACGGTGCCGCCGCGCGAGGCCACCGGAATGTCGAGGAACTCGCTCGCGGTGGCCGGGCTGGTGTCGATCGAGATCTGCATCTCGCGCGCGCCTTCGCGGATCGAGCCCGACGGCAGGGTCGGGCTGCCGCGCTCCAGCGCCGCGGTCACATCCGCAGGGGTCAGACCGTAGGTCTGCAGCCGCGCCGGATCCAGGTCGACCATGATCTGCCGCGGCGCGCCGCCGTACGGCAGGGTCATGCGGATGCCGGGGATGGTCTGGATCTGCGAGCGCAGTTGCAGGCGCGCGTAGTCGTAGAGCTGGGCTTCGGTCAGCGAATCCGACGACAGCACCAGCTGCAGCACCGGCGTGGACGAGACGTTGTTGCGCACCACCAGCGGCGGCGAGGTGCCCGGCGGCATGCGCCGCAGGATCGTCTGCGAGACCGAGGTGATCTGCACCAGCGCGCGGTCGAGGCTGACCGTGGGCTGGAAGTCGATGCGCACGATGCTGGCGCCGTTGAGCGTCTCCGAGCGCACTTCCTTGAGGTCGTCGACGGTGTTGAGGATCGCCGCCTCGGAGAACGAGGTCATCTTCGCGGCGACGTCCGCGGCCGGCAGGCCGCTATAGGTCCACACCAGGTTGACCGAGGGAATGCCGACTTCCGGCAGGATGTCGGTCGGCATCTTGCGCGCCGACAGCACGCCGAACAGCAGGATCAGGATCGCCAGGACGCCGATGGTGTATCGGCGGCTGAGCGCGTATTGGACTATCCACATCGTGTGAGGTTCCGACGGCTGGATCGGTGGTGCGGAGTGTCCACGCCGCGCGGCCGTCGAGCAGCCGGGCCGGGTGGAATGATTCGTATGCGTGCCGCAACGCTGCGGCGGATGCACGACGGACGTAGGCGGCCGTCGCACTGTAGGCGCCGCGCGCATACGCGAGGCTGTCGCTGCGCTGACAAATTCGTCAGCCGTGCATGGCGGCGGACGATGGCCGGTTCAGCGCGGGCTGGCTCAGGGCGAGCGGTTGGCTATGGGTTCCCGGGGCTGGCGTGCTCTCGCTGGCAGGGCGGATCGGCGGCGCGGGCGCCGGCTCGCCGGCGGCCCCTGGCCGGCGCGATTTTGGCCGGGGTGATCCTGACCGGCGCGCCGGCCGCGGCCGCGCGCGTCCCGCGGGACGGCGCTGCCGGGCCGCCGCCCACCGGTCCGCGCCGGCAGGGCCGGCGGCGGGGGCCGCTGGGGGTTAGGATTAAATTAGGCTCGAAAACGCCACCGCGTTAGTACATTACTGCCGCATCGTTGCCCGATCCTGCAATTCGGCCGAAGCGGCACAGTCTCAGGCCAGATTCGTACCGATAATCCCAGCCGTCCGCCCGTCCCCGGGAAGCCATGAGCGCCAATACTTCCGCCGACACCATCGCCCAGCGCGGGCACTGCGCGGCGCAGGCCGAGCTGGTCGACCGGATTGCCCGATTGACGGTCGCCGGCGACGGCGTCCACGGCACCCGGGTGCGCCAGCTGCATCTGATCCGGATGGGCGGGCCGACCGAGTGCTCGCCGTCGGTATACGAGCCGCGCCTGTGCGTGGTCGCGCAGGGCCGCAAGGTGGTGACGCTGTCCGACCGCGTCTACCACTACGACCCGCTGAACTACCTGGTGGTGTCGGTGACCTTGCCGATGATCGGCCAGGTCATCGAGGCCACGCCCGACAAACCCTACCTGTGCCTGCGCATCGACATCGATCCGGCCGAGATCGCGCGCCTGATCGTCGATGCCGGGCAGGCGCCGCCGAACGAACACAGCGGCGTCGACCTCGGCCTGTACGCGGCGCGGATCAACACCACGCTGATGGACGCGGTGCTGCGGCTGATGCGCCTGCTCGACACGCCGCAGGATCTGCCGGTGCTCGCGCCGATGGCGCTGCGCGAAATCTTCTACCGCGTGCTGATGGGCGACCTCGGCCACCGCCTGCGCACGCTGGCGCTCAACGACAGCCGTTCCAGCCGCATCGCCAAGGCGGTGACGATGCTGCGCCAGCGCTATCTGCTGCCGCTGTGCATCGACGACCTCGCCGACGAACTGCACATGAGCACTTCGTCGCTGCACCACCAGTTCAAGGCGGTGACCACGATGTCGCCGCTGCAATTCCAGAAGCACCTGCGCCTGCACGAGGCGCGCCGGCTGATGATGATCGACGGCATGGAAGCGGTGACCGCCGCGCACCGGGTCGGCTACGAGAGCCCGTCGCAGTTCTCGCGCGAGTACAAGCGCCTGTTCGGCGCGCCGCCGCGCGCGGAAGTGATCCTGGCCCGAGGCGCGCCGCAGGGCTGAGCCGGGCCGCCGCGGCGCGACCGTTGCCGATGAAACGGTCGGGCCCGTCGACGTCGCCGGTTCGCAGACGTGTTCGGATCTCTGAACGAAATCGCTGCGTCGCTGCGCGCCTGTGCCGAATCCAGTCGCAACGCAGCCCCGCCGCATCTCCCTATCCCTTGTTTCATGCCGATTCGTTCTTTAGGAACTGCGCCGCCTGCGTAGGGTGATCGCGCAATCGATGCGTTTGTGTTTGTGAGCGCAGCAAAAGTACGTACTTACTGCACTCGAACCCACCGACTATTTTTTTCGCACCCCGATCGCGAGGCCGGGCGTGGCGAAGCGGGCGACTGCGCGCGTTCGGTTGGCGCACACAGCCCGTCCATCCGCTGACAGGAATCGGTTAATGAACAAGCTTGCTTCGAAGAAATTCGCCGTGCTCGGCCTGACCGCCGCTTGCGCCACGGCGTTGCTGTGGGCCGCGCAGGATGGCGCGACCGCACAGACGGCCGCGCGCGGCACCGCCGCGCCGACGCTCGGCGGCGCGCCGGCCTCGGGCCCGCTCGCAGGCGCGGCCGCGCCGTCGGCCTCGGCGCCGTCGAGCAGCGGCGCGCCGGTGCGCGCGGTCGCCGCGACCGCGCCGGTGCCGTTGAACCCGGCCCAGGCCAAGCTCGGCGCCGGCCAGCTGTTGCAGGCGCTGCAAGCCTTCGCCGCCGATCCGGCCGCGCAGCGCGCCGCCGGCCGCAGCGCGACCGGCAGCGCCGCCTACAGCGCCGCGACCGCGTCGGCGCAGATCGCCGCGCTCGACAGCGCCGGCATCCCCTCGCGCTATCGCGACGGCGAGCGGGTCAAGGTCAACGTCAATCTGGCCGTGGGCCAGGACATCGTCGCCAACGCCAGCCTGCTCGACCGCGCCGCCACCTCGCTGCGCGAAACCCTGCGCGGCGCCGGCCTGCAAGTGGAAAAGATCAACGGCTCGCCGAGCCTGGAAGCGTTCGTGCCGCTGGCGCGGCTGGAATGGGTCGCGGGCCTGCGCGAAGTGGCGCAGGTGTCGCTGCTGGCGATGCCGCGCACCGCGGCGTTCAGCGACGGCGCCACCGCCAGCAACCTCGATCAGCTGCGCTCGCTCGGCAACTACGCCGGGCTCGATGCCGGCCTGCGCCGCGATCTGAAAGGCGAAGGCCTGACCATCGCCGTGTTCGACCAGTTCGCCGACACCGCCGGCGAAGTCAAGGCGCTGCAGGACGCCGACGAGTGGCCGAAGAACACCGCCGCGGTCGCCGACAAGGTCAGCCTGTTCAAGCCGGCCGCCGGCGCGTTCGGCTACACCAAGCAGAAGCACGGCAACGCCGTGGTCGAGATCGTCTACGACATCGCGCCGGCGGCGAAATTCCGCATCTACGACGCCGGCCAGACCGCCGACTGGGTCAAGGGCATCCAGGACGCGGCCAACCTCAACGCGCTGAACCAGCCGCAGGGCGAGCCGCGCGCGCAGGTGCTGACCGCGTCGCAGGGCATGTCGCTGTACGCGCCGGGCGACGGCACCGGCACCGGCAGCAACCTCAAGGGCCTGTACGACGCGATCGAGGCGGCCGCGCGCAACGGCGTGCTGATCCTCAACGCCGCCGGCAACGAGGCGCAGAAGCACTGGGACGACGACAGCACCGCCGGCGCCGGCGCCAACGTGCTGCAGGACTTCGTGGTCGGCAACCGCGACGGCAACGGCGTGGCCATCGCCGACAACATCAACGCGCTGCGCATCGAAGGCTTCGGCGAATGCATCCCGGTCGGCGCGGTGTCGCAGGCCGACAAGGACCTGACCGAGATCGACGTGTGGCTGGGCTGGAACGACTGGACCGGCGGCGCCAACACCACCGACGCCGACTACCGGCTCGAGCTGGTGCGCTGGGCCGATGCGGTGACCCAGCGCCAATGGGACTGGAACACCTGGAGCTACAAGACCGTGGTGGTGCAGGCGGCCGGCTGGGTCGCGGTGGGCCAGTCCGACGACGCCCAGAACGGCGGCGCCAACCAGCAGCCGCTGGAGCGCGTCGCGGTCGTCCCGGCGGCGAACACCAAGACGACCGCGTGCGACGGCGTGTTCAACAACCGCTTCGCCGGCGGCGGCAAGTTCGGCGTGCGCATCGTGCGCAAGACCGCCGGCGCCAGCAACTTCCTGCGCCTGATGAGCGGCGGCCTGCACAGCTTCCAGTACGGCCAGAACGAACGCTCGCTGGTGCATCCGGCCGACTCGGCCAGCGTGATCACGGTGGCGGCGCTGGATGCGGCGACCTCGAACCTGGAGAGCTACAGCTCGCGCGGCCCGGTGCTCGCCGCCGGCGGCGCGCGCCCGGCCGGGCAGGCCGCGGGCAACGCCAAGCCCGACCTGGCCAACTTCGCCAACGTCGACACCGTGTCCTACGGCGACAACGAGTTCAACGGCACCTCCTCGGCGACGCCGCACGTGGCCGCGCTGGCGCTGCTGGGCTTGCAGCACCAGCGCCAGCTGACCAACGCCACCGTGCCGGCGCCGTTGCCGGCCGGCGCGACCCAGGCGCAAAAGGACGCGCGCGCCGCGTTGCTGAAGCAGCGCAACATCGACCTGTCCGATTCGACCTACGACTCGCTGGTGTACGTGGCCAGCACCGGCGGCAACGATCTGGGCGCGGCCGGTTTCGACAGCAGCTACGGCAACGGCCGCTTGAAGTTCCACGCCAACTCGGAAGCCTGCTTCCTGTCGGCGACCTACGACGGCAAGTACCGCGCCTTGCTGCCGGCGCAGGCCAGCCCGCTGCCGGCGGGGCAGAAGAGCTACGACCAGCTGCGCAGCGACAACAGCACGGCCTGCGCGGCGAAATAAGCCGCGCATCGGGTAGACGGCGCGCGCCGTGCGCATGCGGCGCGGGTCGTTCTTCGGGGCGCCGGACTTCGGTCCGGCGCCTTTTTGCGTGCGCCGGCGCTAGCCGCGGGCGGCGCCGCCGACGCGGCGCGACGGCGCGCGTTCGCGCATAACCGCGCTGCGATGCAACAGGCCTCACCCACGCTCACTGCGCTTGGCGCGCTGCGCGCGCGCGGGCCGCAGCGCCCCACAGGTTCATACGCAATCGCGTCCGCGCCGAGGACAAATGCGCCGGACGAAGTCGCGCTTGCGCGGTTCGCGCGGCTTTTGCTTGCGCTATCGCACTTTTGCCGCGTGCGCGCGGTTAGCGTGCGTCCCCGACGCGAAGCAGCCCGCGCATCGCCAGCCAGCCGACGTCGCCGCGCCCGCACGGGCGCGTGCGCGCGTGCCGGCGAACGCGCCCGGGCCGCCTCGCCGCGCAGCGGAAGCCTCCGCTGCGTCCATCGAGGAGCACAGGGGCCCGTACATGCCGCACATCTTCCGCACCTACCCGCGCGCGCTGCCGTTGGCGGCCGCCGCGCTGGCGCTCGCGCTGGGCGCCTGCAGCGACGGCCAGGTCCGCTCCGAAGCGGGCGCGCCGCCGCGCCCGCAACAGAAGTGGAACAACGCGCCGCCGCCGCCGCCGCTGAGTTCGACCATTCCGCAGGACGTCAGCGTGCCGCAGAGCAATCCCGACCTGCAGGCGCTGCAGGACGATTTCGATCTGTTCTCGTGGCAGTCCTTCATCGCAGTGAACTGGCCGGCCGGGCCCGACGGCAATCCCAAGCCCGGCGCGACCATCGGCCCGGACGTGCCGACGGTGTGGGAGAACTGGAAGGAAAGCCGCGAGATCTTCCTGCCCGGCGGCGCGACCCCGCCGCCGTGGGGCCAGGACACGCCGCCGCCGGCGGTGTGCAAGGGCCTGGGCGATGCGACCTTGCATCTGACCCAGGTCGGCAAGACCCCGAACGTGCTCGACGAAAGCGGCGAACCGTTCGAGACCGGCCCGCTGATCGACCAGAACGGCCAGTACGTGCGCTTCGCGATCCTGACCAACCAGGACATGTTCGACAACATCGTCAGCAACGGCCTGTACAGCGCGGCCGGACAGAAGAAGTTCGGCAAGCCGGCGAATTTCGCCTTGCCGCCGAACTCGAAACAGGTCGGCGCGATAATGGTCAAGTCGGCCTGGAAGGTGCTCGGCGCCAACGACGTCGCCGCCCGCTTCCACACCGCCAAGGCGCTGGTCTACACCAATCCCGGCGAACACGAGGGCGTGCAGGCGGCGTGCAAGCTGCAAACCGTGGGCCTGGTCGGCCTGCACATCGCGCACAAGACCCAGGGCGAGCCGCAGTGGGTGTGGTCGAGCTTCGAGCACGTCGACAACGTGCCGACCCAGGGCGAGCCGATCGACAAGGCCCACTACAACTTCTACAACAAGGCCTGCACCACCTGCCAGGTCAACCAGCCGCCGCCGCGGCCGTGGAATCCGAACAACGCCTACACCCAGCCGACCCAGGTGATGCGCGAGATTGCGCTGACCGATTCGACCAAGCGGCTCAACGCGACCTATCAGGCGCTGCTGAGCAAGAACTACCCGGGCACGGTCTGGGCCAACTACGAGCTGATCAGCACGCAGTGGCCGACCAACGCCAAGAATCCGATCGATCCCACCGGCAACCCGGCGCCGGCCTTCCTCGCCAACACCACGTTGGAAACCTACATCCAGGGCCGCGTGCCGCGCGCCTCGTCGAGCTGCATGGACTGCCACAACAACGCGACGATGACGACCGGGTTGACCTCGGATTTCACTTACCTGCTGCAGCGCGCGCAATAAGGGGACAGCGAACATGGTGTTCGATTACATGGATTATTTCGTCAGCATGAGCGTGGGCCTGACCGGCTTCAGCAGCGACGCGATCGCGCCGCAGCTGGACACGATCGACATCAAGAGCGCGTATCTGGCCGCGTTCGACGAGAACCTGCCCACCGGCATGGCCGAGCAGATCCTGGAGCGCTACAAGACGCTGTTCGTCGCCGGCGGCAGCAAGCCCGGCAGCGAAGAACAGATCGTCGGCCAGATGCTCGGCGGCAGCGGCACCAGCGCGGCGCAGATCCTGGCGATGCGCCAGCTGATCTTCCTGTGGTACGCCGGCGCCTGGCCGACCGTGCAGAGCGACGGCAATTCGTCGACCGGCGGCCAGACCTTCAGCACCGTGCTGTCCGCCGACAGCTACACCCAGGGCCTGGTGTGGCGGGTGATGCAGTCGCATCCGATGGGCAGCACCACCTACAACTACGGCTATTGGGCCAGCAATCCGCCGCCGCTGTCGGCCTATCTGGAGAACCCGGTATGAGCATCGCGACGCCTCCCGGCGGTTTCGACGTGGTGATCGTGGGCTCGGGCATCTCCGGCTCGATCATCGCCTACCAACTCGGCAAGGCCGGCAAGAAGGTGCTGATCCTCGAAGGCGGGCCGCCGGTGCCCAAGAGCCGCGAGGCTTACCTGCAGACCTTCTTCACCGCCAACGCCAAGACCCCCGAATCGCCGTATCCGCCGGTGCTGCAAGGCGCCGGCAGCGCCGGCAATCCGCTCGGCCAGCCCGATCCGGCAACGCTCAACACGCCGCGCTACACGGTGCTGCAGATCGGCGCGTGGCAGAACCCGAAGCAGTGCTATTTCGTCTACGGCGCGCAGGCGGCGATCGCGGCGACCGACCCGCAGATGACGTTCGCGTTCGGCAGTTCCTACGAGCGCGTCGCCGGCGGCACCACCTGGCATTGGCTCGGTACTTCGCTGATGCACCTGCCGAACGACTTCCAGCTCAAGACCAAGTACGGCCAGGGCGTGGACTGGCCCGGCGGCATCGCGTTCTACAACCAGCTGTTGCCGTACTACCGCGCCGCGAGCGATGTGATCGGCGTGTCCAGCGACCGCGATCCGATGGTCGACCTGTACAAGACCTTCAACGTGCAGCCCAGCGGCGTGTACGGGCCGAATTACGATTTCCCGATGCCGGGCATCGTGATGTCGCTCAACGACGCGCTGTACCAGCAGAAGGTGACCTCGCTGAAGGTCGACGGGATCCCGTTGTTCGTGACGCCGACGCCGCAGGGCCGCAACTCGCGTCCGGGCAAGCGCCGCCAGTGCGCGGGCAACACCAACTGCATTCCGATCTGCCCGATCCAGGCCAAGTACGACGGCACCGTGACCCTGGCCGAGGCTTTGCAGACCGGCAACGTGCAGATCCAGTACCAGACCGTGGCCAGCAACATCCGCCTCAGCGGCAGCCAGGTCAGCGGCATCGACTACCTGACCTACGACACCCAGACCGGGCCGGTCAGCGGCCGCGGCACCGCGGTCGGCAAGCGCTACATCCTGGCCGCGCATGCGATCGAAACGCCGAAGCTGTTGCTGATGTCCAACGGCAACCCCGGCTTTCCCAATGGCGTGGCCAACGGTTCCGGACAGGTCGGGCGCAACCTCATGGACCACGTGATGTATCTGGCCTGGGGCCTGGCCAAGGATCCGATCTATGCGTTCCGCGGGCCGCTGTCGACTTCGGGCATCGAGGCCGCGCGCGACGGCGCGTTCCGCAGCCAGCGCGCGGCCTATCGCATCGAGATCGGCAACGAAGGCTGGAACTGGGCGGCCAACGATCCCAACACCACCCTGGCCGATTTCGTGTTCGGCCAGAACAACAGCCAGCTCAACGGCAATTCGGTCAACGCGCAGGGACAGAAGCTGCGTTTCGATCCGAACCTGCCGGCGTTCAGCCAGCTCTACGGATCCAAGCTGGTGCAGACGCTCAACGGCGTCTACATCCGCCAGTTGCGGCTCGGCTATCTGATCGAGCAACTGCCCGATCCCGACAACCGGGTGACGCTGTCGACCCAGTACAAGGACCACCTCGGCCTGCCGCGGCCGCAGGTGACCTATCGCATCCGCGAAGACTACGTGCGCAACGCCTTCGTGTCGGCCAAGCAGGTGTCGACCCAGATCTTCCAGGCGCTCGGCGCGACCGAGTACACCATGCCGCCGGCGGACGCGGTGCTCAGCGGCAGCGGCGCGTCGTCGTCGACGTTCCGCTACCAGGGGCAGAATTTCGTGTTCTACGGCGCCGGCCACATCATCGGCACGTACCGGATGGGCAGCAGCGCGGCCAATTCGGTGCTCAACGCGCGCCAGCAATCGTGGGACCACGAGAACCTGTACATGGTCGGCAGCGGCGTGTTCCCGACCACGGCGACGGCGAACCCGACCTTGACCATCGCCGCGCTGGCGTTGCAGGCGGCGGACAACGTGCTCAAGGACCTCGGCTGAGGTGAGGGCCGGCCTCGGCCTGCGAACGGCGCCCGCACTGGGCGCCGTTCGCGTTGCGTCCGGGACTTCTTGCGCGAGCCGCTTGCGCCGGCAGCGCGGCGTTGCGGTTGCGGCAGCGGCTTCGGCGACCCGCAACGTTTGCGGCTACGGCGCCGGCGCTTCGAGCCCGCGCAACAGCCGCTGCGCGGCTTCGCGCAACTGCGGCAGACGTTCGTCGCGGTCGATCAGTTCGAACTCAACCCCGGTCAGCGCCAGCAGCGCCAGCACTTCCTCGGCGCTGTCGCCGCGCACGTGCAGCAGGCTGTGGCGTTCGTCGATGTGTTCGAGCAGGCCGCACCACGGCGGCAGGCTCGGCGCGAGCTGTTCGGCGTTGCCGTGCAGGCGCACGCGCAGGGCGTCGCCGGTGCCGATGTGGCGGATCGACCGCTGCACGTAGGCGGCCACGTCCTCGGGGAACTTGCGCGGCACGAAGCCGCCGCCGCAGCGCAGCGCGCGCATGCGGTCGGCGCGGAACAGGCGCCAGTCGTCGCGGCTGCGGTCCCAGGCCAGCAGGTACCAGCGCCGGCCGCTGTTGACCAGGCGCAGCGGCTCGATCGTGCGTTGGCTGGCGCGGCCGCCGCGGTCGTTGTAATCGAGCTCCAGCAGGCGGTGGTCGCGGCAGGCGCCGGCGAGCTCGGTCAGGGTGTCGACGTCGGGGCTTTCCTCGTTCTGGCCCAGGCTCAGGGTCACCGAGTACAGCGCGCCGACCCGCCGCCGCAGCCGCGCCGGCAGCAACTGGTCGAGCTTGCCGAGCAGGCCGACCGCGGTGTCCTCGATCCGCGCCACGCTGCTGGCGGCGCTGCGCAGCGCGACCACCATCGCCACCGCCTCGTCGTCGTCGAGCAGCAGCGGCGGCAAGGTCGCGCCGGCGGCCAGCCGGTAGCCGCCGCCGACCCCGGTCGAGGCCTGTACCGGGTAGCCGAGCTCGCGCAGCCGGTCGACGTCGCGGCGGACCGTACGCGCGTCCACTTCCAGCCGTTCGCACAGTTCCGCCCCGGTCCAGTGGCGGCGCGATTGCAGCAGCGACAGCAGTCGCAGCAGTCGGGTCGAGGTCTTGAGCATGGGCCCAGTGTAAAAGTTATTGAGGACAGATCCTGTCCTCAAATCGGCGTTACTCTGTCTGCGACCCAGGGGACCCGCCCCGCCACCGCCACCGGAGAAACGCATGACCGTCCAGACCTACCAGGCCAGCTGCCACTGCGGCGCGATCCGCTACGAAGTCGACCTCGACCTGGACGCCGGCACCTCGCGCTGCAATTGTTCGATGTGCACCAAGCTGCGCAAGTGGGGCGCGATCGCCAAACCCGAAGCGTTCCGCCTGCTCAAGGGCGACATCGCCGAGATGGGCCACTACCAGTTCGGCACCTTCAGCGGCAGCTACCGCTTCTGCAAGACCTGCGGCGTGCATGCGTTCGGCGACGGCGAACTCGAGCAGCTCGGCGGCAAGTACTACGCGGTCAACGTCGCCTGCCTGGATGTGGACCACTCGGTCTTCGCCGCGGCGCCGGTGCGGTTCATGGACGGCGCCAACAACAACTGGTTCGAGACGCCGGCGATTACCTCGCATTTGTAAGGCACGCGGTAGTTGCTGTGTCGCGGTCGCGGCTCGCGCCGCTCCTACAGGCAGCCCATGTAGGAGCGGCGCGAGCCGCGACCGCGACAGTTCCGTAACGACGACTCCGCAATCGCCGACGCCATGGACACCACCGCGCTCAAAAAGCATTGCCGCGCCTATCCCGGCGCCGAAGAAACGCTCCATGCCGCGCCGTCCAACATCTTGGTCTACAGCGTCGGAGGAAAATTCTTCGCCTACTTCAAGACCAGCGAACCCGAACGCTGGCGCTTCAGCTTCCGCACCGAGTCCGATCGGTTCCTGGAGCTGACCGGCATCCCCGGCGTCAAGCCGGCGCGCTTCATGGGCCGCCACCACTGGGTCACCGTGGTCGATGTGCGCCAGCTGCCGGCCGACTACCTGCGCGAGCTGGTCGACTGGTCGTACCGGCGCGCGCTCGGCAACCTCACCCGCAAGCGCCAGGCAGAAGCCCTGCAAGACGCCAGCGAAGCGACGCGCGCGCGGCTCACCCCGGTGAAGCCGCCGAAAGCGCGCCCAAGGTTGCCAGCGCCTGCTCGATCCGCGCATCGAGCGGGTGGCCGTAGTTGAGCCGCAGGCAGCGCGCGTAACCGCGTTCGGCCGAGAACATCGGCCCCGGCGCGATGCTGATGCCGCTTCGCGCGGCCTGCCGCTGCAGGGCCAGCGCGTCGCCGCCGGGCGGCAGCTCGATCCACAGGAAATAGCCGCCGTCGGGGCGGGTGACGCGGGTGCCGGCGGGGAAATGCCGCGCCACCGCGTCCAGGTACGCCGCCTGCTGCTGCGCCAGGGTCTTGCGCAGGCCGCGCAGGTGGCGCTCGTAGCCGCCGCGTTGCAGGTAGCGCGCGATCGCCAACTGCGCCGGCACGCAGGTGGCCAGGGTGTTGGTCAGCTTGAGCCGCGCGACCTGCTGCGCGTAACGCCCCGGCGCGGCCCAGCCGATCCGGTAGCCCGGCGCCAGGGTCTTGGAAAACGACGAGCAGTGCAGCACCAGCCCGCGCGTGTCGAAGGCCTTGGCCGGCGGCGGCCGGCGCGCGCCGAAGTGCAGTTCGCCGTAGACGTCGTCTTCGATCAGCGGCAGCTCGTGGCGCGCCAGCAACTGCACCAGTTCGCGGGTCTTGGCTTCGGGCAGGCTGGCGCCGAGCGGATTCTGGAAGCTGGTCATCAGCCAGCAGGCCTTCGGCGCGTGGCGGCGGATCGCCGCGTCGAGCGCGCCGAGCTCGATGCCCTCGCGCGGGTGGGTCGGCACCTCGACCGCACGCAGGCCGCGCCGCTCCAGGGTTTGCAGCGCGGCGTAGAAACACGGCGATTCGACCAGCACCGCGTCGCCGGGCTGGGTCGTCGCGGCGATGCACAGGTTCAGCGCTTCGATCGCGCCGTTGCAGATCACCAGATCCTGCGCGCCGAGTTCGACCCCTTCGACCCGATAGCGCAGGGCGATGTGCCGGCGCAGTTCGGCGTTGCCGGGAGTGAGATCGTCGACGGTGCTGCGAGGGTCCAGATGCACGGCTTCGTGCGCCATCGCCCGGCCGAGCTTGGCCAGCGGAAACAGCGCCGGGCTCAGGAACGCCGAGCCCAGCGGCACGATCTCGCGCGCCATCGCCGACTCCAGCACCTCGAACACCAGCGCGCTGACATCGACCGGGCGCGATTCGCCGGCCGGCGCCGACGGCGTGTCCGGTTCCGGCGGCAGGCGCTGGGCGGCTTCGGCGACGTAATAGCCCGAACGCGGTTTCGAACGCACCAACCCCTGCGCTTCGAGCAGGTAGTAGGCCTGGAACACCGTGGCCGGGCTGAGCTTGCGCGCCGCGCTGGCCTGCCGCACCGACGGCAGCCGCTGGCCCGGGCGCAGCAGGCCCTGGCGGATCGAGCGGGCGAGGTCGTGGGCCAGGGACTGGTAGCGCTTCATGCAGGAGCGGGGTTGGGGGTTAGGGGTTGGGGAACTGAGGGGGGACGGGCTCGGATCGGTTGCGCAGGGCTGGAAGTGCGTATCGGGGGAAACAGTCCGCGTAACCCCAGGTCCCCAACCCCTAACCCCGCTTTTTATTCTCTTGAATCAGTGCGACTGATCCGGTTTTTTACTCCGAATCTGAGTCTACGCAATCTGCACCGATAGGCGAACCATAGACCCCGCAGCAAAGGCTGCGCCGGTTCTCCCCACCCGCACTCGATTGCCGAAGCCATGAATCCGCAAGTCGAACTCAACCTCGCGCTGATCCTGTTCATCCCCTGGTTCTCGATCCTGGGCTGGCTGTTCTGGGCCTATCCGCGCCAGCCGCGCAACGCCGCGCGCACCTGCTTCGACAGCGCCGCTTTGGTGCTGTCCGGCGTGGCCGCGTTCTGGGGCATGCATTGGGGCATGCACAACGCCGACCCGCACGCCGGCGCGATCTGGAAACAGGTGCTGGCGACCTCGGTCGCCTACGGCCTGTTCCTGGCCGTGCTGAGCGCCGCGCTGATCGCGCGCTGGCGCTGGCTGCGCGCAGGCCGCGCCGCGGTCTGACCCTTCCGTCCTCCATCGCCCGCACGGGCAAGGTCGCACCATGAAACTGCTGTTCGTCGCCGGTTTCCTCGCCGTGATCCTCTACAACCTGGGCGCCGGCCTGTACTACATGCTGGTCGACAAGGGCGCCAGCAAACGCACGGTCAACGCGCTCACGCGCCGGATCGGTTTTTCCATCGCCTTGATCGCGCTGGTGATCGTCGGCATCGCCACCGGGGTGGTGCAGCCGCACGGCGTCGGCGTCTGAGCCGGCGCGGCTGCGCCGCGTCGTTTCCCATCGACCCAAGCGCGGCGACGTTAGACTCGGCGTTCCCGTACTGACGAACCCGAGCCATGACCGAGCCGCGCATCGTCCGCCGCGACGAGCTGTCCGAGTTCTACATCGGCGAACGCTGCCACGTGGTCGAGCACTGGAATTCGGCCGACGACGCATCGGTGTCCGTCGCCCGCATCCGCGTCGCGCCGGGCACGACCACGCAGCTGCACCGGCTGCGCGGCACGGCCGAGCGCTATCTGATCCAGAGCGGCTTCGGCCGCATCGAGATCGGCGGGCTCGCGCCGGCCGAGCTCGGTCCGGGCGACACCGCTTTCATTCCCGCCGACACCGCGCAACGCATCGCCAATCCCGGCGACGGCGATCTGGTGTTCCTGGCGATCTGCACGCCGCGCTTCGTGCCCGAGTGCTACGAAAACCTGGAGGCGCAAGACGCATGAGCGCGCAGACCGATCATGAGGCGCTGCGCCCGCGCTACCTCGGCTGCCTGCTCGGGCTGGCCTGCGGCGACGCGGTCGGCACCACGGTCGAGTTCAAGCCGCGCGGCAGTTTCGCGCCGTTGACCGGGATGACCGGCGGCGGCCCGTTCGGCCTGCGCGCCGGCGAGTGGACCGACGACACCTCGATGGCGCTGTGCCTCGGCGCGAGCCTGCTGCACTGCCGCGGCTTCGACCCGCGCGACCAGATGAACCGGTACTGCAACTGGCGCGCGCACGGCTACATGAGCAGCAACGGCGAGTGCTTCGATATCGGCACGACCGTGTCCGCGGCGCTGGAGCGTTATCTGCGCAGCGGCGATCCCTATGCCGGCGACCCGAACCCGCGCACGGCCGGCAACGGCGCGCTGATGCGGCTGGCGCCGGTGCCGATGCTGTGGCGGCGCGATCCCGAGCGCACCCGCCGCTACGCGGCCGAGTCCACCCGCACCACCCACGGCGCGGCCGAAGCGCTGGATTGCTCGCGCCTGTTCGCCAGCCAGCTGCGCGCGGCGCTGATGGGCGCAGGCAAGGAGGCGGTGTTGACCCCGGCGATGCCGCCGCCGCAAAGCGAGAAAGTCGCGGCGCTGCACGCACGCGCGTACGCCGGCAAGCGCGAGGACGAAATCCGCGGCAGCGGCTACAGCGTCGAATCGCTGGAAGCGGCGCTGTGGTGTTTCCTGCACACCGATTCGTTCGAAGCGGCGATATTGCGCGCGGCCAATCTCGGCGACGACGCCGACACGACCGCGGCGATCTGCGGACAGATCGCCGGTGCGCATTACGGCGTGGAGGCGATTCCGCCGGCGTGGCTGCAACGTCTGGTCATGCGCGAGGACATCGCGGCGATGGCCGACGCGTTGCTGGTCCTGTCCGAAGAACCGTTCGAGGCCGAACCGTTCGATGCGGCGTCGGCCGACGCGGCGCCGACCGAACCGCCGCGTTGAACCTCAGGCGGCGGTGACGTCGCGCAGTTCCCAGCCGCTGCCGGCCAGCAAGCGCAGCCGATGCTTGAGCACCGTGCCCGACAGCGAAGTCACCACGGTCAG
The DNA here is from genome assembly GCF_017355525.1 of Lysobacter enzymogenes. Classification (NCBI taxonomy): domain Bacteria; kingdom Pseudomonadati; phylum Pseudomonadota; class Gammaproteobacteria; order Lysobacterales; family Lysobacteraceae; genus Lysobacter; species Lysobacter enzymogenes. The sequence goes on along the minus strand of NZ_CP067395.1, from coordinate 3,448,384 downwards.
GTCCTGGCGCAGATCGCGCTGCTCGCCGGTCACGGTCGCGCCCGGATCGGTCGCGCCGAGGCTGGGATCGACTTCGTCCGGATCGGGCTGCTTGGCGCGCCAGCGCTCGAACAGCGCATCGCTGCGCAAGGCCGCCTGCAACTGCGCTGCGAAGCCTTCGGAACTGACCGCGGTGAAGGACAGGTCGGCGTCGCTGCCGCGCGCGCGCTCGGAATCGGGAATGCTGAGGAAGTAACGGGTAGCCATTCGCGGATCTCGGTGAAGTGGTGGCGCGTTCAGGGTAAGCAGCGCGGCATGGGTCGCGCGTGAACGCAACGCAGCAGATGTAGCACAGCGCGGCCGGATCGGCGCGCATTGTTGCGCGCCGCGGCCGCACCGATCCGTGATTGGCTAAGCAGGCGCCGGCGCCGCAAGCGCGGCGGCGCGAACGCAATGGCCCCGCGCGCAGCGGGGCCGTTGCGGCGACACCCGGCGGCGAGGCTCAGTCCGCCTCGTCCTCGTGCGCCGGATGCGGGCCGTGGCCCTTCGGGCAATGGCAGACCGAGGTCGGCCCGTATTCGGCGCCGAAGGTGCGGCCGTCGCGGTGGCGCTGCCAATAGAACAGCGGCGCCTTCTCGCCTTGGTTGCCGATTTCCGCCATGTCCGCGTCGACGTCGAACAATCGACCGTCGACCATCACATAGCGGGTGTCGATGGTGGCGCGGATGTTCTCCAGCGGATTGCTGTTGAGCACGACCAGGTCGGCCTTCTTGCCGGGTTCCAGCGAGCCCAGCGACTTCGACAGGCCGAGGTAGTCGGCGCCGTCGATGGTCGCCGCGCGCAGCGCTTCGAAGTTGCTCATGCCGCCCTGGGTCAGCATCCAGATTTCCCAGTTCGCCGACAGGCCCTGCAACTGGCCGTGGCCGCCGACCTGGATCTTGATCCCGGCGTCGCGCAGCTTCTTGACCGACTTGGACACCTGCACATGCCAGTAATCCCAGTCCGGCGCGGTCTCGCGGCGGATCGAGCGCGCATCGAGGGTCTCGCGCGGGAAGAAGCGGTTGAGCTTCTTGTCTTCCCACACGTTGTCGCGCGCGTACCACCAGTATTCGCCGGACAAACCGCCGTAGCTGACCACCAGCGTCGGCGTGTTGCGCACGTCGGTCTGCCGCCACAGCTCGACCACGTCCTTGTACAACGGCGCGACCGGGATGTTGTGCTCGATGCCGGTGGCGCCGTCGAGGATCATCGGCAGGTTGTGGTTGAAGGTCGATCCGCCTTCCTCGACCACCAGCATGCCGAGCTCGCGCGCGGCCTGGTTGATCTGCTGGTGCTGCTCGCGCCGCGGCTGGTTGTAGCTCTTGACCGAGAACGCGCCGTTGGCCTTCATCCGGCGCAGATGGCTGCGCGCGTCGTCGAGCGAATTGACCACCGCCTTGAAATCGCCGTCGGCGCCGTACAGCACGGTGCCGGTCGAGAACACGCGCGGGCCGACCATCTTGCCGGCCTTGACCAGTTCGGCTTCGGAGAACACGAACTCGGTGGTCGCCGAGGGGTCGTGCATGGTGGTGATGCCGAACGACAGGTTGGTGTAGTACGCCCAGTTCTGCTGCGGGACCACGCCCTGGCCGAAGTGCGAGGCGTGCGCGTGCACGTCGATGTAGCCCGGCAGGATGGTCTTGCCGCTGGCGTCGATGCTGCGCGCGCCGGCCGGCACCGCGACCGAGCCGCTCGGGCCGATCGCGACGATCTCGTCGCCGCGCACGACCACGGTCGCGTCCTCGATGACTTCCTGCGCCTTGTCCGCATCGCGCATGGTCACCACGCGCGCGTGGGTGAAGGCGACGGTGTCCTTCGGCGCGTACACCGGCACCTCCAGCCCGACCGCGACGCCGCGTTCGTCGGACGAGGGCTTGGCGATCGTCGCCGGCGCGCCTGGCAGGAACGCGAACGCCTGGTTCAGCGGACGCGAGTGGTACTGGTTGCCGACCATCCAGTGCAGCGACTTCGAATCGGCCGACCAATGCAGATAGCTGCCGACGTCGGCGCTGACCTGGGCGACCGGCAGCGCCTTGCTGTCGCGGCTGAGTTCGACCGAACCGCTGCCGGTCATCATCGGCGCGACGTAGGCGTTGAACAGTTCGGTGAACGCGACCCACTTGCCGTCGGGGCTGATGCTGATCGAGTCGACGTACTTGAGGTTGAAGACTTCGCGCTCGTCCTCGCCGTTCAAACCGACCGACATCAGCTTCTTCTTCAAGCCGCCGCCGGTGAGGTAATACACGCGGCTGCCGTCGGCGCTGAACTGCGGCGACTCGCCGCTGGCGGCCACGCGCGTGGGCTTGCCGCCGTCGGCGTTCATCACGTAGATGCCGCGGTCCACCGACCACAGGCTGCCGGTGAGGCCGCCGCCGCCGGTCTTGGCGTAGACGATGCGGCGTCCGTCGGGCGAGAAACGCGGGCTGTAGTAGAAACCCTTGTCCTGGGTCAGGCGCTTGCCGCCGCCGCCGCCCGCGCCGGTCACGTAGATCGCGCTGAGCGCGGCGTCCGACCAGGTGGTGTAGAGCAGCTTGCCGCCGTCGGCGCTGAAGCTGGGCTGGTATTCGTAGAGGTTGTCGTTGCCGGTCAGGCGCTCGGGCTTGCCGTCGGGCAGGCGCTTGCGCCACAGCTGGCCGACCGCGTGGAAGATCAGGGTCTTGCCGTCGGCGCTGGTGGCGACGTCGCGGATCATCTTCGGGTCGAAGCGGCCGGCGTCGAGCTTCTGTTCGAAGCGCAGCGCCTGCGCCACGGTCTGCTCGATGTGGGCGTTGAACGGAATCTGCGCCGGCTTGCCGTCGGCGATGCCGACGCGCCACAGCTTGCCCTGCGCCCAGATCACCACCGACTTGGAATCCGGGGTCCAGGCGAAGTTGGCGTAAGGCCCGAAGATCGCCCAGGCTTCCTGCATGTCGTGCGAAAGCCCGTCCCACACCGGCCGCGCTTCGCCGCTGGCGAGGTCGAGCACGTGCAGCACCGACTTCTCGCGGATGCGCTTGACGAAGGCCAGCGACTTGCCGTCGGGCGAGGGCTGCGGGCGCACCGCGCCGCCGGCGGTGTCGATCACGGTCTGGCTCTTGCCGGTCTGGCGGTCCAGGCGCTTGATCGCGTAGATGGTGTCGTGCGGGTTCTTGTTGTACTGGAAGCTCGGCCCGGCGGTGACGTCTTCGGAGTAGTAGACGTAGCGGCCGTCCGGCGACACCGCCGGTTCGCCGAGATCCTGCTGGTCGTTCTTCTGTTTGGTCAGCTGCAGGCCGCCGCCGCCGGCTGCGGCGTGGTAGATCCACAGCTCGCCGGCGCCGAGCGAGCGTTCGCCGGTGAAGTGCTTGCGGCCGATCAGGTATTGGCCGTCGGGCGTCCACGCCGGGTTGTTGAGCAGGCGGAAGTCTTCCTTGGTGACCGCGACCGGGTTGCCGCCGTCGCGGTTCATGCGCCACAGGTTGTTGCCGCCGCCGCGGTCGGAGGTGAAGGCGATCTGGCGGCCGTCGGGCGAGAACCGGGGCTGCACGTCCCAGGCCGGGCCTTGGCTGATGCGGCGCGCCTGGCCGCCGGCGATCGGCAGCAGGTAAATGTCGCCGAGCAGCGAGAACACGATCTCGCGGCCGTCGGGGGCGACGTCGAGGTCCATCCAGGTGCCTTCGTCGGTGTCGAAGGCGATGCTCTTGGTCGGGCCGTGCGCGGCGCTGACGTCCCACTTCTTCTCGTCCTTGTCGGCGCCCTTCGACGCGCCCTTGGCGGTCGCCGCCGGCGCGCGCGCCGGATCGGTGCCGGCGGGCTTCAGCGCGTCCTGTTCGAGCTGCGCGGCGGGTTTGTCGGCGTCCTGGCCTTTGCGCTCCTGCGGCGCAGGCGCCGGCGTTTGAGCGAAAGCCGGGGCGGCGAGCGCGCTGGCGAGCGCGAGGGCGAGCAGGCGGTGGCTGGGCATCGAGCGGTTACCTGGGACGGACAAGGCCCGCAGGCTAACCCGGCGCGCGTGCCGCGGGCCTGGGCTGGAAGTCCTGTTCGGCCACGAAACCTCTGTAGGAGCGGCGCGAGCCGCGACCGCGACAACGCAACTACGTCGCAACCATCGCCGCAACTGCGTTGTTGCGGTCGCGGCTCGCGCCGCTCCTACAGGCAGCCGCCCGAAGCCTTCAGCCGTCCCACGCGGCGCTTTCCGTCGCCAGCCCCAGCGCCAGCGCGCCGCGGCCGATGTTGACCATGCCGGTCAGGCTCATCAGGCTCTCGTAGAACTCGACCTTGTGCTCCTGGCAGGCCAGACGCAGGGTTTCGTAGCCGGGCAGGGCGCGCAGCTCGCCGAGTTCGCCGCCGTAGCTCAGGCACACGGTCGGGGTCAGCAGCTCGTTGCGGGTCACCCGCCGCGCGGCGAATTCCAGCAGCTTCTGCGCCGCGGCCTCGTAGGTCTTGATCTTGGCGATCGGCCCGGTTTCGCCGCGGTTGCAGTGCAGCACCGGCTTGATGTCGAGCGCGGTGCCGAGGGTCGCGCTGAGGAAGCTCACGCTGCGGTCGCCGCGGTGGCGGGTGCGCGCGCGCAGGTAGTTGAGGTCGCGCGGGATCAGATAGCCGTGGGTGTTGTTGACCAGTTGCTCGAGCCGCGCGCGGATCTTCGGCGGCGCTTCGCCGGCGTCGCGCATGCGCACCGCCTCGACCGCGGTGATGCCTTGCGCGGCGAACAGGTTCAGCGTGTCGATCACGCGCAGCGAAAACGGCGTGTTGATGCCGGCCGCGCTGCGCACCGGCTTGTAGTCGTTGAGGATCGCGAAACTGGCCTGATTGGCGTTGTCGAACACCGGGCTGCGGGTCTTGGTGATCGTCATGCAGAACACGTAATCGTAGTCGATCGCCAGCTGGCTCACGAACAGGTCGCGCACCTGCTGCACGGTGAACGGCGTGGTCTCGGCCTCGAAGCCGCGTTCGCCCAGGTGCGCGTTGAGGAACTGCAGCGTGGCCTGTTCGTTGCGATGGTCGGCGAGCACCGCCTGGCCGATGCGCACGGTGATCGGCAACAGATGGATGTTGTGTTGCTGGAAATACTCCAGCGGCAGATCGCAAGCGGAGTCGACGACGATTCCAATGCGCATGGGTCCCCCCCCGGGTTCTTGGCGCGTGGCTATCGAATGTGACCGGCAGCATACCTTCGGCGGCGGCCGTCACGCACTCACGCGTTTTGCGGCCTCGGGGGCGTTCGTTCAGCCCCGGCGCTGAACGCCTACGGGCAGCTGTTTCAAGCGCTGCATCTCGGGATCTTCAAGCAATTCGGGATGTTGCAGCGCGTCAAGGGCGAACTCGTGCGCATCGTTGCCCCAGAACAACTGCGCGCCGATGCTTAGCGTGGGCACGCCGAATACGCCGGCCAGCAAAGCCGATTCGGTATTCGCGCGCAACGCGGCCTTGACCGCGTCGCTGCCGATCGCCTCGGCCGGCACGCCGAGCGCGGCGGCGACCGGGGCCAGCGCGTCGACGCTGTCGCCGGCGCGGCCGTCGCGCCAGATCCAGTCGAAGATCGCATCGACCGCCGCCGCGCCGCTGCCGGCGGCCACGCACAGGCGCAGCGCCGCCAGCGGGTTGAACGGATGCGCGGGCGGGAAACGCAGCGCCACGCCGTCGCGGCGCGCCTGCCACAGCACGTGCTGGTAGGTGAATTCGCGTTTGCCCGGAATCTCCGCCGGGCCCTTGTGGCTGTGCGCGGACAGCACCGCGCCGAACGCGACCGGCACCAGCGCGACCGCACGTTCGTGCGTCAGCTCGCGCAGCTTGCGCCACTGCAGGTAGGAGAACGGCGAGATGAAATCGAAGTACCAGCGCAGCGCGGGGGCGTCCATCGCGGTTCCTTATTTCCAGGCGCCGAGGATCACGCCGTAGAGGACGAACTGGAGGATGTGGTAGCCGCTGTCGATCATCCACAGCTTCAAACTGCGGCCGGCGAACGCGTAGTTGATGCCGAAGCTCATCGAGACGAAGAACAGGCCGACCACGAAGCCGACGCCGAAGCCGTCGACGGCGTTGGCCTGCGGCGGCATCAGCGCGGCGAAGATGGTCGCCGCGAGCAGCGAGCAGACGATGGCGGTGGCGAACACGCGGCCGGCGTGGGCGGGCTTGGCGTCCGGGTCGACGCCGGCTTCGCGGCACCACGCCTTCTTGAACAAGGGCCCGTACCACAGCCCGCCGAGGACGAACGAAGACGCGGTGGCGGCGGCGATGGCGAGCCAGTTGACCTGGTCGACGGGGATGTTCATGCGGGACTCCGGAAGCGGTGGCGTAAGGCGGGCGCCGGCCAAGTGGAGCGGGCGCGCGGCGGCGTGGCGCGCCGTGCGGCAAGCATACGCCGCGGGGGTGGTGGGTGCGAAAGGTGGCTTTCGCCGCGTTCGTTCCAGTCGTCATTCCCGCGGAGGCGGGGATCCAGAGACTTCAGAGTCATCCCTCGATGAAGCCTTGGATGTTCGGCTTCGCCGAAGTAAAGCGGAGCCCGCATTCGCGGGAATGACGGTAGGTGGGTTTCGCCGCGTCTGTTCCAGCCGTCATCCCCGCGAAGGCGGGGATCCAGAGACTTCAGAGTCATGCCTCGATGAAGCCCTGGATTCCCGCATTCGCGGGAATGACGGTAGGTAGGTTTCGCCGCGTCTGTTCCAGCCGTCATCCCCGCGAAGGCGGGGATCCAGAGACTTCAGAGTCATGCCTCGATGAAGCCCTGGATTCCCGCGTTCGCGGGAATGACGATAGGTGGGTTGCGTTGCGCTCTTACAAGCCGTCATCCCCGCGAACGCGGGGATCCAGAGACTTCAGAGCCATCCCTCGATGAAGCCCCGGGTTCCCGCTTTCGCGGGAACGACGATAGGTGAGGTCCGCTGCAACAAGCGCCCGCCCGCCTCAGCGCCCCACCGGCACCGGATACGCCCGCGGCAACCCGTTGTCCGGATGCAGATACCGATCGCGCAGCTCAGTCTGCCGGCTGCGCATCTCGATCGCGCGGCCGTCCATCCACACCTGCAACGCGACGCTGGCCACGTCGAGCGGGTCGCCGCTCCACAGCACCAGGTCGGCGCGCTTGCCCGGGGCGATGGCGCCGACTTCGCCGGCGACGCCGAAGGCTTCGGCCGGCACCCGGGTCAGCCCGGCGAGGCCGTCGGCCCACGGCAGGCCGGCGGCGACCGCGTTGCCGGCCAGTTGCCGCACCTTGCGCGCGTTGTGCGAGGCGCCGCCTTCGCTGAAACCGACCGCTACGCCGGCGGCGCGCAGGCGCGCGGCGTTTTCCATGCTGGCGCCGACCTGATCGAAATCGCTGGGCAGGTTCGACAGCGGATTGACGAACACCGGCACCTTGGCCGCGGCCAGTTGCGGCGCCAAGCGCCAAGCCTCGGCGCCGCCGGCGATGGCGATGCGCAGCTGATGCCGCGACGACCAGCGCAGCAACTGGCGGATGTCGGCGGCGCGGTCGACGCCGAACACGATCCGGCCGCCGCCGCCGAAGTACTTCTGCAACGCGGCGCGGCCGGCCGGCGTCAGCAGCGCGGCGTGGTTGTCCGCGCCGATGCGGCCGCGGGTTTCGTCGATCAGTTGATCGAGGATCATCCACTGCGCCGCGCGCGAACTGCCGCTGAGGCCGAGGCTGTCCTTGCCCAGGCGCACGAACAGCACGCGCGGGCCGATCGGGTCGGCGCCGCCGTCCAGGCGCTCGACGCCGCCCTGGCCGGCGACGATCGAACCGCCGGTGGCGGTGCCGGCGCCGAGCAGGGTCCAGCCGATGCCTTCGATCCGGGTCACCGGGATCAGCACCGAGTCGGGGTTGTAGGCCAAGGTCACGTCGAACTCCGGCCGCACCGTCATTTCCTTGGTGTCGGCGCCGAGCGCGACGGTCTGGTCGACCGTGGATTTTTCGCCGGAGACTTCCTCCAGGCCGATCTCGCTGATGCCGCCGAACAGGGTCGGCGTGACCGGCTTGCCGGCCGCGTCGATCACCTGCGCGCCGGCCGGCGCGCTCAAGCCCTTGCCGACCGCGCGCACGACGCCGCCGGACACCAGCACGTCGGCGTTCTCCAGCGAACCCTGCGCGGTGGCGGTGTGGACGGTGGCGTTGCGGATCAGCACGTTCTGCGCGGACGCGGCGAAGCTCGCGCACAGCAGCGCGGCGGCGAGGGCGGTGCGGCGCATGCGGGCGGCTCCGGTGCGGGACGAAACGAAGACGAAGCGGCTCATCGCACACCTCCGCTCGCCGAACCCTGCGCGGCCGGCTGGCCGAGCATGAAGTCCGACTTGGGCTGGCGCGAAGGATCGTTGCGGTCGTACACCCGCGCGCCGTCGATGTAGACCTGCTCGGCCTTGGCGTAGACGCTGAAGGGATTGCCGTTCCACACCACCACGTCGGCCATCTTGCCGGCCTCCAGGGTGCCGGTGCGTTCGCCGATGCCGAGCGCCTTGGCCGGGTTCTGGGTCAGCCAGCGGATCGCGCGCTCCGGCGCGATCTCGATCCCGGCCAGACGCGCGTGCGCGATCACCTTGGCCGCTTCCTGGTTGAGCCGCTGGATGCCTTCCTCCGAATCCGAATGCACGATCGCGCAGCTGTTGGCCGGGCGGTCGACGATGGCGATGTTCTCCTGGATGCCGTCGAAGGCTTCCATCTTGAAGCCCCACCAGTCGGCCCACAGCGCGCCGCACACGCCGTCGGCGGCGAGCCGGTCGGCGATCTTGTACGCCTCCACGCCGTGGTGGAACGCGGCGACCTTGAAGCCGAATTCCTTGGCCAGATCGAGCATCGTGGTCATCTCGTCGGCGCGGTAGCAGTGGATGTGGACCAGGATGTCGCCCTTGATCGCGCCGGCCAGGGTGTCGAGCTTGAGGTCGCGCTTGCCGCCGGTGTCCTTCTCGCTGTCGCTGCCCGCGGTCGACGCGGTCGAGCTTTGCCACCAGCGCTTCTTCGCCGGCTTGCTGGCCTTGGGCGAGGTCTTGCGCAGGTACTCGCTGGCGTCGATGAAGGCCGCGCGGTAGCCGGCGACATTGCCCATGCGCGTGCCCGGCGAAACGTTGCGGCTGCCGTAGACGCGCTTGGGGTTCTCGCCGCAGGCCATCTTCAGGCCCCACGGCGCGGCCGGAAACTTCATCGCCTGGTAGCTGACCGCCGGCACGTTCTTCAGCGTGACCCCGCGGCCGCCGATCAGGTTGGCCGAGCCCGGCAGGATCTGCAGCGAGGTGATGCCGCCGGCCAGGGCGGTGGCGAAGCCCGGGTCCTGCGGCCAGATCGAATGCTCGGCCCACACGTTCGGGGTGACCGGGCTGGTCATTTCGTTGCCGTCGCTGTGCGCGCTTACGCCCGGGCTGGGGTAGACGCCCAGGTGCGAGTGGACGTCGATGATGCCGGGGGTGATCCACTTGCCGCTGGCGTCGACGCGGGCGGCGTCGGCGGGCGCGTCGAGCTGGCTGCCGACGGCGACGATCTTGCCGTCGCGCAGCAGCACGTCGGCGCCGTCCAGGCGCTGGCCGGTGCCGGTCAGCACGGTCGCGCCGCGCAGCAGCACGGGGCCGGACGCCAGCGGCTTGTAGGTGCTGGGATACGGGTCCTGGGTGTAACGGGAGTTAGACGCAGGCGAGGAGGCGGGCGCGGCGGCCTGCGCGGCGCTGGCGAGCAAGGCCAGGCCGCAGCCGGCCAGGAACGGTCGGAACATGGTTTCCCCCGAAGAACGCGGACATAAGGCGCCGGCGCCGGGCCAGCCCCGGAACCGTAGCCGCCGCCCGCGGCCGTGCCAAGCCTGACGATGGTCATGGCCGTGCGACAATATTCGGACTACAACAACAAAAACGGGAAAAACCCATGAAAGACAAAGAACAGATCGTCGAAAACTGGCTGCCGCGCTACACCGGCGTGCCCCTGGACCAGTTCGGCGAACACGTCCTGCTGACCAACTTCGGCGGCTACCTGCACACCTTCGCCCGCCTGACCGGCGCGCAAGTGGTCGGCCTGGACCGGCCGATGCCGAGCGCGACCGCCGACGGCATCACCATGATCAACTTCGGCATGGGCAGCCCCAACGCCGCGACCATGATGGACCTGCTGTCGGCGATCACGCCCAAGGCGGTGCTGTTCCTCGGCAAGTGCGGCGGGCTCAAGCGCAAGAACGAACTCGGCGACCTGGTCCTGCCGATCGCGGCGATCCGCGGCGAAGGCACCTCCAACGACTACCTGCTGCCCGAAGTCCCGGCGCTGCCGGCGTTCGCCTTGCAGCGCGCAGTGTCGACCACGATCCGCGACCTCGGCCACGACTACTGGACCGGCACCGTCTACACCACCAACCGCCGGGTCTGGGAGCACGACGAGGCCTTCAAGGAGCGCCTGCGCGCGATGCGCTGCATGGCCATCGACATGGAGACCGCGACCGTGTTCGCCGCCGGCTTCGCCAACCGCATCCCGTGCGGCGCGCTGCTGCTGGTGTCGGACCAGCCGATGATCCCCGAAGGCGTCAAGACCGAGGCCTCCGACGCCAAGGTCAGCGCCAGCTACGTCGACACCCACATCGGCGTCGGCATCGAAGCGCTGAAGCTGATCCGCCGCCACGGCAAGTCGGTGCGGCACCTGCGTTTCGACGAGTAAACACAACGCCGCGGACAGGCGTTGCATCCGGACAAAGGAGCCTCCATGCGCACCATCGCCGTCGTTTTCCTGCTGGCGGCGCTGTGCGTCGCGGGCTCGTCCGCCGCGGCGGACGAGCCGCCGCCGCCCGCCGCACCGGCTGCGGACGAACTGATCGCGCAGCCGCAGCTGGGCGTGTTCTATTTCCATCCCGCCGGCAACAACGACGAGGAATGGTGGCGGGTCGGCGGCGTGGTCGGCCTGGGCCTCAACGCGCTGCTCAATTCGACCCCGGAGCTGCGCCGCGCCAGCCTGGCCGAACGCGAGCGGCTCGCGCCGAGAGTCGACGTGGCCGCCGAGAGCGCTGCGTTGAAGACCGCGCTGCACCGCGACGCAGGCCCGGCCGCGCAGCTGTCGCTGCGCTACGGCATGAGCCAGGACTTGTCGGCGCTGATCGTGCTGGCCGAGCTGCGGCCGCTCGGCGCCGGTCGTGGCGTGCGGCCGCTGCGGCTGGCCTATCAATCGCCGGTGCACGAACTGCAGGCCAAGACTGCGCAGGAGATCGAAGCCGAAGTCGCCCAGGTCGAACAGCGCAAGCCCGGCCTGAGCGCGCGCGAATACCGCAAGGCGCTCGCCGAGGCGCGTTCGCCGCAACGCGAATGGCCGGCGATCTATCGCGCCCACGCCGATTACTGGCTCGCCGGCGACGCCGCGGCGTTGCGCGCGGCGCTGGCGCAGGCGCGCGGGCGCCTGGCCGGGATGATCGGCTTCGCGCGCGAACAGGCGCCCACGCTGGCGCCGGACGGCCTGCTGGCGAAGGTCGGCGAAACCGTGGATCGCGACGGCGAGCTGCGCACGCGGGTCGAAGCGGCCGACCTGATCGTGGCCAAGCGCGCCGACGATTCGGATCTGTATTCGGCCTGGAACCAGTTCCTCGGCGGCCGCGAGCGGACGCCTTGAGCGCGTCGCGCCGCGGCGCGGTGCGCCGGCTGCTGCGCTGCGGCTGCGGCCTGCTGGCGTGGCTGGCGCTGGCCGCGCCGGCGTCGGCCGCCGACGCCGCATTCGAACGCGTGCTGGCGCGCTGGGACGGCGACGCGCGCGCCGACCTCAAGGCGGTGGTGGTGCTGCGCGACGGCGCGGTCGTCGCGCAGCGCTATTACAACGGCGCCGATGCGCAATCGCTGCACGACATCCGCTCCGCCGGCAAGAGCGTGACCGCGCTGCTCGCGGGGATCGCGGTCGATCGCGGGCGGCTGCGTTTCGAGCAACCCGTCGCGCGCTGCCTGCCTGCGCGCGGCAAGGCCTTGGCCGGCGTGCGCGCCGGCGATCTGCTGAGCATGCGTTCGGGCCTGGACGCCGACGACGAGCGCGCCGACTCGCCCGGCAACGAGGATCGCCTCGACGAAGCCGCCGATCCGGTCGCCTTCGCGCTCGCGGTGCCGCGGCGCGAGGCGCCGGGGACGCGCTACGCCTACAACTCGCTGACCGCCTACCTCGCCGGATTGTGCGTGGAAAGCGCGACCGGGCAGCCTTTGGACGAATTCGCGAACGCGCAGTTGTTCGCGCCGCTCGGCATCGCCGACTGGCGCTGGCAGCGCGACGCCGGCGGCCACGCCAAAGGCCAGGGCAACCTGTCGCTGCGCGCGGGCGACTTCGCCCGCATCGGCCAGATGGCGCTCGACGGCGGCCGCTGGCAGGGCCGCGAGATCGTGCGCGCCGACACGCTGCGCGCGATCCTGGCGCCGCGCGTGCGCATCGGCGCGGTCGATCCCTACGCCGACGAGTACGGTTACTTCTGGTATCGCAAGACGCAGCGCATCGGTTCCGACGAGATCGAAGTCGTGTTCGCGTCCGGCAACGGCGGCAACAAGCTCTACCTGGTGCCGTCGCTGCGCATGGTGGTGGCGATCCAGTCCAGCGCCTACGGCCGCGGCTACGGCCAGCGCCGTTCGCAGGACCTCCTGCGCGCGCTGCTGACGGCGGCGCGGACGCACTGAACGATTCATTGACGGGATTGCGAAAACCCCTGTTTTTTCCAGGGTTTTGAGACGCCCGACACGCGACATCCGAAGGCCTGAGACCCCCGCGCACGACACTGTGCTCCACGACCGGAGGACAGGTCATGGAACAGCTCATCTTCACCGTCATCGGCGCCCTGCTCACCTGGGCCTTCTACTTCATCCAACGCATCGCCGAACGTCGCGGCACCGTCGACGCGATCGAGCGCGGCAAGCAGTTGCTCGCGCTCAAACAGGAACTGGACGGCGCGCACACCAGCGTCGAGGAACTGCGCCGGTTCGAAAACCGCCTGATCGGCAAGGCCGAGCACGCCGCGCGCGTGGCCGACAGCTACGTCGACAAGGCCGAGGCGATCGCCCGCGACCAGGGCGACGAGGCGGTCAGCCAGGCCGAGATGAACCGCCAGGCGATGGCCGAACTCGGCCGCGAACAGGCGCGCCTCAACGGCGTGGTCGCGCACCTGCGCGAACAGCTCGACGGCGACGGCCGGCTCGCGTTCGAGCGCGCGCACGAGGCCTGGCAGGCGTTCCGCGAGCAGCATGCGCGCTTCGTCGCGCAGTCGTATTCGTCCGGTTCGGTGCGGCCGTTGATCTATGCGGTGACGATGGAAAGCATCACCGTGGCGTGGATCAACGAGCTGGAGACGCAGCTCGGCGAGGCCTGATCTTGCTGGCCTACCTGTAGGAGCGGCGCGAGCCGCGACTGCGACAACGCACCTACGCCGCAACCATCGCCGCAGTTGCGTTGTCGCAGTCGCGACTCGCGTCGCTCCTACAGTCGGACCTCAGCGGTCGTGCTACGGTTCGGCTCCGTCTCCCCTCTGGATCCGCCATGTCCATCACCGCCCAGGACGTCGTCGCCTTCTGGCGCGACGCCGGCCCCGACCGCTGGTTCGACCGCAACGACCGCTTCGACCAGCAATGCCGCAGCGGCTTTCTCGAAGCGCACTTCGCCGCCGCGCGGCGCGAGCACGACGACTGGGTCGAGCGCGACGCCGAGTCGGCGCTCGCGCTGCTGATCCTGCTCGACCAGATTCCGCGCAACGTGTTCCGCGGCAGCGCCCACGCGTTCGCCACCGATCCGCTGGCGCGCCATTACGCGCGGCGTGCGCTGGAGCTCGGCCACGACCAGAAGATCGAGGCGGCGCTGCGGCCGTTCTTCTATCTGCCGTTCGAGCATTCCGAAGACCCGGCCGACCAGCAGCGCTCGGTCGACCTGCATCGCGGGCTGCCGCCGTCCGACGACGGCAGCGATCCGGCGCAGTGGGCGGTGCAGCACCAGCAGATCGTCGAGCGGTTCGGGCGCTTTCCGCACCGCAATACGGTACTGGGGCGGGCGACGACGGCCGAGGAACAGGCCTATCTCGATGGCGGCGGGTTCAAGGGCTGAGTCGGCGAGCCCCCTGTAGGAGCGGCGCGAGCCGCGACCGCGACAGCGCAACTACGTCGCAACTTTCGCCGCAGGTGCGTTGTCGCGGTCGCGGCTCGCGCCGCTCCTACAGGGAGGCATCCGCCTTTAGCGCGAATCCCAGAAAGCACGAAGCCGCGTCCCGAAGGCCGCGGCTTCGCATTACCGGGACGAACTCCGCGCTCAGTACTTGGCGATGCCGCCGTCCAGATCGGCCCACGCGTCGATGCCGCCGACCACGTTGTAGACCTCGCGGAAACCGAGCTGGCGGAAATGCTCGGCGGCCTGCGCGCTGCGCCCGCCGCGGTGGCACAGGAACGCGACCGGCGCGTCCTTCGGCAGCGCTTCCAGCGCCTGGGTGCCGGCGTCGAAGCTGTCGAAGGCGACATCGGCCTGGGCCAGCGCGCGTTCGTCGGCCGGGCGCACGTCGATCAGGCGCAGGCTGCCGGCGCGCACGCGCTCGCGCGCCTCGGCCGGATCGATCGAACGCACCGCCGGCGGCGCGTTCGGATTGGTGATGACCAGACCGCGGCCGCGCTCGTCGTCGGCCCAGTCGATCGACACGCCGTCGGCGCGGCGCGCGTTGATCCAGTCGGTCTGCACGCGCACACCGTCGATTTCGACCGCGACCGCGTCGGCGTCGACCGGCGCCAGCTGCAGGCGCACGTTGTGGCGCGCGTCGACTTCCAACTGCACCGCGTAGTTTTCGCCCGCGCCGGCGACGGCGTCGCGCAGCATCTTGGCCGCGGCCGCGGTGATTTCGAGCTTCGGCGGGCTGCGGTCGGGCGCCGGCAGGCCGAGCGCGCCGTGCAGCTCGCCGCTGTCGGCCATCTGCAGGATGATGTCGCTGCCGCCGACCAGCTGGCCGTCGATGTACAGCTGCGGGATGGTCGGCCACTCGCCGTAGGCCTTGATGCCCTCGCGGATCTCGGCGTCGCTGAGCACGTCCACATGCGCATAGCCCTGCGGCAGCAGCGCGTTGAGGGTGCCGGCGGCCTTCGCCGAGAAGCCGCACTGCGGCGCGTCCGGCGCGCCCTTCATGAATAGCACGACGCGGTTGGACTGGAGCAGGGTTTCGATGCGCGAGCGCAGTTCGGGAGTGAGGGACATGGGAATCTGAGGCTGACGGGAATTCTCCGCAGATGGGGGCTGCGGCGCGGCGATGCAAGTGGCCGGCGGCCCGCGCCCGGGCGGGTCGCACGGCGCGGGCAGGACGGAGCGCGCCCGCCTCGGCGCCGTGTAGGTCCCCCCGAGGCGGGCGGCCGGCTACGATGGACGCCCCTCGCCCCCGGGCCCGCCGCGCCGATGACTGTTCCGGTCCCGCACCGACCGCCGCGCCACCCCGCCGCCGCGCTGTGGCTGTTCGCGGCCTCGCAGCTGGCCGTACTCGGCCTGTGGCTGTGGCTGGGCTGGGCGGTCGGCCTGACGGCGTTGACGCTGAGCCACTGGACGATGCTGTGGGGCACCCTGAATCCCGGCTCGGCCTTGTTCAGCCCGGTGCTGCGGCGCCTGCCGACGCCCGAGCCGGCGGTGTGGCTGACCATCGACGACGGCCCGTCGGCCGACACCGAAGCGATGCTCGACCTGCTCGACGCGCACGGCGCCAAGGCGACCTTCTTCGTCGTCGCCGAGCGCGCGAAAGCGCAGCCGCAGTTGCTGGCGCAGATCGTGCGGCGCGGCCACGGCGTCGGCCACCACAGCGCCAGCCATCCTTCGGCGGCGTTCTGGCGGCTGGGCCCGGCGGCGATGCGGCGCGAGATCGCCGACGCCGACCGGACCTTGCGCGAACTGCTGCCGGGCTATCGCCTGCAGTGGTTCCGCGCGGTGGTCGGCATGGCCAACCCCTTCGTCGCGCGTTCGCTGCAGCGCTGCGGGCTGGCCCGGGTCGGCTGGAGCGCGCGCGGTTTCGATGCGGTGACGGCCGAACCCGAGCGGGTGCTGGCGCGGATCGAGCGCGGCCTGGCGCCGGGCGCGATCGTGCTGATGCACGAAGGCGCGGGGCATGGGCGCAGCGTGGAGACGATGGCGGCGCTGCTGGCGCGGTTGCGGGCGTTGGGGTATCGCTGCGTGTTGCCGGAGGCGGTGGAGAGATAGCGGCTGCGATGGGGTGGCGGCGTAGTTGCGTTGGCGCGGTCGCAGCTTGCGCAGCTCCTACAGTCGGATACCGGAGCTCCTGTAGGAGCTGCGCGAGCTGCGACCGCGAAACCGCAACGACGACGAACCCGCTTGCGCTCAGTCCCGCGCCGCCACGATCCGCCAGTTGTTGAACGGCGTACGCCCATACAACGGCGTGAACTCGACCCGCAACCCCGCATCGCGCAGCCGCGCGCGCAAGGCCTCGCCGTCGGGGTAATAGCGCGGCATCGCGTTCATCCAGCCCAGCGCGCGCGCGAACACGTCGACCGCGCGGGTGATCCGCGCGCGGCCGGTGCCGTCGTCCAGGCCGGTGCGGATCACCAGCCGCGCGCCGGGCGTCAGCATCGCGATCATCGCGTCGATGGCGCGCGCCTGCGCGGGGTAGGGGATGAACTGGAGCACGTCGAGCATCGCCACGCTGCCGCGGTGTTCGGGCAGTTCGCGCGCCAGGTCCATGACCGCGAAACGCGCCTGATCGAGGCCGACCCGCGCCGCGGCGCGGCCTGCGCGGCGGATCTTGGCCGCGTCGCTGTCGACGCCGCGGTAGCCCAGGCCGATGCCGTCGGCGCGCAGGGTGTGGGCCAGCAGGCCCAGGCCGCAGCCCAGGTCGAGCAGCGGCGCGCGGGTGCCGCGCAGGGCTTCGCTGACGCCGGGATAGAGCGGGTCGCTGCCGAGCTTGGCCCGGCTGTAGTAGTAGTCCCAGCGGTTGCCGAGCGGATGCTCGGGCAGGTAGGCGCGCGCGATCCGCACGGCCTGGCCGGGGGGCATGGCTTGTACCGCTGAGCTCATCCTCGGGGCGAATCCTGCGGCGTCGTCGTCGCCGGCCCGGGCAGTGTGGCATCGGCCGGGGTCGCGCGGAAACCGGCGTGCGCCGCGGGATTACCTTTGGAAACACTTGCAGAAACGTTTGCACGGGCCGATCCGGCCCGCGTCCGCCGCGCTCGATCGCGCCCGGGCGGGCGCTGCGCCAGCGGCAGCGCCGGTTCGGGCCAGCGCGCGTAAGTCCGCGCCGAAGGATGCGGCGCATCCTCGGTCGGATCGTCGGGGCTCAATCGCGCCCGAGCAGGCGCTCCGCGACCGGCAGCGCGAGTTCGGTCCAGCGCGCGTACATCCGCGCCGAAGGATGCAGCGCATCCTCGGCCAGCATCGCCGGGTCGGCGGCCAACTCGCGCGAAACCGGCCCGATGTCGACGAAGGCCACGCCGTAGCGCGCGCAGATTTCGCCGGCGGTGATGTTGAACACGTCGAGTTCGGCGCCGATCGCGGCCGCGCCGCGCTTGTCCTGGGCGCCGAACGGGGTCGCGCCCCAGTCGGGGATCGCCAGCGCCAGCACCCGGTCGGGGCGGCCGCGCGCGTAGCCGATCGCGCGCTCCAGCAGTTCGCGGTACTCGCCGGCGTACTGCGCGGCGCTGCGGCCGCGGTACTGGTTGTTGACGCCGATCAGCAGGCTGACGAAATCCCATTCGCCGAGCGGCTCGGCCAGATCGAGCGCCAGCGCGAGCTCGTCGGTGGTCCAGCCGGTCGTGGCGACGATGCGCGGCGGCGCCACGGCGATGCCGCGCGCGGCCAGGCCGGCGACCAGCTGCACCGGCCAGCGGCCGGCTTCGGGAACCGCTTCGCCGATGGTGTAGCTGTCGCCGAGCGCCAGATACGAGCGCGCCATCGCCGCGCTCAGGCGACGGCGGCGCGCGGCGCGCCGGCACGCTCGGCGTGGCGGTCGAGCACGCGCTCGATCCGCACGAACACCTCGCGCACGTCGTCCGGCTGCGGCAGCAGGGTGACGCGGAAATGGTTGCGGTAAGGGACGTTGAAGCTCGAACCCGGGACCACCAGCACGTCCTCGGTTTCCAGCAGTTCCAGCGCGAACTTGTGGTCGTCGAAGCCTTGCGCGGCCGCGCCGGTCACCGCCGGGAACGCGTACAGCGCGCCGGCCGGCGCGACCAGTTGCAGGTGCTTGCTCGCCTCGACCGCCTCGATCACCGCGCGCCGCGCTTCGAACAGGCGGCCGCCGGGGCGGCACAGCGGGGTGATGGTGTCGGCGCCGTTCAGCGCGGCCTCGATCGCGAACTGGCCGGGCACGTTGGCGCACAGGCGCAGCGCGCCGAGCAGGTCCATCGCGTGGTGGAACTCGCCGGTGGCCAGAGGATCGCCCGACAGCACCGCCCAGCCGACCCGCCAGCCGCAGGCGCGGTGGACCTTGGACAGCCCGCCGAAGCTCAGGCACGGCAGGTCGCCGGCGATCGGCGCGACCGGCTCGAACTGCGCGTCGCCGTACAGGATCGAGTCGTAGATCTCGTCGCACAGCAGCAACAGCCGGTGCTTGGCGGCGATCGCGACGATGCGCTCGATCAGCGCGCGCGGATAGGCCGCGCCGGTCGGGTTGTTCGGATTGATCAGCACGATCGCGCGGGTGCGGCTGGAGACCAGTTGCTCGATCTCGTCCGGATCGGGCAGGAAGCCGTTCTCCGGCTGGCAGCGGTAGTACACCGGGCGGCCGTCGTTGAGGATGGTCGCGGCCGACCACAGCGGGTAGTCGGGCGAGGGCAGCAGCACTTCGTCGCCCGGGTTCAGCAGGGCGCGCAGCGACAGGTCGATCAGCTCGCTGACGCCGTTGCCGACGAACACCCGTTCGGGCGAGGCGTTCGGCGTGCCGCGGCGCTTGTAGAACGCGGCGATGGCCTCGCGCGCGGCCGGCAAGCCCTGCTGGTGGGTGTAGGGGTCGGTGTCGGCGATGCGCTCGGCGATGGCGCGCTGCAGGTGCTCGGGGGCGCGGAAACCGAACGCGCCGGGGTTGCCGATGTTGAGCTTGATCTGCTTGCGTCCCTGGGCCTCCAACTCGCGAGCTCGCCGGGCCAGTTCACCGCGGATTTCGTAACGGACTTCGGACAGGCGTTCGCGGGTTTTCAAGGGCGGCTGGGACATCGGAGCGGCACACAGGAGGAGTCGAGTGGACCCCCAGCCTAGCCGAATCCGCCCCGGTAAACAGCCTGAATCGCGGTTTTTCGCGGCCTGCGGCGTCGACCGGGCGCACAAGAACGGGCTCCGGGCCGTCGCCGCGCCGGCTGCAACCGGTTTCCGGCAAAGCCCGGCGGCCGCTCGACGGCAAAACCGGCCGGCGGCGTAGGTAGAATCGCGCCATGCCCAACCGCCTCCCGCGCCTTTGACTCCCGAACTGGCCGCCTTGCAGGCGATCGGCTGGCCCTTGCAGGCCGGCCCGGACGAAAATCCGTTGCCGGCCGACCCGGCCTGGCGCGAGCTGCTCGCCGAACACCCCCAGGCCCGCCCGGCGCGGGTCATCGAGCAGCACCGCAGCGGCTACGTGGTCGCCGACGGCCCCGACAGCGCCGGCTTCAAGGTCGAGTCGCTGCCCGAGTGGCAACGCCCGCGCTTCCCGCCCGAACAGCGGCCCGGCGTCGGCGACTGGCTGCTGATCGAGCGCAGCGGTTCGCGCGACAAGGTCGTGGCGCTGCTGCCGCGGCACAGCGCGATCAAGCGCGGCGCCGCCGGCGAGCATTACAAGCAGCAGCTGATCGCGGCCAACATCGACACCGTGTTCGTGGTCTGCGGGCTCGACGCCGATTTCAATCCGCGCCGGATCGAGCGCTATCTGCTGCTGGTGCGCGGCGGCGCCGAACCTGTGATCGTGCTGACCAAGGCCGACGCCGCGCTGGCCGCCGACCCCGATGCGGTGACCCTGGCCACCGACGCGCTGGTCGAACTGAGCCAGGGCGTGCAGGTGCGCGCGGTCAACGCGCGCGACCGCGACGGCGTGCTCGAAGCGCTGTCGCCGTGGCTGGCGCCGGGCCGCACCGTGGTGCTGGTGGGGTCCTCCGGCGCCGGCAAGTCGACCATCACCAACAGCCTGCTCGGCATCGAGAAGATGAAGACCGGCGCGGTCCGCGAAAGCGACGCGCGCGGCCGCCACACCACCACCCACCGCGCGCTGATTCCGCTGCCGTCGGGCGCCTGCCTGATCGACACGCCGGGCATGCGCGAGCTCAAGCCGACCGGCGAGGAAGACGTCGGCGAGAACTTCGCCGACGTCGAGGCGCTGGCCGAGCAGTGCAAGTTCCGCGATTGCTCGCACTACCGCGAGCCCGGCTGCGCGGTGCGCGCGGCGATCGAAGGCGGCAAGCTGGATCCGCAGCGCTTCGCCAATTACCTCAAGCTGCGCGACGAAGTCGCCGGCGCGGCCAACAAGCTGGCCAACCGGCGCGCGCAGAAGTCCGAGGAGAAAGTGCTCGGCAAGGCCCTCAACAAGCGCCTGGACGAGAAGTATGGGCGGCACTGAGCGGGCGCTGCGCACCTCGCGCGCCGCCGTCGCCCGTCCGCGCGCGCTGCCGTTCCACCACGCCGACCCGCAGGCCGCCGCATGAGCGCGCTACCGACCGATCTGTCGCCCGACCTGCACCACCACGCCCAGCTCGACGCGCGCATGGTCCGCGCCGCGCGCGGGATCAAGCTGCTGACGATGGTCAGCTGGCCGGCCGGGCTGGAGCAGCGCTTCCTCGCCGACTACGCGCGCGGCGCCGCGACGCTGCCGGTCATCGACTATCCCAGGCACGACTTCAGCGAAGTGCGGGGCGAGCTCGACGCCATCGCCGACGCCGCCGACCCGGACCATCCGCTCGGCGAGTACCTGATCGAATCGGCGCACTCCTGGGGCATAGCCGCGCGATTGCTCGAATGCCTCGGCACGAACCAGGTCGCCGACTACTCGGTGCAGTTGTTCGGCAAGCCCGACGTGGCCTTGCCGGGCCAGGGCCCGACCACGCGCGAGGCCGCCAACCACTTCATTTCCATCGCCAACGAACTCGACCGCGAACTGATGTCGCCGGCCGAGACGGTGGAGATTTCGGCGACCGCGCTGAGCCTGCAATTGCAGCGCGACCTCGACGACTACTTCGACAGCCGGGTGATCGAAGTGGTGCTCGATCCCGACCTGATCGCCAAGGCCGCCGCCGGCGCCACCCGCATCCGCCTGCGCAGCGGCGCGGCGTTCAGCGATTACGACCGCCACCAGCTGTTGCAGCACGAAGCCTTCGTGCATTCGCTGACCGCGCTCAACGGCCGCGAGCAGCCGATCCTGCCGAGCCTGGCGCTGTCATCGCCGCGCAGCACCGCGACCCAGGAAGGCCTGGCGACCTTCGCCGAGCAGATCACCGGCAGCATCGACATCGGCCGGATGAAGCGGCTGAGCCTGCGCATCGACGCGGTCGCGATGGCCCTGGACGGCGCCGATTTCATCCACGTGTTCCGTTACTTCATCGACGCCGGGCAGACCCCGGAAGAAAGCTTCGCCTCGGCCCAGCGCGTGTTCCGCGGCGTGCCGACCGGCGGCGGCGCGGCCTTCACCAAGGACAGCGTGTACCTGCGCGGGCTGGTCGGCGTGCACACCTTCTTCCGCTGGGCGCTGCGCCAGCAGAAGCTGCACCTGTGCCGCTGGCTGTTCGCCGGCAAGATGACCCTCGGCGACGTGCAGCGCTTCGAGCCGTTGTTCCAGTCCGGCGTGCTGGCGCCGCCGCGCTGGATGCCGCCGTGGATCACCCGCGCCAATGGGTTGGCGGGGATGCTGGCGTTTTCGCTGTTCGCCAACCGGATCCGGTTGGATCATATGGCCGAAGGCGATTTCAGCGAGATCGGCTGACCGCGTTGCCGCGTTTCCGACTGTAGGAGCGGCGCGAGCCGCGACTGCGACAACGCGACTACGCCGAAACGTTCGCAACAGCTGCGTTGTCGCGGTCGCGGCTCGCGCCGCTCCTACAGGGGGCTACCCCCGTTTGCGCGCGACTACGACGCGGCGCACGCGGTTCGCCACCAGCATCTGCCCGCGCCACTCCTCGACATAGCCGGCCGGAATCGCCTGCGCGGCCGGCACCACCACGCAGTCGTCCGGGTAGCCCTCGTCGCGGAATTCGAAACTGGCTTCGTTGTAGCTGGCGCCGCGCCGGGTCTTGATCTGGTTGTCGACGAACAGATAGCCCCAGGCCTCCTCGCCCATGATCGCGCGGGTGATCTGGACGAAGTCGAATTCGGCGGGGATTTCGGCGGTGTCGTTGGCCATGCGCGGTCTCCGTGGCTTACTGGGTCGCGGTCTTGAGTTCGTCCAGCAGCGGCTGGACATCGTCGGGATACTTGTCGCGGCGCAACTGGGTCAGCGCCTGTTTGAGCGCCTTCTTGGTCTCGTCCAGGGTCGCGCCCTTGCTCGCCGCGACGCTCTTGCCCTTCAGGAAGACCAATACCTTGTCGGCCTTGGCCTGGTCGAGCCCGTCGACGAAGCCGAACAGCGCGCTGGTGCCGGTGCGGATCGCGTTGCGCTCGCCGTCGTCGATCGCCTTGAGCTGGCGCAGCGCCTGGGTGTTCTGCGCGTCCTGCGCGCTGGCGGACTTCTGCACGCCGAGGATCGCGGCGTTGATGGTGCCGGCGTGGTAGTAGTCGAGCACGTCGGCGAGCGCGACCTGGCCGGGGTACTGCGCGACCGAGGCGTCCATCGACACCAGGATGTCGACCAGCTTGGCCTTGCGGTTGGCGTCCATCTGCACGACCAGCGCGTCCAGGGTCTGGTCGAACAGGTAATCCTTGTCGTACAGGGTCTGGCCGCCCTGGATCAGCGCCGACAGCGCGATGTAGTTGTCCTTGACCCCGACCGAGTCGGTCAGGCCGGCGGCGACGTCGGTCATCAGGGTCAGCGCATTGGCGCCGGCGCGCGCGTGCTTGCGGTTGGCGACGATGTCGTGGCGGAACTGCGAATAGCGCATGTCGCACACCGCCATCAGGCGGCGCATGGCGCCGTCGCGCGCGGCCTTGTCGCTGGTCTTGATCAGGGTGTCGATGTCGCCGGCGACGTTGAAGCTCGCGCTGCTTTCCAGCTGCTTCGGCGAGATCAAGGGCTTGGGCGCGCCGCGGAAGGTCGAGCAGGCGGCCAGGGCGCAGCCCAGCGCCAACAGCGCCGCGGCCCGGGCGATGCGGATAGCGATCATGTTGTTCCCCTGTAGGCGGCCTGCCATGGCCGCCTAGGGGTTAACGCAATCGGGGCGCGGATCCGGCCGGGCGTCGCTGCGCGGGAAGCGTCGGGGGGGGACGAGGCCCGGCCTCAGCCCATCTGCAAGCCGCCGTTGACCGCGTAATCGGCGCCGGTCACGAACGCGGCATCGTCGCTGACCAGCCACGCGCACAGGCTCGCGACTTCCTCCGGCTTGCCCAGGCGCCGCAGCGGCACGGACGCTGCGAGGCGGTCGAGCACGTCGGGCGGGAACGCGCTGATCGCGGCGCTGGCGACGTAGCCGGGCGAAAGCGTGTTGACGGTGACCCCGCGCGCGGCGAACTCCTGCGCCAGCGCGCGGGTGAAGCCGTGCATCGCCGCCTTGGCGGTGGCGTAGTTGACCTGGCCGATCTGGCCCTTCTGCGCGCTGACCGAGCCGATGTTGACGATCCGGCCCCAGCCGCGCGCGGCCATGCCGTCGGCGACCTGCTTGGTGATGTTGAACAAGGTGTTGAGGTTGCCGGCCATGACCGCGTTCCAGTCGTCGCGGCTCATCTGCCGGAACAGCACGTCGCGGGTGCCGCCGGCGTTGTTGACCAGCACGTCGACTTCGCCGACCTCGGCCTTGACCTTGGCGAACGCGGCGACGGTGGAATCCCAGTCGGCGGCGTTGCCTTCCGAGGCGATGAAGTCGTAGCCCAGCTCGCGCTGCTCGCGCAGCCAGCCGGCCTTGCGCGGCGAGTTCGGGCCGCAACCGGCGACCACGGTGTGGCCGCTGTCGGCGAGCTTGCGGCAGATCGCGGTGCCCAGGCTGCCCATGCCGCTGGTGACGTATGCGATGCGGAGTGTCATGACATTCGGTTCCTGTGGGTAGCCCCCTGTAGGAGCGGCGCGAGCCGCGACTGCGACAACGCAACTACGTCGAAGCTTGCGCAGCAACTGCGATGTCGCAGTCGCGGCTCGCGCCGCTCCTACAGGAGAGACATCAAGCGGCGAAGGGGTAGAGGGCGAACGCGAGCGAAGCGAACAACAAAATCATCGACACCATCACCGCCCACTTCAGGGTGAACTTCTGATGGTCGGCGAAATCCACATTGGCCATGCCGACCAACAGATACGTCGACGGCACCAGCGGGCTCAACAGATGCACCGGTTGCCCGGCCAGCGACGCGCGCGCCATCTCCACCGGGGTGATGCCGTAATGCCCGGCCGCTTCCGACAGGATCGGCAGCACGCCGAAATAGAACGCGTCGTTGGACATGAAAAACGTGAAAGGCATGCTGGCGATCGCGGTGATGACCGCCAGGTACGGGCCCCAGGCGTCGGGGATCACCGCCAGGAAGCTGCGCGACATCGCCTCGACCATGCCGGTGTTGGACAGGATGCCGGTGAAGATGCCGGCGGCGAAGATCAGCGACACCACCGCCAGCACGTTGCCGGCGTGGTTGCCGATGCGGCGGCGCTGTTCGGCCAGATCCGGGTAGTTGATGACCAGCGCGATCGCGAAGCCGATCATGAACAACACCGGCAGCGGCAGCAGGCCGAGGATCAGCGCGGCCATCAGCGCCACGGTCAGGCCGGCGTTGACCCACAGCAGCTTCGGCCGCTTGGTGTCTTCGCTGTCGGCCAGGGTCGGCAGGTTGTCGCTGGCGGTGTCGAGCTCGGGATTCCAGTCGGCGGCGTGGCCGTCCAGGGTCACGATGCCCAGGCGCTTGCGCTCGCGCAGCCCGAGATACCACGCCAGCACCAGGATGCTCAGCAGCGACACCACCATCGCCGGAATCAGCGGCACGAACACTTCGCTGGGATCCACGTGCAGCGCGGTCGCCGCGCGCGCGGTCGGCCCGCCCCACGGGGTCAGGTTCATCACGCCGCTGGCCAGGATCGTCACGCAGGTCAGGTTCAAGGCGTTCATGCGCAGACGCTGGAACAGCGGCAGCATCGCCGAGACCGTAATCATGTAGGTGGTCGAGCCGTCGCCGTCGAGCGAGATCAGCATCGCCAGCACCGCGGTGCCGACCACGATCTTGACCGGGTCGCCCTTCACCAGCTTGAGGATGCGCTTGACGATGGGATCGAACAGGCCGGCGTCGATCATCACTCCGAAGTAGAGGATGGCGAACATCAACATCACGCCGGTCGGCGCGATCTTCTTGATCCCCTCGATCATCATCTCGCCGATTCCGGCGCCGAAGCCGCCGGCGAGGGCGAAGACGATGGGTATCACGATCAGGGCGACCAGCGGCGACAGCCGCTTGCTCATGATCAGATACATGAAGGTGAGGACCATGCCGAAGCCGAGGATGGTCAGCATTGGGGGTTCCTTGGTGGGAGGCGGGGCAGGTGGAGCGGGAGAGGTGGAGCGGGGATGGGGAACTGGCGGTGCGCGAGTAAGCCGCAGCGCAACAACCGCCCCGTCATTCCCGCGAACGCGGGCTCTGCTTTATTTCGGCGTAGCCGAACATCCAGGGCATTTCATGCGAAAGAGTCAGAAGTCGTACTGAAACCGCCCGGTCAGC
The DNA here is from genome assembly GCF_017355525.1 of Lysobacter enzymogenes. NCBI lineage: Bacteria > Pseudomonadati > Pseudomonadota > Gammaproteobacteria > Lysobacterales > Lysobacteraceae > Lysobacter > Lysobacter enzymogenes. Next base: position 3,422,751 of record NZ_CP067395.1, on the reverse strand, counting down.
GCACGCGTGCGGTCGAGCGTCGCGCCCGCGAGCCGGTCGCGGTTGCGGCTTTCGATCAGATCGAACATGAAGCGCAGGTTCGCGCGCAGGTGCCAGTTCACGCCGAGGCTGGTCTGCTCCATCGACACGTCGCTGAAGTTCGCCGCGCCGTTGAGGTGCTGCTTGCCGCGGATGGTGTCGTAGCGCGCCGCGACCACCCAGGCGCCGTTCGGGCGCGACGGCTTGACCCGGCCGAAGCGGCCGGACTTGGTGTCGTAGGGCATGTTCTCGCCGGTGACGAACCAGCCGAGCGTGGCGTAGGCCGAGCGGATCTCGCCGCGCTGGCTGCCGTCGTCGAAATCGGCGCCGCTGAGTTCGGACTGCACGTACACCGGGCCGCGCGCCAGCGCGAACTCCAGCGAGTACTTGTCGACGTCGGTGTCGAGGCCGCGGTTGAAGTTGACCAAGGTCGCGCGGCTGTTGTCGGACAGATGCCCGGCCGGGCGCGGCGCGATGCGCAGGCCGTTGGCGCCGTCGCGGCCGGGATGGTCGTAGTACTCGCGCGCCAGCGACAGGCCCAGGTGCAGCGCGTCGCCGGTGTCGTGGCGCGGCGCCCAGGTGCCGCGCGCGCCGAACGCGCGGCCCTTGACCTGCCACACGTCGATGCTTTCCAGGCTGTAGACGCTGCCGCCGACGGTGTACTCGTCGCGCGCGGTGATCCAGGCCGCGCCGAGCCGGTACAGCGGCGCGACGGAGCTGGCGAACATGCTGCGCTCCATGAACACGCCGTAGTTCGAGCTGATCCGGTCGTCCAGGGTGAAGTACTGCTTGAACTGGCCGACAGTCAGCTTGCCGGCCTTGAAATCGCGGGTGACGTAGACATCCTTGGCCTCGACGTTGTCGCCGCTGAACTTGTCCTGCAGGCCGGCGAAGTCGCCTTCGATCTTGTAGCCCCAACCGTAGAACTTGCCCGACACGTCGAGCCACAGCCGCCGCACTTCGGTGTCGTCGGGGTTCGGCGCGCCGCGCCGGTCGTTGTCGAACTCGGCGAAATCCCAGTGGATGCGGCCGCCGAGTTCGGCGGTCACGGGGCGCTCGTCGCCGCTTTCGGCCGCGTGGGCGGCGCTTGCGGACGCAGCGAGCAGGCACAGCGCGACGCACGCGCCGGCGTGGTGGGCGACAGCCATCGATTTTTCTCCCGACCCTTGTTTTCGCGTCTCTTTCGCGCACAAAGGCGCGGCGGACGCTTATAGTTGGGTCGGCCCGGACGGCCTGTCCCAACCCCTCCAGCGCAGGCTAGGCGGTCGAAGCTGTCAAAGACCTGTCATGGCGCGGACGAGGCGGCTCCGGCACGACGGAGCCGCTGTTGCCCGTCATCCCCGCGAAGGCGGGGATCCAGGGCTTCACCGCGACAGGGCTCTGAAGTCTCTGGATCCCCGCCTTCGCGGGGATGACGGCTTCGGGCATTCGACGCGCGTCGTCCGAACCGACTTCGACAAGAGGCGAGGAATTCACCCAGTGCGCATCCTGCTCGTCGAAGACAACGCCGACCTCGCCGACGCCATCGTCCGGCGCATGCGCCGCGACGGCCATGCCGTGGACTGGCAGAGCGACGGGCTCAAGGCCGACAGCGTGCTGCGTTATCAAGGCTTCGACCTGATCGTGCTCGACATCGGCCTGCCGCGGCTCGACGGCCTCGGCCTGCTCGCCGGCCTGCGCGAACGCGGCGACGCGACCCCGGTGCTGATGCTGACCGCGCGCGACGGCATCGACGACCGCGTGCGCGCGCTCGATTCCGGCGCCGACGACTACCTCAGCAAACCCTTCGATTTCCGCGAATTCGAAGCGCGCTGCCGGGTGCTGCTGCGGCGCAACCGCGGCCAGGCCGCAGGCACCGTGCAGGTCGATGGCTTCGTCTTCGATGCCGGCGCGCACCGCGTCACCCTCGACGGCGAGCCGATCGAACTGCCGAACCGCGAGTTCCGCCTGCTCGAAATCCTGATCGGCAAGCTCGGCCAGGTGGTCAGCAAGGACGAGATCGGCAACGGCCTGTTCGGTTTCGACGACGAAGCCGGGCCGAACGCGATCGAGCTGTACGTCGGGCGCCTGCGCAAGAAACTCGCGGCCGCGCCGCTGCGCATCGTCACCGTGCGCGGCGCCGGCTACATGATCGAAGCCGGCCCGACCGATGCGGCCGAAGGCGACGGCGATGGCTGAGCCCGCGCGCGCCGCGGCCGGGCGCCGCGATTCGATCCGCAAGACGCTGCTGATCTACCTCGGCGCGCTGTCGCTGATCGGCGCGGCGCTGCTGTTCCTGGCCGCGCGCAGCTACGGCCGCGCCGCGGCCGACCGTTCCTACGATCACTTGCTGATCTCCTCGGCCTTGTCGATCGCCGACTCGGTCGCGCTGGTCGACGGCCAGTGGCAGGTCGATCTGCCGTACGCCGCGCTCGACCTGCTGGCGATGGCGCCGGAGGACCGGGTGTTCTACCGCGTCTCCAGCCGCGAAGGCCAGGCGATCACCGGCTACGCCGACCTGCCGGCGCCGCCGAGCGCGCCGCACGACGGCCAGCCGCGTTTGTTCGATGCGATGTACCGCGGCGAAAACACCCGCTTCGTCGCGGTCTCGCGCTGGATCGCGGGGCCGGCCTCGCAGGGGCAGGCCATCGTCCAGGTCGGCCAGACGCGGCGCGCGCGCGAAGCGCTGGCCGACGACATGGTGCTGCGCGCGCTGGTCGCGATCGTGGCGCTGTCGCTGGCGGCGCTGGCGCTGGTGTGGATCGGCGTGTACCGCGCGCTGCGGCCGCTGCAACGGCTGGAGCGCGAGCTGTCCGAGCGCGAACCGTCCGACCTGCGCCCGCTCGCGCGCGAAGTGCCGGCCGAACTCGACCAGACCGTGGAATCGCTGAACCGCTTCATGGGCCGGCTCGCGGCCAGCAACGAAACCCTGCGCGCGTTCATGGGCGAGGCCGCGCACCAGATGCGCACGCCGCTGGCCGCGCTGCGCGCGCAGGCGCAGCTGGCGCTCGACGAGGACGACCCGGCCGAGCAGCGCCGCAGCCTGGAAACCATCGAGCGCAACGCCAGCCACATGAGCCGCCTGCTGAACCAGTTGCTCAGCGACGCCAGCGCGATCCACCGCGCGAATCTGCAACGCTTCGAAACCGTGGACCTGGCCGAACTGCTGCATCAGGCGATCTTCGAAGCCGTGCCGCAGGCCGGCCCGCGCCCCGAGTTGCACTTGGCCGCGACCAGCGAGGCGGTGCGCGTGCGCGGCGACGCGCTGCTGCTGCGCGAGGCGATCAAGAACCTGATCGACAACGCGCTCAAGCACGGCCGCGCGCCGTTGCAGATCGCGCTGACCACGAGCGGCGAGACGGCCGCGCCGACCGCCGTGCTGACCATCGCCGACCACGGCCCCGGCATCGCCCCGGCCGACGCCGAGACCGTGTTCGAACGCTTCGCCCGCGGCCGCGACGCCGCCGCCGGCGGCGCCGGGCTGGGGCTGGCGATCGTCAAGCGCATCGTCGAGAGCCACGGCGGCGCGATCGATCTGAGCAACCGCGTCGGCGGCGGCTTGGTGGTGACGTTGCGGTTGCCGAGGACAGCGGTATGAGAAACGAGCGTAGAGCAATGAGACGCGGGGAGAGGCAGGGGCAACAGCGAGCGGGCGCCGGAGCCTGGCTGCGCCTTGGCCTTTTCTCGTTCCTGGTGGCGCTCGGTACGCTCCTCGTCTTCCCCGCCGCCGCCGAACCCGGCGACGTCAAGACCTTCAAGAGCCCGCAAACCACCACCGCCCATCTGCGCATCCACGGCTCGACCGACATCGAGAACTTCGCCGCGGTCATCGCCGACTACCAGAAGCTCAACCCCGGCAGCGAGGTCGAGTATTCCGATCTGGTCGCCCAGGACATCTACACCCGGTTCCTGCGCACGCCGCCGCCGCAGCGCGCCGATCTGCTCATCAGCAGCGGCATGGACCTGCAGACCAAGCTGGTCAACGACGGCCACGCACTGGCCCACCGCTCGCCGGCCACGGCCGGGCTGCCGGCGTGGTCGCAATGGCGGCACGAGGCCTTCGGCATCAGCTACGAGCCGATCGTCATCGTTTACAACAAACGTTTGTTGGCCCCGGCGCAGGTGCCGCGCACCCGCCGCCAGCTGCTGGCTTTGCTGCGCGATCCGGCGGCGAAGCTGGCCGGGCGGGTCGGCACCTACGACGTCGGCCGCAGCAGCGTCGGCTACCTGCTGGCCACCCAGGACCACCAGCTCGGCAGCATGGCCGGCGCCCTGCAGGCCGCGCTCGGCGACAACCGGGTGGTGCTGGAGGAGCGCACCGGGCCGCTGCTGGACCGGGTCGCGCGCGGCCAGCTGGCCCTGGCCTACAACGTGCTGGGCTCCTACGCCCAGGCCCGGATCGACGCCGGCGCCCCGCTCGGCATCGTCCTGCCCGAGGACTACACCCTGGTCCTGCTGCGCACCGCGCTGATCCCGCGCGAGGCCGCCAACGCGGTCGAGGCCGGGCGCTTCCTCGACTATCTGATCTCGCCGCGCGGCCAGGCGGTGCTGGCCCGCCAGGTCGGCCTGCAGCCGATCCGCTCGCCCAGCGGCGCGCCGCTGGCGCCGCAGGCCGGCGACGGCGCGCGGGTCCGCGCGCTGCGGCCGATCCCGCTCGGGCCGGGCCTGCTGGTCTATCTGGACGCGCTCAAACGCCGGCAATTCCTCGACGCCTGGCGCAGCACCGTGCAGCCGCGGGCGGCCGCCAAGCCGGCCGAGGCGGGGCCGTAGTGCGCCGCCGCATGGCCCGCATGCCGCCTCCATACCCTGGCGTCGGGCCGGCCGGCCGCTATGGTGTGGCGGACCGGCCGCCGGGGCAAAGCCGCCGGGCACCGGTGCGGTTACAACCGGGCACAACTCCAAAGTACTAATGAACAGGTGCCGGTGGTCGCGCGAAACCACCGGGTGCATCCATTAGACTGCTGATCCAATCCACTTTCGCGCCCTTTGCCACGGCTGCCTTTGCGATGTCCGACAACGATCTGAAAACCGCCGCGCTCGACTACCACCGCCTCAGCCCGCCGGGCAAGATCAAGGTCACCGCGACCAAGCCGATGGTCACCCAGCGCGACCTGGCCCTGGCCTACTCGCCGGGCGTGGCCTACGCCTGCGAGGCCATCGTCGAAGACCCCAACACCGCCAGCGAGCTGACCGCCCGCGGCAATCTGGTGGCGGTCATCAGCAACGGCACCGCCGTGCTCGGCCTCGGCGACATCGGCCCGCTGGCCGGCAAGCCGGTCATGGAAGGCAAGGGCGTGCTGTTCCAGAAGTTCGCCGGCATCGACGTGTTCGACATCGAAATCGACGAGCGCGACCCCGACAAGCTGGTCGACATCATCGCCTCGCTGGAACCGACCTTCGGCGGCATCAACCTCGAAGACATCAAGGCGCCGGAATGCTTCATCGTCGAGCGCAAGCTGCGCGAGCGCATGAAGATCCCGGTGTTCCACGACGACCAGCACGGCACCGCGATCATCGTAGGTTCCGCCGTGCTCAACGCGCTGGAGATCGTCGGCAAGAACATCGCCGAAGTGAAGCTGGCCACCAGCGGCGCCGGCGCGGCCGGCATCGCCTGCCTCGACATGCTGGTCGCGCTGGGCCTGAAGCCGGAGAACATCCTCGCGGTCGACCGCGACGGCGTGCTCTACACCGGCCGCGGCAAGATGGACCCGGACAAGGAGCGCTACGCGCGCGACACCGACAAGCGCACCCTGGCCGACATCGTCGCCGGCGCCGACATCTTCCTCGGCCTGTCGGCCGGCGGCGTGCTGAAGCCGGAGATGGTCGCCACGATGGCCGACAAGCCGGTGATCCTGGCCCTGGCCAACCCGTATCCGGAAATCCTGCCGGAAGACGCCAAGGCCGTGCGCCCGGACTGCATCGTCGCGACCGGCCGTTCGGACTATCCGAACCAGGTCAACAACGCGCTGTGCTTCCCCTACATCTTCCGCGGCGCGCTCGACGTCGGCGCCACGGTCATCAACGAAGACATGAAGCTGGCCTGCGTGCGCGCGATCGCGGCGCTGGCGCGGATGGAGTCGTCGGACCTCGGTGGAGCCTATGGTGGGGACGTCCCCACGTTTGGCCCCGAGTACCTGATCCCGCGCCCGTTCGACCCGCGCCTGCTGGTGATGCTGGCCCCGGCCGTGGCCAAGGCGGCGATGGATTCGGGCGTGGCCACGCGTCCGATCGTCGACATGGACGCCTACGAGGAAAAGCTCAGCCAGTACATCTACCGCACCGGCCTGCTGATGAAGCCGGTCTACGACCGCGCCCGCGCCGACCGCAAGCGCGTGGTCTACGCCGAAGGCGAGGAGGAGACCGTGCTGCGCGCGGTGCAGACGGTGATCGACGAGGAACTCGCGTTCCCGATCCTGATCGGCCGCCCCGACGTCATCGAGACCCGGATCCAGCGCCTGGGTCTGCGCATGCGCGAGGGCGTGGACTTCGAGCTGACCAACATCAACGACGATCCGCGCTTCAACGAGTACTGGCAGCAGTACCACGCGCTGACCGAGCGCCGCGGCGTGACCCCGGCGGCGGCGAAGAACCTGCTGCGTTCGCGGCCCACGCTGATCGCGGCGCTGATGGTCGAGCGCGGCGAAGCCGACGCGATGATCTCCGGGCTCGTCGGCCGCTTCCACAAGAAGCTCGGCTACATGCGCAGCATCTTCGACTTCGACCCGGGCGTGTCCGGCACCTCGGCGATGACCGGCGTCATCAACGACCAGGGCGCGTGGTTCTTCCTCGACACCCACGTGCAGGTCGACCCGACCGCCGAGCAGATCGCCGAAGCCACCCTGCAGGCGACCTACCGCCTGCGCCTGTTCGGCATCGAGCCGAAGGTGGCGCTGCTGTCGCACTCCAACTACGGCAGCCACGACAACCCGTCGGCGGCGAAGATGCGCAAGGTCCGCCAGATCGTCCAGCAGCGCATGCCCAAGCTCGAGATCGACGGCGAAATGCAGGCCGACACCGCCTGGGACGACCTGCTGCGCAAGCGCATCTTCCCCAACGCGACCCTGCACGGCCGCGCCAACCTGTTCGTGCTGCCGAACCTGGATTCGGCCAACATCACCTACAACATGGTGCGGGTGATGACCGACGGCGTGGCCATCGGCCCGATCCTGATGGGCCTGGACAAGCCGGCGCACATCCTGACCCCGGCCTCGACCCCCCGACGAGTGGTCAACATGACCGCCATCGCAGCCGTAGACGCGCAGATCCGCGGGGCGCGAGAATCGGGGCGCAAAGGCCTGGCCGAGCTGGGCGGGGCGTGACCGGGTGAGCGGTCGAGCGAAGGGGGCGAACTGAACGCCGTATTGAACGAGCTGCCAGCGGTCATGCCGCTGCCGGTACTGGAATCCGTGGCCGAACCCCGGCCGCGGGTCAGCGTTCTGCTGCTTTGCTTTCGCGACGCGGACTACATCCGCGCCGCGCTCGACAGCGCCTTCGCCCAGACCGTGCCGTGCGAGATCATCGTTTCCAACGACAACTCCGACGACGGCACCTTCGAGATCGCCGAAGAAATCGTCGCCGCGTATCGCGGCCCGCACCGCGTGCACGTGCGCAAGACCGAGCGCAACCTCGGCGTGTCCGGCCATTTCAACGACGTGATGCCGCTGGCCAGCGGCGAGATCATCGTGATGATGGCCGGCGACGACATCGCCTACCCCGAACGCGTCGCCACCATCGTGCGCGCGTTCGACGACCACCCCGGCGCGACCGTGCTCGGCAGCGACTTCGACGGCATCGACAGCTTCGGCGCGCCGCTGCAGGTCAGCTTCCGCCAGCGCCCGCAGCGCTACGACTTCGACTACTACGTGCGCATCGGCCGGCTGATCGGCCTGCTCGGCGCGACGATGGCGTTCCGGCGCGAGGTCTACGACCGCTTCGGCCCGCTGCTCGGCCCGATCGAGGACAACGCGCTGAGCCTGCGCGGCGCGTTGCTCGGCCAGTCGCTGTGCCTGCGCCAGCCGCTGATCCAATACCGCCGCCACCCCGGCAGCGTCAGCGGCACCGTGTTCGCCCGCGACGAACCCGCCGCGCTGGCGACCCGCCGCCGCTACGAACGCACCGTGCAGTTCTACCGCGGCACCGCCGACGACCTGGAAGCCTGCCTGCGCAAGATGCCGGAACTGCCGCGCAGCAAGCGCCGCCTGGCCGAACAGGTGCTGGCGATGTACCGCATCGAAGCCGACGCGCGCGAAGCCTTCCTGCTGAAACCGCGCTGGGGCTGGCTCGGCCCGGTGCTGCGCGGCCTCGGCCAGCGCGGCCTGCGCCGCAAGAGCGCCGAACGCGCGTTCAAGCTGCTGATGCCGCGGGCGTGGTTCGGCCTGCGCTGATCGCCGCGATCTACCTGTAGGAGCGACGCGAGTCGCGACCGCGACAACGCAACTGCGTCGAAGCGTTCACTGTAGTTGCGTTGTCGCGGTCGCGACTCGCGTCGCTCCTACAGGGAGCCACTGCGGCTTCCGCAAGGACTTGGGAATGACCTGGTACCTGACCCTGCGCCCGCCGGCGCGCCGTCCCGAAGCCATCCCCGCGCAACCGATCCTCGACTGGCTCGCCGCACAGCCCGAACTGCGGCAAGTTGGTCCCGCAGAATTCGACGCCGCCGACGGCCAGCCCTGGGTGCACGTGATCGTCGCCGACGGCGACGCCAACGGTAACTACGCGACCGGCGCGAAAGCGCCGGAGCGGGTCAACATCGTCGAGCTCATCTGCGCTTACGAACGCGACGAGGATTGGTACGAAGCGCTGGCCTTGCGCATCGCCGCGCATTTGGGGTGGGAGGCATTCGAAGAAAGCATTGGGCGGCGGTTGTGGGTGCCGTGACGTCTTCGTCGTTGCTGAGGTATCGCGGTCGCGGCTTGCGCCGCTCCTACATGGGCTACCTGTAGGAGCGGCGCAAGCCGCGACCGCGAAAATTCGCCAACGACGCAACCGCCCTCACCGCACCGAATCGATCCGATAATCCGCATGCGGCCGCTCGAAAAACTGCCGTCCCAACGCCTCCGCCGCTTCCAACGCGCCTTGCGGATCCCCGGCCACCGCCCCGCGCTGATCCCCTTGGCCGAACACCGTGCCGACGAACTGCGAATGGGTGTAGCGCGCGTACTCCTGCATCTGGTTGACCAGACTCAGCGCGATCGTCGGATACATCTCCTCCGACGCGGTCAGCAACGCGACCCGCTTGCCCTGCATGCGCGTGCGTACGTCCTGCGAATCCGGATAGCTGCGCGCGACGAAGCAGAACATGCGGTCGAAGAACGCCTTGGCCTGCGCCGACATTCCGTACCAGTACACCGGCGTGGCCAGCGCCAGCCCGTCGGCATCGAGAAAATGCTCGAAGAAGAACTCGGCGTAACCGTCGTCGATGCGGCAGCGGCCGCGCTCGTCGCGGCACTGGCGGCAATCGCGCAGGAAACCCTGCATCAGATCGTCGGCGAAATGCAGCGAGGCCTCGATCCCGCCGGCGCGGGCGCCGCGCAAGGCGGCGTCGGCGAGGGCGGCGCTGTTGCCGTTGCGGCGGGGGCTGGCGACCAGGATCACCAGGCGGCGGGGGCGTTCGTCGTTCATCGGGTCGGCTGTCGTTGAGAGGGCTGAGATGAATCTATTTCTCGCCTTTGCCCGCCTCAAATGACCATAATTGACCTGGCATGAGCCAGATTCAGGCCTGACGCGATGTTCGCCGAGCTCCCCATGACCGCCCTGCGCAGCTTCGAAGCCGCCGCGCGCCTGGCCAGCTTCAAGGCCGCCGCCGAAGAACTGCACGTCACCCCGACCGCGGTCTCGCACCAGATCCGCCAGCTCGAAAGCTGGCTCGGCCGCCCCCTGTTCCAGCGCCAGCCGCGCGGCGTCGCCCTCACCGACGACGGCCGCCGCCTGTTTCGCGACGTGCACGGCGCCTTGCTCGAAGTCGCCCAGTCCGTCGCCGCGCTGCGCCCGCGGCCCGACGCCGGCTGCCTGACCGTCACCACCTCGACCTCGTTTGCCGCGTTGTGGCTGGTGCCGCGGCTGGGCGGCTTCTACGCGCGCCATCCCGACATCGCGGTGTGCATCGACACCCGCGCGCAGGTGGTCGACCTGGAGCAGAACGCCGGCGTGGACCTCGCGATCCGCTACGGCGGCGCGGTGCCGGCGGGGCTGCATCGGCACGGCGGCTTGCGGGAATCATTCGGTGTCTACGGCGCGCCGGGACGGACGCAGGCCGAGGCAGCGAAGTCGCCGCCGACGCTGATTACCGTGGAGTGGGGCGATTCGAAGCTGTACCGATGCAGCTGGGAAGCGTGGTGCGCGCGCGCCGGCGTCGACTGGATGCAGCGCGCGCCGACGATGCGCGCTTACGACGAGGAGCACTACGCGATGTACGCGGCCGGTGCGGGGCAGGGGTTGGTGCTTGCGAGTTCGGTGGTGGTCGCAGGCAATCTGCAGCGTGGGTTGTTGGAGGCGTATCGGCCGGAGATTGCGGTGCCAGGCGAGACGTATCACGTGCTGTGCGTGCCGGGGCGCGAGCGGCATCCGCCGGTGCGTGCGTTTTTGGCTTGGTTGGATGAGCAGATGCGGCCGTAAGCGACATAACGTCCGACGCGACGTTGTGCTCCCTCTCCCGCTTGCGGGAGAGGGTTGGGGTGAGGGGAGCGAGCGGCGAAGGCGCAAGCTGCTTTTGTTTAGTGCCGCGGCAGTCCTCACCCCAACCCCACCCCGGCCCAAACGCATAGCGTTCGGGCGTTCGGTGCTGCGCGAGCCAGTGGCTCGCAAGCGCAGCCCCTCACCCCGCAAGCGGGAGAGGGGCTCAAGCAGCGGTTTCGGACCTCAAACCAGCGCCATTTCGTTCGGCAACCACCCCAACGCAAACTCCCGCAACGCCCTTACCCGCGCCGACCGCCGCAAATCCGGATGGATCGCGAACCACAACTCCGTCGGCACCTCCGCCAACGGCTCCGACACCCGCTTCACCCCGCCCGCCGCATCGGCGAAATAGCAAGGCAGCAACGCCTTCCCGACCCCCGCCTTGCACGCCGCCAACGCCGCCGGCAGCGAATTGACCCGCATCGCGATCCGCGCCTCGTCCACGTTCGCGCGCAGCCACAGCGCCGAGGACAGATGCGACAGGTTGTCGTCGAACCCGACCCACACGCCCTCGTTCAAGGCCTCGCGCTTGCCGAGCTTCGCGCCGCTGGCCGCATACACCGCTGTCGCGATCGATCCCACTCGCCGCACCGACAGCCCGTTCGGCATCAACGCACACGCCCGCAGCGCCACATCGGCCTCGGGCTGCTGCAGGTTCACGAACGCATTCGACACCAACAGGTCGCAACCGATCTGCGGATGCTCAACCGTAAACGCCGCACACAAGCGCGCCGCCACCTCGGCCAGCGTGTCCGGAATCGTGATCCGCAAGCGCGCCCCGCCGCGCGCATCGCGCCCGGCCAGCTGCCGCTGCAACTGATCGGCATCGTCGAGGATCCGCTGCGCGCCCTCGATCGCCACCGCACCGGCCTCGGTTGCGGTGTAACCCGTGCGGCTGCGCCGGAACAACGGCGTCCCCGCGCGCGCCTCGATCCCGGCCAGCCGCCGGAACGCGCTGGAATGGTCCAGCGCCAAGGCCTTGGCCGCGCCGCTGAGGCTGCCGTGCGCACCGATCGCGCGCAGCAGTTCGAAGTCTTCCAACGACAGGCGGGCGGTTTGGCGCATCTGCAAGCGATCCTTGGGGTGGCGCCGTATTCCGCGCGCCGGGCCGGACGAGGAGAGTAGCGCCATCTCCTCACGGACCCCAGCCATGAAGCTCTACTACACCCCGCACACCTGCTCCTTCGCCCCGCACATCGTCCTGCGCGAACTCGGCCTGCACGCCGAATTGCGCCGCGTGCGCCTGGGCGCCGAGGCCCGGGTCCTGGCCGAAAACCGCGACTACCGCGAGCTGAGCCCGCTCGGCTACGTTCCGCTGCTGGAGCTCGACGACGGCCGGTTGCTGCGCGAAGGCGTGGCGATCCTGCGCTACCTCGGCGACCAGCAACCTGAGGCCGGCCTCAGCGCGCCGCTCGGCAGCTTCGAGCGCGCCGAGCAGGACCAGTGGCTGACTTACATCAACTCCGAACTGCACAAGACCTTCAGCCCGTGGCTGTTCCACCCCGAATACGGCGAAGCCCCTGGGCGCATCGCCGGCGAGCGGCTGCAGCCGCGTCTGGCCTTCGTCGACCGCCATCTCGATGGCCGCGAGTTCCTTGGCGAACGCTTCGGCGTCGCCGATGCGTATCTCTACACCGTGGCCGGCTGGGCGCGGTTGCTGAAGATCGATCTCGCGCCGTATCCGCACCTGTCGGCCTACCTCGCCCGTCTGGACCAGCGCCCCAGCGTGCGCGAGGCGCTGGCCGCCGAGCGCGAGGACGGCAAGTCGTGAGCGCCGGCAGCGCCTGGGTCATGCTGATCGCCGCCGGCCTGATCGACGTGGCCTGGGCGCTGAGCATGAAGCTGTCCAACGGCTACACACGGCCCGGTTGGACGGCGGTGTCGCTGGTCGCGCTCGGCGCGTTCGTCTGGCTGCTGGGGCGCGCGTTGACCGCGTTGCCGGTCGGCGTGGCGTATGCGGTTTGGACGGGGATCGGTGCGGCGGGGACGGTGTTGATTGGGGCGGTGTTGTTCGGCGAATCGATTACGCCGTTGAAACTGGGTGGGGTGGGGTTGATCGTTGGGGGGATCGTGTTGTTGCGTAGCGCGCCGGCGTGAGGTTTCTCGGCTTGCGGTGAGTTTCGGCGTGGTTCTGTTGTCGCGGTCGCGACTCGCGTCGCTCCTACATGGGCTACCTGTAGGAGCGACGCAAGTCGCGACCGCGCAACCTCCCGCCGGGACCGAAACCCCGACTCAAAGCTTGCGCCACTCCGAAATCGCCACCGTCCCATTGCCGGTTGCCGACGCAGGCACCTGATACGTCAACACATCGCCCTTCAACTCGTACTGACGCACCTGCCGCTGCCCCTCCCAATTCGGGAACAACGACTGCTCGATCTCGAACACGATGGTCCCAGTCGCCGGATCCAGCCGCACCCGGCCCGTATGCGCGCTGATCCGCATCACCGCCTCGCGGTATTCGTCCGGCGTGCCGCGGGCCTTGTCGCCGCTGGCGAAGGCGTGCGCCTCTCGGCGGTAGATCTGCAAGGAATAGCGCCCGTCGCGGTCGACCATCAAACGCCCCTGCGGCCGTTTGCCATAGCCCTGCACCCGGCGGCCATCGGCGTACAGCGTATCGGCCGCCTGCAACACCCAGGTGCCCGCCAGCGACGGCGCCTTTTCCGTCGCTGCGCACGTCCCGCACCCGATCGCCATCGCCATCGCCCAAACCGCCATCGTCCGCTTCATCGCCGCTCCCGCGCTGTGTGCTGTCGGCGCAGCCTAGACCGCAGCCATGATTGCCAACAGCCATCGCGCTATATTCCAGTCATTACAAATCGCAATGGCTGGCGAGGATGAAACCGCTCGATCTCAAAGCCGTGCAGGCCTTCGTCCTGATCGCCGACCTGCGCAGCTTCACCCGCGCCGCCGATGCGATCGGCAGCACCCAATCCGGCGTGAGCCTGCTGCTCAAACGCCTGGAGCAGCGCCTGGACCGGCGCCTGATCGAGCGCACGCCGCGCCAGATCCGCCTGTCCGCCGACGGTCAGGCCTTCCTCGAACCCGCCCGCGCGCTGCTCGCCGCGCACCAGCGCGCGCTCGACCCGACGCCGGCGCCGCAGCGGCGATTGGTGGTAGGGCTCAGCCATCAATTGATCGGCACCGAACTGCCCGCGTTGCTGCGCACGCTGCGCGGCCAGGACCCGGCGTTGGTGGTGGAACTGCACGTGCAGACCTCGCGCGAAGCGATCAAGGCCTTCGACGACGGCCAACTCGACGCCGCCATCGTCCTGCAGCCGCAAGACCCGCGCCGCAATGCGCGCCGGCTCTACGCCGAACCGTTCGGGTGGGTCGCCGCGGCCGCGCTGGAACACCGGCCCGGCGAACCGCTGCGATTGGCCACCCAGGGCGAACCCTGCGGCATCCGCGCCGCCGCCGTGCGCGCGCTCGACGACGCCGGCATCGCCTGGACCGAAACCTTCATCGGCCAAGGCGCGGCTGTGCTCGGCGCTGCGGTAACGGCCGGCCTCGGCGTGGCGCTGCTGCCGCGTCGGGTGATGCCTTCGGGGACGGCCGATATCGGCCCGCGGCTGGGGTTGCCGGCGTTGCCGGAGTTCGATGTTGTGCAGTACGTCAGTTCGACGGACAAGCGCGATCGGGCAGCGTTGCGGACGATTGCGGTGGCGTTGCGGGGTGGAGTGGGGTGAGTGCGTTGGTTTCAAGTGGGTTCCGGCGGTGGTTGCGGTGGCGTGGTCGCGGCTTGCGCCGCTCCTACAGGTAGCCCAGATGGCTCCGTAGCCCTTGTAGGAGCGACGCGAGTCGCGACCGCGCAACCTTCCGCCGGGACCGCCACCTTCCGCTGCGCCCAGACGGCATCCCAATACGGATACTCCTGCACCCGCTCCACCAACCCGGCCCGCACCGGATTCATCACCACGTATCGCGCCATCGCCACCAACCCCTCATCCTTCCGCAACGCCCGATCGTGATACGCCGACGCCCACACCGCCCAAGGCACCGTCGCTCCCATCGCCGCCCGCACTCTCCGTGAGCTCGCGCATTTGAGCTGCCGCACCAACGCCGGCAGCGATTCACCGGCCCCGAGTTCGACCACGCCATGCCAGTGATCCGGCATCAGCACCCAAGCCAGCAACGTCGACTGCTGCCACGAGCGCCGATCCAGCAACGCCGCCAACGCGGCCTCGGCCAACGGTCCGTTCGCGAACCACGCAGCACACCCCTGCGTCACGAAGGTCAGCAGATAAATCCGTTGCGCCTCCGAGACCCGGCCGCGACGTAAGGCCGCATGGCCGCGAACCGGCGCGAGAGCCATCGATTCGTCCATGAGCGCACCATCGCGCGCCGTGCCGTGCCGATGAATCGGAAAACGCCCGCCTCCCGGGTCGGACTAACCCAGCCAAAAGCGTAGCGCCAGCCGCATGCTGCGCCGCCGCTGCCCACGCCGCGCAACCCCTCCGCCGCTGTCGCTGTTCCCTGCACCCCGATAAACTCCACCCAGGGGCGCGACAACAGGTACGCAGATGTACACCAAGGACGAATTCAAACAGCGCTTCCGCGCGATGGACACGGAAGAGCTGATTCTCAACGCCTCGCGTCCGCTGACGGACGAGGCGATGGAAGCCACCAAAGAAATCCTCGCCGAGCGCGGATACACCGGCGACGCCGCGCGCGAGAAAACCAAGGAAGTGATCCGCGCGCACCTGCAAGGTAGCGGCGTGACGCGCAACTGCGATTACTGCGGCGCCACCCTGCACGGCGCGGTGCCCGCCCAGGGCCAGAAATTCTGCAGCCACCGTTGCCGCACCCAGTCGGCGCTGGCGGTGATCGCCCTGGATTTCGCCCCCGAAACGATCGCCGAACACGCCAGACAACTGCGCAACGGCCGCTGCCCGCGCTGCCAGCGTCAGGGCGAAGTGGTCGAAGTGCGCAGCATCCGCCGCATGGTCTCGGTGGTGATCCTCTCGGTCGAAGACCGCTACGACCTGTGCTGCTGCCGCGGCTGCTACGAAAAGGAACTGCGGTCCGCGCTGATCGTCAGCGGCCTGCTCGGCTGGTGGTCGTTCAAGGGCCTGTTCGCCAACATCGGCGTGGTGATGGACGGCCTCGAATCCCTGCGCCGCCGCGACGCCCCCGATCCGTCGCCGGCGCTGATCGCCCACGCCAGCCTCGACCTCGCGCAGAAGTCGCTGGCCCAGACCCCGGCCTGACCGGCCGCGGCGCCCAAGCCACGATCCGCACAGCCCGGCGCCCACGCGGGCACAGCCCGCCCCGGCGAGGCCATGCGCCCGAAGCGACGCCACGCGCCCCGAGTCGTCGCGCCCATCGCGCCCACGACCACACGCCTGCGTATCCACGCAGCAAGCCTCGCCGGCCACGCTGAACCCCCTAGCCAAAACGGACTATCCCACCCCTCCGACCACCTAAAGCAAGCCGATCCGTCGCCCCCGTTTGTTAGACTCGACGCTCTAATCCGCCCCCACAAACACGAGGCGCGGCCACAGGGGCCGCGAGATCGATGAACCAGCCGCTTGCCAGCTCCCTGCACGACCTGCTGCAGAACGACCCCGACCCGACCGAGACCCAGGAATGGGTCGAATCCGTCCAGGCGGTCATCGCCCGCGACGGCGCCGAACGCGCCCACCAGCTGCTGGAGGGCATGGTCGAAGTGACCCGCCGCGCCGGCGCCCACCTGCCGTTCCAGCCGACCACCGAATACATCAACACCATCCCGCCGCACCTGGAGGCCAAGAGCCCCGGCGACGCCGCGATGGAATGGCGCATCCGCTCGCTGATCCGCTGGAACGCGATGGCGATGGTCGTGCGCGCCAACCGCAAGCCCGGCGACCTCGGCGGCCACATCGCCAGCTTCGCGTCCGCGGCCACGCTGTACGACGTCGGCTTCAACCACTTCTGGCGCGCCCCCTCGGCCGACCACCCGGGCGACCTCATCGGCATCCAGGGCCACAGCTCGCCGGGCATCTACGCGCGCTCGTTCCTCGAAGGCCGCATCAGCGAATCGCAGATCGACAACTTCCGCATGGAAGTCGACGGTCGCGGCGTCAGCTCGTACCCGCACCCGTGGCTGATGCCGGATTACTGGCAGATCCCGACCGTGTCGATGGGCCTGGGCCCGATCAGCGCGATCTACCAGGCGCGCAACTGGAAATACCTCGAAGGCCGCGGCCTGATGCCGAAGTCCGACCGCAAGGTGTGGGCCTTCCTCGGCGACGGCGAGACGGACGAACCCGAATCGCTCGGCGCGATCTCGGTCGCCGGCCGCGAAGGCCTCGACAACCTCATCTTCGTCATCAACTGCAACCTGCAGCGCCTCGACGGCCCGGTGCGCGGCAACGGCAAGATCATCCAGGAACTGGAAGGCCAGTTCCGCGGCGCCGGCTGGAACGTCATCAAGACCGTGTGGGGCAGCTACTGGGATCCGCTCCTGGCGCGCGACACCACCGGCAAGCTGCGCCAGCTGATGATGGAAACTGTCGACGGCGAATACCAGAACTGCAAGGCCTTCGGCGGCAAGTACACCCGCGACAACTTCTTCGGCAAGTACCCGGAAACCGCCGCGCTGGTGGCCAACCTGTCCGACGAGGACATCTGGCGCCTCAACCGCGGCGGCCACGACCCGCACAAGGTCTACGCCGCGTACCACGAAGCCGTGAACACCAAGGGCATGCCGACCGTGATCCTGGCCAAGACGGTCAAGGGCTACGGCATGGGCGCATCGGGCGAATCGCTGAACCCGACCCACGGCACCAAGAAGATGGACGACGAAGCCGTCCGCCTGTTCCGCGACCGCTTCAACATCCCGGTCAGCGACGAACAGCTCAAAGACGGCGCCGTGCCGTTCTTCCACCCCGGCGACAAGTCGCCGGAGATCGAATACATGCACGAGCGCCGCAAGGCGCTGGGCGGCTACCTGCCGCAGCGCCGCCGCAAGGCCAGCACCTCGCTCGACGTGCCGAAGCTCGAAACCTACGACCGCCTGCTCAAGAGCACCGGCGAGCGCGAGATCAGCACCACCATGTCGTTCGTGCAGGCGCTGAACATCGCGCTGCGCGACAAGCAGGTCGGCCCGCGCCTGGTGCCCATCGTCGCCGACGAAGCCCGCACCTTCGGCATGGAAGGCCTGTTCCGCCAGCTCGGCATCTACGCCCCGCACGGCCAGAAATACAAGCCGGTCGACCGCGACCAGCTGATGTACTACCGCGAAGACACCACCGGCCAGGTGCTGGAAGAAGGCATCACCGAAGCCGGCGCGTTCGCGTCCTGGCTCGCCGCCGCCACCAGCTACAGCACCAACGACCTGCAGATGCTGCCGCTGTACATCTATTACTCGATGTTCGGCTTCCAGCGCATCGGCGACAGCGCCTGGCAGGCCGCCGACATGCGCGCGCGCGGCTTCCTGCTCGGCGCCACCGCCGGCCGCACCACCTTGAACGGCGAAGGCCTGCAGCACGAAGACGGCCACAGCATGGTCCAGGCCGGCCTGATCCCGAACTGCCGCAGCTACGACCCCACCTTCAGCTACGAAGTCGTGACCCTGTTCCAGCACGGCATGCAGCGCATGCTGACCGAACAGCAGGATGAGTACTGGTACCTCACCCTGATGAACGAAAATTACCCGCACCCGGACATGCCCGAAGGCGCCGCCGACGGCATCATCAAGGGCATGTACCTGCTGAAGGACGCCGGCAAGCCGAAGAAGGGCGAACTGCGCGTGCAGCTGATGGGCAGCGGCACGATCCTGCGCGAAGCCATCGCCGCGGCCGAGTTGCTGGACAAGGACTTCGGCGTCACCGCCGACATCTGGTCCTGCCCGAGCTTCAACGAACTCGCGCGCGACGCGACCGACTGCGAGCGCTTCAACCGCTTCAACCCGGAAGCGAAGACCCCGCGCAAGCCGTACATCACCGAGCTGCTGGAAGGGCGTCAGGGGCCGGCGATCGCCGCGACCGACTACATCCGCGTGTATCCGGAGCAGGTGCGCGCTTACGTGCCGATGCGCTACACCGTGCTGGGTACGGATGGGTTCGGGCGGTCGGATACGCGCGCGAACCTGCGGCGTCACTTCGAGGTCGATCGGTACTACATCGCCCATGCGGCCATTGCGGCGCTGGCGGCGGAAGGGAAGATGACCGGGAAGGATGTGGCGAGGGCTATCAAGCAGTACAAGATTGATGTGGAGAAGCCGAATCCGTTGGGGGTTTGAAGTCCTGGGGTTCACGAAAAGGCGGCCAAATGGCCGCCTTTTTTGTTTTTGTAGTTGAGGTCATGGCCGAGGCAACGTTCGTTTAGCGTTTTTTATTCATCTGAGGCGTGGGTATTACCAATCCTATTCCGCATGCGGTTCGAATGGCCGCTGCGTTGCGTCAGTGCTCGTATCCGGTTGTATATTCGTGCGTAGCCTCTACCTGCAGGGAGCGCGGAGCTGCCAATGAATTCACTCAATATTTTTGTAGACGAATACGGTGATCCTAGCCTGGAAGTGAATAAGGATGGGGTTTCTGGCGTTTACATAATATGTGCCGTATGCCTCTTGAGTGAGCAGTTGGATGCTGCGAAAGATCTTGCCGAGAAATGCAGGTTAGATTTTTTTCAGGCTGGTGAAATGAAGTCGAGCTCAATCGGGCCAAATGATGGCCGCCGGCTGGCGTTGTTGAACAGGCTTTCGAAAATGGAATTTTTCGTTATCGCTTTTTGCGCAAATAAGGCGCAGGCCAGTAAGGCTTCGGGGCTTAAGTTCAAGAAAACATTTCTAAAATTCTTCGCTCGGAAAATGTATGAGCGAATATTCAGGTATACCTCTAATTTGAATGTCGTGCTGGACAAGCATGGGGGGGCGGGGTTTCAAAGGGAGTTCGGTGCCTATCTAGAGAAAAGGTTTCCTGTCGATTTGTTTGGACGGGCTGATTTTTCTTTCTCGGATAGCAAAGGCGACGTTCTATTGCAGGTGGCGGATATTTATGCTGGAAGCTTGGCTAGGATATACGACGTAAAGAAAGTTTCGCCTCGCTGCGATGAGTTGAGAAGTTCTCTGAAGGAACGAGTCTCTTTGACAATGTGGCCTGAAGGGACGGAGCCCTTGATAGCTAATGTCTACGATAATGGCGGGTCTGATGAACTGATCAGGCGTTTCTGCGTTTCCGCTGTAGAAAGTTACATCGCGATGAACTCCCAGCAGCCCTACGATGTGGATAACGAGGCTCGCTTAGTTTTTTTGCAGACGCTCTTATCCGCCCACGCTTGGGGAGGGGAGAGTGAATATATTTCGACTGGAGCCTTAAGGCGAGAAATAAGTCGATGCTTAGGCTCGCCCATTAGTGAGCACAAATTCAGGTCGTCTGTCGTAGCGAAGTTGAGGGATTCAGATGTGGTGATAGCCAGTTGCTCAAAGGGCTACAAGATTCCCTCTTGCTACGAAGATATACGTGACTACGCTCAATTCGCGAATACGATCTTGCCCCCTATGGTTTCTAGGGTGGAACGGGCAAGTCGAAATGTTCGAGAGGCGACGATGGGGAAAGTAAACGTTCTTGAAGAGCCCGGGCTTTCGGCTTTGAAGAAACTTGTCGAGGCTTTGCGATGATGCGCTTTCACTGCGATATTGATTGGGTCTGCCTTCTGCTTGGAGCGTACTGATGAGCAGCAGTCCTATGGTGATTGTGAGCTATCGCGAAGCTTCTCGTCGTACGTGGTTGCGTAAGGCTGGGGGGCTCACAGTCTTTCTAGGAGAGAACGGGGCCGGTAAAAGTCGCCTTCTTTCTGAAATCGCCATTGACTCGGTTAAAAAAGGGGGCGCAACAATCGTTGTCGCTAATACACCGTATGATCGATTCAAGAAGCATGGAAGCTCTATGAAGAGGCTTCTTGCCCGCAAAGGTTCTACGGTGCCGGAAAAGGCGCTAAAGAACGCTATATCAAATGGCGTTAGCGGGGATGAAATATCTTTGAAGCGCGTGTCGCGCGTGCTTCAGCACTGCGGCTATCAGCCGGATGTTGGTGTGCAAATTAAGGTGACGACAGGGAAGCGTCGAACAAGAGCAGAAATGAGTGTGTTAGATGAATTGACCGATGTCGATAAAAAAGAGGTCCTTTCAGTCTGCGAAGTATTACTGCGCGGTGATATCTCTGATCAAATATTTTGGTTTGATTTCGATAGTGTTCACTTGAGGTATTCCTATAGAGAAGTGCTGCCTAAAGTACTTCGCTGGGAACTGCTGTTAAAGAGGATGAAGATCATATCCGGCGTCAAGCTCCATCTCATGAAGGGCCGGTTGCCAATTTCTCTTTCAGAAGCCAGCTCCGGGGAGTTGAGTTTGATCGCGACTATGGCGTTCATAGCAACGACCATCGAGCAAGGTGCATGCGTAATCATTGACGAACCTGAAAACAGCCTTCACCCGAGGTGGCAGCGAGAATATCTGGGAATTTTATTGGAGGTTCTGAAGTATAGGCAAGCTAATATTTTTATTGCTACTCACTCTCCTTTAGTTATATCTGAGCTTGATGGGGGTGATCTTGAAGGCGTTAATATCCGCACGATTATTATTTCAAGCGACGTCGATCGAAATAGAATAAATGCGCCAAACAGTGTGGAAGGGATTTTAGTAGAGGCTTTTAGGACGGTGGCGCCAGAAAATCACTACCTAAGCAGACTTCTCGCCGATCTTTTAAATCTAGTAGATAGCGATCCAGCAAATCTATCCTCGGTAAAGTCTAGGCTGGATGAGCTGCGTGACGGTATGCCGGATCAGAAGCAGGTGGAGGTAATTGCCGCTGTAGAGGAAATGGCAGAAAAAATTGCGGGCGGCGATCATAAATAATGCCACACTATTCTGATTTTATTTTGACAGAGGCGGACCAGGCAGTTATAGCTGGAGTTACCGATGGCAACGGGGTCGTGAACTGGAATAGCGAGAATCTCGGCGACATTAAGAGGAGGGTTAAGGAGTTTAATCTTAAACTACAGGCTAATGCTTGTTGTTATTGCAGGCGATCTTTGCATGGCGAGTTTTCTATGGTCATTGATGTGGAGCATATTCTGCCTCAGTGTACTTTCAAGGGCTTCGTCTTCCTAAACGTAAATCTCAGTGCCTCGTGTAAGAGATGCAATATGAAGGTCAAGCGAGCTAGGTGGGATTTTGTGTGGGGTCTTTCAGCGGAAGATGTCATACACGCCGTTGAGGAATCTGGCACCTATGAGATCATTCACCCAAATTTGGATCGCTACTCTGAGCATTTAGAAAGGCTCCATCTTGCGGTGAATGACGGGGCTCTGGTCAAATATTCTGTTTATAAAGATTCGCCTAAGGGGCACAAAACTTATAATTTCTTTAGGCTTTATGAGCTGGAAGTCGATTCTCTTGATAAAGCTCAAGGCCTGGACGTTAGAGACGAGGGAGGCTGGGTAGGCAAAGTGCAGGAACTGCTGGGGACGTCGAAGCCGCTCATTAGTTGATGACTAGACATGTAGTTACGTTTAACGTAATTTACGCTCCTAAGGTTTGAAGCCATCCTTTGCGCATGGCCCAGACCGAAGTAGACGCCCGCTCCATCTTTGCGCAGCGGCTGAAAGCAGCCAGGGAAGATGCCGGGCTCACTCAGAAGGAGCTGGGCATGTCTGTGGGTTTGCCGCAAGAAACGGCCGCGGTCCGCATCAACCGCTACGAAAAGGGCGTCCACGACGCCGATCTGGCCACCGCGCGCCGCATCGCGCAGTCGCTGGGCGTCCCGCTCGCCTTCCTCTACGCCGACACCGACGTGCTGGCCGAGGCCATCCTGACCCTGGGTCTGCTGTCCAAGTCCGAGCAGCGCAAGGCCGTGGCCGACCTCAAGGCCCGGCTGGCGCAGGCGGGCGGGGCGGGCGATTAGGGCCCGTCGCGCGTTCGCGGCGATGCGATCGTGCCTCGCGCGTAGACTCCGCCGATTGCCCTGAGACGGAGCCGGCGATGACGCCACTGCACTATCACGCGGGCCCGCCGGTTCGGCTGGGCGACCGCGTCCGCTGGGGCGACGAGGGGCAGGGGACCGTCGTGGTCATGATCGCCGAGCAGACCGCGCTGCCCGGTTATGTCGCCGCGGAGTGGGACTATCTGGCCCACAGCTGAATGATCTCGGTCGATGCGGTCGGGCTGTTTCATTACGACGCTGAGGGGCTGCTGCACGACGCCAACCTGGTGTTGCTCGCTCGGGCCTGAGCCGCCGCCTGCGCTGGGTTGGGCTGTCGTCTGCCCGGTTCGCTCCTTTCGTCCTCTGTGATTGTTGCGAGCGGGCTTTAGCCAATGGCTCAAGGGCCGTTCGCGCTGGCTGGCCCCGGACCGGACGAGCGTTGGGGCCGACCCCTAACTCGTGAGTGCACAGCGGCCACCTCGCTGTCGATCTCGCGAGGGGCGGATCAGCGTCCCGGAAAGCCGCCCGAAGACTCGAGCGACCCGAATAAGCGCTCGCTAGCCCGAAATTTGCTCACGCGAGTCCGAATTTGCTTCACGCGAGTCCGAAATTTGCTCATGCGCGAGCAAATTTTCTTCACGCGAGTCCGAAATTTCCTCGCGCGAGTCCGGATTTGCTTCATGCGAGCCCCAAATTTCTCGGTGCGAGTCCCTATTTGCTCGACGCAAGGACAAAATTTGCTCACGCGAGTACAAAAAAGCTCTATCGATGGAGCTCTCACGGCTTCCGAAGCAGCTTAGAGGGACGTCGATAAAGCTTTTTGCTGCATTGAAGTCACTCCCAGGCCGTTCCGTCTCGCAACAGCTAGAGAAATCAACGCCCGACGCGGATCCTCCCACCCATCAACAGCAGACGATTCTCCTGTGTGCCTTTATTGGGCATCATTTGCTGATGCGCTACTGGTGGGTCAATCAGAAACAGACGTACGGGCACGAAGTGCCCGGCGGGTACCTGTGGTCGCCGAAACGCAAGAGCAACGGCCACCGCAACCCCTTCTATGAGTACATGCGGGAGGTGGCGCCCGGCGATGTGGTGTTCTCGTTCGCCGACGGTGGGGTGAAGGCCATCGGCCTGATTGCCTCGCACGCGTACGAAGCGCCGAAGCCGCACGAGTTCGGAGCGGGGACGATCCAGAGTCCTAGAGCGTGCCGAAGCTTGAGCGGCTTCGACGGATCATAGAAAAAGGCGGCCTAGGCCGCCTTTTCTATGGGCTTCAGAGCGGTATGGCGTTCTGCGCCGGGTCGATGTCCCGCTGTCTGCGCTTCTTCGCCCCGCTTTTCCGGTCGCGTTGGCTGATCGGATTCGGAATGCCCCAGTACTCGGCCGCCTCGGAAATGCTGACCTTCAGCAGGGCCGGCGTTTCCAGTTTGATCGTCTTGGTCGGTCGCTTGGGCTTGGCGCCCATCGCCTCGATCACCTGGCCGGCTACGGCCCGCGCCAGCGGCGGCGGGACGGAATTGCCGATCTGGCGGGCGCCGTGCCACTTGGTGACGTTGAATCGGAACCAGTCGGGGAAGCCGTGCAAACGGGCCATTTCCCGGACCGTGATGCAGCGGTTCCACTTGTAATGGATCGGCCGCGGGCTGGTGAACGCGCCACGGGCCGAATCGGTGCCGGCCCGCAAGGTGTTGGAGACGCCGTCGGGCGGAAGCTTGAAGAAGCGCGATATCGGCTCGACGTCGCCGGGTTCGGTGGCGGCGAAGCGCGAGCGCGAAATCTCGGTGTGCTCCGAGCGGGCGCTGGAGGTGAGCAGGTCGGGCTCCCAGCTGCGCTTGTAGCCGTAGCCCCAGCCTTGCGGGGTTTCGCACCGCAGCAGCTTGGCGTACTCGCTGGGGCGGCCGAACTTCTTGACCCGCACTTCGTCGCCGTGGGTCAAGGCCGCGTAGCGCTCGGCATCGGGCAGGTCGCTCAGAGCGTCCTGGCAGGTCGGCGAGCTGGGGAGCTCGCTGTCGTAACCGGGCTTCGCGGTCTTCTTGGCAGGGTACTCGGGGAGCTTGAGGCCTTTCTTCGCGCCCAGCAGGAACAGGCGCTGGCGATCCTGGGGGACGCCGTACTCGCAGGCGTTCAGCACCTTCCACTGTTCGACCACGCCGTAACCGGCGGCGCCGAATTCCTGAATGATCTCGTCGAGGAACTTGCGGTGCTTGCCGACGGTAAGCCCCTTCACGTTCTCGAACACGAAATAGTCCGAGTCCAGCTCGCGCACGATGCGGACGAAGTCCTTCACCAGCGAATTGCGGGGGTCGTCCAAGGCGCGCTGGCCGATCATCGAGAAGCCCTGGCAGGGCGCCCCGCCGAAGACCACGTCGACCTTCTGTTTGCCGATTCCGGCGGCAGCGCGGATGGCTTTGCCGGTCAGTTCGGTCACGGAGCGCGGGATCACCGCGCAGTCCGGGAAGTTGTATTTGTGGGCGGCCGCGTGGACCGGGTCGATCTCGACTGCGGCCACCACGTCGAAGCCGGCCTGCTCGAAGCCGAGGCTGAGGCCGCCGGCTCCGGCGAAGAGGTCGATTCCAATGGGTCTTGTCATGAGGAGAGTATAGGTGCTCGGTCCCGCGAAAGCGATCGGATTTAGCCGATTCGAGAGGTAGGAAACCTCGTTCGCGACGACCGGGTATGATCGCCTTCGGCGTCTCAGATCCTGCGATTGCGAGGAGCGGGCCGTGGACAGGTTGACTCCCGAACGCAGAAGCTGGTTGATGTCGCGGATTCGCGGCTCGAACACCAAGCCCGAGATCGCGGTTCGGTCTTTGCTGCACCGCTTGGGGTATCGGTTCCGTCTGCATCGTCGCGACCTGCCGGGAACGCCCGACATCGCGCTGCCTGGACGGTCGACGGTCGTCTTCGTTCACGGTTGCTTTTGGCACGGGCATGCGTGCAAGCGCAGCAAGATGCCCAAGACCCGCCAGGACTATTGGGTGGAGAAGATCGAAGGGAACCGCCGACGCGACGCTCGGAAGCGGCGCGCGTTGAAGGCCTTGGGATGGCAGGTCGTCGTAGTTTGGGAATGCGAGCTTAGAAATCCGGTCAAGCTGGCCGAAAAACTGAATCGCGCTCTGGGCGGCCCTGGTTCGCCGTCCGCAGAGCCGAAAAGAGAAGGGCTACGGAAGATGCCATGAGCAAAAAAGAGAAGAAGCCGAACAGGTACGCCGAGATCGTCGCGGAGATCTTCCGGCAGCGTTACGAAGTCGGCGCAAAAATCGTTCCGTTCGTCCGCGATGAGTTCATCAAAATCGCGGAAGAAAAAGGCATCGAAGTTCCCCTGAACCTCGGGGATGCGGTCTATTCGTTCAAGTATCGGGTGGCGCTGCCCGCTTCCATTGCCGACACGGCTCCGGACGGGCTCGAGTGGATCATCGCGGGGGCCGGACGCTCCAAGTACGAGTTCCGCTTGGTGAGACCCCTGTCCATCGCGCCCAGCGAGAACCGGATGGTGGTGAAAATTCCCGACGCTACGCCCGAAATCATCGGCGCCTACGCGTTGGGCGACGAGCAGGCGTTGCTTGCGAAAGTCCGCTACAACCGTTTGATCGACATCTTTCTGGGCATCACCGCATCTTCCTTGCAGAACCACCTGCGCACTACGGTAAAAGACATCGGGCAGATCGAAATCGACGAGCTTTATGTCGGCCTTGATCGGCACGGTTGCCACTACGTGGTTCCTGTGCAGGCCAAGGGCGGCAAGGACAAGCACGGCATTCAGCAGACCGAGCAGGATATGGCTTGCTGCAAAGAAAAATTCCCGAAGTTGCGCTGTAGGCCGGTATCCGCGCAGTTCATCACCAGCAGCAAGATCGCGATGTTCGAGCTGGGAATGCAGGACGACGAGATTCGCGTGGTTTCGGAGGAGCACTACGAACTGGTTCCTGCATCCAGCATTACCGGTGCGGATTTGGATCTGTACAGGAGCAGAAGGAAGGACTGGTGATCGTCGGTGGTTAGTCAGGCTTGCCCTAGCCGTATCTGCAAACAGCCGCGGTCCGCATCGACCGCTACGAAAAGGGCGTCCACGACGCCGATCTGGCCACCGCGCGCCGCATCGCGCAGTCGCTGGGCGTCCTGCTCGCTTTCCCCTACGCCGACATAAACGTGCTGGCCGAGGTCATCCTGACCCTGGGCTGCTGTCCAAGTCCGAACAGCAAGGCCGCGGCCGTCCTCAAGGCCCGGCTGGCGCTGGCGGGTAGGGCGGGCGAACCGGCCGGGAAGTCTTAGCCTTGCCGGAGGCGGGGGCTAGCGGGTTACTGGCCGATCGGGTGTAGGCATGGGGTGCGTCAGGGATTGATCCACGGAGGCGATGATTGCCTCCATCGCACGCAGCGAATCGCTCAGCGGAACCGACGACGCGATTTGCGTCTCGACGTGCGAGCGTCTCTGGGCCGGGTCGTCCAGGCGGCCCTCTACGGCGATGACGTTCCGGCCGATTTCGCCGTTGGCGTGCTGGCTCAACAGCACATGATCGATCCGGCCCAGGCCGTCGCGCGCGGCTTGGGCGGACAGGCAGCCTGCGATGCAATCCAGCGCTGGGTCGCTGGGCTTCAGCCCATGCTGGGCGAATGCTTCCTGCGTCTTCTCGCGCGTGTTACGCCAAAGCGCGTCTTCGGGATTCGCACTGCCGTGATCGTTGCGTTGCGGCTGCTTCGGTTCACCGTCGTTTCTTGGCGCGGATGGCTGCGCATCGATCTTAGGCCGCAGCACGCGTTCGAAGTCTCGCAGGTAGGCGTCGCGATGGGTCAGCACCCCGTTGCCGTCCTGATCGGTCAACGATCCGCCGAGGGTGTATCGCGTATCGGCTACCTTACTGGCGATGGCTGAGACGACCTGCTTGTCGTTCAACTCGCCGGCGTTCCATTCGCGGTACAGCTTGGCCAGCTCGATACCATGCAGATACCCGATGGAATCGAAGGGCGCTTCTTTCGAAAACTCCGGCGTGTCCTTCAAATCTTTGAAGATCGGGAACGCATTGAAGATAGCGGTGGCTTCGATCTCGCTTCGGTACTGCACGTACTCATCGCGGGAGCCGCCAGCCGGGAAGGGGCGGGTGGTGTTGTCTTTGTCGTGCCCGATTTCATGGGCCAGCATTCCGAACATATGGCGCTGCGGCCACGGGTTCGTGCCGTACTGGCGCAAGGCAGTCCATTCGCTCTCGTTCACTACGATCGCCGGCGGCAAGCTGGGACGATAGAGCGGCTTGGACTGGCTGGGGTCGGTCTGGATCGTGCCGCCCTTCTCGAAGAAGGCGGCGAAGTCGGCTGTCGCGTTGGGCGAATCGAGTATCCAGCCGCGAATGTGCTCCGGCATGGCCTGGAAGCTGCGGTTGGTTTCGAGGAAATCCTTTTCCGTTTGGCTCATCGGTCTGGCTCGATATGGATGTAGGAAACGCACTTTTCGTCGGGCGTGGTGCTGAAGCTCACCATCACTCCGTTTTGGATCGCGTCGTAAGTCTGTGCGCCGGGCGCCCGCTCTTTGGAGTGCGGCTTGGCTTGAGTGAGCTGAAGCGCGCGTGCGGTTGGGAAGCATGGCTCAGCCGCTACCGCCATCGACATGAAGTCGGCGGGGGCGGGCTCCAGCCAGAACATCGAAAGCACGTGCCGGTCTTGCAGCGTCTTGGGCTGGTTGTCGATGCGTTTTGAGTCTGCGCTCGCAATGTTGTACAGCTTCATCATCGCGGATCGAATGCTGTTTCTGCCTTCGATTCCGGTAAGCGGCGCGGTCAGCAATCGCTCGATCGTAGGGGCCCGATCCGCTTCCGATTTGGTCTTGGCGGTGGACGCGCAGCCGAACGCGGACGAGAGGACGAGCAGGGAGGCGATACTCCAGGTTGCGGTCTTCCTTTGGCTCGTGATCTGCGGAGCCTCGGACTCGGTGCGGCCGGTGCCGGTCGTTGACCTCATGTATTCAGATCCTATGTGAGTCCGCGGCCGAATTACGCAACGATCATAGCTCCGATTATGGGCAGTGGTGCTTATGCCCACGGCGTATGCGGAGCGGTAACAGCGTTGAGTTGGATATGGGCACCGAATCCGTGGCAGCCAAGCGCACGCCGCTTACCTAAGACCTCGTGCCGGCCGTCGCTCCGGTGCAGTGTGTTCGGAAAGTGCGTCAGCGCGTAAAGGGAGGCGAAGTCGAGCCCCGCAACCAGGACCATTCGAACGTGGCCACCCGCGACAGGGCTTGATTCCAGCCCGAAGCACCGTATGATCTGCGCCATCTCATCGCGCCGCAACGGCGCCGCAGGCTCTTACGCCTGCTCTCTCGCTCCACCCCCGAAGACAGCCCGCTCCATCGTCCTCTCGCGACGATGGCCAGGCGGCGCGCAGCTTTCCGTCGATTTTCCCAGCCCGCGGCCATGCCGCCTGATTCATGCACACCAAACCTACGCTCGATGCTTGGGTAGACGCTTTTATAGAAATTAATACGCTGCCCGAACGCGCAGACATCGGCTCCGATCACCCTTTGTGGTGGGCCGATGAGCTCACTATTTTCCCGCTCAAGCTCGTCGATTTCGAGACGATGTGGCAGTTCGTGATGGCCGTGCTCGCCCGAAAGCCGCCCAGGCATGTACTTGGCTATCTTGCGGCGGGAGCGCTGGAAGACATGATCGCCGACTTCGGCGATTACTTTATCGAGCGGATCGAGGACACGGCCCGGCGCGATCCGGAGTTCCGGGATCTGCTGCATGGCGTGTGGAAGAACAAAACGCCGGACGCGCTGTGGGAGCGGGTGAAGGCGGCTCGCGGGCCCGAGCCTGAATGTGGCGATGGGCTCGACGTCCGGCCCGACTAGTGCGCCGTAGCCTCCCGGCGCGGGGACTGTCTTGCCTTTGTCATGCCTGTCGCATCGAATCCGCGCAACGGTCAGTCGCCGGGAGATGAGACATGGCATCGATCCTTAATCCGGTCGTGGGGCGAATCCTGCTTGTACGGAGGACGGCGGCCCGCTATCTGGCGGTCCTGTTTTGCGCGGCGGTCGTCTGCTTGCCAGCCGCCGCCGCGCAACCTTCCCCCTGGCGCACCCTCAGCAACGAAAACGGCCTCCACCTCGAAGCCCGCCGCATCGCCGGCGAGCGCTTCGACGAGCTGCGCGTCACCACGTCGCTGAAGGCCTCGCCGGACACCGTCGCGGACTATCTGCTCGGCAAGTACCTCGACGCGAAGAACAAGAACATCCGCCGCCGTTTCATCCAGCGCGGGCCGGAGGTGGCGGTGTGGGCGGATGTGCTCAGCACGCCGGTGGCGGCGGATCGTTGTTATTCGATGCGCTTCGAGCGCAAGGACTTGGGCGACGGTGCGGTCCGGGTGAAGTTCGCGTCGCTGGACGAGGCCGCGGCGGGGCCGACGCCGGATTGCATCGCGCTGCGGTCGCGCGGGGAGTGGCTGATGACGCCGACGGCCGAGGGGACGCGGTTGGTGTATGCGTCGTTGACCGATATCGGCGGCAACACGCCGGCGTTCGTGGTCAAGGGGTCGCTGTCGTCCGCGGCGGTCTCCAGCGTGCGCAAGGTGGTCGCCGGGGCGTCGGGGCTGGCGTTGCCGCGCGGGTTGGGCGATTGAGCGGGGCGGGTCGGCCGATAGTGCGGCGGGTCGGGGTGGCGGCGCCTGTTTAGCGAGGCGATTCGATGCCTGCGCGCCGCGGAAAGCCGGTCCGCGCGCAACGCGCCGCCGGGCCGCTGCTACCATCGGGGGTTCGCGCGACGCGAACCGTGTTTCTTTCCTGCGACAGGAGAACGACGATGATCCCGAAGAACACCATCTGCCTGTGGTACGACGGCACCGCTCTGGAAGCCGCCGAGTTCTATGCGAAGACATTTCCGGACAGTAAGGTCACCGCGGTGCACACCGCGCCGGGCGATTATCCCGACGGCAAGCAGGGCAATGTGTTGACGGTGGAGTTCACGGTCGCGGGCATTCCGTGCCTGGGCTTGAACGGCGGGCCGGCGTTCAAGCAGACCGAGGCGTTTTCGTTCCAGATCGCGACCGACGATCAGGCCGAGACCGATCGCTTGTGGGATGCGATCGTCGGCAACGACGGCAAGGAAAGCGCCTGCGGTTGGTGCAAGGACAAGTGGGGCGTGTCGTGGCAGATCACGCCGCGCGCGCTGACCGATGCGTTCCACGATCCCGACCGCGCCGCGGCCAAGCGCGCGTTCGACGCGATGATGGAGATGGGCAAGATCGATATCGCCAAGATCGAGGCGGCGCGGCGCGGGTAAGGCGCCGCGTTCGCGGGTCGGCGGGCGGCGCGGTGCGCGGCCCGCGTCAGGCGATGGTCAGGTCGAACAGTTCCCAGCCGCCGACCTGGGTCGCGGTGGGGATCAGCGCGCCCTTGGCTTCGTTCGTCGCCGTTACGTAGCGGTCGTTGGCGCGCGCGCGCAGCGCCGCTATGCCTCCGGGCCGCATCTCGATGCGGAAGCGCTCGCGGGTGCCGACGGTGTCGCGGTTGGCGATCAGCGCATTGCCCTGCGCTACGTCGACGGTTACGAACTTCGCGTTGGCATGCGACAGCAGCGCCACGTCGCCGCCGCCGGCGTCGACCATGTCGAAGCGCTCCCACGGGCCGATGGCTTCGCGGTTCGCAATCAGCGGTGCGCTGCCGCCGCTTTCGGCAGCGACGTAGCGGTTGTTTACGCGCGAGCGCAGGCTAAGCACCGTCGCCACGCCGGCATCGCTGCCGATCGTCGGCGCGGTCGGCCGCACCGGCGTCAACGGGCGCGCGCCCTTGAGCATGCGACCGCCGTCGCCGGTCAGGCGCAGGTAGTAGTCGGACGAACACGCGATGCCGTCTTCGTTCAAGGCGGCGAAGTTGAAGTTGGCCGGCACGTCGTTCTGCGTTTCGGCGGTCTTGGCGATCTGGTTGCCTTCGTTGTATTCGTCGAACATCGAGATATAGAAGCCAGCGACGCCCAACCCCGCGAGGTTGTAGAACTGGCGCCACATCAGGTTGCCGTGCGCGCGTTGGCCGAGCGCGAGGTCGCCCGGAAGAACGCAGGGCTGGTAGTCGATGCCGCGCGCGTCGCAGTAGTTCTTGTCGGCGATATTGACCGACTGGAAGAACGCATCGGCCTCGGGAATCTTGCCGATGACGCCGATCATCCACGGCGACAGCATGTCGAACTGATGGAACACGTCGAGGAAGCCGGGACGCACCGAGTCGCCGGTGCGCCAGCGCGTCGGCACGCCGCCGATGACGTAGCAGCCTTGCGCCTTGAACCACGCGACCACGTCGGCGCATTCGGCGGCGCCGAACGGGCGGCCAGGGTCGTCGAAGCCGAAGCCCCAAATGCAGACGACAGGCTTGCCGTTCTGGCGTGCGTACGCGGGCGAGGCCGTCAGCGCGGACATCTTGTCGCGCCAGTCGGCGGTGATCTGGCCGTGCATCTGGGTCCAGCCGGTCACGTCGTACATGATGTAGAACTTGCGCTGGTAGCGCTCCGCGGCCTGGCGCACTTTCGCGGCCATCGCGTCGCGCGTGGGGCCTTCGCCGCCGAAGGGGTTGAAGCGTTGCAGCGCGGCGGTGTCGATGCCGTATTGCTGCATCCAGCGGAAGTGGGTGTCGACGGTGTCCTGATCGTAGTGGGAGAACAGGCGTGCGGGTTGGCCGTTGCGCAGCGGCGCGAAGTTGGTCTGGTAGCTGCGCGCGTACTCGCGCATGTCCGGCCAGGATTTGATCGCGTTGTTGTTCGGATCCGGCGCGCGGCCCCAGTCGTGGGCCCAGTGCCACCAGCCGTTGATCGGGGCGCCGTCGCCGGGCGCGGCGAACCAGCCTTGGTAGCCGACGGTGACTTTGCCGACGACGTCGCCGGGGCCGCTGGCGGTTTGGATGCGCGCGGCGGCGAGCGCGCGGGCGAGCGGCGAGGCGGCGACGGCGCCGGCGGCGCTGCCGAGCAGGAAGGTGCGGCGGGTGAGGCTCATCGGTTTGGCTCCAGGGCGAGGCGGGCGGGTGCGCGGCCGTGCGTGCGGGCGCGCGCGCGGCGGCCCGGTCCTTCCTGGTCGTCGCATTGGGGCGCCGCGTGAAAGTGCGCGTCAATGCGCCATCCGGGTTAGGGCCGTGCGTGCGTCTCGTTCGATGTGTGCGGCGTGGAGCGATTTGCCGCGTCGCTGCGGCTGAACAGCGCGGCGCCCGCGCTCGCTTCGACGGCGGCGCGCACGCGGCGTTGCGCATTCGCATCATCGGCGGCGAGAACGGAAGTCGAATACGTCGACGCGCGTCCGCCGCGCGCCGCGCAAGCCATCGCAGTTCCATCGATTTGTTCCCGGGATCGGCCTGACTCATCCGGCGCGCTGGCCCGGAATCGTCCCGGCAACGTCCTCGTTTTCGCGCGGTCGGCCGTGGCCCTCTGTCGGCACCGCATCGGTTCCCGATCGCGGTGCTCAACCAATCGCATCCAACCGCATTCTCATCGCAGAGGACATCCGCATGAACCAGATGAATCGCATCGCGCTCGCCCTGGCGCTCGCCGCCGGTTTCAGCTCGTCGGCGTGGGCCGCCAATCCGATGGACAGGGTGGGCGTCGAACACAACGCGTACCTGAGTTGCCTGATGGCCGACGAAGGCAAGATTCCGTCGCTGCAGCGTCTGATCGACCGCTGCGGTTATCGCCCCGAAAGCAAGCCGGAAGAATTCGTCCGCGCCTACGAGCCGTTCATGCCGAAGGACGCCAAGTCGACCTACGCCGAGCGGCTGGCGCCGTATCGCGCGAACTTCAGCGAGGCCGAGTACGCCTTCGTCGAACGCATCGACGCGGCGCTGTCGACCCAGGCGAAATCGCCGGAGGAGCTCGACAAGGCGCTCGACAAGCTGGAAGCGCAGGCGCTGGCGCAGCTGGGCGACAAGAGCACCGGCGCGCGCGCGATCCTCGCGTCGCTGAGCACCGCGCGCCATTCGCTGGCGTTCTGGACGCCGTATTACTCGGAGCGCGAATCCGGCGAAGTCGCCGCGCGCTGGCCGCGGTGGCTGAAGGTGGTGGTGCGCGTGGTCGCGAGCGTGGCCGCCGATGCGGCGACCGCGGCGGCGGTGGCGTCGATCGGCGCGGCGCCGGCGGCCGGCCCGGCGGCGGGCGTGGCCTCGGGCATCGTGGCCGCCGCGTTGCTGGATTGGCAGAACGCGGAGTGATCGAGCCAGGCGATTCGCCGCGCGCGCCGACGGCGACGCGCAGGGACGCGCCGGCCGGGCGGGTCGGTGGTTCGCGGCGATGAGCCGGCGCCCGCCGCGGCACCCGAGGCCGCGGCGGGCGTTTTCGTGGGCGGTGGCCCCCGCCACGCGCCGCCGACGTTAGACGGTGACGGCATTCCGCCGCGCACAGGGGCCCCCACGATGGACGCTTACGGCAATCTCACCAGCATCGACGAATTTTCCGGCAACAAACGCATCCGGCTGATCTCGTACCTCGACCCGGACGTGGCGCTGGGCGTGTTCCCGCCGACGGCGGATTCGTCCGGCTGGTCGGTGGCCGCCGTGCACCGCCTGTCGGCCGGCAGCCCGGGGCAGACCGCGATGCGGGTGAATGCGCTCGGGCCCAACGTCTTCAGCCTGGCCTGGGACGGCGACACCAGCCAATACCTGTCGTGGGAGGGCACGGCCAGCGATCAGCTGGTGCTGGAGCAACTGAGCCAGCCGCAGGACGGCGACCGCATCGATCCGCCGGAGTTCGCGCTGGATTTCGTCGAGCAGTGCTGGTTCGCGCTCAACGATCCGTATCACGGCGCGGTGTTGGACATCAGCGAGTCGGGCACCGCCGAGGGCAACCCGGTGATCTCGTTTTCGTGGAACGGCGGCGCGAACCAGATCTGGCGGGCGCAGTGGCTCGACCACCCGGCCGCCGCCGAGCGCGTCGACGCCGGCGGGCAGCAGTTGCAGCAAGTGCAGCAGACCTCGCGCTGAATGCGGATCTGCCAACCGGCGACGTGCCCTCGCGCGCCGGTGGGGCTAAGCTGATCGCCGCCGCGGCGCAAGGCCGCGGCGGACCCTAGCGGAGCCGGTCATGGCCACGATGCGTTATCACGATGGGCAGGACGTGCAGTTGGGCGACATCGCCCGTTTCGGCAGCGAGGACACCTGCCGGGTGGTGGTGCTGATCGATCAGCAGATCGCGCTGGAGGGGTATATCGCCGATGAGTGGGCCTACCTCGGCGGTGGTTGCGTTCTGCTCACCGGCGCGTCGGGGCTGGTGCATTACCCGGCCGATGCGCTCGGCGACGATGCCGACGTGAGCTTGCTCGAGCGCGCCTGATCCGCCGAGGCGGGCGCATGCGTTTCCCGCTGCGTTTTCGCCGCGCGGTGCGCGTCCGCCATCGGTCACGTCTGAACATTGACGAGCGCTAAGAACGATCCAGGAAGCGCATCACGGCGTTGCCGTTTCGTTCCCCGAATCGTCCGCATTCGTTCTGCGTTGCATCCCCGAAACGTCCCCGATCGTTCCTCGCCAGCGCCGCGGCGGCGTGGCAACTGTGGTGTCGCCGAGGCGGCGCGTCCGTGCCGGGCTGCGGCGACTACACGATAACGACAACCATCACAGAGGACGTTTTCATGAGCAAACTGCATCGGATCGGCGTTTCCACCGCGTTCGCCCTGGTGGCGGGCCTTGGGTTCAGCGGGTCGGCGCTGGCCGGCAATCCGCTGGACAACGTGGGCGTCGAGCACAACGCCTACCTGGGCTGCCTGATGGCCGACGGGTCGCAGCCGCCGTCGCTGGAATTGCTGGTGACGCGCTGCGGCTACCGTCCGCAGGGGACGGTGGCGGATTTCGTCAGGACCTATCAGCCGTACATGCCGACCAATCCGAACCTGAGCTACAGCCAGCGCATCGCGCCGTACGCCTCGCAGTTCACGCCGGCCGAGTACGCCTTCGTCAAGCGCATCGAAGCCGCGCTGTCGCCGCAGGCGCAGTCGCCGGAGGAGATCGACCGCGCGCTGGCGGCGCTGGAAACGCAGGCGCTGGCGCAGCTGGGCGACAAGTCGCCGGGCGCGCGCGGGATTCTGGCGTCGCTGAGCACCGCGCGGCATTCGTTGCAGTTCTGGACGCCGTACTACATCGACCGGTTGGAGGATTCGCACGCGAAGCTGCCGAAGTGGCTGCGCGTGGTGATCAAGGTGGTGGCCACGGTGGCGACCGATGCGGCGACCGGCGCGATTCTGGGGTCGAACCCGGTGACCGCGGTGGCGGCGGGGCCGGCGGCGGGGGCGGCTTCGGGGATCGTGGCTGGGGCGTTGTAAGTCGCGCTGCCGGCGCGGCGGCAGGCTCGCTTTTGGGGCGGGCCTGCCGTTCGCGCGGGGGGAGGTTCGTCGTAGGCGTGGTGGCGCGGTCGCGGCTTGCGCCGCTCCTACAGGTAGGGGCCGGTTTGCGTTGCGATGGGGTTAGAGGGTGGCGGGTTGTTGCTGGGTGACGCAGTGGACCATGCCGCCGTTGCGGTAGAGGTTGCGCACGTCGATGGCGACGACGGTGCGGCCCGGGAAGGCCTTTTGCAGGATCGCCTGGGCCTTGGCGTCGTTCGGGTCGTTGTAGGCCGGCATCAGCACCACGCTGTTGCCGACGTAGAAGTTCACGTACGAACCCTGGTAGCCCAGCTCGTAGCCGTAGGTGGTGACCACGTCGTTGGCGGTCAGCGGCAGCTGCACCAGCTTGTAGGGCTTGCCGTCGACGTCGCTCGCCGTGTGCACGCGCTCAATATCGGCCGACGACAGGCCCCAGCTGCGCAGATCGGCGCGGCTCATGGTGACCAGGGTGTCGGGCAGGCCGAAGCGGGCGAAGCCGTCGACGTGCATGTCGGTGATGTCTTCCTTGCCGCCGTCCTTGCCGTCGAGCCAGATGAACTTGCGGATGCCGAGCTGGTCGCTCAGCACTTCTTCGAGTTCGGCTTCGCTGAGGTCGGCGTTGCGGTTGGGTTCGCGGGTCGAGCTGCGGGTGGCGATCAGGGTGCCGCGGCCGTCGACTTCGATCGCGCCGCCTTCCAGGATGACGTCGTTCAAGTCGGTGCGCGGCAGGCCGAGTTGCTTGGCGACCGCGGCCGGCACGGTGTCGTCCTTGCGGTACGGCGCGTCCAGGCCCCAGCCGTTGAAGCCCCAGTCGCCGATGGTCAGGCGGTCGTTGCGGTCGTAGACGAACAGCGGGCCGTTGTCGCGCACCCACACGTCGTCGGTCGGGCGGATCAGGAAGCCGACGTTGTTCAGCGCCACGCCGGCGGCGCTCAGCAGTTTGCGCACGCGCGCCTGCTCGGTGGCGTCGTAGACGACGATGTTGACGCGCTCGCTGGCGACCAGGGCGCGGGTCATCGCGACCCAGGTCGGGTCGAGGCGGTCGCGGTAGGCGCGGCCGTAGGTGTAGGCGTGCGGCCATTGCAGCCAGGTGGCGTCGTGGCGCGCGGTCTCGTCGGGCATGTAGCCGGACTGGGCGCGGGCGACGCTGGGTTGGGTCAGGCCGGCGGCCAGCAGCACGCCGGCAGCGACGGCGAGCCAGGCGGGGCGGGCGGCGGGGAGGTTCGGGGTGGGCATGGCGGCGGGCCTGTGGGTTGGGCGACGGGGCGCACGTTACGCAGCGAACCTGATATCCAGCTGATACCGGTCCGGCTGCGGTGCAACCCGTTCAGACAAGGCGGCCGACGGGCCGAAAACCCTTGCTGGGCAACGTCGTTGCGGCGAAGGCCGGAACCGGCCGGTATCGCCCAACCCACCCTCTGCTATTCCGGCGAGTGCCGGAACCGACCCGTATCGTTCGACCCACCTGCCGCCATTGCGGCGAACGCCGGAACCCGTTTTGAGTTCGCCCGGTTTCGCTTTGCGGTCAGGCGCGCAAAACCAACTCGACCCGCGCGCCGCCGCCGGGCCGGTTCGACAAGCGCAACTCGCCGCCATGCAGTTGCGCGATGTGCTGCACGATCGACAGCCCCAAGCCGCTGCCCGGGCTGCCCGGCCCGGACACGAACGGCTCGCGCATGCGCGCGAGCGATTCGTCGGGAAACCCCGGGCCGCGATCTTCGACGATCACCTTGCCGGGTTCGACGGTGACCACGACCGGCGCGGCGTCGGCCGTCTTCGCCGCATGCACCAGCGCGTTCTCGATCAGGTTGCGTACCGCGGTCTGTACCAGCCGCACGTCGGCGTCGATCACCGATTCGACCGCGTGGAACTCGACGGCTTCGTCTTCGGGAACTACTGCTTCCACCAACAGATCCAGCCGCACCGGTTCTTTCGTTGCCGGCGCCGCTGCTGCATCCAGGCGCGCCAGCAGCAACAACTTGTCGACCAACCCAGCCGTCTGCCCCGCCACGCGTTCGACCTTGCCGAGTACCTGCTCGGCCGGCTCGCGCCCGTCGTGCGCGGTCTCGCACAGCGCCTGCAAGCGCGCGACCGGCGTGCGCAGCTCGTGCGCGGCCGCGGCGAGGAAACGCTCCTGCTGTTCGAACGAAGCGATCGCCGGCCGCAAGGAACGCCGCGACAGCCAGTGGCCGACCAGGATGCCGAACAGCGCGAAACCCAACGCGAGCGCCAACGTCCGCCGCACGAAGGCCGCCTGCGTCGCGTCGTGCGCGGCGCGATTGGCCAGCACCACGATCGTCGCCACCGGACGGTCCTGGTCGTCGTAGGTTTCCTTGCTGACCAACAAATAGGGAATGCCCTGCACGTCGCGGCCTTCGAGCGTCGCTTCCGGCCCGCCGCGCAGCGCCGGCGCGAAAACTTCCATGGCATCGAGGAACTCGAAGCGCGAGCGCTCGGGCCTCAGCAGGAACTTCGGATGGCCGTAGCCGATCACCCAGATATCGGCATCGCCGTCGAGCAATCCCGGCTCCTTGCGCGCTTGTTCGGCGTGGAAGCGCCCCTGCGCGTCGAACCACGTCAGCCCGTACACCGCGGTGGCGCGCAGGCGCAGGCTGGAGACCAAGTCCAATTGCGTCAGCTGCGCATGGGTCAGGATCGCCACTGCGCACAACGCGCCGACGCACAGCAGCCACGCCGCGGTCCAGATCGCGGTCAGTCGCAGATGCAGCCGCCGCAGCACGCGGTCACGCGCGCGCGGCATCGGGCGCCTCCAGCCGATAGCCCGACCCGCGCACCGTGCGCAGCAGCGCCGGCTCGCCGAGCTTGCGGCGCAAGGTGGCGATCAGCACTTCCTCGGCGTTCGACGCCGGCTGCTGCTCCTCGCCCCAGCACGCGGCCAGGATGTCTTGGCGCGACACCGCTTGCCCCGCACGTTCGGCCAACAACTGCAACAGCGCGAATTCCTTCGGCCGCAGCGGCAGCGCGACGCCGGCGCGGCGCGCCTCGCGCCGGCCCAGGTCGACTTCCAGATCGGCGACGCGGATCGTGCTCGGCACGATCGCCCCGCCGCGCCGGCCGATGGCGCCGATGCGCGCGACCAGCTCGTCCATCGAAAACGGTTTGACCAGATAGTCGTCTGCGCCGCCGGCGAAACCGTCGATGCGGTCGGCGACCGCATCGCGCGCGGTCAGGAACAGCGCTGGCGTCGCGATGCCGCGCGCGCGCCACGCTTGCAACGCGCCCAGCGAATCGCCGTCGGGCAGGGTGCGGTCGAGCACGAACGCGCCGTAGGCGTACGACTGCACGAACGACTCGGCCTCGGCGAGGTCGCCGGCTTCGTCGACCGCGTGCCCGCTGGCGCGCAGGCGCCCGGCGACGGCTTCGCGCAGGTCGGTTTGGTCTTCTAGCAGGAGCAGGCGCATGGGGCGGAGCTTACCGCCGCCGATGCCCGGCGAGGATGAACTCGTGTCGCACGATTCGCCGCCGTCGCCAAATCGCGGACCGCTTCAGCCGTCGCCGACGCGCGCGGCCTCGGCATAGTCCGCCGCGACTTTTTCGCTCAGTTCGCGCAACTGCGCCCGCGAGTACCAGCGCCCCTGCGCCATCACGCCGAGCGGCCGTTCCAGCGTGCCCAGGCCGTCGAGCGGATTGGCCCAGGTCAGCACCACGTCGGCGCGATAGCCCGCGAGCACCTGTCCGAAGCGCGCGCCGCCCGGCCGGTGGCGCGCGATGAACTCGCCCGGCGTGCGCGTGGCCGCACTTAGCGCCCGGTAGCGGCTCACGCCGGCGGCTTCCAGCGCCGCCAGCTGCGCGTGCACCGCGGCGCCGGGAAACAGGCCGGGCACCACCGGCGCGTCGGTGCCGATCACCAACGGCAGATCCGCCGCCGCCGCGGCGCGCACGAACGCTTGCAGATAGGCCAGCCGCGGCGCCAGCGTGCCGCTGCGCTTGGCGTAGGCATCGCCGCGGCTGCGCCATTCCATGCGTTCGGCCGGCGCCAGCCAGCGCGCCTGGGGCTGGGCGAGATAGGTTGCGGTCGCGCCGCGTTTTCCCCATTGCGCGGCGACGGCGGCATACGTGGCGAGGTCGGCGGTCGCATACGTGCGATGACGTTTCAGCAGCGCGATCGCCTCGTCGATGCGGCTTGGGTCGGGCACCGCCAGCCCATCGTCCGCGCCGGGAGCGAAGAACAGGCTGTAGAAGAATTCCTCGGCGTGCGCCACCAAGATTTGGCCCGCTTCGATCTGGCGGCGCAAACCCACCGCGGCGACGCCATGCCCGATCACCGGCAGCCCGCCCTCATTGGCGGCCTGGATGAAGGCGTCGAACGTCGCCGCGTCGAGATCGTTGTAGACCTTGATGAAATCGAACCCGTTGGCCTGCGCCAGTTCGGCCACCGCGCGCGCCTGCGCGGCGCCGCGCACCGCCAGATGGCCGTAGCGCGGCGAGCCGTCGACCATGAACGCCGCATACACCTTCGGCCCCGGCACCTCGCCGCGGTCGATGGCCGCGCGCGTCTTCACCGCGAACGCGGTCGGCGCTTCGCCCATGTGCAGCAGCGTGGTGACGCCGTTGGCGAGATAGACCGCCATGTCTTCGCGGCTGTCCGAATGCGTGTGCATGTCGGCCAGCCCCGGCGACAACCAGGCCTTGCCTTCGCCGTCGATCACGCGCGCGCCCGCGGGCACGGCCACGCGCGGCCCGATCGCCTGGATGCGGCCGTCGGCGACGAGCACCGTCTGGTTGCGCAGCACGCGTTCGCGGTCCATCGGCACGACGTTGACGCGGACGAATGCGACGACGGAGTCGGCGGCGATGGCCGGTACCGCGGCCGTCAGCGTCAGCAAGCTCAGCAAAGCGACGCGCAACAGTTGGGACAAGGACATGGTCGGTCGGCTCGAAGACGGGGCGATGTCGCAAGGCGTTGGATTCGCGTGGGCTGCGGGCTTCGGCCCGCGGCTGACGCACGGATGAGCTTACTGCCGCGGCTGAGCTCGGGCGCACGCGGCCGGTATCATCCCGATTCCGCAGCGCCGGCGGCTGGCACCGACGCGAAACGCCGAAAGGAGCGTTCACATGACGACCCGGCAGGAAGCCTGCGACTTGGTCTTGGCGAGGTTCGCCGACGAACCCGGCGCCATCAGCGAGTGTCGGCTCGATCCGCGCGGCCAGTACTGGGTGATCCACGCCAATTCGTACGAATACGTGGTGAATGGCCGCTGGGACCGTTGCCTGGTCGGCGTCGGCGCGTATCTGGTGAACATCGCTACCGGGCGCCTCACCGCGACGCCCAGTTACGAAACCTGGGAACAAAGCATCCGCGACCTCTACGACCTGGACGACGCGGCCGGCGGCCACTACGTGCTGCGGCCGAGTTACGAACCCGGCGACAAGCGCGCCATCGTCCATCTGCACCAACGCCTGTCCTGCTCGCTGGTCGAGGCGCGCTGGCTGTTGAACGAACCCAACCGCGACTGGCTCACCGGCAACGGCCGCACGCTGCGTAACGCCCGCGACAGCCTCGCCAAGCATGGGCTCGAGACGCAGGTCGTGGTGCAGGACGATCCGCGACAGGCTGTGTTGCTGCCTTCGCCTTTCCACTTCCTGGAAGATCTGCTGAAGCTCCTGCGCGAGCGCGCCCTCGTGCGCACCGGGCCGGAACAGCCACAGAGCGATCCGCCATGAACATCAGCGGCTACAGCACCGAAGAAACCGAGTCGCGCCTGTTGGCGATGGCCGAAGTCACCTTGATCGCCACCCCCGCCGAACTGCGCCGGATCGCCGCGTTCCTCGCCTCCGCCGCCGACGAAATGCAGCGCAGGGGCCCGGACTACGGCCACGAACACCTGTGCGACCGCCAGCCGGGCTTCGACGATTCGTCGCAACTCGTCGTCTTCAACGCCGATCTGCTGGCCCGATAGGCCGCAGCAAGGCCGTGCCGGCGAACCCGTCGATGCGGTCGGCGACCGCATCGCGCGCGGTCAGGAACAACGCCGGCGTAGCGATGCCGCGTGCGCGCCAGGCTTGCAGCTCACCCAGCGAATCGCCGTCGGGGCAGGGTGCGGTCGAACACGAACGCGCCGTACGCGTACGACTGCACGAACGACTCGGCCTCTGCGAGGTCGCAGGCTTCGTCCACCGCATGCCCGCTGGCGCGCAGGCGCCCGGCGACGGCTTCGCGCAGGTCGGTCTGGTCTTCTAGCAGGAGGAGGCGCATGGGGCGGAGCTTACCGCCGGCGAGGCTTCGGGTACGACAATGGTTACGGCCGCTCATGCCAGAATGCGGTGATCGAAGAACAGTCAAAATCATGAAAATCAGCGGTTACAGCGACGAAGGCCTGCCCATCGAAGAGATTCGTCATATCGAACTCGCCGAGATCACCCTGATGGTGACCCCGGCCGAACTGCGCCGTATCGCCGCTTTCTTCAACAATGCGGCCGATACCATGGAGCGCATGGGGTCGACTTATAGCCACGAGCACTTGTCCGACCGGCAGCAAGGCTTCGACGATTCGCCGCATTTGGTTGTGTTCAACGCCGAGTTGTTCGCCCGCTGACTCGGGCGGGCGCTGAACCTTCCCGGCCGATCTCGTCATGGCGTCCGATGCTGCAATGCACAATAATCCGCCCATGACCTCCACCACCCCCGCCCCGGGCGCCGCCGCGCCCGCCCCCGTCCTGTCCCCGCGCCAGGTCGGCCTGATCCTGTTCGCCCTGGCCATGGGCGGCTTCGCCATCGGCACCAGCGAGTTCGTGGTGATGGGGCTCATCACCGAAATCGCCCGCGCGATGGGCGTCGACGAGCCGCAGGTCGGCCATGTCATCAGCGCCTACGCGCTCGGCGTGGTGGTCGGCGCGCCGGCGCTGGCGATCCTCGGCGCGAAGATGCCGCGGCGCAGCCTGCTGCTGGCGCTGATGGGTTTCTACGCGGTCGGCAATCTGGCCAGCGCATTGGCGCCGGGCTACTACACGTTGGCGCTCGCGCGCTTCGTCGCCGGCTTGCCGCACGGCGCGTACTTCGGCATCGCCGCACTCGTGGCCGTGCGCATTACCCCGCCCGAGCAACGCGGCCTCGCGGTCGGCCGGGTGATGCTGGGCCTGTCGGTCGCTTTGCTGGTCGGCAACCCGCTGGCCACGTGGCTCGGCCAAACCGTCGGCTGGCGCTGGGCGTTCGCGCTGGTGTCGCTGATCGCGCTGGCGACGGTGGCGATGACCGCGCGCGTGCTGCCGCCCGGCATGCACGCGCCGCGCCCCGACGTGCTCGGCGAACTGCGCGACTTCAACCGCAAGCCGGTGTGGCTGGCGCTCGGCATCGGCGCGATCGGCTTCGCGGGCATGTTCTGCGTCTTCAGCTATCTCGCGCCGACCCTGGTGCACGTCACCGGCGTGCGCGAATCCTTCATTCCGTTCGGGCTGATGGCGTTCGGCATCGGCGGCATTCTCGGCACGCTCGGCGGCGGCTGGTTGTTCGACAAGCTGCAATTCCGCGCCGCGGCGTGGATCCTGGTCTGGTCGATGGCGATCCTGCTGCTGTTCCCGCTGGCCGCGCGCTCGGTGTGGACGGTGCTGCCGGCGGTGCTGGCGGTCGGCACGATGGGCGCGCTGGCCACCGTGTTGCAGGCGCACCTGATGGACGTGGCGCGTTCGGCGCAGACCTTGGCCGCGGCGTCGAACCACTCGGCGTTCAACATGGCCAACGCGCTCGGCCCGTGGCTCGGCGGCATGGCGATCAACGCCGGGTTCGGTTGGACTTCGACCGGCGTGGTCGGCGCGATGACGGCGTTGGGCGGGTTGCTGATCTACCTGTGGGCGCGCGTCGATGCGCGCAGCGACGGCGAACTGGCCGCGCTCGGCGATACCGACTGAGCGGCGCTGCGCGCGCTCATCGCGACGCGCGCGCGCGCAGGTTCGCGCCCACGTGCCAGAACGCCAGGTAGCCGGCGAACGCGATCGCCGACGACGCGAACATCGCGGCGATCGGCGCGCCGCGGCCGAACGACGC
Organism: Lysobacter enzymogenes; assembly: GCF_017355525.1. Classification (NCBI taxonomy): domain Bacteria; kingdom Pseudomonadati; phylum Pseudomonadota; class Gammaproteobacteria; order Lysobacterales; family Lysobacteraceae; genus Lysobacter; species Lysobacter enzymogenes. Next base: position 3,378,869 of record NZ_CP067395.1, on the reverse strand, counting down.
CAGGGCCAGCAGCCCCAGCGACAGGTTCAACAGCGGCCAGACCCAATGCAGCGGACGCTGGCGCAGCCAGCCCCAACTCATCCAGGCCAGCATCGCCCACGCGCCGCAACCGGCCGCGATGCCGCCGTAGGTCCGCAGCGCCTGCGGCCACACCGGCGGCGACCATCCGGGCTGGCCGATTTCGGCCAGCGCCTCGAACACCAACAACAGATAGGGCAGCAGCGCCGGCGCGCACATCGTCCACGCGATCAGCGTGAGCAACGGGCGGGTGTCGTCGTCGTCGTCCATGCGCGCTTACGGCGTCTGCACCTTACGCAGCGACAGCAACAGCGATTCCAGATGCTTCTGCCCGCGCGCAGACCACACGTTGTACAGGCAGCGCTGCCCGGCGACTTCCAGATAACCCAGATAGCCCGGCCCCGTGCCGCCTTCCAGCCCGTAGCTGATCTTGCTGCCGTCGGCCCAGCTCAGATTGTTCGGAAAGGTGTAGCCCTTGCCGTCGATGTCCACGCCGGTGCCGGCGATGCCGAACGCGCTGCGCTGGTCCGGCGCGTCGTAGGCCACGGCCCAGCCGTCGGAGAAGCTGGCGCGGCGCACCTTGATGCCGGCTTCTTTCTCCGCGCCGAGCAGCGCCAGCGGCGCGCAGCGGTCGCGGTTCTTGGCCTTCTTCCACTCGACCAGATAGACCGCCGGCACCGACTGCGCCGACACTGCCGCGCCTTGCCACGGGGCGAGCGCGCCGCCGCTGCCGGTGGCGACCGGGGCCGAGGACAACGCCGGCGCGGCCGGCTTCGTCGCTGCTGCGGGCTTGGCCGCTGCGGCCGGCGCGGCCGCTGTGGCCGGCGTGGTGCGGGCGGGATCGGTGTGGACGCGGAAGCGGGCCTTGGGTTCTTCGGCTTGCGCGCCGAGGGCGGACAGGCCGAGGGCCAGCGCGAGCAGGGAGGGGGCGATCTTCATGAGGTGCTGTCGTTCCTTGAAGCAAGGGAGAGAGGGTGCGGCCGGGGCGCGAAAGGCGCCGGCGTTGCGCGCGATTCTAGCGAGCGGCGCGCGCGACGAGGTTGCGTTGCGTGGCTCAGTCTTCGATCAGGCCGAGCAACGATTTGCGTTTTTTGGCCGACAACAAGCGATAACGAATCAACAGCGCTTGTTCGTCCGCGGTTTCGGCCGTGCGGGCTGGATTTTCCGTGGCGGGGCGTGTCTTCCGGCCCGAGCCGTTGCCTTTGCCGCCGATCAGCCAATCCAGGCTGACGCCGTCCTTCGCGAATACACGAAGAAACTGCTCCAGATGCGCAAGATTCGGTTCGATCCTGCCGGTTTCCCATTTGGAAATCGTGACCGACGAGACGTCGAGCTCGAAGCCGAGCTTTTCCTGCGTCCAGCCTCGGGCTTCGCGCAGCGACCGTAACCTTGAGCCGAAAGTGTCCATCGGCGCAGTGTGAATAAACAGCAGCGAATTGTCCCCTCAATTGGGTTTGACATTGATACTGCAAAAATGGAAGTATCGAGGGCGCCCGATCTGGGCGACCGCCGAGGAGCATGAGCATGGACGCCGCTTCGATCACCGACTTCGCCAAGGCCCGCTTCGTCCGCTACCTGCGCCCCGACGACACTCTCGACATCGTCGCGATCCAACGCATCGCCCACGAGTTGCAGGTCCCGATGGCCTACCTGTTCACCGACACCGACGTGCTGGCGCAGATGGTCCTGGCCTTCGGCCTGCTGCCCGAGGACCGCCAGCGCGCGACCCTGGCCCGGCTGCAGCGCGAACTGTTTCCCAAAGGCCGCGGCCCGGGCTGAGGGACCGCCCGGCCCGCTTCCGGCGCCCCGGGGCGGCGTACTAGACTGCGGGCTATGCGAAATCCCCTACAAGAACAGCTGCTCAAGGCCGGCCTGGCGAAGAAGTCCCAGGCCACCCAGGCCGTGCGCGAGCAGAACAAACAGCGCCAGTCCAAGAACCCGCAGGCGCCCAGCGCCGAACAGGCCGAGGCCGAGCGCGCGCGCGCCGAGAAAGTCGAGCGCGACCGCGCGCTGGAGGCCGCGCGCAAGGCGCAGGCGCACGCGCACGAGGTGCGCGCGCAGGTGCATCAGATCGTCGAGCAGAACAAGGTGAAGCGCAAAGGCGAGATCGCGTATCGCTTCAACGATGGCGAGGCGATCAAGACCTTGTATGTCGATACGGCGCTGCGCACGCAGTTGGCCAGCGGCGCGCTGGCGATCGTGCGGCATGGCGAGGATTACGAACTGATCCCGCGCGCCGCGGTCGAGAAGGTGCGCGAGCGCGATGCGACGGCGGTGGTGCTCGATCATGGCGGCGCGCAGAAGGCTGCGCCGGCCGAGGCATTGAGCGAGGACGACGCGTACTACGCGCAGTTCAAGGTGCCGGACGATTTGATCTGGTAACTGCCCGGGCGGGTAGGGGTACGCGCATGTGGTGGAAGGCATTTCCGCGTTGCACGGTGCAGGGGCCGGTGGAGCCCGTGCCGTACGCTCATTTCGCCACCCAGGGCGCGGTTCCGCAGAAGTGCCTGCGCTGCGGTTTCATGTTGGAAGGCGAATGCACGCGCGCCATCGATCAGGTGGCGGGCTATCTCGCGTTGGATCACGGGCCTTGTCCGGTGCCTGGGTCCGGCGCGCCGGTGCGGATCCTGGCGACGGCTACGCAAGCGGGCGGCTACGTGCCCGGGAAATGTCTTGGCTGCGAGCATCTGGATGCGACGAAGGCGGTCTGCAATTACCAGCGCAGCCGATGGGGCGACTGGTCGCGCACGTTCGACTGGGGCGATTGGGAACCGGATGTGCCGAATCTCGGTGTAATCGAGGGTCGGTACGTTTCGCCGGACTTGGTGCGCGCGGTGTGCGAGGAGCGGCGCAACGATGCGCTGAAGGTTTTTCTCGCCACCAACGACGGCGCCGGATTCGCCGAGGCCTTGAAGGCTTACCAGGAGCTGCGCATGCGCTGGGAATCGAGACGCGACGCTTGAATCCATTCGATAACGCTGCGTTCGGCGAGCGACCGACCGGTGTAGCGCTTCAGCGGAACCGACACGCATGACCGATACGGCGGCGCTCAAGCGCGCGATCCGTAAACGGATGTTCCTGGCCAAGGCGCGTCCGCTGACGACGCAGGCGCTGTACGGATGGCGCTGGTGCTTGCCGTGCCGCGGCAGCGGCGATGTCTGCCGCGAGTACGAACGCGGCGACGAGCGCTGGGCGGTGTTCGAGCTGTGCGAGGACTGCGGCGGCGAGGGTGTGGTGGAGGCGGATTAGGTCCGCGGCGGAGTTCAAGGTGTCGGACGATTTGATCTGGTAAGGCGTCGCATTGCGTCGCTCAATCGGCGGGTTGGCAGATCCCGCACTTGATGTCGCGGGGAGCGGGGCCGTTCTTCGCTTTGGCCAACACCTCGCGGACATACGCTTGCCGCCGATCCATCAGCGCATCGCGCGGGGCGCCGTAACGCACGGCCAGATCGTAAAGCGCGGCGGCGTTTTCGACCGGGCCGCCTGCTAGATTCAACGTAGCCCAGTCCATCAGCAAGTTCGCCACCACCGGGTCGGGCGCGGCGACGAAGCTCGTGCGTTCGGAAAGTTGGTAGCTGAGCGCGTGATTGAGCTGCCATAGCGCGACGGGGCGGCCGTCGTTGCCGGCCGGCAGTTTCGTCGGCAGCGGCGGCACCAGGTCGGCGGAAAAACTTACCCCGGTGATGGAGCGTCCTTTCAGATAGTCCGGATCGGCCGCCATCGCGGCTTTCGCTTCGAGAATGCGCGCGTGCAGCCATTCGGTGCGGTAATGCTCGTTCGGGTCGCGCTGCATGCCGATGCGGATCCAGCGCAGCGCGACACGGTCGTGGCCGCTGAGTTCGAGCACGGTGCCCAAGTTCGCGGCGGTTTGTGCGTGGCCTGGGAAGATACGCTCGACGGTAAGGAAGTGTTCGATGGCGCGCGCGTATTTGCCTTGGCGGATCAAGACGACGCCCAGATCGTTGAGGCTCTCGAAATCCGGCCATTTGCGCGACCGCTCGATCACGTTGCGGACCCAAATGTTGTTGGGCCCGACTTTGTACGGCCGCATGCTGGCTGTCAGCTCGGTGCCGACGTACCAGTTCGGATGGAACTTGCGGCCGCTGTGATCGGTACCGACGGTGTTGATGCACGCCAACGCCGCAGGCGCCAGCGACAGCAGAGCCAATGCCGCGAACATGCGTAGCGCTTTCATCGTCGTTTCCCCCGAGATTCGTCCGTGAGCCTGCGAGGCCGAGTCTGCCAAAGCCCGCGGATTGCCGCCACCGTGCCGCGGCCGGCCCGAACCAATGGCGCTTGCGCAGCTGCGCGCGCTGGCTTGAAATGGCGCTTCCTTCGCCCGAGCCGCGCCCATGCCCGCCCTGCGCACGTACATCGCCCTGCTGCGCGCCGTCAACGTCGGCGGCACCGGCAAGCTGCCGATGGCCGACCTGCGCGCGATGTGCGAGGGCCTCGGCTTCCAGGACGTGCGCACCTACATCGCCAGCGGCAACGTGCTGTTCCGCACCGCGCTGAGCGCGGCCAAGGCCAAGGCGGCGCTGGAAGGCGCGTTGCGCGAGTACGCCGGCAAGCCGGTCGGCGCGATCGTGCGCACGGCCGAGGAGATGGCGGCCGCGCTGGCCGCCAATCCCTTCGCCGACGCCGCGCCGAACCGCGCGGTGCTGATCTTCCTCGACGCGCCGCCGCCGGCCGATGCGCTGGCGGCGGTGCGGCACCGCAAGGACGAGGAGATCGCGCTCGGCGAGCGCGAGATCTACGTGCATTACGGCGCCGGCATGGCCGATTCCAAACTGGTGCTGCCTGCGGCCAAGGATGGCACCGCGCGCAATCTCAACACCGTGGCCAAGCTGATCGCGATGGCGGGCGAGGTGTGAGCCCGGTGGAGATCCTCGACCGAGTGGAAGCGGCGGGCGGCCGCGCCGGGGTCGAATTCCTGCGCCGCGACGATGGAACTTACGGCTACCGGGAACTGGAGCCCGACGAGAACGGCGGCTGGCGCTGTCGCGATCAGAACTCGTCGCGCTTCGGCGATCTGGACACCGCTCGTGCCGAAGCCGCCGGACGAATCGAGTGGCTGCGGCGCGAGCGCGCCTGGCCTGCGCGCGATGTGGCGCCGGTGACGGTCGAGCAACCGGCAAGCGGATTGCTGCGATGCCCGTTTTGCGGCATCAGCTTCGCGCTGAGCGACCGCGACCGTTGGGGCGGCGGCCGCCACCTGCGCTGCGGACAGCGCTTGATCGTCGCTGCCGCGCCCTGAGCCGCGAGCCGCTCACATCTTGCTGACCTTGTCGAACTGCGCCTGCGCCTGATCGAGCAGCGCCCGGTCGCGCTGCGCCAGCCGTTCTTCCTCGCGGCCGGCGGCCTGGATGCGATCGATGATGCCGTTGTAGGCATCCAGGTCGCTCTGGCGGTTGAACGCCAGTTGCCCGTTCTGGATCTGCACCCGCTTGCGCGCGGTTTCCATCAGTTCGATGGCTTGCAGCATCAGGTCGCAGACCTCGCGCTGGTTGCGGATGAGCTGATCTTCCAGCGCGATGCGGCCGGTCGTGGAGCGGCCGTACTGGGCCATCAACTCGTCGCGGTTGGGCAGCCGGCTGACCAGGATTTCGACTCGCGCGCGCAGGTCGGTGCGGGCTTTATCGCCGTCGGCGGAGGATCGTTCGATCAGCGCCAGATAGCGCTGCGCGGTCTCGCGGCCGGCGCGGCGGCCTTGCGCGCTGGTCAGTTGCTCCGGCGCCAGCACCCGCGACAGGTTCAGCGCTTTGACCTCGGCGGCGATGAGCGCCTGTTGCCGATGGTTGCGCCCGCCGATTTCGCGCAGCGCCGCGTTGAAGCCGCGCAGCATCTCGGCTTCGTTGCGCGCCGGGACGGTTTCGCCGGCCTTGGGCACCGGCGCGTCGGCGCGGCTGGCCTTGCCGTCGACCAGCTTGCGCTGTTGGTCGATCAGTTCGCTGCCGGTTTCGCGCAGGGCGAGCAGTTCCTTCTGGGTGTCTTGGTGGCGCTTGACCCCGACGTAGGCGCCGTAGCCGACCAGGGCGGCGACGATCACGGTGGCGCCGACGATGCCCCAGACCAGGGTCATCTGGCCTTGCCCGCGCTGCGCGGTCGCTTGCGGCCGCGTCGCGCGGCGGTGGTGGTGGTGTGCGGAGTTGCCGAACATCCTGTGTTCCCCTTTCGCGGCCGCCGCGGCCCCCTGCCGCGGCGCGCCTGCGGCGAGTATCGGCGATGCCCGTGGCCGCGGCCAAGCGGCGGCGATTCGCGGCCGCCGGCTCAGGGACGGATGTTCAGGGACGCAGGTTCAGGGCCTGATGTTGTCGATCTCGTCCAGCGCCGCCTGGGTGCGCGCCTGCCGCTGGATTTCGATCTTCTGGCGTTGCTCGACCAACTGGTTGATTTCGCCGATCAGCCGGTTGTATTGCTCGCCGAGCTTGGGATCGGCGAACACCAGGGCGCCGTCGTCGTTGAGGTCGATGTTCTTGCGCTGCGCGTCGGCCAGATCGTAGACGCGCTCGATCGTGTCGATGGTGGCGCGGCGGTTGTTCATCAGCGCCGCGTCCTCCTCGCTTTCGCGCGACAGGTTGCGGGCGAATTCGAGCATGATCGCGCGGCCGTCGGCGCTTTCGCCGAACAGCGCGCGCAGGCGCCGGGCAGCGTCGACCTGGCTGGCGCGTTTGACCGACAGCGAGTAGTTGAGCAGCTGCACGTACTCGCGGTTGGCGCGGCGCGCGGCCAGGGTGCCTTCGGCGCCGAGCAGGGTTTCCGGCAGCAGCTGGTTTTCCAGGCGCAGGGCGTCGATGCGCGCTTCGACCTGGGCCTGGCGGTAGCGGCTGCGGTCGCCGACCTCGCGCATGATCGTGGCGATGCCGGCCATCGTCGCCTTGGCCGTGCGCGCCAGCGGCAGCGCGGTCGCGGCCGAGGGCAGCGGGCCGGCGAGGTTCTCGCTGCCGTCGGGGCGGTTGAGGCGCTGTTGCTCGCGCAGCAGCAGTTCGCGGCTGTCGGCGGCGTCGTTGCGCGCCTTGGCGCGCACGGCGATGTAGTTGGTTACGTCGTCGTAGGCCAGCGACATCACGAACACGGTGATGACGATGGCGGCGATGATCGGGATCATGCGCCGCGCCAGCGGGGTGTCGCGCCAGAACCGCCACGTCCGCGACTTGCCCGCGCCCGGCAGCGGCATGCCGCAATGCGGGCAACGCCATTCGGCCGGGCCGATGGGCTGTTGGCAATTGCGGCAACGGGTGGACAACGGCCGGCCTCCTGGCGCGGGCCCGCCGCGGCGGCGGGGTGGCGCGATTATCGGCGAGGGCGCGGGGCGGCGGCCAGCCCCGGGCGGGCGTTCTGCGGCGGCGGTGCGCTGGCTACACTGCGGACTTCGTCCACGCCAGCGATGGTTGCATGTTCCGCATCGCGTACCTCGAACAACGCGGCGCCGCCCTCGAACACGAGGAGCGGCTGGCGGCGCAGGCGCTGCAACGGCGCGGGCTCGACATCCGGCCTTATCGGCGCAAGCACATCGAGCGGCGCGCCTTGCCGCTGGACGAGACCTGTTTCGTGATGGGCACGGCGCCGAGCGTGCAAGGCGCGATGAAGCAGCTCGGCATCTCGGTGCCGGCGCCGGACGATTACCCTGCGGCGCTGCAGCCGTGGTTGCGGCGGCGGGTGTGGCGCGAAAGCTTGGGCGCGGTCGAGGCCTGGGTGTCGGAATCGGCCCGGGGCGGGTTGTTCGTGAAGCCGGCCGAGCGGTTGAAGACCTTCACCGGCCGGGTCTTCAGCCATCCCGGCGATCTGTATTTCCTCGGCGGCACCTCGCGCCGGCAATCGGTGTGGTGCTCGCAACTGGTGCGCTGGCGTTCGGAGTTCCGCGCCTACGTGATCGGCGCGCAGGTGGTCGCGCTGGCGCATTACGACGGCGACCCGGCGCTGCGCCCGTGCGAGCGGACCGTCGCCGAGGCGGTGCGCGCCTACCACGACAGCGGCGCGGCGCCGGCCGGCTACGGCATCGATTTCGGCGTGCTCGACGACGGCCGCACGGCGCTGGTCGAAGCCAACGACGGTTATGCGCTCGGCGCCTACGAGATCGCCGCCGAACCGTATGCCGACTTGCTGCTGGCGCGCTGGGCGCAATTGCTGGCTACCCGAACGCCGGCGCCGGGCTGACCGAGCGTTCGCAATCGGCACAGGACGGCCGCGGCGCCCGGCGGAAAATAATTTCGTCGGGCTTGTCGATTCCTGCGATCCTGGCTCGTCGTTGTCATGAGCAGGCGGGAACAGACCCGTATTCACGCCCGCCGCCCTTTACCCAACCCTTATCGGAGCCCCGCCATGACCACCCACGCCCAACTGTTCGTCAACCTGCCGGTGCAGAACCTCGACCGCGCGGTCGCCTTCTATACCCAGCTCGGCTACAGCTTCAACCCGCAGTTCACCGACGAGAACGCCACCTGCATGATCCTCGGCGAGAACCTGTTCGCGATGCTGCTGGTGCGGCCGTTCTTCCAGACCTTCACCCAGAAGGAGCTGATCGACCCGCAGCGCCAGGTGCAGACCCTGGTGGCGCTGCCGGTCGACGGCCGCGCGGCGGTCGATGCGCTGCTGGAAAAGGTCATCGCCGCCGGCGGCAAGGCGCACGAGCCCAAGGACTACGGTTTCATGTACCAGCGCGCTTACGACGACCTGGACGGCAACACCTGGGAGATCTTCCACATGGATCCCAACGCGATGCAGGGCGAAGCGCAGGCCTGAGGCCGCGCGGCGGCTGAGGCGCGCGGGCTCGAAAGCCCCGGCGCTGAAGCCGTATCGTAAAAAAACCAAGGCCCCGCATTGCGGGGCCTTGGTTGTGGGAGGGCCTTCAGGCCCGGCGCTTTCCGATCCGCTCGCGCGTCATCGCGAAGCGCTGCGCTGATCCGCCTTGAACTCGCGATAAGCCCAGGTATCGATCATCCGCTTCTCGTAGCGCAGCGGATCGGTCGCGCTGGCGGTGCGGTTGAGCCCCATCAGGAAGCTCATGTCGCGCAGGGTGCGCTCGCCTTGCTCGATGACCTGCCCGTTGGCGTCGCTGAGGGTGAACTTCAGGTCCATGCGCGGCGGATAGATGTCGCGGATGAAGCGGGTGTCGTCGAACTGCGGGCCGTGCCAGGGCTCGTAATCGCCGGCGCGCTTGATGTCGGTGATCTCGATGCTCAGGCGCTGGCCGGGCTGCAACTGGGCTTCGGTGCGCTTACGCACGTACTGGGCGAGTTGCTCGACCCAGTTGCCGCGGCGCGCTTCGAAGCGGTTGCGGCTCTGGCGGATTTCGCTGAATTGCTCGGGGTTGTCCCAGCGTACGTCGACGGCGCCCTGTTCGGGCAGCGCGCGCGGCGCCTCGGGGTCGGTGACGGCACGGGACTTGGCGCCGGCGGCGCCGCTCGCCAGGACGGCGGCGGTGGCCAGGGCCAACAGTGCGGTCCGCAGTTTCATGGCGTTCTCCGCGATCGGGTAGGGCACCGATTCTCCGCCTGCGCCGGGCCGCGGGCCAGTGCGGCGGGGCCGGCGTTGGCGGCAGTTCACGATGCTCGCCGCAACGCCGCCGTCGGCCGTTCGCGCGCGCTATTCGCAGGCGCGGCCGTCGCCGTCGCGGTCCAGGCGACGCGAGTAACCCGGCTCGCCGCGCAGGATCGGCGCCGCGCCGGCAGCGCGGGCGGCGCTGCAATTGGGGTAATAGGCTTCGGCGGACGAGCCGAAATCCAGCGCCGCAGCGCCCGGCGCCGGGCGTGCGGCGCGCCGTTGCGGCGCGGGATTCGCCCGCTGCGGCGCCGAGCCCAGCGCCGCGGCCGGCGCGGCCGCGCGGTGGCAGTGGTAGCCGCCGCGTTTGCGGTCGTGGTGGCAGCCGTGTTTGTCGAGCCCGCCGCCGTGCGCTCGTGCGGGCGGCGGCGCGGCGGCCAGCAACAGCGCCAGCGCCGCGGCCATTGCGGCGCCTGCGCGCCGTCGTTCGATCCGGTCCATCGCGTCCCCCCGTCTCCGCGCCAACGCGGCGGGAGACGGGAAGCGGACAGCGCGTTCGCCTCAGCGCGCGACCGCGACGCGCGGGGTGAAGTCGACCCGGCGCCGTTCGACGATGCGGCCGCGGTCGCGGCGGCCTTCGACCAGTTCGTAGCCGAGCAGGGCGAACACGCGGTCGCCGACGAAGATCGGGCGGGCGTTGCCGTACCAGTCCACGCAGCTGGCGACGCAGCCGTCGTCCTGGTCCGAGCCGGCCGGCGATTTGGACGCCAGCTCGCCGGCCGGGCTCAGCGCCAGATGTTGGTTGTGCAGATACAGCACCCGCGCGTTGAGCCGGCCGCGCGCGTCGCTGCCGAGGATCGGCAGGCCGAGCGTGCCGCGGTCGGCGTCGTCGCGGCGGTAGAAGAAGCCGTGGCTGCGCTGGTCGGCCTGGGCCGCGTGCGGCAGCACGTAGTCGCCGGCGACGCGCGCGTCGGCGCCCAGGCGCAGGGTGGTGAAGTGCAGGTCGGTTTCGACCGCCGGGCCCGGCATCGGCGGCAGCGGCGGAATCGAAATTTCTTCCAGCGGCACGGCCGGCGCTGCGGCCGCTGCGGTGTCCGCGTTCGCGCTCGCCGCCGTCGGCGGTTCGGGCAGCGACACCTGCTTGGCCGGCGGCGGCAGGGTCGGGCCGATCGCGATGGCATGGTCGCCGAGCGCATCGACGCGTTCGACCGCGTGCGGCAGCGGCAGCACCGCGACCGGCCCGCGCTCGGCGTAGCGCAAGGCGTAGGCGCCGCGCGGCCGTTGCGCCGGGTCGTTGCCCCAGTAGCCGTCGCCGAAGCCGAACACCAGCCAGTCGCCGATGTAGCGGGCGTGCAGCGCGCCGGCCTGGCCGCGGGCTTCGGGCAGCGCGCGATAGGCCGAGCCGGCGGCGATGCCCTGGCCGTCGCCGAACTCGCCCAGGCGCACGCGCAGCAGCGCCAGATCGCCGGCCGGCGCTTGCGAGTCCCACATGCCGTCGCCGTGGCCGCCGCTGGCGACCAGCACGTTGAGCCAACCGTCGCGTTCGAGGAACGACATCTGGTCGATCGGCGCGCCGTCGGCGCGCAGCGCGCTCGGCGCGCTGCCGTCGAGCGGCATGCGGAACACGGTGGCGAGCGGACGCGCGCCCTTGGCCGGCATCTGGTACTGCGCGCGCAGCGTCCATACATAGACCGCGTCGGGGCCGACGTAGAAGCTGCGGTTGGCTTCGCCGAGCGCGGCGCTGGAGCGGCACTGCATGCGCGCGCCGCCGAGGTCGCAGACCGTGACCGTGTGCAGGGTCGGGTCCTGCGCGTCGAGCGACTCGGGCCCGTAGTAGATGCGCTGCGCCGGCAGCAGGCGTTCGAATTCCTCCGGTTTCGCGCCGGTGTGCCAGCGGCGCAAGGCCGGCAGCGAGGCTTCCGGGTGTTGCTCGTCGTAGCCGCCGACGTGCATCGGCGAGTAGAAGATCAGCTGCTTGCCGATCAGCCGGCTGGCGTAGTTGCTGGCCGAGTAGTAGTCGTTGCTGCGCAGGTGGTAGGTGGCGCGGTAGCGCAGGCCGCCGTCGGCGCCGAGGTCGAACAGGCCGATCTCGGTGCCGCCGCGCGCGTAGCTGTAGCCGATCACCACGACCTGGCCGTCGGCGACCAGCATTTCGTCGTACCACGTGCCGTCGGGATCGCTGCCGGGCGCGAACGCGTCCACCGACGACACCGCGCGCAGTCCGTCGCCGCCGATGTCGAGGCTGAACAAGCGGCCGCGCCGCAGCACGATCAGGCGGTCGCCTTGTTTCTTGACGATGTCGCCTTCGTCGACGCCGGCGGTCTGGACGTTGGTGATGGCGTCGCTGGCGGCGGCGGGCGCCGGCTCCATCGGCGCGGGCGCTTCCGCGGCCATCGGCGCGTCGGGCACCGAGAGCGCGTCGTCCGGCCCGACCGCCGAGCCGATGTCCGCGCGAGCGGCGGCCCGCCGACGCGCGAACACGGCGCCGAGCGCCTTGTCGTCGGCGAAGGCCGGGAGGGTCTTGGGCTTGGCGTCCGCGATCGCGGCGCCGCCGGGCGGCGCGGTCGCGGGCTGGCAGGCGCCCAACAACAGCGCGGCCGCCAACGGCCAGGCGCGGGCGGGCGTGAACAACGGCGGTGCGTTCATGCGGTTCGTCCTTGAGGCGGGGTGACTGCCCTCAACGTCCTGGAGGGCCCGGCGGGGTTGCGCGCGGTGCGCGCGCGACCCGGTTTACGCGTCGAAGTGCTTGCGCACCGCTTCGAAGTCCATGACCGGTCGCACTTCGATCCGGCCGGTGCGGCTCCACGGGAACTGTTCGGCGATGCGCAGGGCCTCGTCCATGTCCGCGGCCTCGATCAGGTTGAAGCCGCCGAGGTATTCCTTGGCTTCGGCGAACGGGCCGTCCATGAAGGTGGTGCGGCCGTTGCGGGTGCGCAGCGAGGTGGCCTTCGCCGGCGGGCCGAGCATCTGCGAATCCAGCAGCTTGCCTTCCGCGCGCATCTCGTCGGCGTGCTGGATGCACCCGCGCATCATGGTCGCGTACTCGCCGTCGGGCAGGGCTTCGATCAACTCGTCGTCGTTGTAGATCATCACCAAATACTTCATTCGTGACCTCGGCAGCGGGGGCGGGGCGTTCGCCGGGCAGGATAGCGCCATCGGCGCAGGGCGATGCAGTGACAAAACGCATGCGGATTCAGGTCGGCGGCGGGGCCGGGCCGGCGCGGCCGCGTGTCGTTCCGGCGGCGGCGGCGTGGGAAGATGGCGCGGCTTGAGCGAAATCGTCGGGGGCCGAGGCTCCTTCTTCGCCCCTCATGGGTCCTTGCCTGCTCGCCACTGCCGATGTCCGCCGAATTCGTCTGCCGCCCCATCGCCTACCTGCGCTCGCCGTACGCCCAGCGCATCGACGCGCCGCACCAGTCCACGGTGGTGGCCGGCACCGAAAGCGGCGCCGCGGTGGAGGCGCGGCTGGAGTTCGTCGACGGCCTGCCGATGGAGGCTTACGCCGATCTGGCCGGGTTCGAGCGGATCTGGCTGATCTTCGCTTTTCACCGCAGCCAGGGCTGGAACGCGCAGGTCAAACCGCCGCGCGGCGGGCCCAAGCGCGGGGTGCTGGCGACGCGTTCGCCGCACCGGCCCAATCCGCTCGGGCTGTCGGCGGTGGAACTGGTGGCGGTGGAGGAGCGCGCGCTGGTGCTGCGCGGGGTCGACCTGCTCGACGGCACGCCGGTGCTCGACATCAAGCCGTACGTGCCTTACGCCGATGCGTTCGCGGGTTCGCGCGCGGGCTGGATCGATCGGATCGACGCCGCCCAGGGCGCCCATTCCGCGCCGGGTCCGAAGCGGCCGCGACGGCCGCCGGCGCGCGCGTGAGCGGCGGCTGGCGTAAGGTCTCACCGCCTGCGATCCCGGCGTGCATGCTTTTGGCCGTTGCCTTGACGGAGCGTGGCCGCAGCGCTAGTTTCCCAACCGGTTAACTACTGCGACACCCATAAACCAGCTCTACATAAGATCGATCCAACTCTTTCGATCCGTGCCGCCCGGCTTCGGTTCCCTTTCGGTTTCCGGCTCACGGCCCGGAGCCCGCGCGGGAGGCCGCGGCGCGGCGTTTCCTCCCAGGAGTTCCGACATGATGTCCGACGGTTCCAGCACGCTCGCGGTAGCGCCCGCGCGCACGACCCACCGCATCGAAGAACGCAGCATCGTTCTGCAACGCATCATCCACGCCCCGCGCGACTTGGTGTTCCTGGCCTGGACCGACCCGGTCCACGTCGCCCGCTGGTGGGGGCCGCACGGTTTCCGCAGCGTGGTGCGGCAGATGGACGTGCGGGTCGGCGGGCAGTTCCGCATCTGCATGGTCGGCCCGGACGGCGCCGAGTATCCGATCAAGGGGCTGTACCGGCAGATCGTCGCGCCCGAGCGGTTGGTCTACACCGACGACTGGGACGACGAACGCGCGCCGCAGCCGTCGGAGGTGACGGTCGATTTCGTCGAAGTGGGACCGGAGGAGACGCGGCTGACCGTGTCGATCGCGTTCCCCGACCGCGACGAGCGCGAGCGCGCGCAGGAGCAGGGCATCGTGCCGGGCTGGAGCGATTCGTTCGAGCGCGTGGACGCGTATCTGGCCGAGCGCTGAGCGCGCGCCGTCCGCGCTGTCGGGCGCGGACGGCGAGGCTTCGCGGTTGTCGGCGTTTCGCCCGCTCGTCGCGGCGCAGCGTTTTCCGAACGGTTCGTTTTGCCGGCGCGCGGTGTCCGCACAACATCGCCGCGGCGCGCGCCGTTACCATCGCCCCACGCGCCGTTCCGGCGTTTCGCCACAGCCACCGCCGCGCCGCGCGCGGCCATCGCGGAGCCGCCATGCCGCCAGAACCTAACGCTTCCCCGTCGTCGGCGTCCCGCGCCGGCGATGCCATCGTGTCGATCCAGGGCCTGACCAAGACCTACGCCGGCGGTTTCCAGGCGCTCAAGCGCATCGACCTGGACATCCGCCGCGGCGAGATCTTCGCCCTGCTCGGCCCCAACGGCGCCGGCAAGACCACCCTCATCAGCATCGTCTGCGGCATCGTCAACCCCGGCGAGGGCCGGGTGCTGGCCGACGGCCACGACATCGTGCGCGACTACCGCGCCGCGCGCGCGGCGATCGGGCTGGTGCCGCAGGAACTGCACACCGATGCGTTCGAAACCGTGTGGGACACGGTGCGCTTCAGCCGCGGCCTGTTCGGCAAGCCGCCGAATCCGGCCTATCTGGAAACCCTGCTGCGCGAGCTGGCGCTGTGGGACAAGCGCGGCGAGAAGATCATGGCGCTGTCCGGCGGCATGAAGCGGCGCGTGCTGATCGCCAAGGCGCTTTCGCACGAGCCGCGGATCCTGTTCCTCGACGAACCCACCGCCGGCGTCGACGTGGAACTGCGCCGCGAGATGTGGGCGATGGTCTCGCGCCTGCGCGACAACGGCGTCACCATCATCCTGACCACGCATTACATCGAGGAGGCCGAGGAGATGGCCGACCGGGTCGGGGTGATCGACAAGGGCGAGATCGTGCTGGTCGAAGACACCCGCACATTGATGCGCAAGCTCGGCAAGAAGCAACTGACCCTGCAACTGCGGGCGCCGCTGGCGGCGTTGCCGGCGGAACTGGCGGACGCGGCCTTGAGCCTGTCGGGCGACGGCAACGAACTGGTCTACACCTTCGATGCGCAGGCCGAGGACACCGGCATCGCCGCGTTGCTCAAGCGGCTGGCCGAGCTGGGGATCGAGTTCAAGGACCTGCAGACCGCGCAAAGCTCGCTGGAGGAGATTTTCGTCAACCTGGTCAAGAAGCCGCGCGCGGCGACGGAGGCGCGGGCATGAACCTGCATGCGATCAAGGCGATCTATTTCTTCGAGATGCACCGCACCTTCCGCACCCTGATGCAGTCCATCGCCACGCCGGTGCTGTCGACCTCGCTGTACTTCATCGTGTTCGGTTCGGCGATCGGTTCGCGCATGGTCGAGATCGGTGGGATCAGCTACGCGGCCTTCATCGTGCCGGGCCTGATCATGATGTCGCTGCTGACCGAGAGCATCTCCAACGCCTCGTTCGGCATCTACCTGCCGAAGTGGTCGGGCACGATCTACGAACTGCTGTCGGCGCCGGTGTCGTTCGTCGAGACGATCTGCGGCTATGTCGGCGCGGCGGCGACCAAGTCGGTGATCCTGGGCACGCTGATGCTCGTCACCGCGCGCTGCTTCGTCGATTTCGACATCGTCCATCCGCTGTGGATGGTGACTTTCCTGATTCTGACCGCGGTCACCTTCAGCCTGTTCGGCTTCATCATCGGGGTGTGGGCGGACGGGTTCGAGAAGTTGCAGATGATCCCGATGATGATCGTGATGCCGCTGACCTTCCTCGGCGGCAGCTTTTACTCGATCGACATGCTGCCGCCGTTCTGGCGCTCGGTGTCGCTGTTCAATCCGGTGGTGTATCTGGTCAACGGGTTTCGCTGGAGCTTCTACGGCAAATCGGATGTGGATATCGGGCTCAGCGTGGGGATGACGGCGGGGTTCATGGTGCTGTGCCTGGTCGTGGTTTGGTGGATTTTCCGGACGGGGTACAAGCTCAAGAGTTGAGAGCGGCGACGTAGGCGGTTGGCGCGTGCCCTCACCCCAACCCCTCTCCCGCACGCGGGAGAGGGGCTTTCAAGTGCCGCTGCGAATGCGTTCCCTCTGCCGCTTGCGGGGTGAGGGGCTGCGCTTGCGAGCCATTGGCTCGCGCAGCATCGAACGCCCGAACGCTATGCGTTCGGGGCCGGGGCGGGGCTAGGGTGAGGGGATAAGCGCCGCAGGCGCGAATTTCGCTGCAGTCGACGCCGTCGTCCCAACCGAACCCTGCCGTATACCCAACCCGCGGAGTATGCTGCGCCGGTCCCGGCCCGGCCGCGCTGAGCGCAGCGCGGTCGTCGCGCCGGACCGCAGCCGGAGCACGTGCGGATGCCCAACGACCACCAGCAACTTCACCGCGGCCTCAGCGAGCGGCATATCCGCCTGATGGCGCTGGGCGCCGCGATCGGCGTCGGCCTGTTCCTCGGTTCGGCCAACGCGATCAAGCTCGCCGGCCCGGGCATCCTGCTGGCCTACCTGCTCGGCGGCGGCGCGATCTTCATCATCATGCGCGCGCTCGGCGAGATGGCCGTGCACAACCCGGTCGCCGGCTCGTTCAGCCGCTACGCGCGCGATTACCTCGGCCCGCTGTCGGGCTACCTGACCGGCTGGAACTACTGGTTCCTGTGGCTGGTGACGTGCGTCGCCGAGATCACCGCGGTCGGCGTGTACATGCAGGTCTGGTTCCCCGGCTCGCCGCAATGGGCGTGGGCGCTGGCCGCGCTGGTGGCGATGGGCTCGGTCAACCTGATCACGGTCAAGGCCTACGGCGAATTCGAATTCTGGTTCGCGATGATCAAGGTGGTGACCATCGTCGCGATGATCCTCGGCGGCCTGGCGATGATCGTGTTCGGCCTCGGCAACGGCGGCGTGGCCACCGGCATCTCCAACCTGTGGACGCACGGCGGCTTCTTCCCCAATGGCGCGCAGGGCGTGCTGATGTCGTTGCAGATGGTGATGTTCGCCTATCTCGGCGTGGAGATGATCGGCCTGACCGCAGGCGAGGCGGCCAACCCGGCCAAGTCGATTCCCGATGCGATCAACTCGGTGTTCTGGCGGATCGTGATCTTCTACGTCGGCGCGCTGTTCGTGATCCTGTCGCTGTACCCGTGGAACGAGCTCGGCACCACCGGCAGCCCGTTCGTGCTGACCTTCGAGCGCCTGGGCATCCGCGAGGCCGCCGGCATCATCAACTTCGTGGTCCTGACCGCCGCGCTGTCCTCGTGCAACGGCGGCATCTTCAGCACCGGGCGCATGCTCTACAACCTGGCCCAGCAGAAGCAGGCGCCGGCGCTGTTCGCGCGCACCTCGCCCGGCGGCGTGCCGCGCGCGGCGATCCTGGTGTCGGTGGTGGCGCTGCTGTTCGGCGTGGCGGCGAACTATCTGGCGCCGGCCAAGGTGTTCGTGTGGGTGACCTCGATCGCCACCTTCGGCGCGATCTGGACCTGGGGCGTGATCCTGGTGGCGCACATGAAGTTCCGCGCCCGCCTCAGCGCCGCCGAGCGCGACGCGCTGGCGTTCAAGGCGCCGATGTTCCCGGTCGGCTCGTGGATCGCGCTGGCGTTCCTGGTGCTGGTGATCGGGCTGATGGCGTATTTCCCCGACACCCGCGTGGCGCTGATCATCGGGCCGGCGTTCCTGATCCTGCTGACGGTGCTGTTCTACGCGCTGGGCTTCCATCGGCGCGAAGCGGTGGCGTAAGCGCGGCGGGAGTTCCCGACCCGACAAAAAACGGCGCGGTCGTTCCCGACCGCGCCGTTTGCGTTTTGCGCAAGGCGCTCAGCCTGTCATTCGGCGCCGCCCGCTGCGGCCTCGGCGCCGGCCGGCGCCTTGGCCTGCAGGCTGCGCGCGGTCTGCGCCAGTTGCAGGAACTCGCCGCGATAGCCGTTGCGGTCGTCGCCGCGCGCGCTGCGGGCCAGATCGATCACGCCATCCCAGCCGAAACCGCCGAGGTGCTCGCCGCCGCGCAGCAGTTCGCCGAAGCCGGCCACCGCCGCGGCGAAGCGCAGGCGCTCGCCCGGGCGGGCGGCGATGTCGCGGCGCATCAGCGCGGTTTCGATCAGCCGGCTGTCGTTCTCGCCGGGGCGCTTGTAGCGCAGCTTCAGCAGCGCCAGTTCGTCGGGCTTGACGCCCGCGGCGGGCTTGGCGGCTTCGCCTTGCGCGTAGCGCAGCGGGTCGCTGGCCTCGCCGCCGGAACCGACCAACGCCAGTTCGTACAGCGCGGTGACGTCGTGGCCGGCGCCGATCTCGCCGGCATCGACCTTGTCGTTGTTGAAGTCCTCGCGCTTGAGCAGGCGGTTCTCGTAGCCGATCAGGCGGTATTCGGCGACCACGGCCGGATTGAACTCGACCTGCACCTTGACGTCGCCGGCGATGGTCAACAGGGTCGAGCCCATTTCCTCGACCAGCACCTTCTGCGCCTCCAGCGCGCTGTCGATGTAGGCGTGGTTGCCGTTGCCGACATCGGCCAGCCGTTCGGCCATCGCATCGTTGTAGTTGCCGCTGCCGAAGCCGAGCGTGCTCAGGGCGATGCCGCTCTTGCGCTGGTCGGCGACCAGGGTTTCCAGGGCCTTCTGGTCGGACACGCCGACATTGAAATCGCCGTCGGTGGCCAGCAGCACGCGGTTGATGCCGCCGTCGATGTAGGCCTGGCGCGCGGTGGCGTAGGCCAGGCGGATGCCTTCGCCGCCGTTGGTCGAACCGCCGGCTTGCAGGCGTTCCAGCGCGTCCATGATCTCGCCGCCGTGGTCGCCCGGCGTCGGCGCCAGCACCAGCCCGGCGCTGCCGGCGTAGGCGACGATGGAGACGCGGTCCTGTGCGCGCAGCTGCGGCAACAGCTGGGCGAAGGCGCGCTTGAGCAGCGGCAGCTTGTCGGGTTCGTCCATCGAACCGGACGTGTCGACCAGCAGCACCAGATTGGCCGGCGGCAGCTGTTCGTGCTCGACCTCGTAACCCTGGATGCCGATCTGCAACAGCACGCGCTTGGCGTTCCACGGCGCCGGCGCGAGTTCGGTGCTGACCTTGAACGGCACGTCCTTGGACTCGGGGCGCGGGTAGCCGTAATCGAAGTAGTTCAGCAACTCCTCGATCCGCACCGCGTCCTTCGGCGGCAGCTCGCCGGCGGCGAGCATGCGCCGCACGTTGGCGTAGCTGCCGGTGTCCACGTCGATCGAGAAGGTCGACACCGGTTGTTCGGCGGTACGGTAGATCGGGTTCGGCGCGATGGTTTCGTAATGCTCGGTGTTGGGCTTGGGCGCCTGCGACAGGTACAGCACCTTCGCCTCGGCGGGCGCCGCTGCGTCCGCGGCCGGCGCTTCAGAGTGCTGGACCTCGCGGTTGCAACCGGACAGGACCAGCGCGGCGGTGAAGCCGGCGGCGAGCAGGGCGCGCGATGCCGGGAAGCGTGCGCGGCGGACGGGACGGGCAGGGGTGTGGGAACGCGACGACATGGTGATCCTCCGATGATCGGTTGTGCGTCGGTAGCGGTGGCCGCCGCTGCGTGCAGGCCGCGCCGCGGCCTCCGGCCGGGAGCGCAGCCGTCCTTGCGCGGCAGCGAGACGACGCTACAACAGCGCGTCTTCGCTTTTCGTTATGACGCAAGTCGTTTTTCCCCGGCCGCCGGCGCGGCACAATGGGCGCCCTGAATTCCGCTGAACCAGGCCGCGCGGGGGAAGCGCGCGGCCGGCCCCCGATCGCCGTATGTCCGAACCGCATTCCGAACTGACCGCGCTGCTCAAGCGCGCCCACGACGCCATCGCCGATGCGCGCGACGTCGAGGCCGTGCGGCTGTTGCAGCAGGTGCTGGAATGCGATCCCGACAATCTGCACGCGCAGTACCTGCTGGCGATCCAGCACGCCCAGCTCGGCCTGTACGAGCGCGCCGAACAGCGCCTGCGCGCGGTGCTGGCGCGGGTGCCGCAGTTCGTGGTCGCGCGGTTTCAGCTGGCCCAGTTGTTGCTGATGCGCGACACCGCAGGCGATGCGAGCGAGTGGCTGCAACCGGTGCTGGACGCGCCGGCGCCGCTGGGCGACTACGCCCGCGCGCTGCACGCCGCGGCCGGTGGCGACACCGCCGGCGCCTGCGTATTGATCGAATCCGCGTTGCGGCTGCCGCAGCCGGTGCCGGAGCTGGCCGCCGACATGCGCCGCCTGCTCGGCCGTTGGAGCGAGACCGCCGCGGCCTGAGCGCGGCTCAGGCGCGCAGGTTCACCGCGATCATCGCCGCCACCGCCACGCCGATCAGGACGAAGTGCAGCAGCTGCACGTTGTCCTGGCGGATGTAGTAGGCGAACCAGCTGCCGCCGAGCAACATCAGCAGGCAGGTGGCCATGAACGCCGCCAGCGCGAGGTTGGCCCACGCCGCCGGTTCCGCCGCCGCGCCGGCGAATGCGGCCGCGGCGAACCACAGCAGGCCCGCGCTGACCAGTTCGGCGGCGAGCACCAGCGCCAGCACCGCGCGGTGCCAGAACACCGATTCGACCCGCCGCGCCAGCAGCGGCGTCTGGATCGCCGGCGCCTGTTGCAGCGGCGCCATGCGCATGAGCTGGCCGAGCGCGAACGCACCGTTGCCGAACGCGCGCAGGTTGTTGAACGCGACCACGCTGAGCCAGGCCGCCAGGCCCGCGAGCAGGACGAACTTGAACACGATTAGGCTGAGGGCGAGCGACATGGCGGACTCCTGGAGGTCGAAAACCCCGCGCGGTTGCGGGGCGTTTGCAGGTTCGACGATCCAGGCCGGGGCGTTGTGACGCGCCGCCCCGGCTTTGCGCGCGGCGCTTACTCGGCGTCCGGCGCGGCGGTGAGGTAATAGGCCTCGACCGTGCCCTTGTGCTTCATCGTCATCGGATTGCCGCGGCGGTCGAGCGCCTTGCCGACCGGCAGACGCACCCAGCCTTCGCTGATGCAGTATTCCTCGACGTTGCTGCGCTCCACGCCGTTGAAGCGGATGCCGATGCCGCGTTCGAGCACGGACGGGGCGTAGAACGGGCTGCGCGGATCGTTGGAGAGGCGGTCGGGCGGGGTATCGGTCATGGTGGCGCTCGTGCGGTGTGGATGGCGCGCCGGCGCGGACGCGACCGGTGCGGCGCCTAGGATACGCGGGCGGGTCGGTACGGCCCAGCCCGCGCCGGCGCGGTCCGGGCAGTGGCGGCGTCCGGGCACGAAAGCGTCGGGCTTGAAGGCCTTCCCACGACAGCGAACGGCCCGGCGCGCGAGCTTTTGCGGGCGGGGCTTCAGGCCCGACGCTGTTGTCGCGGATCGCGCTGCACACGCCCGAACGCCAAACCCCGTCCTTGGTCGCGCGCCGCGATTAAGGCAGCATCGAGCCTTCGCGCCTACCGGAGCCGACGATGCCCCTGCGTTCCGCCCTGCTAGCCTGGAGCCTGATCATGAGCGCCACCTCCGCCCACGCCCACACCCAGGCCGACTCCGCGACGACCGAGCTGCTGGTCGGCTGCTACACCGGCGCGCAGTGCCGGGGCATCGGCCGCTACCGCTTCGATCCGGCCAGCGGGCGCATCGATCCGCAGCCGCTGGAAACCATCGAAACCGATAACCCGTCGTGGCTGACCGTGTCGCCCGACGGCGCGCGCGCGTTCGCGGTCAACGAGAACGGCCCGGCCTCGCCCGATCCGGTCGGCCGCGCCAGCAGCTTCGCGCTCGGCCGCGGCGCGCAGCGCTCGCAGCGGCTGTCGCAGGCCAACACGCTCGGCGACGATCCCGCCCACGCCGCGCTGAGCCGCGACGGGCGCTATCTGTTCGTGTCGAACTACTCCGGCGCGCAGAGCCCCGGCGGCAGCCTGGCGGTGTTGCCGGTCGGCGCCGACGGCCGCCTCGGCGCGGCGGTGCAGGTGCTCGGCCATCGCGCCAGCCAGGCCGATCGCGAGCGCCAGCTCGGCCCGCACGTGCACGCGGCGACGCCATCGCCCGACGGCCGCTACGTGTTCGCCGCCGATCTCGGCGCGGACAAGGTGTATGCCTATCGCTACGATCCCGCGCGCAGCGCCGAACGCCCGCTGCAGGCCGCGCCGACGCCGTGGCTGGATCTGCCGCCGGCGAGCGGGCCGCGCCATCTGCTGTTCTCCGCCGACGGACGCCATGCGTATCTGACTTTGGAGATGAGCGGCGAAATCGTCGCGCTCGATCACGCCGACGGCCGGCTGACCGCGATCCAGACGCTGGCGCTGGATCCGGGCCGGCGCGACGGCAACGCCGCCGCGGCCTTGCACCTGTCCGGCGACGGGCGGTTTCTCTACGTCAGCAATCGCGGCGAAGACAACCACATCGCGGTGTACGCGGTCGATCCCGGCGACGGCCGCCTGCGTGCGGTGCAGCGCCGCGCCAGCGAGGGCCGCGGCCCGCGCGAGTTCGCGCTCGCGCCGGACGGCCGCTTCGTGGTGGTGGCGAACCAGCACAGCGGCAACCTGGTGGTGATCGCGCGCGATCCGGCCAGCGGCGAGCTCGGCGAAACGGTGCAGATGCTGCCGATGGTGTCGCCGTCGGATGTGAAGTTCGTCGTCGCGGCGCGGCCTTGAGCGCGGCGGCGCCTGCGGGCCCGACATTTTTCGTTCCGGCCGCGCCGGTCCGAACAGGAACGTCGGGCCTGAAGGTCCTCCCGCCGCCGCCCGCCTCTCAGAACAACGCATCGTCCCGCCCGCGCGGTTGAGCCGGCGCCGGCGATGGCGTGCAATGGCCGCCTCCCCCTAATTTCAGGAGTGCGGCATGGACCACCGTTATCTCGGCCGCTCCGGCCTGCGCGTGCCGGTGCTCAGTTTCGGCACCGGCACCTTCGGCGGCCAGGGCGACTTCTTCAAGGCCTGGGGCCAGACCGACGTGGCGCAGGCGCGCCGCCTGCTCGACGTGGCCCTCGACGCCGGCGTCAACCTGTTCGACAGCGCCGACATCTATTCCAACGGCGCGGCCGAATCGATCCTCGGCGAAGCGCTCAAGGGCCGCGCGCGCGACGGTTATCTGATTTCGACCAAGGCCACCTTCCGCTTCGGCGACGGCGAGAACGAAGTCGGCTCCTCGCGCCAGCACCTGCTGCGCAGCGTCGACGCCGCGCTCAAGCGGCTGGGCACCGACTACATCGACCTGTTCCAGCTGCACGGCTTCGATGCGCGCACGCCGGTCGAGGAAACTCTGTCCACCCTCGACGATCTGGTCCGCGCCGGCAAGCTGCGCTACCTCGGCGTGTCGAATTTCTCCGGCTGGCATCTGATGAAGTCGCTGGCCACGGCCGAGCGTTACGGCTGGAGCCGCTACGTCGCCCATCAGGCCTATTACTCGCTGATCGGCCGCGACTACGAATGGGAGCTGATGCCGCTGGGCCTGGACCAGGGCGTCGGCGCGGTGGTGTGGAGCCCGCTGGGCTGGGGCCGGCTGACCGGCAAGATCCGCCGCGGCCAGGCGCTGCCGGAAACCAGCCGCCTGCACGTCACCGCTGACAAGGGGCCGCCGGTGGACGAGGAGTATCTGTACCGCGTGGTCGATGCGCTCGACGAAATCGCGGCGGAAACCGGCAAGACCGTGCCGCAGATCGCGTTGAACTGGCTGTTGCAGCGGCCGACCGTGGCGACGGTGGTGATCGGCGCGCGCAACGAGGAGCAGCTCAAGCAGAACCTCGGCGCGGTGGGCTGGAACCTGAGCGCGGAGCAGGTCGCCAAACTGGACGCGGCCAGCGCGCGCGACAAGGCGTATCCGTATTGGCATCAGAGCGGCTTCGCCGAGCGCAATCCTTCCCCGGTCTGACGCGATCGGGCGACCTGCCTGTAGGAGCGGCGCGAGCCGCGACCGCGGGGTTTCGGCTCGCGCCGCGGGTTTCGCCGCAGTTGCGTTGTCGCGGTCGCGACTCGCGTCGCTCCTACAGGGGGCTTCGGAAAAAAGAAAACGCCCGGCGCGAGCCGGGCGTTTTCGTCTTCAGCGCGAACGCGAGCGAACCTCAGCCCGCATCCTTCATCTTGAACGTACCCGGCAGCGCCGTATTGCGGCTGTCGCCCCACATCATCATCGTCACGAAGTCCTCGCAGCCGGCCTGGCCGCTGCGCGAGATCGCGGCGAACACTTCGTCCGGGGTCTTGGCGATGGCGATCTGCTCGGTCACGTCGTTCGGGAACGGCGTCACCCGGCCCGAGTCGAGGTCGCGCAGGCGCTCGCCGCCGTGCTCGTCGCCGCCGAGGTTGCCGACGCTCTCGCGGGCGCGGTCGCGCAGGGCCAGCAGGTCCTTGTCGGTGAACTCGAACTGCAGGTGCTGGTCGCCGTCGAACTTCTTGTTGATCTGGTCGGGGTGGTACGACGAGTTGAAGTAGGACGCGGCCACGTCGCTGGTGTTCGGCAGCACCAGGGTCCACTCGGTGGAGTCCGGCACCGGCTTGCCGTCGGCGCCGATCTGGAACTGCACGTCGGTGGTCTGGCCCATCGACTGGTAGCTGTTGGTCTGGTCGACCGTGCCGTCCTGCCAGACGTTGCGGGTGATGGTCAGCTGGCTGCTGTTGCCGATGCCCAGCGAGATCGGGCCGGCGTCGATGCCCAGGCGCGCGGCGTGTTCGGCGTTGAACACCTCGCTGGTGCCCGAGCGCTGCACGCCCGGCGGATTCCAGTCGGGCACCTTGCCGCCGCTGATGAACGCCTGGTACGCGTCGCGGCCTTCCTGGGTCGACAGATCGATGCGCGCGGTCTGCAACGAACGGTTCTCGGCGCTGGTCTCCACGCTCAGGCCGACCGACAGCGTGCCGACCTTGCCGAGGCCGAACATGGTCGCGTTCTCGACCGTCTGCATCGGGCCGGCGTAGACCTCGACCACCGAGCCTTCCATCTTGCGCACGCCGAAACCGGCGCCGTCGAGTTCGGTGTGGGTGCCGCCGATGCCGGCGATGAACTTGTAGTTGATGGCGAAGTCCGAACCGGTCAGGTTCTGCCCACGCATCAGCACCGAGGTGCCTTCCGGCATCGCCAGCGGATCCAGCGGGCTCGGCATCGCGCTCATGTCGCCCTTGTCGAGTCGCGAACCCTGCTGCGGCGTCACCGTCGCCTCATAGCTCAGGCGGGTGCCTTCGAACTCGGTGTAGTGGCCCGACACCGGCAGGCCCTTGACCGCGTTCTTGAGCAGCGGCGAGCTCTCGATCATGCGCTTGGTTTCGTCGGACACCGCGCCCAGGCGCGTGCCCCACGAATAGAGCTTGTTGAGCGGGGTCTTGCCCACGTCCACGCCGGCCTCGCCCTGCACCTGCACCGAGGCCTTGAACTGCTGGCTCTGCTGGAAATCCACGCCGGTCTGCACGTCGGACAGCTCGACCTTGCCTTCCACCGTGACCTGCGCTTCGGCGCGCACCGGAATCATCGACGGCGTGCTCGCGCCGATCACCGGCGTGGAATAGCTGACCGACATGCCGGGATTGATCGCGTACGACAGCACGTCGTTGGGCATGGTGCCGAGCAGTTCATAGCCGGCGGCGATCTGCTCCGGGCTCGGGTTGTCGGGCAGCTTCACCCCGAGCGTGTCGAGCGCGGTGCGCACGCTGTCGAGCTTGAGGTTCGACACCGCGCTGGCGCCGACCGGCGCGTCCTGGTTGGTCAGGTACGCCGGCACTTCGGCCGGCTTGTCGGTCGACTCTTTGACGATGCGCTGCAATTCCTTGACGTAAGGATTGCTGTTGAAGGCGTCGCGCGACTGCTGGTACTCGTAGTTGGCGGTGGCGCCGTTGAGGCCGCTGTTGCGGTATTCCTCGAGCTTGGGCTCCATCCGGTCCAGCGCTGCCTGCGCTTCGCTGCGGCGGGTGCCGTTGAACTCGGTCACGCGCGGGCCGTAGATCGAGTTGTAGACCTCCGACGGCATGCCCGAGGACAGATCGCTGTTCTTCGGCAGCGGCAAGGCATGGATCGCGCGCACCGCTTCTTCCGGCGTCTTGGCGTCCTTCGGCGGCGGCGGGGGCGGCGGAGGCGGGGGCGGCGGCGGAGGTTCCGGCGCCGGCGCGGCCTGGGTCTTGGCGCCGTCCAGAATGGCCTGCCGGTCTTCCGGAGGCAGGTTGCGCAGCATCTGGTAATTGACGCCGTCGATTCCGCTCATGACTGATCCTTCGTTGGCAAACGGACGCCCCGATGCGTCCAGGCGGTCACGATAAGAGCGTGCGTTCAGGCGGGTAACTGGGGGCGACCCTAGACAGGTGCAGGGGAGAGGCAGGAGCGGGAAGGGGGGAGCGGGATTGGGGAACTGGGGATGCGCAGGGGCGGGAGCGTTCCGCGTCTTTCTGGCTGCGATGGCGGGTTCCTGGCGGTGGGCTCCAACGCTTCGAGTCTTCAGTTCCCCAACCCCTAACCCCCAACCCCGCTCCTGCTCCATGCCGCACCGCACCCCAAGCGCCGTCGCAGCCGGCGCTGGACTCGCCCCAGCACGCACTCCCGGAGTGATTGCCATCGCGGAACCGAACATCCGCGGCGCAAACCGCGGCGGGCAGCACTTGCGTGCCAGGAAAAAGCAGTAAAAGGGCGGCGCGGGAATTTTTAATTCTCTCGGGGATAAACAGCATGAACGAATATTCCGTCAGCCGGCGCCTGCGCCGGTCGCCGTTGTCGCGCGCCTCGTTGTCGCTGCTGCCGTTCGCGTTGATCGTCGCCTGCGCCTGGCCCGCGTCGGCCGCGCCCGCCGCGGCGCCGGAAGACGCGGCGTTGGCGCAGCGGCTGCGTCTGGAAGAATCGCTGGCGCGCATCGACCGCCAGCTCTACGCCGCGTACTTCGGCCAGGCCTATGCGCGCTATCCGTCGATTCCGCGCGGCACCCTGGAAGCGATGGCCTACGTCACCACCCGCTGGCAGAACCTGCAGCCGGCGCGCGCCGCCGATTCGCACCAGCACATGCCGCGCGCCTACGGCGTCATGGGCCTCTACCACGGCGAGGGGTTCGCCGATCAGGCCGGCGACGGCGCGCGCCTGCTCGGCGTGCCGGCGCAGCGCGTGCTGCGCGATCCGGCGGCGAACATCCTCGCCGCGGCCGCGTTGCTGGACCGCGAACTGCGCGCCGACGGCGTCGACGCGCATTCGCCGGTCGAAGCCACCCGCGCCGCGCTCGAGCGCTACGCCGGTTTCGCCCCGGCCGCGGGCGGCGCGGCCAAGAGCGCGGTGCAGTCGCACGCGCGCGCCAGCTTCGCCTTCGACGTGCTGTCGGCGCAGGACAAGGGCGTCAACGACCGCGGCATCGTCGTGCCGGAGCGCCCGGTGCGCTGGGAACGCGCGTTCGACGCACCGGCGCTGCTGCGCCTGCGCGCGCCGTTCGTGCGCCTGAACGTCGCCGCCGACACGGTCGAAGCCTTGGGCGCCGACGGCGGCTTCCGCATCGACCCGCGCGACGAAACCCTGCGCGCGCCGGCCGGTTCGCGCACCGAAGCGGCCGCGGCGGCGGAGAAAAGCACCGACTACGGGCCCGCGCTGTGGGTGGCGTCGCCGTACCACTCCGACCGCACCTCGTACGACTCGGTCACCATCCACACGATGGAGGGCTACTACGCCGGCAGCATCTCCTGGTTCCAGAACAATCCCTACAGCGTCAGCGCGCACTACCTGATCCGCAGCTCCGACGGCCAGATCACCCAGATGGTGCGCGAGAACCGCGCGGCCCATCACGTCGGCGTGCACAACAAGACCACGCTCGGCATCGAGCACGAAGGCTTCATCGCCAACGCCAGCTGGTACACCGCGGCGATGTACAACGCCTCGGCCGCGCTGACCCGGCACTTCTGCGCGACTTACGGCGCGATCAACTGCGCCAGCGCGTTCAAGGGCCCGGGCGGCACCGGCATCAACGTGCTGCCGGCCAGCGTCAAGGTCAAAGGCCACCAGCACTACAGCAGCCAGACCCACACCGACCCGGGCCAGTACTGGGACTGGGCGCGTTACTACAACCTGTTGAACCCGGGCACGCCCGGCGGCGGCAGCGTGATCGACCACTTCGAAAGCTCGGTCGGCCACTTCGATACCTCGCCGGCGTATTCGGGCAGCACCACCGGCATCTCGACCGCGTCGCTGGCCGAGCGCAATTGCACCACGCGCAAGAACGGCGAGTGCTCGCTGCGCGTGCTGCTCAAGGACGACGCCGCAAGTTCCAATGCCTGGGCGGTGCGGCTGCTGTCCGCCGGCGGCACGCCCGGCAGCAACGCGGCGCTGACCCGCGCCAACGGCAAGGTCGGCTTCTGGGTCTACACCGGCGCTAGCGGCGTCAGCGCGGCGATCGGCGTCGACGACAGCGACGGCACCGAGCGCTCGGTGGCGCGCGCGATTCCGGTCGACACCTGGACCTACCTGGAGTGGCGCCTGGACGACGACGCGCAATGGGACGCCTGGGTCGGCGGCGCCAACGGCGCGATCACCGCCGCCACGGTCAAGCTCGACGCGGTGTGGTTCTACCGCGACCAGACTTCGTTCGACGTCAACCTGTACGTCGACGATGTGCAAGTGAAGAACTGAGCGTCCGGCGCGCAGGCGGCAATCCCGCAGCGGCCTGCGCGCCGGTTCTCGTCGTCGATGTTCCGGTTGCGACGCATGCCGTTGCGACTTCGTTCCGACCGCAGCGGCCTGCTGTGGCCGGAGGGCCTATAGGCCCGGCGCTTTCCGCTCCGCCCAGGCCGAACCTCCCTCATCGGGAAACGCGCATGACCGCTACGCCATCGCCGACCTCGCCCACGCTGCGCCGCACGCCGACCTGGCCCGCGCTCCTGGTCCTGCTGCTCGCCGCAGCGGTATCCGCGCAATGGTTGCGCGACCGCGTCGCCGCCGCGACCGATGCCGCAGCGCCGTCGCCGCCATCGCGCGCCTTGGCCGACGCCGGTTCCGCCGAGCGCCTGCTGCGCATCCGCGTCCGCGACAGCGTCGACGGCGCCGCGCTCGAAGCCAACCTCAGCGTGCACCCGCTCGACCCCGCCGCGCAGGTGCGCGCGCTCGCGCGCGACCCGGCCGTGCGCGGCGCGCGCAACGCCACCCTGGCCGCCGGCGACTACGAACTGCGCATCGGCGCCGCCGGCCACCAGACCCTCAGCACGCGCGTGCGCATCGACGCCGCGCAGCCGCTGCCGTTGACCGTGTGGCTGCCGCCGACGGTGTCGTCCGACGCGCTCGACCGCCTGGCCCTGCAAGCCGCGGCCTGCGCGCGCTGCGCGCGCTACGCCGGCCGCGTGTTCGACGCCGCCAGCGGCGCGCCGCTGGCGGGCGCGACGGTGCGCAGCAGCCAGGGCGCGCGCACGCGCAGCGACGCCGACGGCCGCTTCGAACTGAGCGCGCAGTTGCCGGCCGCGCGCGCCGCCGCCGATGCGTTGCCGCCGACGCTGGATCTCACCATCGAAGCCGCCGGCTACCGTGGCCGCGAGCTCGCCGGTCTGCCGCTGCTCAACGATGCGCGCGCAGTGATCGTCGATCTCGAACCCGGCCAGGGCCTGAGCCGCAGCGACCGCCGCCACGTGCAGCAACGCGCGCGGCTGCGCGACGACCTGCAACGGCCGATGCCCGCCGCCGACGCCGCGCAGGCGCGCGCCGACGCGGCCGCAGCCGCCGATGCGCTCGACCCCGCGCGCCCGCAGACCGCTGCGCGCGCGCAAGCGCTGGCGGCGCAGTCGGCCAACGTGCCGGTGCCGGCCAGCATCCGCGTCGGCACCAATTGCTCCGGCCGCTCATGCAGCTCGGTCTCGGTCTACGCATTCGAGGACTACGTCGGCCGCGGCCTCGAC
This sequence comes from Lysobacter enzymogenes, assembly GCF_017355525.1. Lineage (NCBI taxonomy): Bacteria > Pseudomonadati > Pseudomonadota > Gammaproteobacteria > Lysobacterales > Lysobacteraceae > Lysobacter > Lysobacter enzymogenes. Next base: position 3,349,030 of record NZ_CP067395.1, on the reverse strand, counting down.
GAAGAATGGATTCCCTCGTGGAACCCGCAGTCGCTCGCCGCCGGCGCGGTCGCCTACCGCAGCTACGCCGCGTACTACGTCGCCCATCCGGTCAACAGCCGCTACGACATTTGCGCCAGCACCTCGTGCCAGGCCTTCGACAACGACAGCGTCGCCGCCACCGTCGCCGCGGCCGCGGCGACCCGCGGCGTGGTGCTGACCCGCGACGGAGCCAGCGCCGCCTTCAGCGAATACTCCTCGGAGAACAACGCCTGGGACGATCCGTCCGACGGCTTGTCCTGCGTCAACACCGACCTGAGCTGCGGCAACGGCCGCAACGGTTCGCCGCGCAACGGCTGGCCGTGCCTGTCCGACGAAGTCGGGCGCGGCCGCGGCTGCTTCGGCCACGGCCGCGGCATGAGCCAGTGGGGCACGCAGCGCTGGGCCGCGAACAACGGCCGCGACTGGCGCTGGATCGCCAACCACTACTTCAACGGCAACAACGCGCCCGGCGGCCAGCGCAACGCCTACCTGGCCAACGACGGCGCCGGCCCGGGCCCGGGCGCGGTGGTGTTCGAGGATTTCGAAAGCGGCGTCGGCCGCTTCGACAGCGCGCCGACGTATTCGGGCAGCACCGTCGGCATCGCCGCGACCTCGCTGGCGCAGCGCGATTGCGCCACCCGCCGCAACGGCGCGTGTTCGCTGCGGGTGCTGCTCAAGGACGATCCGAATGTGGCCACCGCCTGGGCGGTACGGCTGCTGTCGGCCGGCGGCACGCCGGCGAACAACGTCGAGCTGCTGCGCGCCGGCGGCAAGGTCGGCTTCTGGATCTACACCGGCGGCAGCGGCCTGCGCGCCTCGCTGAGCGTCGACGACAGCGACGGCAGCGAGCGCGGCATCGAACGCGCGATCCCGGCCAACCAATGGACCTACCTGGAATGGGCGCTCGACGACCCGGCGCAATGGAACGCCTGGGCCGGCGCCAGCAACGGCCAGATCGACGCCGCCGGCGTGCGCCTGGACGCGGTCTGGCTGCTGCGCGAACAGACCAGCTTCGACGTCAACCTCTACCTCGACGATGTGCAGATCGTGCATTGACCCGCAACGTTCCCGCCGCCGTTACGGCGGCCTTCCACTTGGAGCCACGTCCGTGAAACAACCCAAGCACTTGCGCAGCGCGTTGGCGCTGCTGAGCTTCGCCTCGCTGTTCGGCACCGCCGCCCAGGCCGCGCCGACCTTCCAGATGCCGTTCCCGTGCGGCCAGGTCTGGGAAGGCCAGACCCGCACCAACCACAACCCGCAGAACTCGGTCGACTTCAACCGCGCCAACGACGAAGGCGACACCGTCGTCGCGGCCGCGGCCGGTACCGTCAGCGTGGTCCGCAACCTCGGCGACACCAGCTACGGCAAGTACGTGGTGATCGACCACGGCGGCGGCTGGAGCACGCTGTACGCGCACCTCAACAGCTATTCGGTCTCGGTCGGCCAGAACGTGGCGATCGGCAAGTCGATCGGCACCGTCGGCAGCACCGGCGGCTCGACCGGCCCGCACCTGCATTTCGAAGAACGCCTCAACGGCTCGGCGCAGAAGATCAAGTTCAACGGCGCGCAGATCACCTACTGGGGCAGCGCCAGCTACACCAGCCGCAATTCCTGCGGCGGCGGGGGCGGCGCGTCGGGCACGGTCGGCACCAACGGCACGCCGTTGAACGTGCGCTCCGGCCCGGGCACCTCGTACTCGATCGTCGACAGCCTCGCCAACGGCGCCAAGGTGACGATCCAGTGCCAGACCACCGGCACCTCGGTGACCGGCACCTACGGCACCAGCAACATCTGGAACCGGATCGGCAGCGGCCGCTTCATTCCCGACGCCTACACCTACACCGGCTCCGACGGCCGGGTCGCGCCGGACTGCTGACGGCGCCGGACGCCCGCTTCGCGCGCGAAGCGGGCGTTCGCGGCGGCACGCGCCGAAGCCGGAAACGCGCGCCTCCCGCAAGCCGCTATCCTGCCCGCATGCGCTCACCCACTTGCCCCGCATGAATCTCCGGCAAGCCGTGCCGATCGCGGTCGTCTCGGCCCTGATCGGCGCGCTCGCCGGCGGCGCCTACGTCGCCCGCCGCGACCGCGCCGACGTTGCGCCCGCGCGCACGGCCGCGCCCGTAGCGACGGCGGCACACGCCAACGACCACGCTGCCGCAGCTTCGCCTTATCCCGAATACCTCTCGCTCGGCGGCGCCGCGCCGGTGAGCTTCGAATCCCTGCGCCGCCGCGCCCAGCGCGATCCGAAGTTCCTGCAAGACTTGCTGCAGCGCTACGGCAACGAAACCGCCGCCGACGCGCGCGGCGAACTGCTGGCGCTGCTGCATGCGGTCGGCGGCGACGACGTGCTGCGCTACGCGCTGTCGCGCGCCGCCAGCACCCGCGCCGAGGACGAACGCGTCGGCCTGGACCTGCTCGGCGGCTATTCGCTGGAACGCGCCGAGGTGCGCGAGACGCTGCTGGCCAAGCTGCGCGCCGGCGGCGAACCGCAGCGCGAAGCCGAGCTGATCCGCATGCTGACGCCCGCGGCGATGCCCGACGAGGACGCCGCGCCGGTGGTCGAGCGGCTCGGCGCGCTCGCCCGCGACGCCGACCCGGAAGTGCGCGGCGAAGCGGTCGCGCAACTGGCGCAGTGGGCCGAGCCCGCGCAGGCCGAGGAGGCGCTGCACCGCGCCTTGCTCGATCCCGCCGCGACGGTGCGCAGCAAGGCGATCGTCGCCGTGTCCGGTTCGCATGCGCGCAGCGAGCGGCTCAAGGACGCGTTGCTGGCGATCGCCGCCGACCCGGCCGGTTCCGCCGCCGACCGTGGCGCGGCGGCGATGGCCTTGCAGGACTTCCGCCTCAACCGCGCCGAGTACGCGATCTGGAAGCGCGCTCAGGCCCGCGCCGACGCCGAGAGCGGCGAGGGCGGCTGAGCCGTCCGCGCCCATTCGCGCGCGGATGGACGCGGATCGCAGCCTGGACGTGATCGCGGGCCGGTTCAGCGACGGTCGCCGGCTGCGGCCCTCGCTGAACGGGGCAACGGCATGGGGCTAACGCCAAAGTCCATAAAAATCAATCGGCTAGTGGTATTGGCCGGGCCCCGGAACGGCCGCCGGAGGCGGCCCGAAGCGGCCCGGCCGACGCGGCCGGATGAATTTGCTTGCCCAGACCAATTGATTTTCCCTGCGGACGCCACTACGGTGTGCGTGCTGAGTTAGTCAAGGGTCACCGTAGGTCGTGACCCGATGCCGTAGATCGTCGATTCACAGATCCACTCCATCGTTCCACGCTTCCTCCTTGCGACCAGCTCCAACGCCGCGAAAGCGGTACATCAACGTATATGTTTCAAGGAGTTAGCAAAAATGGCTGATCGTGAGAACGGCACCGTCAAGTGGTTCAACGACGCTAAGGGCTTCGGCTTCATCTCCCGCGAGAGCGGCGACGATGTGTTCGTGCACTTCCGCGCCATCCTCGGCAACGGCTTCAAGAGCCTCCAGGAAGGCCAGAAGGTCTCGTTCGTCGTGACCCAGGGCCAGAAGGGCCTGCAGGCCGACCAGGTCCAGCCGCTGTAATAGCGGTTGCCTGAGTAGGCAAGCTCAGGCGGTTCGTCCGCCCAAGCATTTGAAAAGCCCGGCGCAAGCCGGGCTTTTCTTTTGCGCGTGCGCCGTCCGCGCGGCCGCGTGCCGGCGCGGGCGTTGCGCGGCCCCGCGCAGCCGACGCGCCGCGTACTTTTCTTTGCCCGCCGCCGGCGCGACCATAAAGCGCCCCGAGCCCGCGAGCGTCGCCATGCTGCCCGACAACGAGTCCGACTACGAAGACGACGGCCACGACTTCGCCAGCGACAACGACGACGACGAGACGCTCGACGACGAAGCCCTGGTCTGGCAGTTGCTGCTGCTGATCAATCCCGGCGACGAAGACACCGCGCTGCAGCAGTTCGCCCGCTACCGCGAGGCGCGCGAGGACAGCGGCGACGAGCGCGAGCCGGTCGAGACCGTGCAGGAGGCGATCGACTGGATCTCCGGCTTTTACGTCGACTGGAAGGACACCGCGAGCTTCGTCGACGTGATCGACCAGCTCGCCGCGCGCTGGAACCTGCGCATCGAGTGGGGCGTGGAAGATCCGTCCGACGACGATTTCCTCGACGGCACCGACGTGCCCGAGCTGATGTCGATCGCCTACGACCGGCTGCGCGAACACGGCTATACGCTGTGGAACTACGACACCGGCGGCGACGCCTATGCCGGCTGGATCGCGCTGCGGCGCGACGACGAGAACATGAAGGCGGTGGCGTCCGGGTTGGGGATCGATGTGCAGCCGGGCAGCGAGGCGTTCTGAGTCCGGCTCAGCAGGTACGAGCGCGTCGGGCCTGAAGGCCCCCGCACAAAAACGCCCTCCCACATCCATGGGAGGGCCTCGTTTTTTGCAGCAAGGCTTCGGCTTTCGTGGCAGGGCCTTCAGGCCCGACGCCTTCCGCGCCGCCGCCGCGCCGCCTCAATGCTTGCAGAACGCCGCCACCCGCGGATGCCGTTGCTCGAACGTCCCGAGCTTGCCGAACAGGCCATCGAAGTAGCCCACCGCGATCGCCACCACCTTGCGCAGCTTGTGCTGCTCGCACACCAGCACGCAGGCGACTTGGTGCAGGGTCAGCAGTTCGATCAGCCAGTGGATCGACCAGCGCGAGGCGTTGGAGCGCAGCGCGTGCACCGCGTTGCGCGAGGCGTAGTAGCGGCGCCAGGCCACGTGGTTGCTGGTCGAAAAAATCCCGCGCTTGACGTACTCGCCGACCTGCTGGCGCATCTGCACTTCGGTGTTGACCAGCACCGGCACGCCGTTGCGGGTGGCGCGCAGGCCGTATTCGATATCGACGTACTCGATGAAGTAGTCCTCGCGGAACTCGCCGACCCGGCGGAATGCCGCGGCCGAGATCGCCGAGCCCGAGGAGATCACGAACAGCGTCGGCACCAGGCCCTGGGTGCGGTCCTCGATGGATTCGGGCTTGGGCAGGCGCAGCTGCGGCGAGAACACCGGCAGGTAGCGGCCGAGGTTCACCTCGAACACCTTGGGCCCGACGATGAAGGCGTCGCTGCCGGCGCGCGCGCAGGCGCGCATCATCCCGGCGAAGAAGTCCGCGCCCAGCTGCGAGTCCTGGTCGAGCAGGAACACCACTTGCCGGCCGGCGTCGAACAGCGCGCGCGCGCCGACGTTGTAGGCGCCGGAGATGCCGCCGCGATTGGCGTTGTGCAGCACCTCGATGCCGTTGGCGCGCAGCCGCGCATGCAGCGCAGCGTCGGCCTGCGGCGAGTTGTCGACCGCGAGCAGGTGACGGCAGGCGCCGCGCACGCGTTCGAGATGATCGACGTGCTCGGGCCGCGGCTGCCACAGCACCACCACCGCGCCGAAGCTGTCGGGATCGATCGGCGCAGGCGCGGCGGCGGCGGTGTCCTCGGCGCGCTCGCCGGCCGCGAAGACGCTGGCGTCGTTCATGCCGCTGCCTGCAAGGCGGGGACGGCGGCGGCCGGCGCGTGCGAGCGCTCGCGGATCAGCCGCATCGCGATCTCGCGGATGCGCTCGACCTGGGCGCGCGACAGCGAGGCGGTGTCGCAGGTGAACACGAAGTCGAGTTCGCCGGCGTAACCCGAACTCAGGATCGCGGTGGTGCTGCGCCACGGCAGCCGCGCGGTCGGGCTGTACACGGTTTCCACGCGGAAGCCCGGGTAGTCCTGGGGAATGTCGATGCGGCCGATGTTGGAGATGGTGGTGTCGAACTTGTCCAGGTCGGAGCGGCGCTCGGCGACGAACTGGGCGAAGATCGAATGCATCATCTCCAGGCCGACGAAGTACTCGTGCACGTTGCGGCTGATCCGCTCGACCTTCTGGTTGAGCCGGCCCTTGAAGGTCCGCGCCTGCTCCCAGAACGCGGCGTCGTCGACCTGTTCGGGCGGCAGGTCGGTGTCGAGCGCGACGATGGTGCCCGGCGCGGCCGAGAACAGTTGGTCGGGCCGGATCGACGGCAGGAACTTGCGGATGTCGACCGGCGAGAAGATCTTGCCGCTCGCGGCCGCGCCCTTGACCGTGCGGAACGCCAGCGAGAACGCCACGCTCATCGCGGCGAACACGGTCACGCCTTCGGCCTTGGCGCGCGCGGCCAGCGCCGCGGTTTCCTCGCGCGAGAGCTTCCAGTGCTGGACGAAGAACTCGCCCTGCGGCACCGGCTTGCGCCTGCGCCGCAGGCTGAAGAACAGGCGCATCGCCAACGCTTTCCAGGCCGCGCCGCGGCGCACGCGGCGGTCGGCGAGCACATCGGCGGGCAGGATGTCCTCGAGCGCGTTGAAACCGGTGTGATGGCCGATGTCCAGGCTCGGATCGCCGCAAAGCGCGAAGATTTCGCGCAGCAGGGTCAGCATCGACATGCCGTCGCAGATCACATGATGGCAGGCCAGCACCAGTTCGCCGACCTCGCCCTGGGCGTCGCGGCCGCGCACCCAGGTCAGCCGCATCAGCGGCGCGCGGGTGGCGTCGAAGCGGGTTTCGCGTTCGATGTGCGACTGGCGCTGCCATTCCTCGTCGTCGACGCGCTCGGCGATGCGCAGCGGGATCGGCAGCGGATCGTCTTCCAGCACCATGGTCGGCGGGTCGCCGTCTTCGACCGAGCAGCGCAGCATCGGGTGCTTGCGCTGGACGCGGACGAGCGCGTCGCGCAGCCGCTGTTCGTCGAGCGCGCCGCGCACGCGCGCGGCCTGGACGATGGTGAAGGTGGTGTCGCGATCCACGTACATCACGCGTTCGCACAGCATCATTTTGCGTTTCATCGGAGGGCTCGTGTGGGGAGGCGGAAACGTTGCGGGGTGGGGCCCTCACCCCAACCCCTCTCCCGCACGCGGGAGAGGGGCCTTGGAACGGTCAGCGCGGCATCAGCAATCGGGAATGACCGCGCCGCTGTTGTCGCGCGCTTCGTCGTTGCCCCAGCGGCTGAGGTAGTAGGCCGAGACCCAGGCGCCGGCCGGGCCGACGTCGAGATCGGTCTTGAGCCAGTAGTGGTTGAACGAACTGCCCGAACGCACTTCTTCGCCCCAGGCCTTGCAATAGACGTAGTTGGTGCCCTGGTTCAAGGTGCCGACCGGGGTCAGCGTCGACGGCCACTTGTAGCCGGTGGCGTTGGCGAAGGTGTCGACCCAGTACTTGCCCGGCGGATTCGGATTGCCGCCGCCGCCGTTGATGAGGTTGTAGTAGTTCGCCCACGGGAAGTACTTGCCCGGGTCGTAGCGGTTCTCGTTGCCCGAGAGCATGCCGTGGCCCTTGACCCGCACGCTGTCGGGGACCAAATGGAAGGTGTCGTAGCCCGGCCCCTTCCACGCGCTGGCGCAGTTCACGCCGCGGCGCGCGCAGATGCTCTTGGTCAGCCGCGCGGATGCGTTGACCATCGCCGCCGACCAGTTGCCGGCGTCGGCGGCGCGGCCGTCGTGCTCGATGCCGATGGTGTAGTAGTTATGGTTCTTCGCATGCCAGGCCTGATGGTATTCGCGCACCATCTGGGTGATCTGGCCGTCCGACTTGCGGATCAGATAGTGCGCCGACACCTGCGCGCTCGGGTTCTGGAACCACGAGATGGAGCCGGCGTAGGAGCCTTCCATCGTGTGCATGACGACCGCGCTGGTCTGATTGGACGCGGTGCTGTAGTTGCTGGAGCTGGCCGGGTTCCAGATCGCTTCGCCGAAGTCGACCGCCTTGGCGCCGACGTCGGTGGCCGGCGCGGCGGCGCGCGCGATGTCCCGGCTCAGCGCGGGATTCGCGCGCACGCTGTCGTCGCCGGCGTTCATCAGCAGCGCCGGCGCGCGCAGCTTCTGCAACTGGCCGGCATCGAAGGCGCGTTCGAGTTCGAGCCGCTGCGGCTGGATCTTCACGCCCTGCGCATCGACGCCTTGTTGCAGCGTCTGCATCACGCCGTAGGCGAAGCTCTGCCGCGCGTAGTCGGCGATGCCGCCGTTGCTGGCGCCGTAGCCGGCGTAGCGCGCCAGCACCGGCGCCATGTCTTCGGCGCGGCCGAGCGCGCGGCTGCGCTTGTCGGGCTGGCCGGCAGCGAGCGCGCGATCGAGCAGCGCGGCGGCGGCGAGGATGTTGCTTTCCGGGTCGTCGATCACCTGTTGCGCGCTGCGCCCGATCAGGCGCGCGCCGTCGCCGACCTGGTCGGCGAAACCGCCGCCGTGATACAGGCCCATGACGCCGTAGGAGCGCGGCATGTGCAGGTCGTGCGGGTTCTGCGCTTCGGGGCGCACGTGCACCCAGTTGGTTTCGCTGTAGGCGATGGCTTCCAGCGAGCCGGCCGGCAGATTGGGATAGCGCGCGTAGGCGCGGCGGAAATACTCGGGATAGGCCGCGCGCGCGACCTGCGCGGCGACCAGGGCGTTGCCGCGATCCAGTTCCAGGCGCAGCGCGGCGGCGTCGGGCGACGCGGCGGCGCTGAGCGAACCCAACAGCAAGGCGCCGCCGACGGCTGCGGCGAGAATGTGCGAATGCATCGGACGATCTCCTTCGGACGCGGCCGCGAACGGTCGCGTATTGGCATGGCAAGCATGGATCCCGTAGGTTCATTGTCTTGACCGAGCACGCGCGTTACGTGATCGCTTGCCGGAAACCGTCGCCTGATGACAAATCGATCTGTGCCCGCGTTTCCATATCCGGCGTTTGATCTGCGGCACGGTGTCCGGTTCACGCTGGTGAACGAACGTGCGCGGGTTTCGATGCGGCGCGACTCGCGCCGCGCGCGTTGCGCGGGCGGTGGCGAGCGCAACGCGATATGCGCTAGCGCGCATGCGAAAACGCCGCCGCTGCGGGAACAGCGACGGCGTTCAATGTTTTGCGGCGCATGCCGCCGCGGCTTACCAGCTGTCTTCGAGGTAACGCGGCTTGCAGGCCATGCGCCCGCCAAGGATCAACACCAGCAGGCAGGCGCCGAGCATCGCGAACGGCCACACCCAGCCGTGGCTGCGTTCGTGCAGCCAGCCGAACAGCAGCGGGCCGGCGCAGCTCAAGGTGTAGCCCAGGCCCTGCATGAAGCCCGACAGCGCGGCCGAACCGGCCGGCGAACGGGTGCGCAGATTGATCAGCGTCAGCGCCAGCGGGAAGGTGCTCGGGCCCAGGCCGATCAGCGCGACCCAGACGAAGGTGCCGTGCATCGGCGCCAGCAGCAGGCCGGCGAAACCGCCGAGATAACACAGCACGCAGGCGAGCACGATCGGGAACGGATTGGCGATGCGCACCGCCAGCGCCGGCATGGTCAGCGCGCTGATCATGCCCAGGGTCGAGAACAGCGCCACCATCGCGCCGCCGAGGGTCGGGCTGCCGCCGGCTTCGACCAGCAGCTTGGGCAGCCAGGTGAACATCGAATAGGTCACCAGCGAGGTCATGCCGAACATCAGCGTCATGCCCCAGGCCACCGGCGAACGCCAGACCTTGCCGCGCGCGGCGGGCGCGGACGTCGCCAGTTCCGGCGCTTCGTCGCCGACGGCCACGGCGCGGTCGTGCGTGTGCGCGAGTTCGCGCGCTTGCGCGGAACGGCCGCGCGCTTCCATCCACAGCACGCTGATCCACGGCAGCGCCGCGGCCACCGCCACCAGCGACCACGACGCCAGCGACACCCGCCAGCCCGCGGCCTGGGCCAGCGGCACCGCGCTCAGCGCGGGCAGGATCGTGCCGAGCTGCAATACGGTGATGTAGGCGGTGCTGACCGCGCCGACGCGGTCGCCGAAATAACGCTTCACCAGCGGCGGCAACACCACGTTGCCGATGCCCATGCCGGCCAGCGCCACCGCGTTGGCGGCGAGCAACTGCCCGGTGTCGCCGACGAAGCCGCGCGCGAGCAGGCCCAGTGCGGCCACCGCCATCGCCAGCAGCGCCGCGCGTTCCAGGCCGATGCGGTGGGCCAGCATCGGCGTGGCCACGCCGAACAGCGCGAACGCGGCGGTCGGCACCATGCCGAACACGCCGGTCATGGTCGCGCCGAACGCGAATTCGCGGCCCAACGCGTCCAGCAGCGGCGTCAGCGAGGTCACCGCGGTGCGCAGCGTGAACGCCGACAGCACGATGCCGGCCAGTACCCAGGCGCGTCCTTGCCAGAGCGGGCGGACGGCGGAAGCGGGGGCGGCGGTGGCGCTCATGGCGGATGGCTTCGATGGTGGGGCGGCGGAGTCGGGAATACGACGAACGGCGCGGCCGCGAGGCCGCGCACGGGCGCGAAGGGCGTCGTTCGTGCGGCGCGCCGTGGGGCGCGCTGGCGGGGGAAGGCGGGGGAAGGCGGGGGAGCAACTCAGGCGACAGTGTGGCCACTGCGCGCAGCGGGCGCCAGCGCCGGTGGGGCAACGGTCAGTTGCGGCAAAGTCGCGGTGTCGGCGCGAAGCTGCGGGAGGGTTGCGCAGCGCGGGCTGCGCTGGATCCGCGGGCCGGAATGGATCGGGCAGACGCGGCAAGGCCGCGCTACGAGCTGAATCGAACGAGCGCGGCAAGGCCGCGTATCGAGTGGACCGGGCGGGCGCGGCCTTGGCCGCGCCCGCCGCTTCGGCGTCAGCCGAAGTACGGCCGCTCGGTGGCGAACAACAGCCGTTTGGCGCCATCGCGCCAGCGCTGCGGGCAGTCGCGGCCGAGCATCACCACCGCGGCGGCGTAGGCGATGCCGCGCGAACGCGGCCCGACGTTGCCGAGCGCGCGCTCGGCCTGCGCGGACGCGCCGGCGCCGCCGCTGCGGACCGCGTCGAAGAACGCGGCGATCCTGGCCGCATCGTCGGGATCGGCGCGCATCGCGTTCTCGCGCCGGCGCGCGGCGCCGGCGTCGTGCTCGCGTTCGGCCAGCGCGGCCAGCGCCCAGGCGCTGGCCGGATCTTCGTCGGCCTGGTCCTTCTGCGCCAGCGCCTGCGCGACCGCATCGGCCGGCGCGCCTTCGGACGCGGCGACCATGCGCTGCAGGTAGTCGCGCAGGCCCGCGGCGCCGTCGGCCGCTTGCTGCGCGCGCGCCAGATCGCCGGACTTGAGCGCGACGAAGGCCCAGTGCGGCGACTCGCGCGGCACCGCGCCGCGTTCGATCTCCAGCAAGGTCTGCAACTGGCTCGAATCGCCGGACTCCAGCGCCGCCGATTCGCCGCCGATCGCGCGCTGCGTACGCGCGACCTCCAACGCCAGCCATTCGCGCGCCTGCGGCATCTTCGCGGCCTGCTGCAACAGCGGCAGCGCCTGGTTCCACTGCGCGCGCTCGTTGGCGGCGTGGCCGGCGGCGAGCGCGAACCAGCCGTGCTCGGGCCAGCGCGCGTGGCCGGCGGCGAACGCGCGGTCGCGGGCCTCGTCGTCGGGCGCGCAGCGCAAGGCGATGTAGCTCAGGTCGGCCGAATCGGGCGTGCGTGCGGACAGGGCGCGGTGGCGCGCGCAGACCTCGGCGTGGCCGGGCTTGCCTTTGGCCGCATCCTGCTCGGCGCGCAGCGCGATCACCTCGGCCGGCGCGCGTTGCAGGCGCGCGCCGATCAGGCCGGCGGCGTCCGGCTGGCGCACGGCCAGGCTCAGCCATTCGGCGAGGTAGCGCGAATCGCCGGCGTCCCAGCGCAGGTGGGTGGCGATCAACGCGTGCCTCTCGTCGTCGCTGCCGGCCAGCGCCAACTGATCCGACGGCGACAGTTCGGCGAACCCCTGCAGCACCCGGCGGCGGCCGCCTTCGCCCTTGGTGCTGATCTGTTCCGGCGGCCGCTCGAAGATGTGATCGGCGCTGGAAGCGATCCAGCGCGGCGTGCCGAGCTTGTTCTCCGGCACTTCGGCGACCGCGCCGTAGACCGCGGTCCACTCCACCAGCGGCGCGGCCGAGGCGATGTTGTAGACGTAATGCGAGGCGTGCGCCGGGCCGTCGCTGTCGAACTCCTCGACGGTGGCGCCGTCGGCGGTGCGCGCGACGACGCGATGGCGGCTGGCGTCGGCCAGATCGACGGTGACGTTCTGCAACGGCGGCACGTCGAACGTAAGGCCGTCGACCTCGACCCGCATCGCCTGGGCCAGTCCGTTGAGCACGGTGAGCTTGGCCACGCCGACCGACGCGCCGACGAACAGCACCGCGCCGACGATGCCGCCGGCCGCGGCCACGCGCGACAGCGACGGCAGCAGGCCGTCGGCGGTCTGGAAGCGGTCCCACCAGCCGAGCTTGGTCTGGCGCTTGCGCGCGCTGCCGGGCTTGAGCCGGGCGTAGTCCTGCGGCGCGGCGGCGGCCGAGTCGGCGGTCGTCGCGGCGAAGCGACGTTTGGCGTGGTCGGCCGCCGATTCGCTCATCGATTCGTGCGCGACGGACGCTGCGGCGATGCCGGCATCGTCGTGCGCGGCCGCATCGGGCGCTGCCGCGATCTGCATCTGCGCATCCGCGTCGTCGCGCTCCCCGCCGCGCAGCTCGCGCGCGACCTCATCTTCGGTCGCCAGCAACGCTTCCAGCGCCGCATCGCGCAGACCCGCCAGCGGACCGGCGGTGCCGCGCACCCAGGTGTCGATCGCGCCGAGCCATTGCTGGATGTTGTCGCGGTCGGCCGGCGGCAGATTGAACTCGCCCAGCACCTGCGCCCAGTCGTCGGCCTTCAGGTACCCGGCGATGCGGCGGTCCAGGCGCACCTGGCCGGCGTGCGCGTACAGCGTTTGCAGCGTGCGGTGCAGCTGATTGGCCGAAGCGACCAGACGGTTGAGCTCGTCCGACGACACCCGGCGGTCGGCGGTGACCACCTCGTAGGTATTGACCATCAGATGGTTGGCGTCCAGCACGTCGGCATGGCTGTGGTCGGCGTAGTGCAGCACCGCCAGTTGCCCGCGCAGCAGCGCCTCCCACGGCCCGCCGAGCGCGCGCGCCGCAGCGAGATGCACGCTGCGGCAGCGGCGGTCGTGTTCGCGCACCTGCTTGCGCAGCGGCGCCAGTTCGCCGTCGATCTGCGCGATCACCTTCGGCAGTTGCTTCGCCGGCAGCTCGTCGCCGCGCCAGCGCACCACGCCGCCGGGCGCGCGCAGGTGGCCTTCGCGCAATGCTTCCAGGGTGCCGCGCTCGGATTCCAGTTCGCGCAGGCGCTCCAGCGCGTCGCCGTGCTCGGCCGGGTACAGGCCGGACAGATGCGCATCGAGCGCGGCGTCGACGGGAACCGCGTAGTAGAGCTCGTCGGCGCGGTCGTAGTCGCGCACGATCGAACGGCCCAGATAGGTGCCGCGGTAGCGGCGGTCCAGGGCCAGGTCGTCGAAGTCGCGGTCGACCCGCTCCAGGGTTTCGTCGATCGGCGCCGGCGGCAGCGGCTCGGCGCTGTCGATCATGTCGCGCGAAATCCGCTCCTTCAGCGCCTGCGCGTCGCGCAACAGGCTCAGCGCCGGGCGCGGGTCGATCTCGCAAGCGACGTAGCTGCGCTTGAGGTTGCGCTCGCGGTCGCTGTTGGCCGGGTGGGTGGACCACATCTGCGGCGGCTGCGCCAGTTCGCTCTTGAACACGCGATGCTGCTCGCGGCCGTCGGCCGGCAACTGCGGCGGCTCGCCGTATTCGGCGTCGGCGAACACCCGGCGCAGGTGCTCGATGATGCGGCTCTGCACCGCGAACAGATCGGCGACCGGGCGCTGGTTGGCGTACTCGCGGTTGGCGAACCTCAGGGTCCGGGTCCAGGCGTCGTCGGCGGCGCCGAGGCGGTGCAGGGCGTGCACCAGCGCGTCGCTGCCGGTCAGCGAAGCGGCGACCAGGTCGGCCTGGTATTCCATTTCGCGCGACAACGCGCGCTGGGCCAGCACCACCAGCCGGAACACCATCTCCACCAGCGAGCGGATCGACCACACCACCAGCGACAGCAGCCAGCCGACCCAGGCCACGCGCAAGTCGAAGCGAGACAGCCCGCGCAGGAAATCGTCGAACGCGTCGCGCTTGGCGATAATGTGCGCGGCGATCTGCTGGGCGACGTAGACCCAGCGGCCGACCGCCATCGAACGCTGGGCGAAGTGGCCGAACTCGTGCGCCAGCACCGCCTTGAGCTCGCCCAGGTTCAGCACGTTGACCAGGCCCAGGCCGATTTCGAGGTTCTTCTTCGACGGCAGGATCAGGTTGAGCAGGGACAGGTCGTAGAACACGCCGGCGTTGACCCGCGGCGACAGGAACACCCGATGCGGACGCGGCGCGCCGGCCTCGTCGGCGAGGCGGTGCAGGAACGCGAACAGTTCGGGCTGATCGGCCGGCTTGAGTTCCAGGTCCTCGTCGCCGGCGCCGCGGCGCTTGAACACCAGCGCCTTGGCCATGAACACGCACAGGAACGCCGCGCAGGCGCCGGTGAGGCCGTTGGCGATGAAATTGTCGCCGTTGCCCTGGACCAGGGCCGCGAACAAACGCCACGCGGTCCAGCCGAACCAGACCAGCAGGGCGAAGTAGACGGCGACGAAGCCGAGCAGGCCGAGCATGGCCAGCCAGGCGTGGCGGCGGTAAGCGGCGGTGGGTGCAGTCAATTGCGCGGGCACGGACGCAGGTCCGGCCGGATACATCGAGTCCATGTTGTCCCCATTGATCGGTGGCGCGGCGCGCGGCCGCGGCGGGGCGTCCGGCCCGCCCGCAGCGGGCGCCCCGGCCGGACGCCGGCCTATTTTGCGCCGATTTTTGTGACCCGCGCAGCATCGCGTTTGCGACGCCGGCCCGGCGGGGCGGTGGAACGCACCGATCCGCCGGTGCCGCCGGCCGCGCCTTGATGGCGGCCGGCCGCGGCCGCATGGTGGAAGCCATCCCGAATTGCGCCCCGCGCGGAGCCTTGCCATGAGTTCGACCGCTTCCAACCCCATCCCCAAGGTCAAGATCGACTTCGTGTCCGACGTGGTCTGCCCGTGGTGCGCGGTCGGCCTGAACTCGCTGGAGCAGGCGATCGCCCGGCTCGACGGCGAGGTCGAGGTGGAACTGCATTTCCAGCCGTTCGAACTCAACCCGCAGATGGCGGCGGAAGGCGAACGCATCGACGAACACTTGGCGCACAAGTACGGCCTCGGCGCCGAGCAACTGGCGCGCAACCGCGAAGCGCTGCGCGAGCGCGGCGCCGCGGTCGGTTTCCGCTTCGGCGAGCGCGACCGCATCTTCAACACCTTCGACGCCCACCGCCTGCTGCATTGGGCCGGCACCCAAGGCGCCGACGCCGAGCGCACGCTCAAGCACGCGCTGCTGAAGGCGTACTTCACCGACGGCCGCGACGTGTCTTCGCGCGACGTGCTGGCGGCGGTGGCCGGCGAGGCGGGCCTGGACGCGCAGCGCGCGCGCGCCGTGCTCGACTCGGACGAGTACGCGCAGGACGTGCGCCAGCAGGAACGCTTCTATCAGGAGGCCGGCATCAGCGCGGTGCCGTCGGTCATCATCAACGACCGGCATCTGATCCAGGGCGGGCAGCCGGTGGAGCAGTTCGAGGCGGCGTTGCGGCAGATCGCGGCGCAGGGCGCGGCGCGCGGCTGAGCACAGCGGCGTGCGCTGAGCCCGCGGCCGGCGCAACGTCCATCCGCGACGCAGCATCCGCCGTCGCCGACTCGCATCGGCGGGTGACCCACGCCGCATTCCCCACGAGACATCTCCAACGGATCGCAGCGCCGGCCGCATCGCCGCCGGCGCTGCAACATCGCTGCCATCGCGGCCGCCGCAAGCTCCTGGATTCGCCCAAGCCAGGACCGCCGCCATGCTCCGACTCCCCGACGCCCGCCTTCGCGCCGCCGTGCGCCTCGCCTGCCTCGGCGCGGGCCTGTTCGCCGCGTCCGCCGCGAGCGCCGCCGGCCTCTCCGCCGCCGTCGCCGCCGACCGCGCCGCGCTGGCCCTGCGCTGGGCGCCGGTGCATTACCAGGACGTCGACCAGACCGGCAGCCACGCCCTCGGCGGCGCCGCCGACTACATCGCCCGCTACAACTTCGACGGCGACCTCGACGCGCGCAACAACTGGGACCGCGCCGGCCAGAGCGCCTACCCGCTGACCGCGCACGCTTACTACTCGGTGGTCGAAACCGCGACCCACTGGTACATCACCTACCTGTTCTTCCACCCGCGCGACTGGAGTGATTCGTTCTTCGACACCGAACACGAGAACGACGCCGAAGGCGTGATGTTCGCTGTCGCCCGCGACGGCAGCGCCTACGGCACGCTCAAGGCTGCAGTGACCGTTGCCCACACCGATTTCTTCTCATTCGTGCCCGCAGGTAGCGATTGGACCGGCAACGCCGAGAACGTCGATGGGTCCTTGTCGTTCCTTACTTACCTGGGCGCACCGCATCCGGTGACTGCGCAGGAGGCCAAAGGCCACGGCCTCAAGGCCTGGCCTGCGTACGACATCAAGGGCGATGGCGTGATTTATTACCCGTCGCTGACGACCGCCGAAGTGCCGTCGGGGCCCGACGATCGCGACGTCAAGTACAAGCTGATCGATATTTTCGAAGCCGGCGGCATGTGGGCGCAGCGCAACAATCCGGCGCTGTTCGCCAGCTACGGCAGCTTCGCCGGCGACAAGAGCGGCGGCTGCGGCAGCGGCGCGATCGGGTGCAGCACCAACGCGGCGAACGCGCCGTGGGGGTGGGACGACAGCAACGACGGGCCGGGGCGCGGGGCGCTGGCTACGGATCCGGTGGGGTTGACGATGAATTACTTTCGGATCCCGGAGGCGGTGAGTGGGGCGTATACGTACAATCCTTATCGTTGAGCGAGCCGATGGAGCGACGCATCTGCGCTGCAAAGTTACAAAGAAAGCGTTGCGTTATGTCTCGCAGCCCCGCCACGCTATGGATGGTCGTGCCAGCCAGCTTCAGTGCAGTTGACAGGGGGCGTTTGCTCCGATGCGGGGTCAACGGTCGTCCACGGGTGGTTCTGCCTGCGAGTTCAGCTGCTTTAGTGTTCGCCCATTCGAACCCGTTCGGCCCGAGTCGGGCATGCTTGGCGTGAGATGGAATTGCGAGGGAAATGCTGGATCCATTGCCGGAATCAGCGCTGTAGGTATGTCGATGCAAGATAGGGCCGGGCAGATCGTTCGGCCTTCAAACAAGCGTCGCGAATCGCGGTCGTCGTCGACCGGGGAATTGGGAGTTCAAGATGAAGGGAATGCTTTGGGCGGTGCGGTGCGGCGTGTTTGCCGCGCTCGTTTGCTGCGGAAACGTCAACGCGCAAACTCCGGCTGAATACGTCTTCAGTGCCACGCGGTACATGCCGAACGCTGAATGGAGGGATTTCAGCACTCTGGAGGAAGCCGAGGCTTTTATCAGGGAAGAACCCACTCCGACGCCGATCGGCAACAAATTCCTGCGCAAGACAAGCGTGCGCGATCTCGGTCATAGCAGGGTCGAGCTCACTTACACCGTGCCTTCTCGTAAGTACGAGTCCTATCAGGGGGGCTACTACGACGGGCATGCGACGTCCAATTACACCGATTGCTACGGTATGAAATGCCGTAGCGAGGAGGAAATGGTTGCCGCGAGCATGCGGGCCTATCCGCTCAACAACAATTACACCCCGGTGTTGTCCGGCGCCTATCTGTCGCCGCCTTACACGATGTGGTCGAGCTCAAGCGCCAACGCCGGCCGCAGCGCATTGGTGACGATGAATGCAATCCATTACAACGGCGGGTCCATTCCCAACGAACGTCGCATCGTCGCGACTTCGGCGAGCGGAGACTCATATGCCTATCGCATCGATCGCGTCGACGAATATCGCTGCCCGGAACTGTTCACGGCCAGCAACAATACGTATGGCGAACCCCGTTATGGTATTTGGCCGTTGGTCTGCAACAACGGCGCACATGGTTCTATCACCAAATGGCTGAGCCAGCGGGCGTCTTATTCGACGGGCTGCAACTCGAATATCTCCGCCGAACCGCTGAAAGACCGAGTAGGCAATCCTTGTTCGGCGGACTACGGCAATAAGGAGTACCGCGAAGACGATTTCGCATGGGACGGTTTCGATTTCCGACGCGCTTACAACTCGATTGCGGATTTCCCCCTGTCGTCGGGACTGGGCGACAACTGGTCCCATTCCTTCTCGGATCGCCTGACCTTCGATGGTTCGGGATATGCGACCTTCTGGGTCCGCTCGGACGGTTACGTCGAGCGCCTATACGAAGTTGTGCCGGGACAGGGAACCTATCTGTCCCATAGCTCGCCGAATCTCGCGCTGAGCAAACCCGTCAAGACACCTTCGGATCCGGTGGCGGGCGTCTGGAAACTCAGCAAGCCGGGCCAGAACGTCATTTGGTTCGATGCGAGCGGCACGCTGGTGCGAAAGCAAGTCGCCAGCCATTGGGTCGATTTGGCCTATTGCAGCGCTACCGAGTTGGGCAGCGACGAATGCCCGTTCCCGAATCTGGTCCGCCGCGCCACCAACTCGCGCGGCCGCGTCCTTCAGTTCAGCTATACGGTCGTTCCGGGCGATCAGCAACAGCCCAGGCTCGCGCGGATCGAGTCCGAGGGACGCGTGCTGATGGAGTACGACCACGATGCCAAGGGGCGCATAGTCTCTGCGTGGCACGACGGCGTCGCCGGGGCAGGGCGCAGCTATCTGTATGGCGAAACCGCTTATCTGTGCCGTAATGCCGCGGGTGCCACGATTTCCGGATGCGATCCGGCCAGCTTCCCCAGCCACCTGACCGGCGTCGTGGACGAGTCCGGAACCAGGCTGGCGACGTACTCCTACGACGACCACGGCTGGGTGACGATCAGCGAGCATGCGGGCGGTGTCGGCAAGGTCACGCTCGAATATCCCTCGATGCAACAAACGCGGGTCACGCTGCCGTCCGGTGCGGTCAGAACCTTCAGCTACGAAGCGGCCGAGTTCAAGCGGCTGCAAGGCTCGACCACGACAGGTGGCGCGGGAACGGTTCCGCAATCGCTGTCCAGAGGCTACGAGAGCCGCTGGCGCATCGCTTACGACGCGGCCGCGGGCGGTTCGCGCACCAACTACAGCTATGCCGGATTGAATCTGACCGCTCGCACCGAGGGGCTGACGGAAGCCGGGGCGGTTACGCCGTGGACGCGGACCGTTCAAACCGATTGGAACGCCGCCTACAATGAACCCAGCGAACAACGCACGCTCGATAGCGCAGGCGCCGCGGTTAAGAAAGACAAGTGGAGCTACAACGGGCGCGGACAGCCGACGGTTGCTACTGCCGTCGATCCGGCAAGCGGTGCGGAACGCATCACCACCAGGTCCTATTGCGAACAGCCCGATGTAGATGCGGGCCGTTGCCCCATCCTCGGCCAATTGATTGCGGTGGATGGACCGCGCAGCGATGTGGTGGATGTGACGCGGTTTACCTATTACCAGGCCGACGCCGTTGGCTGCGCCACTACGCCCGCGAACTGCGACTATCGCAAGGGCGACCTTTGGAAGATCACCGATGCGCTCGGGCGATCGACCGAAATGCTCCGATACGACTCCGCTGGCCGGCTCCTGTCCGGAAAGGACGTGAACGGCGTCGTTTCCGACAACGAGTACTCGACGCGGGGCTGGCTGCTGGCGACCAAGATCCGTGGCGCCGACAACAACAGCGAAGCCGACGATCGCATCACCCGTTTCGAGTATTGGCCCACCGGTCGGATCAAGAAATCGACGCTGCCCGACGGCGCGTCGCTAACTTATGCCTACGATGCCGCACAGCGGTTGACCGATATTACGGACAACGACGGCAACACCATTCATTACACGCTCGACAACGACGATAAGCGCCTCAAGGAAGAGACCAAGACGTCCACCGGGACCTTGAAGCGGACTTTGTCCCGTGTCTACAACTCGTTGGGTCAGCTGCAGGCGAACAAGGACGCCTCGCAAAACGCCACCGTCTTTCGTTACGACGGCCGGGGCAATCAAGATCGAACCACCGACGCACTCGGTCGCTTGGCCGATCAGTCTTACGATCCTCTAAACAGGTTGTTGCGCACCTTGCAGGACGTCGGCGGGCTCAATGTAGAAACCAAGTTCGAGTACGACGCACTCGACCGGGTGACCAAGGTGACCGACCCTAAGGGGCTGGATACGGTCTATGCGTACAACGGTTTCGGCGATCGGATTCGTCTGACCAGCCCCGATACGGGCATTACCAATTACACCTACGACGCCGCGGGCGATGTCGCGACCAAGCAGGATGCGAACGATCCGGAGCCGCATCGTTACACCTACGACGCGTTGGGTCGTCCCAAGACCGTGTCTTACACGGCGAGCGGGCCGGCCGACGTGCAGTACGACTACGACACGGTCAACGGCACGTGCACAGCCGGCGAAACATTCGCTACGGGCCGCGTCACTGCGATGCGCGCAGACGGGACCGAACTTAAGTACTGCTACGACCGCTTCGGGCAAGTGGTGCGCAAGGTCCAGACTGTTGCGGGCAAGAGCTTCAATCTGAGTTACACCTACACCGTCGCGGGTCGGCTCAACACCGTGACGTACCCCGACGGCACGGTGGTGGACTACGTTCGCGATGCGCAGGCTCGGATCAAGGAGATCGGCGTCCGGCCCAGCGGCGGCGCCCGCACGGTGCTGCTCAACAATGCGACATACGAACCCGCTGGCCCGGTCAGCGGCTGGACTTATGGCAATGGTCGCGTCCTGAGCCGCACGTACGATTTGGACTATCGTGCGAAGACGATTCTCGACAACGCCAGTGGCGGCTTGTCCTTGAGCTACGGTTACAACGCGGTTGGCGAGATGACCGAGTTGAAGGATGGGCTGCAAAGTGTGGTGCAGGCCAAGTACGACTACGACGCGATTGGCCGGCTGACCGTCACTCGGGACGGCTCGTCCAATCCGCTGGAGACATATACCTATGACGAAACCGGCAATCGCAAAAGCCTGTTACATGGCGGTATCACCGATACCTATGTGTATCCGGCCACGAGCCACCGCCTGAGCAGCGTGGCCGGTGTAGCCCGCGGCTACGACGCGGCTGGCAATACCGTCAGCATCGGCGGCGCCGCCAAGGAGTTCGTTTATAACGCTGACGGGCGATTGAGCCAGTTCAAGCAGGCTGGTGTGGTTAAGGCTGGTTATCGCTACAACGCGCTCGGTGAGCGAGTCGCCGCCGGTCCGAGCGCCAGCGCGGTCGACACGTTCACGTTGTATGACGAAACGGGTAATTGGATCGGTGACTACGACGGCGCCGGTGCGGCCAAGCAGCAGGCTGTGTGGTTCGGCGACTTCCCTGTGGGATTGACCGTGGGTAATGGGGCTGGGCAATCCCTGATGTATGTCCAGTCAGACCGTATTGGTACGCCTCGCGCAGTGGTCGATCCTGGTCGCAGCACCGCGATCTGGGCTTGGAACGCGAAGGTCGATGCGTTCGGCAACAGTTCGCCGAACCAGGATCCCGATCTGGACGGGCAACAGTTCGCAATGAACATGCGCTTTGCTGGGCAACGCTTCGATATGCGGAGCGAGACCAATTACAACTACTTCCGAGACTACGAATCGCTTACCGGACGGTATGTTCAAAGTGATCCTATCGGTTTGATGGGCGGCCCAAGTACCTACGCCTATGTTGGATCGAATCCCATATCATTCATCGATCCTTTTGGTCTGGAGTCTCCGGGTTCGTTCAATAACGGAGGGTATAAGCTGTCGTGGGAGTCTGGCCCGTCGCGAATACCGGACTACTATCAGGGATCGATTTCCAGTTACCTCGGTTCGGCTTCTCTTACCGTATCGAGAACCGGTAGTGTCTACTTTGGATACGGGGCTTCTAATGGCTCGATTCAGGATCTGCTCACCGGTGGAACTAGGCCGATCGCCTTTTCCGCCGTGGCGGGATTCTTGACGTGCCCGGAGCTGCCCAAATCTGGCGAACCGGAAAAGATCGACAAGTTCCTGCCTGGATGGTCTGGCGGCGCCAACGGATTCTTTTATATCGGTGGTGGATTCAGCGCCAACGCTACAGGCAAAGCGCTTGAATTCGGGATCGGTACACCGGGGATTTCGGCGCATTCCGAGTACAACCGCCAGATATGGCCGCGCGAAAAATGAAACTATCAGAGCCCGCGTCGATAGTTGTGACCGGCCTCGCTGCTGTGCTCGCGGCCGTAGTCCTCATGGATGGCCCGTTGAGGCGAAGCCTGGTCGACGACGATTCGTCGAAGGTAACGGTAGTGGCGCTTATGCGGGAGCTGAAATCGTTCCCCGTGTGGCAAGGCTCGACGAAACTTTCCGCAGACGAAGCGCTCGACCGGGATGTGCTCACGAGCGTGTCTTCCTGGTTTCATGCCGACGGCACGCCACAGGAAATTTCCAATTATTACGAGTCGCTTGCCAAAGCGAGGGGATGGACGCCCAAGAAGCGGACATCGGATCGGCAAGAGCGGTTCTGCAAAGACCGTGTCAGCTTGGTTATTCGAGCCGAGCCGCAGAACGGTGGCGTGGACTACGTGCTCGATCTGACCTGGACGAACCAGGTGCGCAGCGAGCGGTACTGTTAGTGACCTATACGAAACACGCTCAGATACCGACATGAGAATGGCCGGCACAGCTGAAGTACCGATCGCAAAGTTCGCAGCGGCCACGATCGCCGAACTTGGGAGGCGCCAATGGATTTCCGCCTGAATGAGGCGGGCCGCTGGGTCGCGGCGATTGTCATGGCGGCAACGGTCTTTCTCGCGAGCGGATTTCTTGTCGGAGCGGAACTTGAGCAGCCGACAAGCTATCTTGTGGCGGGATTGATGCCGATGTATCTGCTGGCGTCAAGCTATATGTGCTTGCGACTGGTGAGCTGGTTGTGCGCGCGAAAAACATCCAGCAGAGTGCTGGTCGTCCTTGCGGCGGCGGGCTTTCTGCTGGCGATCTCTTGGTCTGTTTTTGGCGCTTACTTCGTCATGGCCGCAAGACTCGGATATGAGTCCAAGGAGCATCTGGGGGTCGAGATTTTCGTGCGGCAGGCGTTGCGGATCCATCTCGGTTCGATTCCGATGTTGTGCGCTTTGTTGGTGAAGAAAGAAGGTAGGTTCGATCTCGTCGCGTCTGTTTCCATTGCAGCTTTGATAATGATCTTCGCGATCTTCTGAGGCCTTCGGATCGCATTCGACCGCTCAGATGGAGCGGCGAAGCGCTCCAGATCTTCCATCTCGACAGAGCAGCAACGGACGACCGGAATGGATGCTGAGCCGAAGAAAATGATCGCTGCGTTGATTCGCTTCGCCATCGCGGTCGCGCTCGTTTACGCGCTGAGCGAGGGTTGTCAGCGCCATCGGGACAGAGTCAATGGTCCACTGCTGCAAGAGTTGCGGCAGCGGCTTCTGGTGTTTCCCGTCCCGAAAGGGGATCGGGACGCCTCAGCGATGCTGCTGTTCAATCACGGCGGCCCGGTGAGCGCTATCCGATACCTGCGGTCGTCGCATTCGATCGACGAGCTGGTGCGTTACTACCGTGCGCAACTGGATCGAGACGGCTGGACGTTGATCCGGCCCGACAGCCAAAGCGGCGGTACCCGCTCCATGCTGTTGTGCAAGGACGCAACCGGGTTCGAGCTGAAAGCGTGGTCGTCTGCGGGGAGCACCGACTACTCCGTGTCGTTGGTGCGCAACGGCAAAGACAGCGGCTCGGCGTACTGCTCGGACAAGCGTTGAGTCCGATTCGTGATAGGTCGGGCCGCACCGGTCCGCGCGGGGCTGTGGATGGGCGAATGGATGTGGACTTTGCCGAATCGGCCGACCCGTTGCTGCTCCGCACAAAAAAACACATCCAATCGACTCCAGACCCCCGAAACCGGGCGCTCCAGAGCTTCCTGTTGATGGAACGTTCACACTCAAAAAAAGAGAATGATCGTTCATTCTACGCCCCGCCCGCAGTCCGTCCCGGCCGCACCCATACCTGAGGCTTCCCCATGCCGTCGCGCAAGTCCATGTCCTATAAGACAATTTTCACCGTTTCCGCGCTTGCGCTGGCCCTCGCGGCCTGTGGCAAGGGCGGCGATCAACAAGGCGGGCCGGGTGGCCCCGGCGGGCAGAAGGGCCAGGTCACGGTGGTGACGCTGAAGCCCGAGACCGTGACCCTGACCCGCGAGCTGCCGGGCCGGACCAGCGCGTCGCTGGTGGCCGAGGTGCGGCCGCAGGTCAACGGCATCGTCGAGAAGCGCTTGTTCACCGAGGGCGGGCTGGTCAAGGCCGGTCAGCCGCTGTATCAGCTCGACGACAAGACCTACGCCGCCGATGCCGAGAACGCCAAGGCGACGCTGGCGCGCGCGGAGGCGTCGTTGAATTCGGCGCAGCTCAACGCGCGCCGTTCCAGCGAGCTGGTCAAGATCGACGCGGTCAGCAAGCAGGACGACGAGAACGCGACCGCCGCGCTGAAGCAGGCGCGCGCGGATGTCGCCTCCGGCCGCGCTCAGGTCGCCAGCTCCAGCGTGGTGCTGGGCCGGGCGCGCATCGTCTCGCCGATCAGCGGCCGCATCGGCAAGTCGGCAGTCACCGCCGGCGCGCTGGTCACCGCGCAGCAGGCCGATGCGCTGGCGGTGGTGCAGCAGACCGATCCGGTGTTCGTCGACATCAGCCAGTCCAGCGCCGAGTTGCTGGCGCTGCGCAAGCAGATCGCCGCCGGCACGCTCAGCGAAGCCAGCGCGCCGGTGTCGATCCTGCTCGAGGACGGCACCAAGTACGAACACGACGGCAAGCTGGCGTTCTCCGAAGTCACCGTCGATCCGGGCACCGGCAGCTTCCTGCTGCGCGTGGTGGTGCCGAACCCCGACAACATCCTGATGCCCGGCATGTACGTGCGCGCGCTGGTCGGCACCGGCGTGCGCCAGAACGCGCTGCTGGTTCCGCAGCAGGGCGTGACCCGCGATCCCAAGGGCAACGCCACCGCGATGGTGGTCAACGCCAAGGGCGCGGTCGAGCCGCGCGAGGTCCAGGTCGGTCAGGCGCTCGGCGACAAGTGGCTGGTCGAAGGCGGCCTGAAGGCCGGCGACAAGGTCATCGTCGAAGGCTTGCAGAAGATCGGCCCCGGCATGCCGGTGGACGCGACCGAAAAGGGCGCCGCCCCGGCCAAGCCGGCGGCCCCCGCCGCCGCGCCGAAGCAGTAATCGGAGACATTCATGGCACGGTTCTTCATCGATCGCCCCATCTTCGCGTGGGTACTGGCGATCATCATCATGCTCGGTGGCGCGATCGCGATCACCCAGCTGCCCATCTCGCAATATCCCACCATCGCGCCGCCCACGGTGTCGGTGAACGCGTCGTATCCCGGCGCCTCGGCTAAGGCCGTCGAAAACTCGGTGACCCAGATCATCGAGCAGAACATGAAGGGCATCGACGGCCTGATGTACATGTCGGCGACCAGCTCGGCCGACGGTCAGGCCTCGATCACGCTGACCTTCGAGAGCGGCACCGATCCGGACATCGCCCAGGTGCAGGTGCAGAACAAACTGCAGCTGGCCACGCCGTTGCTGCCGCAGATCGTGCAGCAGCAGGGCGTCAGCGTGTCCAAGGCGAACTCGTCGTTCCTGCAGGTCATCGGCTTCGTGTCCGAGGACGGCAGCATGAACGGCGCCGACATCGCCGACTACGTGGCCGCCAACCTGGTCGACCCGCTCGCCCGCGTCAACGGCGTCGGCAGCACCCAGCTGTTCGGCACCAAGTACGCGATGCGCATCTGGCTGGATCCGGACAAGCTCAACACCTACAAGCTGACGCCGACCGACGTCATCAACGCCCTGCGCGCGCAGAACGCCCAGGTCGCGGTCGGTCAGCTCGGCGGCACGCCGTCGGTGAAGGGCCAGCAGCTCAACGCCACCATCACCGCGCAGGACCGCCTGCAGACGGCCGAGCAGTTCAAGAACATCGTGGTGCGCGCCAACAGCTCCGGCGCTGTGCTGAAGCTGTCCGACGTCGCCCGCGTCGAACTCGGCCAGGAGGACTACAGCACCATCGCCCGCTTCAACGGCAAGCCGGCCACCGGCATCGCCATCTCGCTGGCCACCGGCGCCAACGCGCTGGCCACCGCGCAGGCGGTGCAGGCCGAGCTGGAGCAGCTCAAGCCCTCGTTCCCGAAGGGCCTCAAGGCGGTGACCCCGTTCGACACCACGCCGTTCGTGCGCGTGGCGATCGAGGAAGTGATCAAGACCTTGCTCGAAGCGATCGTGCTGGTGTTCCTGGTCATGTACCTGTTCCTGCAGAACTTCCGCGCCACCCTGATCCCGACCATCGCGGTGCCGGTGGTGCTGCTCGGCACCTTCGGCCTGCTCGCGCTGTTCGGCTATTCGGTCAACATGCTGACCATGTTCGCGGTGGTGCTGGCGATCGGCCTGCTGGTCGACGACGCCATCGTCGTGGTCGAGAACGTCGAACGCGTGATGAGCGAGGAGGGCCTCTCGCCGAAGGAAGCCACGCGCAAGTCGATGGACCAGATCACCGGCGCGCTGGTCGGCATCGGCCTGGTGCTGTCGGCGGTGTTCGTGCCGATGGCCTTCCTCGGCGGCGCCACCGGCGTGATCTACCGCCAGTTCTCGGTGACCATCGTCTCGGCGATGTTCCTGTCGGTGCTGGTCGCGATCGTGCTGACCCCGGCGCTGTGCGCGACCATGCTCAAGCCGATCGAGAAGGGCCACCACGCGTCCGACAAGGGCTTCTTCGGCTGGTTCAACGACAAGTTCGACCGCGGCAACCTCAAGTACCAGGGCGTGGTGCGCGGCATCGTCACCCGCGCCGGCCGCTTCATGGTGGTGTTCGCGGCGATGGCGGTGCTGATGGGCGTGATGTTCTTCCGCCTGCCGTCGTCGTTCCTGCCGCAGGAAGACCAGGGCTTCTTGTTCACCATCGTGCAGGCTCCGGTCGGCGCGACCCAGGAACGCACCGGCGAAGTGCTCAAGAAGGTCGAGGAGCAGTTCCTCAGCGACCCGGCCGTGGATTCGCTGTTCACCGTGCAAGGCTTCAGCTTCGCCGGCAACGGCCAGAACGCGGGCATGGCGTTCTCGCAGCTCAAGCCGTGGGAGGAGCGCGCCACCAGCTGGGGCGACCGCTTCAAGTCGTGGCTGAGCTTCGGCAAGAACCCGGCGCCGGACAACAGCGTCAACGGTGTGGTCGGCCGCGCGATGGGCAACTTCATGCAGATCAAGGACGCGTTCGTGTTCGCGCTGGCGCCGCCGGCGGTGTTCGAACTCGGCAACTCCAACGGCTTCGTGTTCTACCTCAAGGACAACGGCGCGCTCGGCCACGAAGCGCTGGTGGCCGCGCGCAACCAGTTCCTCGGCATGGCCGCGCAGAGCCCGATGATGCAGAACGTGCGCCCGAACGGCATGGAGGACACCCCGCAGTTCCGCGTCGACGTCGACAACCAGAAGGCCGCCGCGCTGGGCCTGAGCATCGCCGACATCAACTCGACCCTGCAGGCGGCCTGGGGCGGCCAGTACATCGACGACTTCGTCGACCGCGGCCGGGTCAAGCGCGTCTATGTGCAGGCCGATGCGCCGTTCCGCATGGTGCCCAGCGACTTCAACCGCTGGTACGTGCGCAACGACAAGGGCGAGATGGTGCCGTTCTCGGCGTTCGCCACGACCCGTTGGGAATACGGTTCGCCGCGCCTGGAGCGCTACAACGGCGTGTCCGCGCTGGAAATCAACGGCGAAGCCAAGCCGGGCGTGAGCTCGGGCCAGGCCATGGCCGAGGTCGAGAAGCTGGTGGCCAAGCTGCCGCCGGGCATCGGCCTGGAGTGGACCGGCCTGTCGTTCCAGGAACGCCAGGCGGGCGCGCAGACGCCGCTGCTGTACACGCTGTCGCTGCTGATCGTGTTCCTGTGTCTGGCCGCGATGTACGAAAGCTGGGCGATCCCGACCTCGGTGCTGCTGATCGCGCCGATGGGCATCCTCGGCACGGTGCTGGCGACCTGGCTGCGCGGCATGGAGCGCGACGTGTACTTCCAGGTGGCGATGCTGACCACGGTCGGCCTGTCGAGCAAGAACGCGATCCTGATCGTCGAGTTCGCCAAGGAGAACCTGGAGAAGGGCATGGACCTGATCTCGGCCACGCTGGCTGCGGTCCGCGACCGTTTGCGCCCGATCATCATGACCTCGCTGGCGTTCGGCCTCGGCGTGCTGCCGCTGGCCCTGGCCTCCGGCGCGGGTTCCGGCGCGCAGCGCGCGATCGGCACCGGCGTGCTCGGCGGCATGGTCGTGGGCACGTTCCTCGGCATCTTCTTCGTTCCGCTGTTCTTCGTCGTGGTCGAAAAGATCTTCGTCCGAAAGAAGCACGCGCCCGCTGAGCACAGCGCCCAAGGAGCGCAGAGCCATGAGTAAGTTTTCGACCCACGCCCTGGCGCTGGCGATCGCCTTGGCGGCGACCGGCTGCGTCAGCCTGGCGCCCAAGCTGCCGCCGCAGGAAGCCGGCATCCCGGCGCAATGGCCGCTGCCGCCGACCACCCAGTCCTTCGTCGGCGCGCAACCGCTGACCTCCGACCCGGGCGCCTCGCAAGAGGCGCCCGCGGGCGGCGCCGCGGCGGTCGCCGACGTCGGCTGGCGCGATTTCTTCGCCGATCCGAACCTGGAACAACTGATCGGCCGCGCGCTGGACAACAACCGCGACCTGCGCGTGGCGGTGCTCAACGTCGAGAAGGCGCGCGCGCAGTACCGCATCCAGCGCGCCGACCGGCTGCCGTCGCTCAGCGTCGGCGGGCAGTTGCGCCGCACCGGCACCGATACGCCCGACCAGATCACCGACGAGTACCAGGCCGGCGCCTCGATCGCCAACTTCGAACTCGACCTGTTCGGCCGCGTGCGCAGCCTGAGCCAGTCGGCGTTGCAGCGTTACTTCGCCGAGGAGGAGGCGCGCCGCGCCGCGCAGCTGAGTCTGATCGCCGAAGTCGCCAACGCCTACCTGACCCTGGCGGCGGACCGCGAACTGCTGTCGGTGTCGGAAGCGACGCTGAAGAACCAGCAGTCGGCCTTTGAACTGACCGAGAAGCGCCGCGAACTCGGCGCGGTGTCGGGGCTGGAGCTGAGCCAGGCCCGGACCCAGGTCGAGCAGGCGCGCGCCGATGCGGCGCGTTACGCCGGGCAGGTCGCGCAGGACATCAACGCGCTGAACCTGCTGGTCGGCGAGCAGGTCGATCCGGCCCTGCTGCCGCAAAAGCTCACCTCCGGCGTCACCGGCCTGGCGGCGTTGCCCCAGGGCCTGCCGTCGGAAGTGCTGCTGCGCCGTCCCGACGTGCTCCAGGCCGAGCACCTGCTGCGCGCGCAAAACGCCAACATCGGCGCCGCGCGCGCCGCGTTCTTCCCGTCGATCAGCCTGACCGGCTTCTTCGGCAGCGCCAGCAACGAACTGTCGGGCCTGTTCGACAGCAACACCCGCCTGTGGTCGGTCACTCCGGTGCTCAACATCCCGATTTTCCAGGGCGGCCGCCTGCGCGCGAACCTGGCCTCGGCCAAGGCCGACCAGAAGATCGCGCTGGCGCAGTACGAAAAGGCGATCCAGGCCGGCTTCCGCGACGTCTCCGATTCGCTGGCGCTGACCAAGACCCTGGCCGAACAGCGTCAGGCGCAGGAAGCGCTGGTCGAGGCCGCCGGCCGCGCCGAGCAGTTGTCGACCGCGCGCTACAAGGCCGGCCGCGACAGCTACCTCAACCAGCTCGACGCCCAGCGCACGCTGTACGGCGCGCAGCAGGGGCTGGTGACCACGCGGCTGGCCGAGCAGGCCAACCGCGTCACGCTCTACAAAGTGCTCGGAGGTGGCTGGAACGAGCGCAGCCAATGAGCACCCCGGGCAATCCGACCGCCAAGCCCAGCGCCAAGGCCGCCGCGCGCGCCCAGGCCCAGCGCGAGCGCATCCTGGTCGCGGCTCAGCAGTGTTTCGTCGTGCACGGCTTCCACGCCGCCAGCATGGCCAACATCGCCGAGACGGCCGGGATGAGCGCGGGGCTGATCTACCGTTACTTCAAGGGCAAGAACGACATCATCCTGGCCATCATCGAGCGCCAGCTCGAGGAGGCCCGGGCCGATGTGGCCAAGCTGCATTCCAGCAGCGATCTGGTCGGCGGGATCGCCGAAGTCTTCCAGCAATGGCAGGCCAACGATCCCGCCATTACCAACGCGGCCCTGTTCCTCGAGCTGACGGCGCAGGCCACGCGCGATCCGGAAATCGCCGCGGCGACCCACGCCTCCGACAAGGTGTTCCGCGCGGATCTGGCGTCGTGGTTCGCGCGCAGCGCCGCCGAAGGCGGCCTGGGCGTGCCGCAGGAACAAGTCGCCACCCGCGTGCTGATCCTGCAGTCGTTGATCGAAGGCTTGGCGATGCGCGCGATCTGCCAGTCCGACCTCACCGTCGAACAGGTCAAGGCGGCGCTGGACCAGTTCTTGCCGAGTTTGCTGACGGCGAAAGCCTGAGGCGCGTGCGAGACCGAAGCGGGCCGCGATCGATCCGATCGCGGCTCGTCTCGTTTCGGCGCCCGCGAATGTGAGTTTCTCCCTGTAGTAGCGGCGCGAGCCGCGACCGCGACAACGCGCCCGCGACGAAGGTTGCGGCGTAGTTGCATTGTCGCAGTCGCGGCTCGCGCCGCTCCTACAGGGATGCTGCGCAACTAACGCAGCAGTTGTTTCGCCAATTCGCCCAGCGTCTTCAAGGCCTGCTCCATCTTGCGATCCCACGGCTGCCCGCAACTCAGCCGCACGTGATGGGTGTAGTCGCCGCGGTTGGAAAACAAATGCCCCGGCAGGATGCCGATCCCGCGTGCCAGCGCCGCTTCGAACAGCGCCTGCCCATCGATGCGCTCGGGCAGCTCCACCCACAAGGTCATGCCGCCGGCCGGTTCGGCCACGGCGATGCCGTCGGGCCAGTAGTCGAGCAAGGCCTGCCGATACGCCTGCGCGTTGCCGGCCAGCGCGCGGCGCAGGCGGCGCAAGCCGCGCTCGATGTCGTGGCGGGCGAGAAAATCGATCAGCGCCAGCTGCGGCAAGGTCGCAGTGGCGACGGTGGAAAAACTCTTGGTGCGCAGCAGTTCCGAACGCCGGCGCCCGCCGATCATCCAGCCCACGCGCAAGCCCGGCGCGAGGATCTTCGAATACGAACCGCAGGTGATGACGTGCTCGCCGTCGTCGTAACGGCGCAGCGGCGCGGGGCGTTCGCCGGAATAGGCCAGCTCGCCGTACAGGTCGTCTTCGATCAACACGGTGCCGTGCGCGGCGCAGGCGGCGACGATCTCGCGCTTGGCCGCCTCGCCGGTCAGGCTGCCGAGCGGGTTGTTGAAGTTCGGCACCAGCAGCGCGGCTCGCACCGCGTGGCGCTCCAGCAGTTCGCGCAGTTGCGCGGGGTCGAGGCCGCGGCCGGGGTGGTTGGGGATTTCCAGCACGCGCAGGCCGTGCGCGGCGACGGCCTGCAACAAGCCATGGTAGGTCGGCGTTTCCAGGATCACGATGTCGCCGGGCCGGGTCAGCGTGCGCAGGGTCAGGCTGATCGCCTCCATCGCGCCGGCGGTGACGATGACTTCGTCGGGATCGATCTCCACGCCGCATTGGGCATAACGCTGGGCGATGCGCTCGCGCAACGCCGGCAGGCCCTGCGGCACGGTGTAGCCGAGCGCGAGTTCGGGATCGCGGCGCATCGCCCGGGTCACCGATGCGGCCAGCGCGGCGCTCGGCAGCAGCGCCGCGGCCGGCGTGGCGGCGTGCAGCGGGATCAGGTCGCGGCGCGACTGCACGTCGAGCACGCCGAGCAGGGCCGGGTTGCGCATCGGCGTCGGCGCGCGCGCGAGGTGGCGCGCGCGATGGCTGCGCGGCGCCGCCGCCGGCGCGGCGCGCACGTAGTAGCCCGAGCGCGGACGCGCTTCGATCAGGCCTTCGCGTTCGAGCTGCTGATACGCCTCGACCGCGGTCGCCAGACTGATGCGCTGGTCGCGGCCGAGCCGGCGCAGCGACGGCAGGCGTTCGCCGGCGCGCAGCACGCCGCGCTGGATCTGCCGGCGCATGCGCTCGGCGAGGCGTTCGTAGAGCAGGTCCTGGGTCATGGCGAACCTCGCGGTATCGAAGCCCCTCTCCCGCTTGCGGGAGAGGGGTTGGGGTGAGGGCCGGCCAGAACGCGGAGCAAAGCGGCAGGCGCCTTCGGCGCCCGCTGCCCTCACCCCAGCCCTCTCCCGCAAGCGGGAGAGGGAGCAAAAGCAAAGCAGAGGGAGAGGCAGGAGAACAGGCAGAACTGTACCGGTCGAAATTCATCCTAACTGAATCTGTATCGGTCCACAGCCCGCGCCTAACCTGAGCGTCCCCTTCCTCCCGTCGCGCGCTCCCTCCCCCCATGAGCACCGCCGCCGCCGCACCCGCCGCCGACTCCCGCCAGGCGCTGATCCAGTTGCTGATCGCCGAACTGCTGATCGGCTCGGTCGGCGTGTTCGTCCACGAAAGCGGCCAGGACGCGATCACCGCGGTGCTGTTCCGCTGCGTGTTCGGCGTCGCCTTCCTGCTGGTCTGGGGCTGCGCGCGCGGCCTGTTCCGCGGCCTGCTCGGCGAGCGCGCGCTGATCCGCTCGGCGATCTTCAGCGGCGTGTTGCTGGTGCTGAACTGGGTCGCCCTGTTCGCCGGCATGCAGCGCTCCTCGATCGGCGTGGCGACGATGGTCTACCACTTCTTCCCGTTCGTGATCCTGGGCCTGGCCGCGTTGTTCTACGGCGAGCGCACCCGCGCCGCCGACATCGGCTGGACCGCGATCGCCTTCGTCGGCGTGCTGTGCTCGGCCGACCCGTTCAAGCTGCTGCGCAGCGCCGACAGCGGCTATCTGATCGGCGTCGGCCTGACCTTCGTCGCCGCGGTGCTGTGCGGCGCCTCGCTGTTGCTGTCGCGGCGGATCAGCCGCGAACGGCCGTTCGCGGTGGTGCTGATCCAGTGCCTGGTCGGCGTGGCCATGCTCGCGCCGTTCGCCGACTACGCCCGGGTCGCGCAGCCCGGCGCGCACTGGTTCTGGCTGGCCGGCCTCGGCCTGATCCACAGCGGCGTGTGCTACGTGCTGTTCTATTCGTCCTATCCGCGCCTGCAGGTCGCCACCATCGCGGTGCTGGCCTTCATCTACCCGGTGGTCGCGCTGGCGCTGGACTACGCGATCTACGGCCACACCCTGGCGCCGGTGCAGAGCCTCGGCGTGGCCCTGATCGTGCTCGGCACGCTCGGCGTCAATCTCAAATGGCAGTGGCGGCGGCGGCCGCAACCGGCGCGCGCGTGAGCGTCGCCCCACTCAACGTTTTCTCGAACCGTTCCGCCCGACAGCGGACCAGACCGGCGGTTGCGCCGGTGCGGGCGGCGCAAGGATGCGCCGGCGGGATTTGTCGCGGCCCGCAGCTGTGAATGACATCACGCACATTCAGTAACGAGCGGGCTTCGTATAGATGAATCGCGGCGCGTCTTCACCGCCGACGAGCGAGCGACGCGAAACCCTGATGCGTGTTTGCGACAACGCTCGCGGTTTGCGCGTGCGCTTCAGACTTTTGGCGGTCCCCGGCGATGAAAAAAACGTTATCGTCGTGATGCAAAAGGGATGCCAACGGATTCGTTCATGCCGCCACGCAACGTCGACTGGCTCAGCAGCTTCATCGCCGACGAGGCCCGCGAAGCCGACCCCGCATCGGCCGCCGCCCAGCATTCCTCCAGCGTCTCCCACCGCGCCCGCGAACTGGCCATTACCTACGGCCTGGGAGCGCGCCTGCACCACGGCGAACGCCATTGGGACGACATCCGCGACGAACTCGCGCGCGGCTGGGAACGCCTGCGCGGCGCCGAGCAGGTGGCGTGGAACCAGGTCGAGGGCGATGTCGAAGGCGCCTGGCGGCTGGTGCTGGCCGACTGAGCCGTCCGCGCGCCTATAAAAAAAGCGCCGCCCTCGCGGACGGCGCCGAAACAGCGCCCGAAGGCGCTCAACCCTTGATGCAGACCACCTGGCGCAAGGTGTGCACCACCTCGACCAGATCGGACTGCGCCGCCATCACCGCCTCGATCGGCTTGTACGCCGCCGGCGATTCGTCGATGACCGCCGCGTCCTTGCGGCATTCCACATGCGCCGTCGCGGCGCGATGGTCCTTCAGGGTGATGCTGCGCCGGGCCTCGGCCCGGCTCATGACCCGGCCGGCGCCGTGGCTGCAGCTGTGGAAGCTGTCGGCGTTGCCCTTGCCGCGCACGATGTAGCTGCGCGCGCCCATGCTGCCGGGGATGATGCCGAGCTCGCCCTCGCGCGCGCTGACCGCGCCCTTGCGCGTCACCCACAGCGATTCGCCGAAGTGGTCCTCGCGCTGCACGTAGTTGTGGTGACAGTTGACCGCGGTCTTGTCGAGCTTGAACTTCGGCAGCTGGATGCGCATCGCGTGCAGCGTGCGTTCCATCATCGCCTCGCGGTTGTGGCGGGCGTAGTCCTGGGCCCAGCCGACCGCTTCGACGTAGTCGTCGAACAAGGGCTCGCCCTCGAGCAGGAAGGCCAGGTCCTTGTCCGGCAGATGGAAGCCGAGCGTGCGCTTTTCCAGCTTCATCCGCGCCAGCTCGATGAAATAGCTGCCGATGAGGTTGCCGGTGCCGCGCGAGCCCGAATGCAGCATCACCCACACCGCGCCGGCTTCGTCGAGGCAGACCTCGATGAAGTGGTTGCCGCCGCCGAGCGTGCCGATCTGCTTGTCGAGCTTGTCGGTGCGCAGCCGGCGGTGCTTGGCGTGGATCGCGTCGAGCCGCGTCGCCAACCCGGACTTGGCCAGGCGGGTCGCGTGGCTGTCGGGCAGGCGCCGGTGTTCGCCGCCGCGGCCGTTGCCGACCGGGACGCAGTGCTCGATCGCCGAGCGCAGCTTGGCCAGGCTGTCGGGCAGGTCGCTGGCGCGCAGGGTCGTGCGCACCGCGGCCATGCCGCAGCCGATGTCGACGCCGACCGCGGCCGGGATGATCGCGCCGCGGGTCGGCACCACCGAGCCGACGGTCGCGCCCTTGCCCAGATGCACGTCGGGCATGGCCGCGACCCAGGGGCCGACGTGGGGCAGGGCGGCGATGTTGCGCAGCTGATGCTTGGCGCTGTCGTCGACCGGCACCCCGCGGATCCAGGCCTTGACCGGGGCCACGCCTTCGTCGGCGTGGAGTAGTTGGTAGTTTGAGGTAGTCATGGTGCTTCGTCCTTCTTAATGGGGTGCGCCGGTGCGCCACGGCGAGCGGCGCTTGCGGCCGGCCGCAAGCGCCGCCGCCGCGAGCGCGCGCGGGTCGAACGGGTCGGGCCCGTCGCCGTTGCGCAGCCGACAGGCGATCAGCTCGGCTTGATTCAACTGCCGTTTGCTGCGCGCATACACGCCGCAACGGCCGTACAGGTTCAAGCGTTTGCTTGCGCACTCGCCGACCTGCGCATGCAACACCGCGTCGAACGCGCGCCCGGGCAAACTGACGCCGGCCTTGCGCTTGGACGGCCGCGGTTTCGGCACCGGCGCGAGTTCGATCCGGTACCAGATGCCGTCCAGACGATGCAGCTGCACCTCGCCGTCGACGACCCGCACGCCTTCGCGCCAGCCCGCTTGCCGCGCATGCACCGCAAGACGGTGCTCGGCGCGTCGGCGCACGCGGGCGGCGAACGCGGCTTCGTTGCGCATCAGGCAGCCGTTGCGCGGGTCCACATACAGGTCGCAGTAGCTGTCGGCCAGTGGGGCCGTGCCGCGCCAGCGACGGATGGCGTAGAGCCGGCCGTCGCTTTCGTACACGTCGATTTCGACGAAATCGCGCAGATGCACATGGATGTGCTGCTGCACGGTGTTGCGCCGATCCACGTGCTTGCACAGTTCCGCGTAGACCGCGTCCCAACGGCGGCCCGCCTGCCGATCCAGCCAGCGCTGCAGCGGACGCAGGTTTTCGTTGAGCCATTTCCTGCCTCCGCGCAGCCGCTCGCGGATGCCTTCGTGGGCGGGACGGTCGTCCGGCTCGCGCGGTTCGCGTCCCGGTTTGGTCCAGCCGCCGCCGCGGCGCGGCCGTTCCACGATCACTTTGTACATATCGTTTCGCATAGAGGATTTCGTATCCGATAGTCGGCCGCGCGCGGATTCGTTCGCGCATGCGGCCACGCGCCGCCTCGGGAGGCGGCGTTCGCGCAGGCTCGCGGCGTTCGCGCTATCGGAACCCGGGCGGCGCGAGGCCGCCCGGTCCTGCGTTTCAGCCGTCGGCCTTCAGGCTGACGAGTTCCTTCATGACTCCCTCCAGACCGCCGAAGACGGTCAGCTTGTCGATCTTTTCGGTGATTTTTTCCAAGGCCTCGAGTTCCTTCAGGCGCATCAGCACCGGAGAGTCCTCGATCAGCTTGGCGGTGTTGAGCAGGCTGCGGGTCGCGTTGGCTTCCTCGCGGCGGCGGATGGTGTTGGCCTGGGCGGTCTTCTCCGCCTGCACCACCGCGTTGAGGATGTCCTTCATCTCGCCCGGCAGGATCACGTCCTTGACG
Source organism: Lysobacter enzymogenes (assembly GCF_017355525.1). Classification (NCBI taxonomy): domain Bacteria; kingdom Pseudomonadati; phylum Pseudomonadota; class Gammaproteobacteria; order Lysobacterales; family Lysobacteraceae; genus Lysobacter; species Lysobacter enzymogenes. Next base: position 3,312,679 of record NZ_CP067395.1, on the reverse strand, counting down.
CCGACGCCGAGCACTTCCACGCCGATCGACGCGCAGGCTTCGCGCGCGCTGGCGAGGATGTCCGCGTCGAGCGAGGCCTTGTCGCCGAGCAGTTCGTCCAGGGTCTTGGACGAGACCGCCTTGCGCAGGCCGTACTGCAGTTCGCGATAGATCTGTTCGTTGTAGCGCGAGACCTTGGTGCGCGCGGCGACCGGATCGACGACGCGCACGCTGGCGGCGAGGTTGACGCGCAGAGTGACCTTGTCGCGGGTCAGCAGTTCCTGGCCCGAGACTTCGACCGCCTGCACGCGCAGTTCCACGGTTTCCACGACTACGTTCTTGCGCAGGTTCCAGAACGCGTAAGCGCCCGGGGCCAGGGTGCGCACGAAGGTGCCGTCGACGAACAGCAGGCCGGCCGATTCGGTCGGCACGTTGCCGTGCACGGCGACGCGGTCGAGCTGGGCGATCTGGCGCAGGCCGTCGGCGACCTCGCGCTCGATCGCCAGGCCCGCGCTCAGCGTCAGCGCGCGCACCTCGATCTGCGCCAGGCCCTTCCAGTACAGGCGGCGCAGGCCCGGCGCCAGCACTTCGGCGTAGCGGCCGTTGCGCAGGACCAGACCGACTTCGTCGTTGCCGATGTCGGCGAGAACGAAATGGTCGGACAGGCGCTCGCCGAGGCCGGCGATCAGCGCTTCGCTGTCGTTGCCGGCGTAGGCGCTGTTGGCGATGTCGTAGTGATTCAGGCGAATGCGGTCGCGCACGTCCCACAAGGTGTGGACGCCCGGGCCGAGCACGCGCTCGATGCGGCGGTCGCGGTAAACCAGGGCGCGCTCGGCATCGCCGACCACGACCTTCTTCATCCAGAACATGGCTTTTTCCTTGAAGTTCCGGTGGTCCGATCCGTGGTGTGGGCCGTTGCGACCGAATCGGATGGTCGCGGCGGCGCGGTGGGTCGCGTCGGCGACGCGGGCGGTGGCGCAGCGCGCAAGCGCGGCGATGCCGGTTTCGATGCCGTGCTGCGCAAATGCAGCCAAGCGAAATAGGGTGGGAACGCCCCTGGCGCCGTCATCGCGGACCGCATGCGCGGCGGGCGTGGCATCGTCGTCGCCGGCATCGCCACGTCCGTTGTGGCCGATACCGCGCGACGCCGTTCCATCGCCCGCCGGGCATGAAGCCGGCGGTGTCGCCGCTGCTTCGTTCGTCGGCGCATCCTGTGAAAGCGATGCGCAGGCGGACGCCGCGCGGAGCGTTTCCCGGGTCGGAACTTTCGTTCCGGTTGCAACGACTGTCGTTTCAAGACAGTGGATAGCGGGAGTCGAACCCGCGACAACAGCATCTTGTGCTGCGCTCTACCGTTCTGAGCTATATCCGAGGGAAGGGCCGGATTCGAACCGGCGACCCGCGCATACAACGCCGCTCTACCTCTGAGCTACCTTCCCGGTTGGAGCCCCTCGACGCATCGCGGCATACGCTACGGCAGGGCCGTGCGCACCGGGCCGGTTGCGAATCGGCGCCGCTGCGATGCGTTTCATCGGGTGCTGCCAATCGTCGCCCGTCTCCGGACGGCGATACGATCGGGCGCGAACGCCCATGTGCTTGTTTTCGCGCACGCGCCGCCCGTGCCGAAGCACCGGAGCACAGCGTGGCCTACGCCTCGACGGCTAATCCCCTTCGTCTCGGATGCTTCGGGGGTGTACGCGAAATAGCGATTTTTATGGGGTTTTTTGCAGAAAATCCTTTGCCGACGCCCGAAACGAAAACGCCCCCGGAGTTGAAGTCCGAGGGCGTCTGCTTCCTCGGAAGATCGGGGCGACCGATCTTCCTGGGAGGGGAAGATCAGTACGGGGTGTGCAAGCTACCGTCGCGACCGCGTCGCACCGATGCGCACGCGAACGTCGCAGGGCAGTCATGCCCTTGCACGTCCAGCTTGGCGATTTTGGTTTCGATGCGCATGAGAAGGCGGTCGGAAAGATTGAAGAAGATGGGCGCGAACTGTACGCGCGGAAAATTTCGGTTGCAAGACCGTTCGTCGTTTTGCGAGCGGGTTTTTTCGTGCGGATGTTCGAGCGCCGTGTAACGGCGATGCTGCATCAAGCCCCCCTCCCGCTTGCGGGAGAGGGGTTGGGGTGAGGGAACTCAAGATTCGACGAAGCAACGAACACAGTCGCGCTGCCCTCACCCCGGCCCTCTCCCGCAAGCGGGAGAGGGAGCAGTTACGTCGTTATGGGAGAGGGTGCGATCATGATGCGTCGATGTGCGCCAGCAACTCGGCGGTATCCATCACCTGCGCGAATTCCGCACGCAAGGTCGCCAGATGCGCGGCGCTGATCGCCTCGGCCGCGATCGTCCCGCCGGCGCCGTCGTCGAGATCGAAGCAGAAGCACGCGTCGCCGACGACGATGACGCGGTAACCGAGATTGCTCGCCATCCGCACCGTCGTCGACACGCACATGTCGGTACTCACGCCGAACACCACTACGGTATCGACGCCGAGCCGGCGCAAGCGCAGATCCAGGTCGGTACCGATGAAGGCGGAGTTGACCGACTTGCCGATCACCGCTTCGTCCGCACGCGGTTCGAAGCCGTCGCGGAACGCGTTGCCGGGATGGTCGCGGCGCAAGGTCGAGCCGGCCTGGACCGAATCGTGGCGCACGTGCAGCAGCGGCCAGCCGCGTTCGCGCCATGCCGCGAGCAGGCGCCGGCCGTTGTCTTCCATGTGCGGATTGTTGCGGCGGCCCCACGGCGGGTAGTCGAAGCCGCGTTGCACGTCGATGGGGATCAGGGCGATGGAAGCGGTCATGGTCGAACCGGGCGGGAGAAGGAGGGGTGCGCCATCGTGGCCGCTCGCCGCGGCCGGTCTCAACCCGGCAGAATGACGGTCCCGGCCGGCGCCGCGCCGGCATGCCAGGCTACCGATGAAAACTCTCGACGAGGTCGACCGCAAACTGATCGCGTTGTTGCAGGACAACGCGCGCCTGTCGACGGTGGCGTTGGCCAAGGCGGTCGGCCTATCGCGCAGCACCGTGCAGGAGCGCCTGCAACGCCTGGAGGCGGCCGGCGTGATCGCCCAGTACACGGTGCGCCTGGGCAGCGGCGGCGATCCGCTGCGCGCATGGCTGCTGCTGCGCTACGCCGAGGGTTTCAGTTGCGACGACGTGGTGCCGGCGCTGGCGGCGTTGCCGCAGGTGCGGTTGGCGCATAGCGTGGCCGGCGAGATCGATCTGATGGTGCTGGTGGAAACGGGTTCGCCGGGCGAGCTGGCGGATGTGCGCGAGCGGGTCGCGGGGTTGAAGGGCGTGGACGATGTCACGACCGTGCCGGTGTTGCGGACGGTGTTGGATCGGTTGTAGCGGGCGCAGGCGGTTGTGGTTGCGCGCTTGCGGCTTGTGACCGAAGCAAATACCCGCGGGACGCCGCTGCTACAGCACAGACGTCATTCGGAATCGAGGCGGGCGAGGTTCAAGACCCATTCCGGGACTTCCGGTTCGCCGGCGAAGAAGCTGGCCGGTTTCTTCTCGCCGATCGCCCAGCGGTGCAGCCAGCTCGGGCCGGCCGGGCCGGTGTAGGCGTCGGCGCGCTGGTAGGCCGGGTCGCGCATGGCTTCGTCCAGGCCGATGAAGCGGTAGCCGCGCTTGCGCGCCATCGCGATCAGCTCGCCGTAGGTGTCGGCGTTGAGCGCGTTGGCGTGGATCAGCCAGATCTGCGGCAGGTTGTAGCCGAGCAGCGCCTGCGACTGGCGTTCGTAGTAGTCGAGCTTGCGCCCCATGTACTTGATGTAGTCGCGGCGCAGGCGGGTCTTGATGCCCTCGGTGTGCGGCTTGCCGCGGTAGCGGCTGCCCGGGTGCGGTTCGCCGGCGCGCAGGTAGGCGGCGGCCCAGATCCAGTCGGAGTTGTCGACCGTGACCGGGGCGATGCGGTAACCGTGCTGGTCGAGGAAGCGCGCCAGCGCAGCCTTGTCCTCGGCGCTGCGGCCGGCGCGCAGGTAGGGATGGCGGAACCAGTGCGGGGTCTGCCCGCGCGCCTGCAGCAGCGGGCGCAGCTGGCGCTCGCCGCGCAGGATGTCGTCCTCGTACGCGGCCAGCCCGACCGCGTGCAGGTCGGCATGGCTGTAGCTGTGGTTGCCGAGTTCGGCGCCGGCGTCGAGCCAGTCGCGCAGCATCGCCAGCCGCGCCGGCTGCAGCGCGCCCCGGTCTTCGAGCTTGCCCTCGTTGACGAAGCCGGTCAGCGGCACGCCGGCCTTGCGGATCGCCGCGATCAGGCGGCGATGTTCGTCGATGATCGATTCGGTGGTCACCGCGGGCAGCTGCACCCACGGCAGGTCGTCGACGGTGAGGGCGATGCGCCGGTCGGGTGCTGGCGCCGCGGCGGCGGCTTTGCCCGGTTTGGCCGAAGCGGCAGCGGCGAACGACGGCAGCGCGAGCGACAACAGCGCGCTGGCGAGCAGGCAACGCAGGACGACGGACGGGCGCATGCGGGCTTCCGGTCGGGACTGCGCCGATCATCGTCGGCGCGGCCCGGCCTGACCAGCGACTTAGGTCCTAGTCCGGCGCTCGGCGCGGGGCGCCGTTTAAGCGCCGCTTGGGAAGTGCGCCGCTTAGCGGCGGCCTCAGCCGAACTTGCGCGCGATGAAATAGTAGCTGAGGTTGCCCAGGCCGACCGCGCCGATCAGCACGGCCAGGGTGCCGGCGGTGAGGTCGCGCCAGCCGGCGGCTTCGATCACGCCGAACGCGCAGGCCAGCAGCACCATGACGATGCCCCAGCGCAGCGCGCCGTGGCGGCGGCGCTGGTCTTCGTCGCGCGCCACCGAGCGCAGCATCTCGTCGGCGTCGCCGGCTTGCAGCAGCTTCATGCGGAAGCGCGCTTCGACCACGATCTTGATCGCGAAGACGATGCAGACGAACAAAGTGATGGGGACCAGGGACTGGGGCATGGCGGCGGTTTCCTCGGGCGGGTGCGGTACGGGGTCGGGTCCGTGGGCGGGTGGATGGGGGCGGTGGCCGGGCTTCGGGGCAAGAGATACGGCCCGGGTCCGGGCGGTTGCAGCCGCGGCGGCCGGCGCGGGGCGGCGGGGTGACACTCGTCACAGCGCGGTGCGTGCGCCCGCCACTGCAACCGCGCGCGCCTTGCCCGCATCCTCGCCGGGATGACCGGTTCCAGCCCATGAACGACGACCGCGCCCTGGTCGAAGCCGTCCTCTCCCGCCAGCCGGGGGCGTTCGAGCGTCTGGTGCGCGAGTACCAGGGGCTGTGCTGGCATATCGTCCAGCGCATGGTCCGGCATCCCGACGACACCCGCGAGCTGTGCCAGGAAGCCTTCCTGCGCATCCACCAGTGCCTGCACCAGTACCGCTACGAGAGCGCGCTGAAGTCGTGGATCGGCCAGGTCGCCTATTCGGTGGCCAAGCGCCATCTGGAACGCAAGCGCATTCCGATCCTTGAGGCGGCCGCCGACGAAGACGCGCCGTCGCTGCTGGAGTCGGTCAGCGACGGCTTCGACCTGGAAGCGGCCTGCGCCGACGAGGAGATCGCCGCCGGCCTGCACGCCGAGATCGAGGCGCTGCCGCCGTTGCAGCGCACCTTGCTGACCCTGTATCACCTGGAAGAAGTGCCCATCGGCGAGATCGCGCAGATGACCGGCCTGGCCGAGGGCACCATCAAGAGCCACCTGTTCCGGACCCGGGCGCGCCTGCGCCAGCGGCTGGAAGCGCGGCTGGGAGAATTCGCATGAACCGCAATCGACACGACACCGACCCGCGCTTCGACGATCCGGCCGTGGCCCGCGAATGGGCCTTGCAGGAGCGCGCGCGCGAGCACGAACGCCTCGGCGCGCCGATGAGCGAGGGCGATCCGCGCCTGGGCCAGTACCGCTTGCTGAGCCGGGCCTTGCGCGCGCCGCCGATGGAGCCGGTTCCCTACGGTTTCGCCGAACAGGTCGCGCGCCGCGCCGCCGCCGCCGCCGACGGCAGCGATCAGGTCGAGCGCTGGTTGCAGCAGTTGCTGTTGTTCGGCCTGATCGCGGCCGGCGTCGGCGCGGCGCTGGGCAGCGCGCCGACGTGGTGGCCGGCGTTGCTCGCGCCGCTGCGTCTGCTGCCCGCAGGCGGCGCGTCGTGGCTCGCGCTGGCCGGCGCGTGCTGCCTGGCGACCTGGGGCTGGAGCGGCATCGCGCGCGCGATCGGCCTGGAGCCGGGCGCGCCGACGCGTCCGGCTTGAACTCGCGCATGCACCGATAACGCCGCAGCGGGACGAATGTGAGCGCCCGCATGCTTTAAACGACGTCGCGCGCAATCTTCAGCGCATGCCTTCGCGCCGAGCGAGGGCGAAAAAAGCCGCGGAAAAGCCGCTATTTTTTGGTATCGCGACGGGATGCGCAGTTGCCTGCGCGCATGCACGCCGTGCGTGTCACCCAAGTAACAGCCATCCGTACCCCCCCTGCCCAGACTCGCCTGCACCGCAGACGAAGGAGGGGGAACGTGATGGATGCCGACGGGCGCGAACGCGCCGACTGCAACAGCTTCCGCTGCGCGCCGGACGAGCGCGCGCAGGCATGGCGCGGCGCCGCGCCGTGCGCGGATTTCAAACTCGCCGACGAAATGTTCGCCGGCGCCTGGCGCAGCAACTTGCCGGAACTGGAAGCGCGCGCGCGCCGCTTCGCCGACGGCCAGCGCGACCGCGCCGAGGAACTGCTCGGCAACACCGCGATCAAGGCCTTGCTGTTCATGCGCCGCGCGCCGCACACCATCACCGACCCGGGCGGCTTCCTGTTCGTGGTGCTGCGCCATGTGTTCCTCGACAGCGTGCGCCGGCGCGGGCGCGACCGCGAAGTGTTCGACCGCCACCGCGAGGTCGACGGCGAGGGCGGCGGCTTCGCCCACGAGGGCCTGTCGGCGCTGCAGAAACTGGAGCTGGACGAGCAGCTGGAGCGGGTGGTCGCGGCGGTCGCGCGGATGAGCCGCGAGCAAAGGCGGCTGTTCGCTTACCGCTTTATCGAGGATCTGCCGTATCCAGTGATAGCCGAGAAGCTGCACATCAACCAGCCGCTGGCGCGCAAGCGGGTCGAGCTGCTGCGCAACCGGCTGCGGCTGGCGGTGGGGCGGGAATGACCCGCCGCCGCGTCGGCGCCTCGCGGCGGCCGGCGCGGCCGGGTTCACAAGCCTCTCGGGCTCGCGTTCCACCGCATTAGACCCGCAACGAAAACCCACTCCAGGGACAGGCTCATGACCGATACGCCCGTCAATTCGCAAATCACCGACGCCGTCACCCAGACCAACGTGAAGGTCGTCGCCGAGGCGCCCGCGCAGGCGATCGCCTCGCTGTACCAGGTGTCCAGCCACTCCACCGGCCTGGCGCTGCAGAACGCGGTGCACAGCCAACAGGTGCTCAACCAGATTTCCAGCGCGGTGGTGTCCAAGGCGGTGCAACTGATCATGGCCGTGGGCGACAAGCCGTAGCGCGCGGCGTTGCGGGGCGATGAGACGACGGACGCACGCTACGGAGAACAGCGATGACGCAACAGCGGTTGGACGACAACAACGCGGGCGCCGCGCCCGAGCAGGACGCGCAGACGGGCGCGGCGCAGGGCGCGGCTGCCGCGGCCGCGTCGGCGGCGGCGGCGGCCGCCGCGGCTTCGGCGCAGGCCGGGCATGCGGATGCGGCCGCGGACAGCGCGGTCGGTGCCGGGCGCGACGCCACCGGCGGGCCGGGCCGCGGCGCCGCGCCGGGCTCGTCGCCGCAGGGCGCCGGCGTGGGCGCCGGCGGTAACGGCGATGCCGGCAGTGCGCCGGCTGGCGCGGCGGCGGCGGCGGCCGGCGCCGGTGGCGGCTCGGGTTCGGGCGGGAGCGGTTCTGGAAGCGGTTCGGGCAACGGCTCGGGCGGCGGCTCTGGAGGCGATTCGGGCAACGACTCGGGCAATGGTTCGGGCAGCGGCTCCGGCAGCGGCTCGGGCGGCAGCGGCGGCTCGGGTCAGGATCCGGGCAGCGGTTCCGGCGCGGCCGGCGACGGCAACAGCGCGGCCGGCGCGGGTCAAGGCGCGGGCGGCAGCGGCGGCAGCGGCAATGGCAATGGCAATGGCAGCGGTGGCTCCGGCAGCAATGGCAGTGGCAGCAATGGCAACGGCAGCGGCAGCAACAACGGCGACAGCAGCGGTAGCGGCAACAGCACGCCCAAGTCGCCGCTGGCCGCTGCGCGCGCCCTCGCGGTCGCGCGCAACGCCGCCGCCGCGCCGGCTACCGGCGCCTTGAACCAGCAGATCGTGCAGGCGGTGCAGTTCAGCAACGCCGAGACCGCGTCGTACGCGCCGGCGCAGATCGCCACCACCGCCGACATGCTGATCAGCCAGGCCGCCGGTTTGGTCGCGCAGTCGGCCGCGGTCTATTTCGACGGCGTCACCAAGATCGCGCTGGCCAGCCAGGGCGTGCTGATGAAGCAGATGACCGAAGACATCGTCGCCGACCAGCCCAAGAAGGCGGCCGAGGACGCGCTCGGCATCCTCGCCACTGATGTGTTCATGGCGGTGGCCGCCGCGGTCGCGGCCGGCGCCGGTGCGATGGAGGCCGAGTCGGCCAAGTTCGCGATCGACAGCATCGACCAGAGCATCGCCAAGTACGCCTCGGTCCTGCAAAACAGCGGCGGTTCGTAAGCCGCCGCAGGCGCGCGCCGCGCGCACGCCGTCCCTGTCCGCCGTCGCGCGCGTGCGCCGGTGCCGCGCGCGCGGCCGCCGCCTGCGCCCTCGCGACCCCGCCGCCGGCCTGATCGGCGCCCTCATTGCGTATCGCATCACGTGTAAGACCGGAGTTCGCGATGGACGAGAATCTCGATTGCCTGCTGCACGACGAACTGGAAGGTCTGTTCGCCCCGCCGGGCGAGACCGGCGCCGGCCGGCGCGGCGCAGTGCGGCGCGCCGCGGCGTGGCCGGCGCTCGGATCCGCATCCGCGGCCAGGCCGACGCCCGGATCGGCGCCGGCGTCCGCCGCGTCGGCGACGCCGCACAGCGACGTCGCCCGCCTGTTGGCGCGGCGCCTGCACGATCCCAAAGTGTTCGCGGCGCTGGCGCGCCTGCTGGAGACGCGCTGATGTACGCCTCGCAACCGCCGCAGAATCCGCAAAGCCCGGCGCCGCCCGCGCCGCAAGCGCCGCCGCCCGCGCCGCCGGTCGCGTCGCAGTCCGTGCCCGAGCCGCCGTTGGCGTCTGCGCCATCGCCCGCGTCCGAGCCGCCGTTGGCGTCTGCGCCATCGCCCGCGTCCGAGCCGCCGTCCGCGTCTGTGCCATCGCCCGCGCCCGCGCCCGAGCAACCGCCCGTATCCGCGCCATCGCCCGCACCCGAATCGCCGCCCGCATCTGCGCCATCGCCCGCACCGGTATCGGTGCTCGCCGAACTCGACCAGGTCGTGCGCGACTTCGCCCGCGCCCAGCTCGGTCGCGACTTGCTCGGCGAGGAGCAGCGCATGCTCAGCGCGTACGTGGCGATGATCGGCGCGCAATCGCCGCCGCCGCCCGAACCGCCTCCGCCGCCATCCGGCGGCGCCGCCGGTGCGCTCGAGAACGGGCGCCGTCAGATCGAGGAAGTGATCCGGCTCAACCTGGGCCGCGCCCAGGCCGCGGTCGACGGCAACGCGCGCGCCGAACGCGCGGCCGAAACTGCGGTGCTCGGCGCGGTCGAACGCGCGCAATCGCTGCAGGATCTGATGCCGGCCAAGCCGGTGCCCGGCGCCGCCGCCGTCGCGCCCACGCCGATGGAACAGATCGCGCTGCGTTTGGCCGTTCTGGTCCGGCAGGAAGTGGACGAATGTTTCCAGCGTCAGATCGGACCGCTCGCGCGCCAGTTGCAGGACGTGATCGGCGCCGCCCAATCCAGCGGCCTGCTGCCGCCCCAACCCACCGGTTCCGCGCCTGCCGACGAGTCGCGCGCAACCGGCCGCGACGGCGATTCCGCCGTTCGCCCCGACCGCGACAACAATCCCAACAGCGCCGCGCAAGCGAACGGTCCGGCCGCTTCACAAAACAATTGACGACTCGTTACTCAGCGATGTACGGCAGCGGCCGTACTTCAAACTCCAAGGAGCTTCGATATGGCATTCCCGACCGCCGTCAACGACCAAATCACCGATGCCGTCACCCAGTCCAACGTCAAGGTCATCGGCGAGGCGCCGGCCTTCGCGATGGGTTCGATCTACCAGTCGATGGCGCATTCCACCGGCATCCTGTTCGAAAACGCCGTGGCGGCGCAGCAGCAGCAGAACTCGCTGTCGCAGGCGGCGGCCAACCAGGGCGTGATGCAGATCTACAGCCTCGACACCACCGCCGCCGCCGGCGCGACCGAGAAGGTCGCCCAGACCGGCGTGTCCGACAACCTCACCAGCCTGCTGACCGTGCTGCGCGCCTTCAAGTAATGCGCAGCGCCCGATCCTTGCGATCGGGCCGTGCGGCGCCGGCCGGCGGGTCCGGCCGGCGTCGCGGAGCCGAGTTAACCGCAGTTGGTCCAATCCGTCACTGAGGACAGATCCATGGCATATCCCACCGCAGTCAACAATCAGATCACCGACGCCGTCACCCAGTCGAACGTCAAGGTCATCGCCGAGGGCCCCGCGTTCGCGATGGGTTCGATGTACCAGTCGGCGGCCCACTCCACCGGGCTGCTGTTCGAAAACGCGATCGCCTCGCAGCAGCAGCAGACCTCGCTGGCGCAGGCCGCGGCCAACCAGGGCGTGATGCAGATCTACAGCCTGGACACCACCGCCGCGGCCGGCGCGACCGAGAAGGTCGCCCAGACCGGCGTGGCCGACAACCTGACCAGCCTGCTGACCGTGCTGCAGTCGTTCAAGAGCAATCCGTACGGCCCGTAAGGCACGCGCCATGCGATGCCGGTCCGCCGCGCGGCGCCGGCATCGTTCTGCGCCGCATCGTTGCGCGCCGCATCGCGTCGGACGCCGCGGCGGACAGGGCGCAACGCCCGGGCCGCGCGCCGCGCGCCGCGTCGCCGCCGCGCCATGCCGACGTCCACAGGGGGCGTTATGAATCCTGCCACCGGCCGCCCGCGCGGCCGCATCGCCGCCGGCCGCGCCGGCCGGACCGCCGCGCCGCCGGCGCGGCCGGGCGCATGGCGCTGAAGCCCGACGACGGCGTCGCGGTGCGCCGGCGCCGCTGGGGCCTGGACCGCTGCGCGCTGCTGCGCGGCCTGCCCACCACGCTGCTGGAGCACATCGCGCGCCACAGCAGCGAGGCCAACCTCGAAGAAGGCGACGCGCTGTTCTTCAAGAACGATCCCAGCGATTTCCTCGCCTTCGTCGTCCACGGCCGCATCTACAAGCTGCTGTACGGGCCCGACGGCCAGGAGCTGATCGTCGACACCATCGACGGCGGCGAGACCGTCGACGAAACCCCGCTGCTGGACACCCACGCCCACACCTTCACCGCGGTGGCGTACAGCCCGACCCGGGTGCTGCTGCTGCCGCGCCGGCATTTTCCCAGCCTGACCAACGATCCGGTGGTGATCGAACGCGCCCACGCCTCGCTGTGCCTGCGCCTGCGGCAAGCGGTGGAGAGCCTGGAGACGATGTGCCTGCACCGGCTGGAATCGCGCCTGGCGCGCTATCTGCTGTCGCTGATGCACGACCAGCCGCACGCGCGCGGCGGCGATTTCGAAGTGGCGCTGCCGCCGACCCAGAGCATCCTGGCGGCGATGGTCAACGCCAGCCGGCCGAAATTGAACGCGCAACTGCAGACCTGGCACCGCAGCGGCCTGGTCAGCCGCAAGCGCAACATCCTGCGCATCAACGATATCGACCAGTTCCGTTGCAAGGCCTATCTGGGGCGCGATTTCGAACGCACGGAAGGGCGCGCGCGGGCGGGGACGGCGTGGCGGAACTCGTGAGCGCGCGCGCTGGCGCGCAACCGGCGAAAAGCCGGCTCCCGCGGGAGCCGGCCCGGTCGCGACGGGTCGTGTCCCGTCGCGACGGTCGCTCAATCAGCCGTTGCGGCAGGCATCGCGCGGCAAGGCATGCAACAACTCGCTGGCGTCCTTGAGCAGGCCGTCGAAGTTGTTCTTGTTGTCGGCCGGGCAGAAATCCTTGACCCGGGTGCCGTTGGAGCGGTACTCGACCTGGAACACGGCCTTGTTGCGCTTGACGAACTCCTTGTAGCCGCCGCATTCGCTGTGCTGGTTGCATTCCTCGTTGAGCGCCCAGTCGGCGAACAGCGCCGCGTCCTTGGCCATTTCCGGACCGTTCTTCAGGCCCATCGACATGCCGCGCGCGTGCGCGGCGTCGACCAGCAGCTGCAGGTAGTACAGCGAATCTTCCATGGTCAGATCGAAGCCGGTCTTGTCGGCGCCCTGGTTGAACGAATCGTCCAGGTCCGGTTCGACGCCGTCGCAGCCCTTGCTCCTGGCCTTGTCCAGGCGCGCGGTCATGATCGGCATCAGCGCGTCGGTCTTGCGCACGTCGATCCACCACTCGTGCTCGAAGCCGTCCATGCGCTTGCCGATCAGGCCCGGCACCTTGCGGAACTCGGCCGCGTCTTCGCGTTCTTCGTTGTAGCTGCCGACTTCGGTGTAGCACACCACGTAGATGCCCTTGGCCTTGAGCGCGGCGATGGTCGAGGCCGGGGTCGCGTCGAGGTCGATGTCGAGCATCTTCTTCGGATTGGTCGAGGCGTCGAGCACGGCGGAATTGACCGTGCGGCCGTCGAGCTGCCAGTTCCAGGTGGTGCCCGGGGTCAGCGGTTTCCAGGTCGGCGCGGCGGCGGTCTGGGCCGGCGCGGCGGGGGAATGCGCCTGCGCGGCGGCGGCGCACAGCGCGGCGGCCAGCGCCACGGCGGTGAAAGCGGACTTGTTCATTGCGTCTCCAGAAGGCTTAAGGGGGATATGGACGACGAAGGCGCCGCGTCGGCGTCCGCGTCCCATGCCGGTACGCCGCGCGCCAGCGGCGGTCCGGTCGCGGCCGCGCCGGTCGCGCGCGGCGCCGGGCGGCTCGATGAGGGGATCGGGGACGGCGCCGACGGCACCGGTATCGCGCGCGGCGGCTCCTGCCGGCGTCCTGCGTCCGCGCGCGATGGAAGGGCGGTGCGCGGCCTGCATGCGGACGCGGCGCGGGCAAGCGCCGCGCGACCGCATGCCGGCCGCCCGCGGCGGGGACGCGACTGCGGCCCGACCGAGGGGCGCCAGCATCGCGGCGCGGTCGGCGCCGAAACCGGGCCGAGTTCTCAACTTGACCGTTGCTTACAAAACCCGTGCGCGGCGCGGCGGCGCGGGTGAACAGGCGCTGCGGATGCCGCGTTCGGAATCGGCGTCGCAGTTCCGCGTTCGCCCCGCCGCCCGCGGTCGCGGCGCCGGCCGGGCGGCCGTATACGTTGGGCTATCCTCCACGGCTCACTACACCCAGCTAAGGAAATGGATCGGTCCTGGCGCTTACTCTGGCAGACCCTGCTGGCCCTGCTGGGTCTGGGCGCGGCGGCGTTGGCGTGCGCGCAGCCGTTCGCGGTGTCGCGGCTGGGGCCCGGCGCCGATCCGCCGCTGGCGCAGGTGCTGTCGGGCCGCCTCGACGCGCGCTTCGCGCCGCAGCCCGACGGGCGCATCGTCTATCCCGACCGCAGGCCGCAGTGGGTGCGCCTGGTCGCCACCGCCGACGTCGGCGAGGACCAGCTGCCGCAGTTGGTGATCGACCAGCCCTACCGCAAGTTCTTCGACATCTGGCGCCACCGCGACGTCGACCCGGTGCGGCGCGCGCTGCACGGCCGCGGCAGCGAGTTCCAGCATTCCTCGCGCTTCGTGGTGTATCCGCTGGAAGGCGGGGTGCGCAAGGGCGAGGTGATCTACCTGCGCACCTGGGCGACCGAGTTCACTCCGTCGAGCCTGCGCATCGAGCCGCTGGCCCAGGTCCATCGCCAGGACATGAGCCACGTCGCCCTGCGCAGCGTGGTGCTGACCGCCTTGGGCGCGACCGCGGTGCTCGCGTTCGGCTTCTGGGTCGGCCTGCGCGAGCGCGGCTACGCCTACCTGTGCCTGACCTTGCTGGTGCAGACCGTGAACCTGGCGGTGGAGGGCGGCGAGATCCGCATGCTGCCGTGGTTCCACGAGGTGCTGCCGAACCGCCGCACCAACGTCGTGCTCAACACCGCCGCGGTGATCGCCAGCGTGCGCTTCCTGGTGTTCTATCTGGACCTGCGCGCGACCCAGCCGGCGGTGGCGCGGGTGCTCAACGTCTGCAGCTGGATCCTCGGCGCGCTGTTGCTGGTCTCGCTGGTGCATACCTGGAGCTTGAGCGCCAGCTTCGGCAACGTGATGCTGCTGGTGGTGATCTTCGCGGTGGTCTATGCCTGCGCGATGGCGATCGCGCAGCGTCAAAGCGAGGCCTACTTCCTGGTCGGCGCGTGGACGCCGCTGCTGGCGGTGCTGGTGGTGCTGGTCGGCGGCTTCCAGCGCTGGTGGCCGATGTTCGCCTGGCTCGAATACGCCTACCCGGTCGGCCTGGTGTTCGGCGGCCTGGGCCTGTTGCTGGGCCTGGCGGCCAAGCTGCAGAAGCTGCGCGAGGACCACGACACCGCCAAGCACCGCGCCACCTACGACCGCCTGACCAGCGTGATGAACCGGCAGGCGATCGAGCAGGCGCTGCGCGACGCGATCCTCGAGGCCCACCGCAACCGCCGCCCGCTGACCGTGGTGTTCTTCGACATCGACCACTTCAAGCGCATCAACGACGAACACGGCCACAGCGCCGGCGACGAGGCCTTGCGCACCGTCGCCGAACGCACCCGCCAGCGCCTGCGCTCGACCGACCTGTGCGGCCGCTACGGCGGCGACGAAATCCTGGTCGGCCTGCCCGGCACCCGCCTGGAACAAGGCCTGGTGGTGGCCGAACACCTGCGCCGCGCGGTCGGCGCCAACCCGCCGAGCGTGCACGGCCGCGCGCTCAACCTGAGCCTGAGCATGGGCGTGGCCGAACTGCGGCCCGGCGAGAGCTTCGAGCAACTGCTGGAGCGCTCCGACGCGGCCCTGTACGCGAGCAAGGCCGGCGGACGCGACCGGGTGACGGTGCAGCAGGCGACCGCGGGCGAAGTGGCAATCTAGCCGAGCCCGGCTTCGTCCGGGGCTGATTTGCGACAGCGTTCACGCTATTCAGAACGCCGCTAAACTTTTTTTCAGATGTGCCGAGAAGTCCGTTAGAGAGCCGCCCCCTGGCGGCTAACCGAAACGGGAAAGGCACATGGTCGCGATCGTCACAGGGAACGGACTGGGTCTGCAGGCCTCCTCGGCGCTGGGTCTGGGCGGGCGGGGGCAGATCGGCGGTGCGGGGGTCGGCAAGACCGGGGAGCAGGCGTTCGTCAACGCCGCGACCGGCAACCTGATCCTGCGCGACCGCGACCAATGGCTGATGGGCCGCGGCGTCGACGCCGAGCTGTACCGGGCCTACAACAGCCAGGCGCAGCTGGTCGGCGAGACTTGGCGCGCGGGCGTCAGCAAGCAGGTCGGCGGTCTGACCGGGACGGTCAATGCGGCCGGCAGCAGCGTCTATCGCACCGACTGGGACGGCAGCCGCATCGCCTACGCCTGGGACGCGGCGCGTTCGTTGTACGTCGCCAGCGAAGGCGCGGGCACCCGCGACACCCTGGCCTGGGACGGCGGCAACCAGCGCTGGACCTGGACCCAGGGCGGCAGCCAGCTGATCGAGCGCTACGACGCGGCCAACAGCGGCCGCCTGATCGAGAGCGTGGACCGCGACGGCAATGCGGTCAGCTACGTCTACAACGGCGCCGGCGCGCTCAGCCAGGTCGTCACCGCCAACGGCGAAACGACCTACCTGGACTACGACTCCAACGGCCGCCTGAGCCAGCTGCGCACCGTCACCCAGACCGCCAACGGCACTCAGACCTCAACCGCGGTGCGTTACGGCTACGACAGCGCCGGCCGGCTGGGCACGGTGACGTTGGACCTGAGCCCGGACGACAATTCGGTCGCCGACGGCAAGGTGTTCACCACGACGTATGGCTACGACGGCAGCAGCGGCCGGATCGCCTCGATCACCCAGTCCGACGGCGCCAAAGTCGCGTTCGGCTACCAGCTGATCGACGGCCAGTACCGCGTGGTCAGCATCGCCCAGACCAGCGACGCCGGCGTGCTGCGCACGACCACGCTGAGCTACGACACCGCGAACCGCCGCACGACCATCGTCGACCCGCTCGGCCAGGACACGATCCTGAGCTACGACGCGCAGGGCCGGCTGTTGCAGACCAGCAGCCCAATGGTCAACGGCGCGCACCAGACCCAGACTTTCACCTACGACGCCGCCGGGCAAGTCGCGACGATCCGCGACGGGCTGGGCAACGAAGTCAAATACACCTACGACGCAGCCGGCAACCTCATCAAGCAGGAAGACGCGGTCGGCACGGTGGTGGAGCGCACCTTCGGCAGCGACAACCAACTGCTGAGCGAGACGGTATCGGGGCCGAACACGGCCACGGCGACGACGCGGTATGTGTACGACGCGGAGCAGCATCTGCGGTTCAAGGTCAGCGCCGAGGGGCGCGTCAGCGAGCTGCGCTACAACGCCGCCGGCCAGTTGATCGCGACGCTGGGCTACTCGGAAGGCAACTACGCCGGCAGCACGTTCACCGAGGCCGCGCTGACCGCGTGGGCCGGCGCCACCGCGCGCATCGGCGAGCGCACCGACAGCGAGTACGACTTCCGCGGCAACCTGAGCCAGGTGACCCGCTACGCCACGCTGGCCGCCGACGGCAGCGGCGTGCTCGACGACCAGGTCATCCGCACCCGCTTCGTCTACGACGCGCAGGGCCGGCTGTTGCAGCGTTACGTCGGCCCGATCGCGGCGCCGGAAGTCGAACAGTTCGTCTACGACGGCCTGGGCCGGACGATCCGGGTCACCGGCTTCAACGACGCGGTGACCGTCACCCAGTACGACGACGCGCAGCGGCGCACGGTGACGACGCTGGCCAACGGGCTGGTGCGCACCTCGATCTACAACCACGCCGGCGAGCTGATCGCGCTGGCCGAATCGGACAGCGGCGGCACGCTGCTGTCGCAGGTGCGCTACCACTACGACGCCGACGGGCGGTTGCGCATGAGCGAGGATGCGCTCGGGGCGAAGACGCATGTGTTGTACGACGAGGCAGGGCGGCGGGTCGGTGAAATCGATGCCGCTGGCGCGCTGACGGAGTATGTCTACGACGGCAACAATCAAGTAGCGAAGACGACCGTTTACGCCAGCGCGGTGAGCGCAACGGGACTGGCGTCGTTGCTGGATGCCAACGGAAAGCCGAAGCAGACGATTGCAGTGAACGGTCAGCAGGCGGCGCTGACTCTGGCCAACTCAGGCTTACGTCCGATCGCGGACGTGAACAACGACCGTTCGGCATGGCGGTTCTACGACAAGGCCGGTCGTCTGATCAAAACCTTGGATTCCGCTGGCGCCGCCGTGGAATACCGTTACGACGCCGCTTCGCGACTCGTGGCGACCGTCGCCCACAGCAACAAGATCTCCGTAGGGGCGTTCCGGATCGCGCCTACGCTGGAAAAGCTCAATTCCCTGATCCAGCCATCGGCAGCGGACCGGTTGGACCGCTATTTCTACAGCGCCGATGGCCAGTTGCTGGCGACGTTGAACGCCAACGGCGCGATGGTCGAGCATCGCTACGACGCGATGGGGCGCAAGACCAAGACCATCGAATACTACTTCGCGGTGCCGGCCGCGAAGCGCGCGGCCGGGACGCTCGACGAGATCAGGCCGCAAACCACGATCTTCGACAAGAATGCGTACGCCTTCTACGATGCGCGAGGGCTTTTGACCGCCGAAGTGGACGGCGAAGGCTATATCACCCGCTATCGGTACGACAGCGTCGGCAACGTCGCCCGCCGAATCCAGGGCGAACGCCTTGCCCCTGGGGTGCTGGACGCGCCGGTGTCCGTAACCGGAAGCTTCAAGGCGCGTATGACCGGTACGGCGTCCCAGCCGATGCCGACCGTCGAGGTGTGGGTCGACGGCGTCAAGGTGAAAACGGTCTCGGTCGATTCGGCCAGCGATACCAGCTACAGCTTCACCGCGCAGGTGCTGGCCGGCGCCAATCATCGTGTTTCGCTGGTGATGGTGCCTGGCGACGGGCGGACGATCGAGCTTTCCCAGGCCAACCTGGCCGGTGTTGCTTTCGACGCCACCGGCAGGGTCGCGTGGGAAGCCGGCGGAGACGGACAAAACGCGGGAACGCCGAGCGTTCGTCCTTCGGGGGCGCAGAGCTTCAGCGGCAGTGGTGCGATGCGCTGGTCGGTAGCTTCCCTGGATGCGCTGGCCAGTCTGGTCCAGACCCCGGGGCTCGTGCAAAGGTCGGATTACGAGTACGACGTCGAAGGCCGGCTGCTCAAGAAGACCGACTTCTCGAGCAGCGGCAACATCGAGTCGAGTTACGCATACGACAGCCTGGGACAGATGGTCGCCGCGCGAACCGCCGATCGCAAGGCTTTGAGCCGTTACGATCTGCAGGGCCGCCTCACCGCCCAGCTGAGCGGCGAGGGCGTACGCGCGCTCGAAGCATTGGGCGCCAACCCTGCGCAAGCGGCGGTGAACGCGGTCTGGAACCAGTGGGGCCAGCGTTACGAATACGACGCCGCGGGCCGGCGCACCGCGATGGTGGATGCGCTCGGACGTTCGACGTTGTTCTACTACGATGCCTCGGGCCGACTGGTATTGACCGTCAATCCGACGGGCGAAGCGGTCGAGCAACGTTACAACGTCTTCGGCGAGGCCGAGCAGGTCATCGCCTATGCCAAGCGGATCGCTTCGCTTTCGCTGGGGCAGATGCACGGCGGAACACTGACCGACGCTGTTCGTTCGGTGATCGCCTCCATCGACGACGCTCAGGCGAGCAAGAGTTCGCGCAAGTACAACCTCGTCGGCTTGCTGGAGCAGGCTACCGATGAGAACGGGGGGCGGACCGAGTATCTCTACAACGCGTACGGCCAGGAAACACAGAGTACCCGCTGGACCTCGCTGGTCCGATCCGACGCTACCAGAATCGTCGACGCGATCTACTACGATTTCGCAGGGATCGGCTTCAACAACGCGCGGGATATCTGGAGTTTCAACAGCCAAACGGGTCGCTACGTCGATGCGTTCGGCCGGCTGAACTCCATCATGCTCAACAGCGAGCTGCAAGGCGCCTGGCGCTACGACAGAAACGACCGCGTGGTCGGTTATCAGATCCAGAACGGAACGAGTTCGGAAGTCAGCGATTACGACGCCTTCGGCAACGTCATCAAGAAGACCGATCGCGCGGGCAACTCCACCCTGTACAGCTACACCGCGTTCAATCGCGAAATCCGTACCGTTTCCGCGGAAGGCATCGAGACCCTGGCCCGCTACAACGAGCACGGTCAGGTCGTCGAGCTCACCGACGGCCGCGGCAACAAGACCGTTTACGAGTACGATCTGGACGGGCGCCTGATCCGGACCACCTCGCCGGCCGGCGAAAGCCGAGTGGCCTACGATCGCGCCGGTCAGGTCATCGAAACGCGCGATGCGCGCGGCGTGCGGACCGTCTACGAATACGACGGCGCAGGCCGGACCTTGAGCCGCACTGTCGATCCCGACGGGCTCGCCATCGTCGAACGTTTCGAGTACGACCCCAAAGGCCTGATGGTTCGTTCCGTCGACCCCAACGGGGTGGCCACCGAGTTCCGCTACGACCTCAAGGGCCAACGCACTCTGGTGGTCGTCGATGCCGGCGACGGGCGGCTCAATCTGGCTACCCGGTACGAATACGACGCGATTGGGCAACTGGTGAAAGTGGTTGCGGGCGACGGCACCGCCGCCGCCAAGGTCACCGCCTATAGCTACGACAAGCTAGGTCGGAAGATCAGCGAAACCGTCGATCCCGACGGCTTGGCGTTGAAGACGGTCTTCACCTACAACAAGCTCAACGATCTGGTCGCGAAGACCGATCCAAGCGGCGCTATTACCCGCTTCGTCTACGACACAGCGCATCGCTTGACCAGTACGGTCGATGCGGCCGGTGGAATTACCCGGCAGGTTTACGATCAGGACGGCCGCCTGCTTTCGCGGACGGCCTACGCAAATCCCGCCGCGACGACGGGGCTGGCGCTGGAGCTGAAGTTCAGCGACATCAATGCTCTCGTTCGGGCCGATACGAACAACGACCGGACCATACGCTACGCCTACGACCGCGACAACCGCCTGCGTTATGTGGTCGACGCCAGCGGCTCGGTGGTCGAGTCGATTTACGACAACACCGGAAATGTCGTCCGCTCCATCGCCTATGCGACGCCGATCGCTTCGACGGTGGCTGCTACGGTCGCAGCCGTGAGCGCGGCGCTGGCGGCGCAAGGCAGCGCAGCCCACCTCGGCGACCGCAGCTCGCTGTTCGTGTACGACGCGGCCGGGCGTGCCGTGTTCCAGCTCGACCCGGGCCGCTATCTCACCCGCAACAACTACGATGCCAACGGCAATCTGATCGGGCGCGTCCGCTACATGTGGCCGTATCCGGCCAACGCGGCGACCGGCCTGAGCGATCTGCTCGTCTGGGCCGATCGCAACGAGAACACCGCTTCTCCGCCGATTTCGCGCGACCGCTGGATCTACGATGCCGCCAATCGCCTGACCTGGGAGATCGACGCCCGGGGTTACGTGACGCGGACTGTTTACGACGCGGCGGGGCATCGGACCCGGCGCGCGCAATATCAGGAAGGCACCGAGTACCCGTACACCAAGCCCGCCGAGTACACCGATGCCGGAATGCGGGCCTGGGCGGCGAGGACCTCCGGCGGCGATGCGCCCTTCGTCAACCCGGCGACTTTGTGGTTCTACGATACCGCCGGGCGCGAGGTGTTCGCTTTCAACGCGGAGGGCTATCTTGTCGAGACGCGGTACGACGCTCGGGGCAATCTCGAGCGAACCGTCCAGTACGACAAGCAATGGCCGGCCTACTACGGCGCGACCGACACCATCACCGATGCGGACACCGCAGCGTCGGTCGCGGCCAAGGCCGCGGGCGGCGCGGGTGCGTCGACCTCGTACCGTTACGACGCCGCCGGGCGGGTGCGCGACAAGATCGACGCGCTGGGCGGGGTGACCCGCTACGAATACGATTCGCTGGGGCAGGTGGTCGCGGAATTCCAGGCATGGGGCACGCCGGATCAGGTTGCCGTGCGCCGGCGCTACGATGCGGTCGGGCGGATGACGGAGGAAACGCGAGCCGCGGATACGCCGCAGGCCTCGCATACGCGCTACGCCTACGACGCGTTCGGCCAATTGGTTTCGACCGTCGATCCGCGCGGCGTGGAGCTTGTCGAGCTGGATTCGCCCTGGGCCCTGGAACTGCGCTGGTCGCTCGGCTACAGGAACGAGACCGGCGCGGCGCTGGTCGTCGCGAGTCTGAGCGCCGCCCAGAAGGAGGCGCTGCTCGCGCTGTACACCAGTCGGTCGGTCTATGACGCGTCCGGGCGCTTGTCGCAGTCGATAG
This sequence comes from Lysobacter enzymogenes, assembly GCF_017355525.1. NCBI lineage: Bacteria > Pseudomonadati > Pseudomonadota > Gammaproteobacteria > Lysobacterales > Lysobacteraceae > Lysobacter > Lysobacter enzymogenes. Next base: position 3,291,227 of record NZ_CP067395.1, on the reverse strand, counting down.
ATGCGCTGGGTGGCGTCGTCACGCGCACGTACGACGGTTTCGGCAATGCGGTGGAAGTCAGGGATGCGGGCGGGAATGTCGGCCGTTTCTACTTCGATGCCAAAGGCAACGTTACCCATCAGGTCGATCCCGAGGGATACCTGACCGTCACCGAGTACGACTATCGCGGCAACGCGACGGTGGTGCGCCGCTATGCGAATCGCGTGTCCGGCCAGGTTTCGCCGAACGCCTTGCCGTCTATCCCGGCCGGGGCGGTTTCGGAAACCCGCATGACCTACAACGCCGCCGGTGCGTTGATCGGAACCACCGACGCCGAAGGCAAGGGTGAGTTGTACGGGTACGATCAGTTCGGCTACATGAGCTTGTTCACCAACAAGCTGGGGGCCAAGACCGCGTACTTCCGCGACAAGCTCGGTCGGGTGACGTCGGAGACCTATCTGGACGTCTCCGTGGTCGATCGTTTCAACGGGGCCGCAAGGCCCCTGCGGATCGATAGCCGTTACGACGCAAGAGGCAACCTGGTCCGACGGGTCGAAGCGGTGCAGTCGGCCGAGGAGCGGATCACCGTTTTCGCCTACGACGCGCTGAACCGCCGCACGTCCGCCACCGAGACCGTGGCGACGGGCCAGGCCACCGTCAATGCGGTCGAAAAGAGTTCGTTCGACGCGCGCGGAAACCTGATCGAAAAGATCGCCGTCAACGGCGCCCGAACCGTTTATTACTACGACGCGGCCAATCGTTTGTCCGGCCAGGTCGGTCCCAACGGCCTGCTGACCCGAAATGAGTACGATGCCGCCGGAAATCTCGTTCGTACCCTCGCTTTCGTTCGTGCGGTGGCCCTGCCCGCGGGCTGGACGCTGCCGGCCGATCCGCTGAATCCGGCCACCGGCAAGCCCGACGAAGTGCGCGAGACCCGCTTCGCCTACGACGCCAACGGCCGCCGCATCGAGTCGCGCACGAAGGGCGTAGCGCACGGCATTCTCGAAAACGGCGTCGATCAGAACGGAAACCCGGAGCGCAGCTACAAGATCGACGCGCGCGACATCGTCGAGACCTGGTCCTACGACGCCAACGGCCGCGCGATCGCGCACGTCGACGGCGCCGGCAATGTAGTGCGTACGTTCTACGACGCGTTGGGGCAAAAGCGCCTGGAAATCGATGGCGAAGGCTACGCGGTCGCGTGGGAGCGCGATGCCGAAGGCAATGTCCTCAAGGAAACCCGCTACGCCAAGCGCCAGCAGCCGCCCGCACAGACCCTGCTGGCGGCTTCGGCGAACGACGAAGCCGAGCAACTGATCTCCAGCTGGCCGACCAGTGCGGACGACCGCGTCACCCTCTACAGCTACGACAAGATGGGCCGGCGCCTGACCGAGTCGCGCCTCAGCGTGGCCTACGGCAGCGTCGATGCGGCCACCGGCCGCCTGAGCGAAGGCTTCGCCACCGCGACCACCGCCTACGCCTACGACGCCGCCGGCAATCTGCTGCGCCGCACCGACGCCAACGGCAGCGTGTTCGGCTGGGAATACGACAAGGCCGGCCGCAACACCGCGATCATCCTGCCGGGCTTCGTCGACTATTCCGGCCGCAGCGTCACCGCGCGCACCGAGTACAGCTACAACGGCCTCAACCAGGTGGTGAAGGAGACCCGCCGCGGCGTCGGCAGCGACCAGGATCAGGTCGACAGCTACGTCTACGGCGCCGGCGGCCGATTGTTGTCGAAGACCAACGCGCTCAACTTCACCACCCGTTTCGGCTACGACGCGTCCGGCAACATGACCGCGATGAGCTACCTGCGGACCGATTCCGCCGGCGGCCAGCGCACCGAAACCATCCAGGTCGCTTACGATCAAAACAACCGCGAGGTCAGCCGCGTTACCGTTGGCGGCGACGGCAGCCGCAGCGTCGAGCGGCGCACCGACTACAACTTGTTCGGCGATGTGACCGGGCGCGGCACCGGCCCGACCGGTTGGCAGGAGTTCGCCGAGTACGACTACGCCGGCCGGGTGTTGCGCACCAACATGGACGGCGGCATCACCCGCGTCCACGTCTACGACGGCGCGGGCAACGCGGCGGTGCGGATCGAGTCGCGCGCCGAAGACTTGTCGAAATGGACGCTCGCGCGCGTGCTGGAGCCGTCGGACGCGGATGCGGAGAAGTTGTCGCTGACGCTGACGTTGTACGACGGGCGCAACCAGGCCATCGACGTGATCCAGGCGTCGATGTCGGCCGAAGGCGAGCGCCTTGGCTTGAAGACCGTGACGGTGCGTCCGATCGTGCCGGGCGCGATCCAGTCGTCGGTAGGCGGACGACTGGGCCAAAAGGCTCGCGATCAGGTATCGCGCCCGGAGGACGGCGTGCCGACCATCGCGCCGACGAACGCGAATACCGTACCGAGCCTGTCCGGCAACGCGGTGCCGTTCGACTGGCGAGGCGGCGGCGACAGCACTCCGCCGACCGCGATGACCTACCGGTTGAACATTCCCGACTACCGCAGCGCGTTCGGCAGCGAGTACCAGGTGCGGGTGGTTTTGGAAGGGCAGCAGGCCGGTCCCCATTCGGGACGCTGGGAGGACATGGACAAGCCGTTGCCTGTCTATTCCTTGCTCGGCCAGTTCGTCGGCGACCAGAACAGCGTCGCGGCGGATATGCAGGTGCCGATTTTCCTGCGCAATGTGGCGACTGAGGAACGCAGGGCTACGCTGTATTTCACCGTCAAGGTCTACGTCACTCCGCGCGGCAGCGGCGGCGGACGCGAGATTCTTGTGGGCAGCGCCAGCAACGTCGGCCCCGACGGCAAGGGCGCCGAGATCAAGTGGGACCGTAGTTGGGATCACAACGGCCGAGTCGATCTGATGTCCGGTTCGCTGGCCACCGCGACCACCGGCGAACTGCCCCCGGAATTCTCCGGTCACGTGATCCAGATGCCGGGCGACGCCTATCGTTCGGACGTGTCGCCGCAGGTGTATGTGCGGCCCAAGGGCTCCAGCGGCCCGTACCAACTGTTGCCGCTGCAGCGCGACTTCGGCCAGGGCAAGGCGACGGTGGATGTGGCCGGCCTCGCCGACGGGCCGTACGACATGATTTACGTCGCCACCCGAACCGACGGCGCGCTGATGCGCCGGGAGAAGTACGACCTTGTCGTCGGGTCGACCCAATCCATCGCCCGCGCGCCCGACACCTTGGACAACACCTTCCAGACCAACAGCCTGGGCACCTTCGTCTGGACCAGCAACGGTCTGGACATGAGCAACTTGCTCACCTACCGCAGCCAGGTGCCGAAGAAGGTGGTGGTCGAGTATCGCCGCAAGGGCAGCCAGGATGCGTGGGGCGGCACGAACGGGCTCCCCGGCCTGCCGCCGATGGCCACGCCGGGCAGCGTGCGCTGGGACACCACTGGCTTGAACGGCGACTACGAAGTCGTGCTCAAGCTGCTCGGCGACAACGACACGCTGCTCGACAGCATCAAGGGCGAAGTCAGCGTCGGCGCCAATCCGCGCGTCGCCCTGGACTTCGCCCACGACGCCGACGTCGTGCGCCTGAGCAACCTGCCGCCGAACGCGTCCGCGGTCGATCTGACCCTGTTGAACGAAGACGGCAGCGTCGCCTGGACCGCCGCAGGCCTGTCGATCGCCAACGGCGCGCTGAACTGGCCGATCCCGCCAGAGATCCTCGCCGCCGCCGGCGACGGCGTGCGCCGCTACGGCATGAAGCTGACCTTCACCGACAATCGGGTGGTGCCGCCGAGCAGCTACAACGCCGTGGGCAGCATCGAAGTCGGTCCGCAGCGCGAACCCAAGGCGGTGATCCAGGTCGATCGCCACCTCTACACGCTCAACCTCGATCCCAAGCAGCCCGAAGGCCAGGTGCTGGTGCTGCACTATCGCCCCGAGGGCAACGTCAACACGCCGTTCCAGGAAGTCGTGATCCTGCGCGGCGCCGACGGCAAGTTCCGTTGGGACAGCCTGGGCCTCAACAAGGAAGCGACGTACGAATACTTCTACGACGTGTTCCGTACCTTGGCCGAAGCGCAGAACCCGGCCGGCAGCCAAAGCCTGGTGCGCAACAGCGGCTACTTCTGGCCCGACAACGACCGCCCGGCCACCGAAGCCAGCTGGGAGATCAAGAACTTCGAGCCGTCGTCGCTGACCATCCACCGCCGCCAGGAATACAACGCCTTCGGCGAGATCGCACGCGAGATCGACGGCCGCGGCAACGCCACCGCGCTGAGCTACAACACCTTGGGCAAGCTGACCCGCAAGACCGATCCCTTGGTCTGGGTCACCCGCGCCAACGGCTTCCGCGAGCAAATCAACCCGTTCACCCAGTACGTCAACGATCTGGCCGGCAACGTCGTCGCCTATCGCGACGCCAACGGCAACCTGACCACGCAAGCCTGGAACTACGGCAGCGCCAAGCCGACCCTGGTCGGCGAGTGGCATGCCGACGGCGGCTTCAAGCGCTTCCAGTACGACGTGTTCGGCAACCAGCGCGTGTCGGTCGACGAACTCGGCCGCACCACCGGTTACGGTTACGACCGCGGCAACCGTCTGGTCTCGATCCAGCGGCCCAAGGGCGAAGGCGAAACCGGCGAGATCGTCGACAGCTACGCCTACGACGAACTCGACCGCCGCATCCGCCACACCAGCAGCCTGCTCGGCGCGACCACCACCGACTTCAACATCGAAGGCGAAGTCAGCCGCGTGGTGACCGCGGGCGGCCGCACCACCACGTATTCGTCGGTGTGGAGCGACGCGATCACCGGCAACCACGCCGGCTGGATCCGCACCATGACCGACGCCAACGGCCGCAGCCTGATCGACTACGTCGACGCGTTCGGCCGCAAGTTCATGCACAAGGATCTGGGCGATCGCTGGTTCACCTACGAGTACAACCACGCCGGCCTGCTGAGCAGTTCGGGCACCACGGTGTACGAGTACTACGCCAACGGCCTGATCAAGCGCATGAACGATGCCGGCAGCGGTATCAAGGCCTATTACGAATACGACGAGAACGGCAACCGCACCTTCGAGGGCTTCACCGGCAAGGACGGCAACTGGGCGTTCCAGCAGTCCAAGGCCACCTACGACGCGCTGAACCGCCTGATCAAGGTCGACGACCCGCGCTACGAAATCACCTACGAGTTCGACGCGCAGGGCAACCGCATCCGCATGCACTCGCTGTACAAGGACGGTCTCAACGGCGCCAGCCGCGTCCAGGAGTACTGGTACCAGTACGACAGCATGAACCGCTTCACCGTGACCATGGGCAAGCTCAGCGGCAACGGACAGACCCGTGGCTCCAGCGCCAGCGACAACAGCGTGTGGGTGTACGAAGGCAACGAAGACGGCGTGCTGCTGGCCTACGACCAGGCCAACCAGCGGCGCATGGCCAAGTACGGCCGCGACGGCCACACCGAGCGCTACGACTACGACGCGCGCGGCTATCTCACCGACACCGTCATCGACGGCGTGCTGCGCGCCCGCCGCGTCAACGACCTGGCCGGCCGCGTCGGCGACTACTACGAGTACGACGCCAACGGCACGCTCAAGAACAGCTCGTCGCGCACCTGGGACAACGACAGCCTGTTGATGCTGGAGCACGACAATCTGGCCAACAAGGGCACGGAGACCTATCGCCTGGCCGACGGCACGGTCGATTTCACCGAGACCTACGGCGAAGAAACCACGGTCAAAACCAGCTACACCTACGAGTGGTTCGACAGCGCCAAGCAAAGCCAGATCATGGTCCAGGCGTCCAACCAGGACGTGAAGAACTGGGCGCCGGGCTTCTCGCGCTACGTCTACGACAGCCAGGGCCGGATCAAGCTGGCCTACGACCAGGCCGGCAACCGCGGCTTCGCCTACCAGGTCGACGGCGAAGGCCGGATCCTGCAGCGCGACGAACTGATCGGCGGCGAAGTCGACGCCAACGGCAACGTCGTCAACGCCCAGCAGAACCGCCACCACAGCTACTACTTCTTCGACGACCGGCAGATCGGCAACGTCGGCAACGACGGCATCGACCGCATCGACTACGCCAAGGAACTGGCGCAGAACGAAGCCCAGGCCGGCGCCAAGAACGACGACCGCCACAAGCGCTTCACCCCCGTGGCCGGCGCCAACTTCGACGAGAACTACCAGCCGATCAACAGCCTGTACCCGACCGCCGCGCCGGGCAGCTACATCGTCAAGTCCGGCGACACCCTGCAAGGCATCGCCGCCGCGCTGTGGGGCGACGCAGCGATGTGGTACCTGCTAGCCGACGCGAACGGCTTGGCGCCGAACCAGCCCTTGATTCCGAACACCGTGCTGACGGTGCCGAACAAGGTCACCAACATCCACAACAACGCGAGCACGTTCAAGCCGTACGACGCGGGCTCGGCGATGGGGAATACGAGCCCGACGGCGCCGGAGCCGCCGCCGCCGCCGGCGGCTAAGAAGGGGTGTGGTGGGTTTGTGCAGGTGCTCGCGATCGTCGTGGCGGTCGTCGTAACGATTTACACTGCGGGCGCTGCCGCTGCGGCGATGTCGGCCACACTGAGCACAGGTGGTGCAATCGGCGCAACGATGAGCGCGGGGCTGAGCGTGCTGGGTGGTACGGCAGTCGGCGGCCTGGGAGCAGGAGCTTTGGTTGGCGCTGCGGCTATCGGCGGTGCAGTCGGCAGTATTGCTAGTCAGGCAGTATTGATCGCAGGTGGTGTCCAGGACAAATTTGATTGGAAGGGCGTTGCTTTGGGCGCTGCTGGAGGCGCAATCAGCGCGGGCATGGCTACGTCCGGGTTTGGATCCGCATTGAGCCGGGTGGGTATCCGAAGCGAGTGGGCTCAGACAGCAGCTCGCGCGGTGGCTGGCAACGTGGCGTCACAGGGCGTCGCCGTGGCGTTGGGTGTGCAGAACGGGTTCGATTGGAAGGGCGCTGCAATTTCAGCAGTGAGCGCGAGCGTCGGCCGATGGGTTGGAGACAAGGCCAAGGCCTTCGGCTCGGCGCGTCAGTGGGGTGATCGGACCATCAACGGATTCGCGGACTTCAGTGCAAGCTTTGCTTCCGATGTAACCACCGCCGCAGCTCGCGGAAACTTGTCGAGCAGTGTTTTGGCGAGCATCGGCTTGAATGCTGCGGCCACGACAATAGGCCATGCCGTCAGTTCCCAAATGGCGAAGCAGAGCGCGCCCTGGAAGGGGCTGGGTACAGGCGCAATGGACGCTGGCGCCATGCTTGATCGACTTTGGGATCGTGAAGCTCGGGCTTGGTCGGGCGGCGATGTTCTGGCCGCCGGATCAAGCGATGGCTCGGGATCGGCTCTTTCCGGCGGCGCCAATGGGGGCGGCATCGGTATCGGTTCACCGACCGGAGTCGTTGGAACCAACGGAGACATCTTCTCCAAGACTCCAGGTGCTTCCATGAGTGACCGAAGATACGGTTACTACGTGCCTCGAAATTATGAAGAGGTACTGATCGATCGCAATCCAGATGGTGGGCGTAAGCTGGCTCAGTTGTCTCTCGATACGTCTGCGTGGGTTGCCTATCAGAACGTAATTGGGAATTTCCTGCCCACCCCGCCGGGAGTCGATCAGCCGGAAGCGTTGGTCAGCTACAACCATTGGCTGCAAGCGGGTTATGCCCAAAAACGCATCACGGTCGACTCCGCGCTGACGGTAGCTCAGCGAGATCACGAAGAACTGCTGGATACGATCAAGAACGTGACCGATGCGTTCCGTGGCGACAGCCTTTACGGAGACATCCGCGCGAACGAAGCCATGCTATTGGCCGATGTTACGGCGAATCTGTACACCGGGGCGCGTAGCGTTTTTGCTTTGGCTACGGATCGGCAGTCGCAGCGAGAGTTTCAGAGCGGACTTATCGGGTTGGGCAGTACAAAGCCCATGGATTTGTACAACAAAGCAGTCATGAGCACGTCTGACTTCTTTGGGCTTCCTTCCGATCAGATGTGGCGCAAAGTAGGCGCTGCCTCCGGCACCTACCTGGCGGGCCTCGGGGTCGAGGCAGCAACAGCTAAGGCGCTCGAGTACGGCGGGGGGCTGGCGCGAAAGGCGGGGTTGGTTTATGAGGCGGAGGATGCCCTGCGCTTCAGAGGTTTCAAGGCACGCGAGGATTGGGCGCTGCACAACGTTTACGGGAACGCAAGCGCCCATCAGACTATGGCCGATTGGATACCGAACGCCGATGGCCCCAGATCCTTGGAGCAGGCTTTGAAAATAGCGGAAGACAACGGTGTCGATGTGCCCGACTACGTCAGGCTGATCCCGCTGGAAGATGACGTGTACTTCGGGACCGGAGGTTCCAGGGGCGTTGGAATGCCGAATTCAGACGCGACCTATGGCCGGTTAGACAATGTGGCTTTGAATGAGATCGTGAGCTGGAAAAGTCGTCCTGGAAAAATTTCTCTTCTGGACAGCGACGGGAGATTGCCAGTTTTTTTCCGGAAATCAGTTCTCAACAGCGATAGGGCGATTGTCGCCATCTTCGGTCATGAGACATCGGAAATATGGGAGCTGGAGGCCGAGTTCCAGCGCTCCGGCGGTATGATGCGCGTTAAGGACTACAACGCTCTGGTCTCTCCGTCGTCGGGTGGGGAAAATGCGCATACGCGTGCGGTGGCGTTCGGCGATGACCTTGTCAAGGCTATGAAGAAGAGAGGGTTGTGATGGCTATTCCATTGCTCGACAAGTATCTCGCCTTGATGGGGGATGGTGTTATTCCGCCTTCTACCGTGGCTGCAATCGCTCTTGAGTACCTGTCCGAAGGAGGAAGTCTCGCGGATTTCGATGAATTGCCGCTGGAGATAAGGACTCAGATCGGCGCGTTCATAAAAAGCTATGAGGAAAAGGGGGTTTGGTACTCGGTGTCGAGCGAAGGGCTTCGGGACATGAGTGAGGTCGCTCAAAAATTCATCGAGAGGTTTTCCTCTCGCCTGGAGCGATAGCGGCCACGAAGATCATTTTGCCGAAGCGCTCATCGAGTTCTTTGTGAGGGCTTCTACGCAGACGAGTCGTATCCTCTCGACGGCTGTTTGGGGTCTTATCATCGTCCGCGCGGGCGCTTGTCGAGTTTCGACAGCGCCGCCTTCACGATTTTCAGCTTATCGTGAATTTGCTCTCGGTCGCTTCCCGCGAAGCCGAATACCAGGCCTCCAGGGTTCGAAGCCTCTCCGTATCTTGATAGCGGATGCACTATCAGTCCTTCGTCGAAGCAAATCTCGGCAACAATGCGGTCTTCTACTCTTATGGCCGCTTCGTTAAAGCGGGCGGTTATATGCATTCCGGAAATGGCGCGTCTGAAGTTCAGCCAGTGCTCCAGCATTTTCGCTTCTTCCAGGAACGCTTGTCTTCGTTGGTCGTAGATTGATCGGGTCTTGCGCAGATGGTGTCCCAGGTGGCCTTCATCAATGAAAGCCGCCAGCACTCCCTGCATTAGCAGCGCCGTATGCCCGTCCGCGATATGCTTTGCGCCAACGATTGCATCCACCAGCGGCTCGGGCACGATCGCATAAGCGATACGCAACGATGGAAACAGAATCTTGTTGAAGCTGCCGATGTAGATCACCCGCCCACGCTCGTCCATTCCTTGCAGCGACGCGATGGGCCGGCCCTCGTAGCGATAGTCGCCATCGTAATCATCCTCGAGCACATAAGCATCGCGTTCATGCGCCCAGTCGAGAAGAGCGTGGCGACGTGCCAGCGAGAGTTCGACCCCCAAAGGATACTGATGCGCGGGTGTCACATAGGCTAAACGCGCATCCGGCGCAGCGGCTAGCCCCGCTGCGACGTCCAGGCCATCGTCATCCACCGGTACATCAACGACCTCCAAGCCCGCATTGCGTAAGCCATGCCGCACCGGCGGGTAACCCGGCAATTCGCACCACGCGCGATCGCCCGAATCGGCCAGCGATTTCGCCGCCAATTCGACCGCTTGCTGCGTGCTGGTCACCACGATCACCTGCTCGGGCGAACACCGCACCGCACGCATTGCCGACGCGTGCGCGGCGATGGCGCGACGCAAGGCGGGCAAGCCGTTGCTTGCGCCGTAATGCCAGTAGTCGTCGCCAGGCTTCGCAGCTTCGCGTTGCAACAACCGATTCCAGACATCGCGGGGAAACAAACCCATCGGCGGCAACGATGGTGTAAACGGTACAGAACTGGCCGGCTCGTAGTGGCCGGGATAAGCGCGCAACGCCTCGGCCCGTCGCGAGATGCGACGTGGAGCGGTGTCGGCAACGATGATAAGGCTGCGCTCGGGCCGCAGCGGCGCCGAATCGCGCTCGGGCAATTGCGCGGCGACGAAGCTGCCGGCGCCACGGCGGCGCACGATGTACCCATCAGCGACGAGTTGATCCAACGCCCAGTCGACAGTGTTGCGGGACACGCCAAGGTCGCGGGCTAGCGTGCGGCCCGACGGCAGGCGCGCATTCGGCACCAGCGCTCCGCTGAGGATCGCGGTGCGGATACGCTCGCTGATGCGGGCGTAGGCGGGTTGGCCGGCGTCGCGGTCCAGGCCGGTGACGTCGACGCTGAATACGGAACCGGCGTGTTTGGCCATGCCGGTAGGGTAGCCCGTTCGCGTGAGGGCGGGGCATGAGGGATGTCACGTGGTGGGCCGGCGCCGCCTGGACTTACTGACGTGAAATCGTGGCATGGCGCTTGAGGCTCTGGATCCCCGCGTTCGCGGGGATGACGGCTTGGGGAGGCGCGGTCAGCCCGGTTGCCGTGGCCTGCGCCCGTCTACCGTCGCAGGATCACGCTCCAACCCGTGTGTGCTCCATCGTCCAGTTCGTCTCCCACGCCTTCCCATCCAGCGAAAACGCCTGCTCCCAGCGCGCATGATCCGCATCGACGCGGGTCCAACGAAAGCGCACCTTGATAGGCCGCCCATCGTCGGTATCGTCACCGTAGAACTCGCCGCGGTCACCGTCGAAGCCGCCGGCCACGGGCGGGAACAGTTGCCCGGTGCTGCTGTTGATCCAGTACAGGTACCAGCGCTTTTCCTGCAGGTTGAACACGCGCACGGTCATGCCCTGCCAACCTTTGGTCGGGAACACTCCTTCGTCGAGATTGACGATGCCGCCCATGCGGCTCTCGCACCGCAGCGATGCGGGGAACTCGTCCCAGTCCTGGCTGCCGATCCAGCGCTGCTTGAGCCGGCGGTTGCGGAAGGTCCAGTCGCCGACGAAGAAGTCGAAGTCGTGGACGTCGCCGGTGGGCAGGGCGATGTCGGTGCCGGGCAGCGTCGCGGTTGCGGAGCGAGCGGCGGCGCCCGCCAACGGCGCTAGGCTCAGCGCGGCGGCGCCGGCGAGCGCGTCTGCGAGGAGACGGCGGCGCGAAGGGGACGCGGACGTGGACATGCGGGCAGCTCGCTCGGACGGGCCTCAACGGTGCCCGCTCCGGCGGCCCGCAGACAGGGCCATTTATCCCCGCAGCGCTGGGCCAGACACGCGCCAGCAACGGTTTTTGCACCAAGCCATGCAGCATAATGCGCGTACGCCACGGCGCTAGCGCCGCAGGCGCTGCGATCCGGCCGTTGCAGTGTACGGCTGCGGTTTCCCGCCGCTTCCTCCCGCCGTCTTTGGATTCCGATTCCCGCGATGACCGACATTTCCCGCCTCGACCGCCTGATCGCGCAACTGCGCGTGCATTTGCGCAAACAAGGCGGGGTGGCCGCCGCGCGGCAGCCGCGCGAGCAAGGCGCGCCGGCGCGCGAGGCTGGGCGGCAGTCGCCGTTGCAGGCCGTGCAGGCGCTCAAGGCGGCCGGGGTCGGCGACGAGAAGGTGCTGGTCGGGCGCCTAGTCGAAGGCTTGCTGGCCGAGGAGTTCGGCGACGAGCTGGCCAATTCGGCCGAGTTCCACCAGACCATTGCCGTGGTCGTGTCGGTGCTGGCCGAAGATGCGGAAGCCTGGGCGCTGTGCAAGGCCTGCGTCGAGGAAGCCTGAGCGCGCAGTGTGCGCGAACGGTCCAGCGAGGCGCAGACGACGCGCGTCGGCCGATATCAGGGTGAATGTGCGGGCCGATCGAAATCCGCGCAGGTGCGTCGGCAGATCGTCATCGAATTGAACAGGTCGGCGGATCGCCGTCGACGCGATCCCTTCAGCGAATCGTCGCCAACGCGTCGAGCTCGCCGCCACCGTTCTGCGCCACGCCCGCGGCTGCGCTCGACGCGGCGTTCGCTATCGCCGGCTTCGCCGCCGCCAACGCCGGCAACAACCCCCAACGCCGCATCACGTCCTGAATCCGGCGCATATACGCCTCACCGATCTCCGGCGTCTCCGAGTGATACGCCGCCACCGCTTTCCAGGTGGCGCCGTACTTGTCGACCTTGCGCCGCAACAGCCACGCGCCGACATACGCGTTGACGCAAGGATCGAACAACCGGTCCTGGCCGATGCCGTAACGCGACAACTCGCCGCCATGCACGGTGTTGATGCCCATCAGCCCGATATCGCGGGTGCTGTTCTTGTTGTGGTTGACAGTCTCGGGCTTCATCCGCGATTCGTGGAACGCGATCGCGCGCAGCACGTGCGGATGCACGCCCTGGTAGCGTGCGGCGTCGTCGATGCAGTCGGCCGCGGCCGGCGCGGCCGCCAGCGAAAACGCCGAAGCCAGCAGCAACGCCGCGGTGCGCGGCGACGACAGGAGACGGTGCGGACGCATCAGTGATCGCGACGGTCGAGGTAGCCGCCGAGCAGCAGATGACTGCCCGTGCCGGCGTTGTCGTCGTCCTGCTCGTCCGCCGCCGCATCGGCCACCGGCGGCGCGGCGAATCCGGGCACCGGCGACAGCGCGGCATCGGCGACGATCTCGTGCGACTTCTCGATCAGCGACTGCACGAACGGCGACAGCTCGGGATGATCGCGATTGGCCTCCAACCCGCGCTGCAGGTAGGCGCGCGCCTGCTCCGGTTCGCCGGTCACCAGCGCGGTCAGGCCGCGGGCGAAATCGCCGAGCGCTTCGTTCTCGCCGAGCCGGGTCAGCGGATGCCACACCGCGATCGCCTGCGCCGCGCCGCGGTGGCACAGCTCGAGGTAGCCGAGCATGAAGCGCGCCGCGTGCAGTTCCGGCGCCATCACCACGGCTTGGCTCAGGTCGGCGAAGGCCTGCGGATAGGCGTTGAGACTGGCGTAGACCGAGCCGCGCAGCAGGGCCAGACGCGCATCGGCCGGAAATTCGGCGACGGCGGCGTCGAGCAGGGCCAGCGCTTCGTCGTCGGAGCGGTTCATCGCGGCCTTGATCGCGTCGATGCGGTCGTCGTCGCAGGCGATGGGGTAGCGGTCGTCTCTCATGTCGTGGTCCGGATCAGGAATGGGGTTGGATCTTCTCGCGCAGCAGGCGCAGCCCGGCGCGATGGATCTGCGAGATGCGGCCCTTGCTCAGGCCGAGGATGCCGGCGATCTGTTCGAACGGCAGCGAATGGAAATAGTGGTAACCGATGACCTTGGCCATATCGGTCGGCAGTCGGTCCACCGCCTGGCGCAGGCTGCGGCAGGTCTGTTGCCACGCGACCGCAGCATAACCGTCGTGATGATTGGCGCTGAGCTCGTCGGCGTACATGCCGGTGCCTTCGAGCATATGGCCGATGGCTAGCCCGACCGCCAGTTCCGACAGCGCTTCGAGCTTGCGCGCGGCCGGCTTGCCGTCGCGGGCACCGCCGTCCTTGAGCGAACTCAAGCGGTCGCGCTGCAGGCGGCGCTTGAGCGTGATCTGCTCCTGCGCCTCGCTCAGCGCGCGCAGGCCGTCGAGCACGCTGCCGGTGATGCGCGGCGTGCAGAAGGTCTTGAAGCTCGCGCCATGCTGCGGGTCGTAGCGGTCCAGCGCATCGAGCAGGCCGATGCAGGCCAGTTGCTGATAGTCGCGCAGTTCCACCTCGCGGCTGTGGCGGCCGCCGTAGATGCGCGCGGCCAGCGCTTGCGCGTACGGCAGATAACGCAGGAACAGCGCTTCGCGCGCCGCGGTCGAGCCGTCGCGCCGCAACGCCGCCCACAGCGACGCTTCCGCGGCGGGCGCGGCGGGGTCGTCGTCGTGGAGGGCGAGGGCGGTCGGCCAGGTCATTTGAAGCTGAGCACCACGCCTTGCAGGATCAGGCTCCAGCCGTCGACCAGTACGAACATCAGCACCTTCAGCGGCAGCGAGATCGTCGCCGGCGGAACCATCAGCATGCCCAGCGACAGCAGCACGCTCGACACCACCAGGTCGATCAACAGGAACGGCAGCAGGATCACGAAGCCGATCTGGAAGGCCACGCGCAGCTCGTTGAGGATGAAGGCCGAGGTCAGCTGCAACAGGCCGACCTGCGCGGGTTCGTCCGGCAGCGGCTTGCCGGAGATTTCGTACATCAGCTTGAGCTCGTCCTCGCGCACCTGCCGCAGCATGAAGTCCTTGACCGGCGCGCTGCCTTTCTCCAGCGCCACGTCGAGGGTCATCTGCCCGCTCATGAAAGGCTGATAGGCCTGCGTGTTGACCTTCTCCAGCGTCGGCAACATGGTGAACACGGTCAGCAACAGGCCGAGGCTGATCAGCACCGGCGTCGGCGGCGTCTCGGGCATGCCGAAGGCGTGGCGGATCATCGACAGCACGATGATGATGCGGATGAACGCGGTCATCGAGATCACCAGCGCCGGCACGATGCTGAGGATCGTCAGCACGGTGGCGATGCGCACGCTCTCGCTGGTGCCGCCCTTGAGCGCGCCGAGCACGGCGCCTTGTTGGGCGAACGGGTCGGGTACGCTCGGCGCCTGCGGCGGCGCTGCAGCCATCGCCGAGGCGGCGGCGAACACGCCGAGCAGCAGCGCCAGCAACAGCAGGCGGCGGTGGCGGACGAAGAAATCGGTCATGGCGCGGGCGCTCCGTCGCGGGCGTCGTGTGTGGCGGGCGCTGCACCCGCGTCTTGCGGGACGGCCGCCGGCTCAGGCGCGCGCGGCGCGGCGCCCGCCGGCAGCACGGTCACGTGCACGGCGTTGTCGCGCGTGGTCAGCAGCAGCCGTTCGTTGCCGTAGGCGAGCACGTGCACGGCCGTGCGCGGGTCCACGCGCAGGCTTTCCAGCAACGCCAGATCGCGCGCGGGGCCGACGCTGAGCCCGCGGAAGCGCGAGCGCAGCAGGAAGATCGCGGCCACGCCGAGTCCCAGGCACAAGGCCAGCGACAGCGCGACGCGCAGGTAATCGATTTGCATGGACATGTCGTCGTTTCCGGTCCGTCCGCCGCGGCGGACGGGGCGCTCAGGCGGCGCCGAGCTGCTTGATCCGCACGCCGAAGTGATCGCCGACCGCGACCACTTCGCCGCGCGCGACCACGCGTTCGTTGAGCAGCACGTCCACGTCCTGCGACAGGTGCTGGTCCAGGGTCAGCATCGAACCGGCCTGCAAGGCCATCAGTTCCTTGACCGTGAGCCGGGCCGTGCCGAGCTGGATTTCGACCTTGACCGCGATCTCGCCGAGCATGTCCAGCGGAATGCGCTGGCCCGGCTTGTCGCCGGCGACCGGCGCGGCGGCCGCGTGTTCGGGAAGGTCGATCTGCATGATGTCGATCTTGCTGACGCCGAGCGGGGTATTCATGGGGTTCACTTCTGCTGAAGGGTGGTGAGCTGGATCGAGAGCCGCTGTTGCGCGCGTCCCGGCCGGCCGTGGGCGATGGTGCGCGGCGCGGCGCCGTCGGCGTGCAGGCGCAGCTGGATCGGTTCGTGCAACAGCTGCGCGGTGGTCAGCACGTCGCCGACCGCCAGTTCGCTGAGTTGCAGCGCGGTGAGTTCGCAGCTGCCGAGCACGGCCGAGAGCTGCACGGTGTTGTCGCCGAGCGCGGCGGCGCGCGCGGCGGGCTCGGCCCGCTTCGCCGCCGGCGCGGCGGCGAGCGGCCGCCGCCACGCCAGTTCGGCCGCGCAATCCAGGTCGAGCAGTTGCGGATCGCGCGCGGTGCCGATGCGCAGGCGCACGCCGCCGGCGGCGAAACCGCTGTCGGTTCCCGGCGCCGCGCGTTCGAATGCGGCGAGACTGTCCGCGGCGCCGTCCAGCAACGCGGCGGCGAGGCGCGAGAGCAGCGCGTCGAGCAGTTGCTCCTGCACCGGTTCGAGCAACTCGTCGGGCACCGCCTCGGCCTGCGCCGACAAGGCCATCGCCGCCAGCGCGTGGCGCTTCCACGCGCCGGGCTCGGTGCGCGCCGTCAGCTGCGCGCCGGCGCGCCAGCAGGCGCCGCCGGCGGAGGCCGGCTGGCCCGAAGCGAAGGCCTGCGCGTCGAGCACTTCGAACGCGCCGGCGTCGAGCCAGTCGTCCTGCCACGCACGCAACGCCGCGGCTGCGCGTTCGCGCAGCCAGTCGGCATCGGCTTGTCCGAGCGGCCGCCAGCGCGGCGCCGCGGCGCTTTCGCGTGCAGACGTTGCAGTCGCGGCGCTCATCCTTGGCCGCTCTTCATCTGGAACAGCTGCATGATCATTTCGTTGGCGGTGCTGATGACTTGCGAAGACGCCTGGAAGCCGCGCTGGATCAGGATCAGGCGGCCGAACTCGGTCGACAGGTCGACGTTGGAGGCCTCGATCACGCCCGACGACAAGGTGCCGGCGCCTTGCTTGCTGCCGACGAAGATCGGCGGCGGCAGCTGCGAGGCGTCGAACACACCGTCGCCGAGCTGCACCAGCCGCTGCGGGTCGGCGAAGTCGGCCATCGCCACCGTGCCGAGTTCTTCCTTCTGGCCGTTCGAGTAGTCCACGACCAGCGCGCCCTTGTCGTCCACGCGCAGCGCCGACATCGTGCCCGCGCCGTAGCCGTCGATCTTGGAGACCTTGAGGCCGGAGTTGTTGGTGTTGCCGCTGAGGTACTGGATGCTGGAGAAATCCAGATCGAGCCTGCTGGCGACGCCGTTGGCCGAGGTCAGGGTGACCGTGATGCGGTCGGCGCCCGGCTCGGGGGTTCTGCCGATCATGCGGATCTCGCCCTGGCCGAGCGTCTTGGAGTCCTTGTCCAGCAAGACGACCTGCCAGCGCGCGCCGTTGGTGCCGATCGGCGGCGAAACGGTGTCGCGGGTCAGCTTGATGGTGGCGACGATCTTGGCGCCGGAGCCGTCGTAGAGCTCGACGTTGGGAATCGAGAACGTCTCCGCCGTGGTCGGCGGATTGGTGCCGCCGCTGCCGGCGCTGCCCATCGACAGCAGCGAGCCGTCGATCTTGACCGACGAGGTCGGCTTGGGCGCGCTGGAGCGCAGCTTGTCGATGGTGATCGGCTGCAGGGTGCCGTCGGGGCCGAGCGTGGTCAGTTGCAGCTTGCTGCCCTTCTCGCGCACCTTGCCGTCGTCGTCGATGATGAACTGGCCGGTGCGCGCGTAACGCACCTTGCCGTCTTCCAGCAGCGCCAGGAAGCCCGGGCCTTCGATCGCCAGGTCGAGCTGACCGTCGCTGCGGCGGATCTCGCCCTGCTTGAAGTTCAGCGCCGCGTAGTCGTATTCCACGCCGCTGCCGGCGGTCGCCACGCGCGCCGAATCCGGGCCCTGGCCGAAGAACTGCTGGCCGTAGTACAGGTCGGAAAACCGCGGCGTGGTGGTCTTGAAGCCCGGGGTGTTGAGGTTGGCGACGTTGTTGCTGATGGTCTGCAGACCCTTGGAATGGGCGGTCAGGCCGCTCATGCCGATGTAGATGCTGTCCAGCATGTCGATCTCCTTCAGCGCACTTGCACGATCTGGGACAGGGAGGCGTTGGCGAGGAACTCGCCGCCGACGGTGGTGATGGTCAGCTCCGGCGCGCCGTTCTTGAACGAGACGTTCTTGACCACGCCGGAGATCAGGCCTTCGCCCTGCTGCACGTCGACGCTGCGGCCGAGCAGGCCCAGGGTCTGGGTGGCCGACTGCACGCCCAGCAGCTGATCCATCTTGTCGGTGAGCTGACGGCTTTGTTCCAGCGAGGTGAACTGGGCCAGCTGCGAGACGAACTCGAAGTTGTCGACCGGCTTGAGCGGATCCTGGTAGGTCAGCTGGGTCAGGATGATCTGCAGCAGCGACTGCATGTCCAGGCCCAGCGACTCGATGCGTTGCGACGTGCCGGCGTTGCCGCCGCCGCTGATGGGACTAATCGCCATGTCGTGTTTCCCCTTGGAAAAGGCTTGCGTCGGTTCCGTTGATGGTCAGGCGCATCAGGCTCGCGCCGTGTTCGTGCAGCACCCGCGCCAGGGCGCGCTTGAGCAGGTCCGCGTCCAGCGGCCGGTCTTCGCGCAGTCGCAGGGCGACGCCGAAGCCGGACGGCGCGGCCAGCAGGCTCAGGCGCTCGCCGGCGGGTTCTTCGCGTTGCGGCGTGGCGAGGGCGAAGGCGCGTGTCGGCGCGGCGGCGCTGTCGGTCGCGTTCGCGGCGTTGGTTCGCATCGGCGTCGGCGTCGGCGCGACGAACGCGGCGAACGTGGGGTTCGTGCCGGCCTTCGTCGTCGCGAATACGGGCGCCGTCGGCAGCGCGGCGGCTTCGACGATGTCGCGCAGGTCGTAGCGCGGCGCGGGTTCGGCGCCGCCTGCGGGCAGTTCGGGATCGCGCAGGTGAGCCAGCGGCCGCACCACTGCCGGTGCGGGCTGCGCGACCAGCGGCCGCGCCGCGCCGGCGCGCGGCTGCGACGCCGCGCCGGGCGCGCCGCCTGCTGCGGCGCCGGACCACATGTCGTGCTCCAGCTGCTGCACCAGCTGCTGGAACTGTCCGCGCTCTTGCCCGCGCGGCGCGGCGCCCGCGGCGGGCGCGGGCAGCGGCGGCGCAGGCGGTGCGGCGATCTTCATGGCGCGGCTCCGATGGCGTTGTGGCGTTCGAGTACGGCGTCGGCGGTCTTTTCCTCGCGCTTGCGCGCCACTGCGGCGCGTTCGCGCGCGGCGTCCTCGTCGGCGCGCTCGGACTGGGTGCGCACGCGCAGCAGTTCGTGCGCGAACGCATCCGCCGCGTCCTGCGCGCGCTGGTGTTCGGCCTCGCACTGTTCGCAGCGGCCTTGCGCGTCGCCGGCCAGCGAGCGCCAGCCGGCGATCGCGGCCAGGTCCAGGGCTTCGCTGCGCGCCAGCGCGGCGCGCCATTGCGCGTCGATGCGGCCGCGCTCGGCCGCGGCCAGTTCGCAGGCGTAGTGCGCGCTTTGCAGATCGCGGCGCAGGCCGGCGGCGCGCAGCTGCGCCCGGTCCAGGCGCAGGCGCTGCAACTGGGCGATGTCTTCGAGCTGGCGCAGGCGCTCGCGGCTCATCGCGCGACCCCTTCGCCGGCGGCGAGCAGCGCGCGCAGGCGTTCGACGCTGGCCGCGGCGGTGTCGGCGCGGCCGCTGTCCTGGCGCAGGAAATCGATCAGCGCCGGGCGCGTGCGCAGCGTGCGGTCGAGTTCGGGATTGCTGCCGTCGGCGTACAGGCCGGATTCGACCAGGGTGCGCGAGCTGTCGTACAGCGACAGCTGCGCGACTGCGGTCTTGGCCGCGGCGCGGTGTTCGGGCTGGGTGACCTGGGCGAACACCCGGCTGATGCTGCGCGGCACGTCGATGGCCGGGTAATGCCCTTGTTCGGCCAGCGCGCGGGTCAGCACGATGTGGCCGTCGAGCAGCGCGCGCAGGGTTTCGGTCATCGGATCGTCGATGTCGTCGGTTTCGGCCAGCACCGTCATCAGCGCGGTGATCGCGCCGCCCTGGCGCAGCGCGCCGCAGCGTTCGATCGCCTTGGGCAGGGCGGCGAACACACTCGGGGTGTAGGCGCGCACGGTCGGCGGCTCGCCGGCGGCCAAACCTATTTCGCGCAAGGCCAGGGCGTAGCGGGTGATCGAATCCAACAGCAGCAGCACGTGCTTGCCCTGGGCGCGGAAATACTCGGCCAGCGACAGCGCCGCCAGCACGCTGCGCGCGCGCAGGATCGCCGGCTGGTCGGAGGTCGCCACCACCATCACCGAGCGCTGGCGCGCGCGTTCGTCGAGCGCGTGGCGCCAGAAGTCGTCGGCCTCGCGGCCGCGTTCGCCGACCAGGCACAGCACGCACACGTCGGCCTCCACGTTGCCGGCCAGATCGGCCAGCAGCGTGGTCTTGCCGACGCCGCTGCCGGCGAAGATGCCGACGCGCTGGCCGACGCCGAGGGTCAGCAGCGCATCGATCGCACGCAGCCCGCTGTGCAGCGGTTGCCGCGGCGACAGCCGATCCAGCGCGGCGGTCGCGGCGCCGCTCAGCGGCCAGTCGCGTTCGCAGTCGCCGATCGCGGGGCCGCCGTCGAGCGGCGCGCCCATCGGGTCGACGACGCGGCCGAGGTATTGCGGGCCGACCGGGAACGTCGCGCCCACGCGCAGCGCTTCGACCGTGTCGCCGACATGCGCGGCCGACACCGGGCCGTACGGCGCCAGGGTGATGCGGCCGGTCTCGACCTTGGCCACTTCCGCCAGCAGCTCGGCGCCGCCGTGGCCGCCGGCGCGCACGCGGCACAGCGAGCCCAGCGGCGCGCCGGGGCCGTCGGCCTCGATGAAGGTCGGCATGATCCGGGTCACGGTGCCGAGCCGGGTCGCGGTGTCGACCCGGCCGATCGCATCGAGCAGCGCGCGCACGGCCATGTCAGTCTCGCTCCCGCAGCTGCGCGAACGCGGCGTTCAGACGCTGGCGCTGCGATTTCAGGCCCAGGTCGAGGCGGCCGAGCTTGAGCCGGACGATGCAGGTGCCGACGGCGCGGCCGGGATCGGTGTCGATCCGGCACGGCGGCAGCGCGCCGTGGCGCGACAGGGCGGCGCGCAGCGACGGTTGGTCGGGGAACTCGCGGTCGGGGAAATCCAGCGCCGACACTTCCACCGCGAGCACGCTGTCCTGGCTCAGCGCCGACAGATGATGGGCGAGGCTGCGCGCGATCAGGTCGGCGTGCGCGGACGCATCGCCGACGATGCGCGCCAGCGCGGCCTGCGCCAGTTGCAGCGACCAGTCGCGGGCGACGTCGGCCAGTTGGGTTTCGAAGCGTTCCTGCGCGCCGCTGACCGCTTCGGTCAGCGCGCGCACGCGGTCGTCGTAGCGGTCTTGCGCAGCCGCTTGGCCGGCTTGCGCGCCCTCGCTGCGGCCGCGTTCGAAGGCCTGCTTTTCCAGGGTTTCGGCCGACTTGGCCTGGGCGGCCAGCTGCGCCTGCGCGGCGGCCAGCTTGCGTTCGAGTTCGGCGATGCGCAGCGCTTGCGCGTCCGCCGCGGGCGCGGCCGGCGTCGGCGCGAGCGCGGGTGTGGCTTCGCGCAAGGTCGAGCGGCGTTCGTCGCTGACCATGACCGTGTCGGCCTTGATGACGCCCGCTTTCGGCCCGCTCATGCGCGCGCGCTCCGCCGCCACAGCCGCGACAGGCCGCGCGGCGCTTCGATTGCGGCCGGCGCTTCGACCGTCGGGGCGGCCTCGCGCGCGGCGGCCAGCGCCGCGGCCTGCAAGGCGCGGCGCGCGGCCGGGCGCAGGCGCAGGGGCGCGGCCGCGGCGCGCAGGGTTTCGCGTCGCGCCGGATCCGGCAGCGCTTGCAGCGCCGCGTCGCGCGCGCTGGCATCGAAGCTGGCGAGTACGCTGGCGGCGACCGCTTCGGGCAGGCGTGCGAGGTAGCCGCCGAGTCCCGGCGGCAGCGCCGCGGCGACCGGCGTCTCGCGCGCGGCCGGCGCCGCCGGCAACGCGCTCAGCGCCGAACCGGGCAGCGAGCCGCTGGCTTGCGCCAGCAACGGCCGCAACTGCGCCTGTTCGCGCGGATCCAGCTGCGACCAGATCGCTTCGATGTCCTCGATCGCGTACTGGCTGAGCTGGCCCACCGCGCGGCGCAGGTCGCGTTCGGACTTGGGACGTGCTGCGTCAGGGGCGGACATGCGCCTCTCCTTGTGCGTCGAGCAAGCGCTTGAGCCGCGCGGCGAATTCCTCGCGCTCGGCGGCGCTGAGCCGGCGCGGCGCCGGATCGCGCCGGCGCAGCACGCGCCAGGCGACGACGCCGAGCAACAGCAGCAGCGCGGCCACGCCGATCAGCGCCGCGTCCTTGGCGGCGAACGCCGGCGCAGGCCGTTCCTGCGCGCGCGCCGACGCCAGCGCGGGCAGCGCACGCACCGGCGTCGCCGCGGCCGCGACCGGCAGCGCCGGATCGCGCACCACGATCGACACCACGTCGCCGCGCTTGCTGTCGATGCCGGCCGAAGCCGTCACCACCGCCTGCAACTTGTCCACGAGCTCGGCCGGCGGCTCTTGTTCCAGCACGATCGCCACGCTGAGCCGGCGCACCGTGCCCGGCGCGCTGACGATCTGCTCGAGCACGCGGTTGGTGCGCACCGGCGCGACCGGCGCCGCGGCGGACGCCGGCAGCGGCGGCAACGGATCGGCCGCGCCCGGCGCGGCGGTGGCGCCGGCCACCGCAGGCAACGGCGGCAGCGCGCGCGATGCGGCCTCGGCCGGCGGCGCCACGCCGGTTTCGCGGGTGGTCTGGACCTGATCGAAATTGATGTCGGCGTTGACGCTGACGGTGGCGCCGGTCTCGCGCAGCACCCGCGCCAGCTGCTCGGCGATCTTCTTCTCGTAGCTGCGCTCGATCGCCTGCTTGAGCGCGAACTTGGGATCGGACACCTCGCCGATCTCGTCCGCGGTCGCGGCCGCGCCGCGCTGGTCGAGCACGATCACGTCGGCCGGCGTCATCCCCGGCACCGACGCGGCGACGAGCTTCTGGATGCCGCGGATGCTGTCCTCGCCGAGCGGCGCCTCGCCCTTCGGGAAGATCGTCACCGACGCTTTCGGCTTGGCCTGGTCGCGGCGGAAGATCGACGACTCCGGCAGGGTCAGGTGGACCCGCGCCATGTCGACTTCTTCCAGCGACATCAGCGTGCGCGCGACCTCGCCCTGCAGCGCGCGCTGGTAGTTCACCTTCTGCGCGAACTCGGTCAGGCCCAGGTCGGAGTCCTTGAACAGTTCCAGGCCGACCACGTCCTGCAGGCGCAGGTCGGCGCTGCCGAGCTTGATCCGCGCGGCCTTGGACTCGCCTTCCGGCACCAGGATGGCGTTCGCGGCTTCGTCGTAGCGGTAAGGGATCTTCTCCTTCTCCAGCTCCTTCACCACCGCCGCCGCGTCCAGCGGCTTGAGCCCGCGGAACAGCACGATGTAGTTCGGGCGCAGCATCAGGTAGCCGCCCAGGAGCAGGGCGAAGATCAGCAGCGACAAGGCGACGGCGACCAGGATCTGGCGCTGGCGCGGGTCGCCGGGAAGGCGCGCGAGCAAGCCGTCGGGCGCGGGAGATTGGGTGGCGGTGTCCATGTCAGAGCTGCATGCGCATCAGTTCTTGGTAACCCTCGACCAGGCGATTGCGCACCTGCAGGGCGAAATGCAGGGACATGCGCGCCTCCTCCAGCGCGAGCATGACCTGGTGCGGCGGCGCCTGGCCGTCGACGGCGAACGCCTGCACCGCCTGTTCGGCGGCCTGCACCGAGGCGTCGGCGTGCATGACGTTGGCCAGCAGCATCGAGCCGAAACTCTGGCCCGCGGCTTGCGGCGCGGCGGCTTGCGGCGCCGCTGCGGCGGCGGTGGCGGAAATCTGCGCCGCGCTCAGCGCGGCGATGGCGTCGATGCTCACGGGCTGTTGCCTCCGATATCCATCGCGCGCATGAACATGCTGCGCGCGGAGTTGTACATGACGACGTTGGCCTCGTAGATGCGCTGGGTCTGCACCATCAGCGCCATCTCGCCGGCGTGGTCGACGCCGGGGTAGGCGACGTTGCCGTCCTGGTCGGCCAGCGGATTGGCCGGTTCGTGCACGATCCGCGGCGGCGCCGCGGTGGCCTGCACGCCGTAGCTGCGGGTGCCGGCCAGCGCTTCGGGCGCGTGCACGGTGTAGCCGCGCGCGGCGTCGCCGAGCGCCTGCTCGAAGCCGGACACGGCGTTGGGGCCGGACACCAGCCGCATCGGCTGGTAGCCCTCGCCGCCGGGCAGGCGCGCGGCGCCGGCGTTGGCCAGGTTCTGCGCGATCACTTCCATGCGCAGGCGTTCGACGTCCATGCCGGAGCGGGCGATGGCGAATAGCGTGTCGCTCATGGCCGTCAGCTCCCGCGGATCGCCAGCTGCTGGATCTGCAGGCTGCGGTTGAGCATGCCGATCAGCATCGCGTAGCGCACCGAGGTCTCCGAGGCGATGGCGATTTCCTGGTCGATCTTGACGCTGCGCTCGGCCGGGTCGGCCGACGCGGCGACCTGCGGCTGCAACGCGGCGAACTGTTCGGCGCGCTGTTGCGGCGCGAGCCCGGCCGTGGCCTGGGCGAGCTCCTGCAACTGGCCTTCGAAGCTCACCCGCACCGGCACGAAACCGGGCGAGGAGGCGTTGGCGACGTTGTGCGAAGTGGCGACCTCGCGCAGGTGCAGGCCGTCCAGGGCCTTGCTTACGATCGCTTCGAGTACCGGCGATGTCATGGTTCTTCCCCTGTGGATTCGGTGCGGCGTGGCGGTTACTGGACGATCAGGTCGGCGTGCAGCGCGCCGGCGGCCTTGATCGCCTGAAGGATGGAAATCACGTCGCGGGTGCTGACCCGCGCCTTGGCCAGGCTGGCGACCAGCTCGGACACGGTGGTCTGCTTGTAGGTCTGGGCCACGTGCTGGCCGGCTTCGTCGACGTCCAGGCGGCTGTTGCCGACGATCAGGCTGCGCACCGAGTCGTCGGCGATGCCGATGAAGTTCGGCTGCGAGGCGGTGTACTCGGTGTCGATCGACACGCGCAGGTCGCCGTGCGAGATCGTCACCGGCGAGATGCGGGTGTCGCCGCCGGCGGCGAGGGTGCCGGTGCGCTCGTTGATGATGACCCGCGACGCCACGTCGGGCACCACCGCCAACGCTTCGATCGAGGCCACGTAAGCGTTGAGCCGGCCCGGATCCTGCGGCGCGCGGATGCTGACGGTTTCCGGATCCAGCGACACCGCCGCGCCGGCGCCGAAAGCCTGGTTGATGCGCGCGGCGACGCGTTCGGAGGTGACCGCGTCGCTGTTCTTGAGCACGTAGTCGAGCTTGCCGTCGCGCGCGGCGATCTGCGCGCGCACCGGCACTTCGACGGTCGCGCCCTCGGACACCACGCCGACGGTCGGGTGGTTCTTCTGGCGCAGGTTGCCGTTGCCGTCGAAGCGGTAGCCGCCGACCGTGATCGGGCCTTGCGCCAGCGCGTAGACGCGTTTGTCCGGCCCGCGCAGCGCGCTCATGATGAGGGTGCCGCCGGCGATGCTGCGCGCATCGCCGGTCGAGGTGACGTTGACGTCGATCTTGTCGCCGATGTTGGAGGTGGCCGGCAGCGTCGCGGTGATCATCACCATCGCCACGTTGCGGCTCTGGATCTGCTCCAGCGGCACGGTCAGGTCGAACTGCGACAGCAGGTTCTGCATCGCCTGGCGGGTGGCCTGGTTGCGCGGCGCGTCGCCCGAGCCGGCCAGGCCGGTGACGATGCCGTAGCCGACCAGCATGTTGTCGCGGCGGCCGAGGAAGCGGCCGAGGTCTTTCAGCCGCACCGCGCCGGCGGCGCTGTCTTCGGCGGCGAACGCGGCGGGCGCGGCCGCGGCGAGCGCGGCGGCGAGGGCGAGCGCGGCGAGCGCGCGGCGGGAGAGGGAAGTCTGGGTCATGAGGTTCACCACAGCCCCAGCCAGCCGAGGATGCGCGGGATCAAGCCGGGCTTGGTGCGGTCGCTGACGTAGCCGTCGCCGGTGTAGTCGATGCGCGCGTCGGCGATGCGGCTCGACAGCACGGTGTTGTTCTGGCCGATGTCGTTGGGCCGGACCTTGCCGGTCAGGCGGATCTGGGTTTTCTCGCCGTTGATGTTGATGCGCTGCTCGCCGGAGATGGCCAGATCGCCGTTCGGAAAGGTGCCGGTGACGGTCGCGCTGATCTGCGCGAGCAGGTTGCCGCTGCGCTGGATCTGGCCGCGGCCGCCGTAGCGGTCGCCGAGGCCGACAGTGAAGTCGGAACTGGTGTCGCCGAGCGTCTTGATGTTGCCGCCGATGCTGACGTCGGTCTTGGTGGTGGTGTCGGCGGTGTTGCGCGCGCTGGAGTTTTCGTAGACCAGGATGGTGACCAGATCGCCGACGCGCTGGGCGCGGCGGTCGGAGGTCAGCGGCTGGAACGTCTCCTCGCGGTACAGGTCGGCCGCGGTGGCGGGCGCGACGGCGGGCGCGGCGATCAGCAGGGCGAGCAGCGCGCCGGACAGCGGCGCGCGGTTGCGGCGGTTCATGGCGTTTCCCCGGAGCGGGACGAAGACGGAGGTGAAGAAGGTTGAAGCGATGCGGGCGTCTGCGAAGCGGGCGCGGCGCCCGCCGATGGCGCGGTTACGAATGCGCCGTCGGCGAGGACGACGCGCACCGGCGCGCCGGGCTTGCTGTCGCGCGCGGCGACGCCGTCGCGGGATATTGCGATGGCGCCGTCGCGGTAGATGAGCGCGACCTTGTCGCCCTGGCGCAGATCGGCGAGCAGGCTCGGCGCGATCGCGGCGAGCGCGTCGCCCGCGGCGAGGTCGGCCGGCGCGCGCACCAACCCCGCGTCGCGGTCGTAGTGCGCGCGCTGCACGGGTTCCTTGTCGCCGCAGGACTCGCGGCGCAGATCGGCGGCGAGCAAGGCCTGGGCGCGCGCGACCGGGCGCAGCACGCGCATGCAGGCGCGCGCGCCGGCGTCGGCCCGCGCGTCGGCGGCCTCGGTCGCTGCGGGCGCATCGGCGTCGGCCTCCGCGGCGCGATCCAGGCGCACGCCCGCCGCCGCCGGCGCGCACGCGACGGCGAGCAGCAGCGCCGCGCACGCGCGCGGCGACAGCAAGCGGAAGGCGAACGGCGGGCGCACGACGACGGCCATGCTCAGCGCTTGAGCCCGTTGGCGATGCCCATCAGCTCGTCGCCGATCTGCACCAGCCGCGCGCTGGAGGCATAGGCGCGCTGATAGATCATCAGGCTGACCATCTCGTCGGCGAGCTTGATGTTGGAGGCTTCGCTGAAGCCCTGCGCGAGCAGCCCGGCCTTGTCCTCGCCCGGCATCGAGCGGGTCGCCGACAACGCATCGTCCGGCAGCGCGTACAGCCCGTCGCCGAGCGATTCCATGCGCTGCAGGTCGGCCGGCACGGTCAGCTCGATCTGGCCGATCTCCACCGGCGTGCGTTCGTTGCGCAGGTTCGCGGTCACCAGCCCGTTCTTGCCGATGTGGATCGCCTCGGCATCGGCCGGCACCGAGATCATCGCCGCCAGCGGCATGCCGTTGGCCGCGGTCAGATAGCCGTCGGCGCCGACCCGCAAGGTGCCGCCGCGCCACAGCGTGGTGCGGCCGTCGCCGCCGGCCAGTTCCAGGAAGCCTTCGCCCTGCACGGCCAGGTCCATGTCGTTGCCGGTCGGGCGCAGGTCGCCCTGGGCGAACACGTGCAGGGTCGGGTTGGCCATGACGCCGGCGGCCGAACGCGCGACGTTGTCGCCGGCGGCCGCGTCGGTCGGGCTGGCGCTGAGCAGTTCCGAGAACGACACCGTGCCGCGCTTGTACGCGGCGGTGTTGATGTTGGCGACGTTGTTGGCGACCGTCTCCACCGCCTTGCCCTGCGCGTCCAGCCCGGTCGCGCCGATATAGAAAATTCCGTTCATCGCTTACATGCCTCCGAGGCGTTGCAGTGCGCTGCCGACCATGTCGTCGTAGGCATGGACGAGCTTTTGTGCGGATTCGATGCGGCGCATCGCTTCCATGATCTGGACCATGTCGTCGCCGACCGAGACGTTGGCCGCTTCCAGGTAGCCTTGCTGCACCGCGCTGGCCAGCGCCGGGCCCTGCGCGCCGGGCAAGCGCTCGCTCATGCGCGCGTCGTCGGGCGCGAGGAAGGCGTTGCCGCCGGCGCGGGTCAGGCGGTCGAGCTGTTCGAACTCGACCAGCCGCACCGCCGACGCGGGATTGCCGGCATCGAGCACGGTGCCGTCGCGTTCCAGCTTCCAGTTCTCGCCGGACACGGTGACGTCGCCGCCGCCGGCCGCCTGCAGGCGCCAGCCTTGCGCGGTGACCAGGCGGCCTTCGCCGTCGCGGTGCAGCGCGGCGGTGCGCGCGTAGACGTAGCCGCGCGCGGTCGCCAGTTGCAGGAAGCCGGGCCCAGTGACGCTGAGGTCGTAAGGATTGCCGGTGTGCTGCAACTTGCCGGCGGCGAAGTCGGTCGCGCGGCGCATCGCCCGGCTCGCGGCCGGCGCCTGCGTCGCGCCTTCGCGCAGGCCGGCATCCGGGGCGACGCCGGTGGCGGCGTCGAGCGTCTGCTGCTGCAACTGCTGCGCGGCTTCGGCGCCGAGCACGCTCTGGAACGCGAGTTCGCGCTTGAAGCCCGGCGTGGCGACGTTGGCGATGTTATTGGCTGAGACTTCCACGCGCTGCGATTCGCGCGCGATCATCTGGGTGGCCGTCAGCATCAGATTGTCCATGGCGATCCTCAGGCGGCGACGGGTTTGAAGGAAGCGGCGGCGGGCGCGGGCGTTTCGCCCGGCGCGGGCGGCAGGTCGGCGCCGACGGTGCCGAACGAGCTCAGGCTGATCGAATGCGGGATTTCGCTCATCGACAGCACCGCCAGGCGCGGTGCGACGCGACGGGTGAACTGGCGCAGCGCGCGGCGGATTTCCGGCCGGCACAGCAAGGCGGGCGTGAGGTTCTTGCGCATCATCGCTTCGTTGAGCTTGAGCAGCCGCGCCAGGAAGCTTTCGGCCAGACGCGGATCGAGCACGAAGCCGTGGCTGCTGTCGCCGGCCTGAGCCAGGCTTTGCAGCATGCGGTTCTCGACCGCCGGGTCCAGGGTCAGCACCGACAGCGATTCGCGCTCGCCCTGCAGCGCGCGGCAGATGCCGTGGCCGAGGCGGCGGCGGATCGCTTCGACCAGTCGCGCCGGGTCTTTTTCGTGGCGGCCGGTGTCGGCCAGCACTTCGACGATCAGGTCGATGTTGCGGATCGACACGTTTTCTTCCAGCAGGCCTTGCAGCACGTGCTGCACGTCGCTGACCGCGAGCACGTTCGGCACCAGTTCCTCGACCAGCCCCGGCTGGCGCGTGCGCACGCCTTCCAGCAGCGCCATGGTCTCGGCGCGGGTCAGCAAGGACGCGATGTTGGCCTTGACCACTTCGATCGCGTGGGTGGTCAGCACCGTCACCGGGTCGATCGGGGTGTAGCCGAGCTGGCGCGCCTGCGCGGCGAGTTCGTTGTCGATCCACACCGCCGGCAAGCCGAACGCCGGATCCTTGGTGGCGATGCCGGCGAGCTTGCCGGCCTTGTCCGAGGCGTGGATCGCCAGGGTCTTGTCGGCGTGCACGCTGGCGTCGGCGAAGCGGTCGCCGAACAGGTAGATGCGGTAGTCGTTGGCGCCCGGCATGGCTTCTTCGCGGAACGCCACCGCCGGCACGGTCACGCCCATGTCCTTGGAATAGTGCTTGCGGAACGAGGCGATGCGGTCGGTCAGCACGCTGCGCATCGGCATCCAGGCCGCGGCCAGGGCCGGGCCGAACGCGATCTCGATCGGCGCCACCGCGCCGTTGGCGGCGGCTTCGGCCGGCGCGTCCTCGGTTTCGGCGGCCGGCTCGCTCTTGGCCGCGCGCTGGATCTTGCGCAACAGCAGCCAGATCGCCAGCGCCACCGCGGCCAGGATCGGCAGCGGCCACTTCGGCATGCCCGGCAGCAGCAACAGCCCCATCAGCGCCAGCACCACCATCAGCTGGATCTTGGGGAAGCGCACCATCTGCCGCACCACTTCGGCGCTGAGCTCGTTGTCGGACGAGGAACGGGTGACGATGATGCCGGTGGCGACCGAGATGACCAGCGCCGGCACCTGGGTGACGATGCCGTCGCCGATGGTCAACAGGGTGAAGGTGCGCAGCGCGTCGTGCCACTGCATGCCCATCTGCGCCACGCCGACCGCCCAGCCGCCGAAGATGTTGATCAGCAGGATCACGATGCCGGCGATCGCGTCGCCCTTTACGAACTTGCTGGCGCCGTCCATCGAGCCGTAGAAGCCGGCCTCCTTTTCCAGTTCCTTGCGCCGCCGCTTGGCCTCGTCCTGGTCGATCAGGCCCATGTTGAGGTCGGCGTCGATGCTCATCTGCTGGCCGGGCATGGCGTCGAGCACGAAGCGCGCGGCCACTTCCGACACGCGCTGGGCGCCGGCGGTGACCACCACGTACTGGACCACGATCAGGATGAAGAACACGATCAAACCGATGACGTAGTTGCCGCGCACCACGAAGTCGCCGATCGAATGGATCACGTTGCCGGCGTCGGCGCCGGACATGATCAGGCGGGTCGCGGCGATGTTCAGCGCGAGCCGGAACAGCGTGGCGATCAGCAGCAGCGACGGGAACGTGGAGAAGTCGACCGGCCGGGCGACGTAGAACGTCATCAGCAGGATCGACAGGGCGAAGGCGAAGTTGACCAGGATCAGCAGGTCCAGCAGCGCCGGCGGGATCGGGATGAACAGGATCAGCAGGATGCCGAGCACCGCGCCGACCAGGGCCAGATCGGCGTGGCGGCCGAGCTTGCCGAGCCAGGTTTTCGAAGCGAGCGCGCTCATGCGCGGGCCTCCGCGCCGCGGCGCAGGCGCAGGTACAGCTGGGCCACGTCGCGGTACAGCGCGTCGGGCACCTCGCGTTCCAGCGGGGTCTTGTGGAACAGCTGCCGCGCCAGCGCGCGCGATTCGATCACCGGCACGCCGTAGACGAAGGCCAGTTTGCGCAGGCGCAGGGCGAACTCGCCGGAACCTTTGGCGACGACGGTGGGAGCAAGCATCTTGGCGGGCTCGTACTTCAGCGCGATGGCGTAATGGGTGGGATTGGTGATCAGCACGTCGGCGCCGCGCACCGAGCGCATGCTCTGCGCGCGTTGCAGCAGCTCGCGCTGCAACTGCTTGCGCCGCTGCTTGATCCGCGGGTCGCCTTCGCGCTGCTTGTATTCCTGCTTGACCTCGTGCTTGCTCATGCGCATGCGCCGGGCGAACATGCGCCGCACCAGGATCTGGTCGATCGCGGCGAACACCGCCGCCGCGAGCAGGAACCACAGCAGCAGCTTCAGGCCCAGCGCGGACAGCGCGACCGCGATGCGGCCGGCGTCGCCGCCGGCGTGGGCGAGCGCGCGCGCGGCCTGCCAGATCAGCAGCCCGCACAGGCCGCTGTAGACCAGCATCTTGAAGCAGGCCTTGACCGCTTCGATCAGGGTCTGCAGCGAGAACACCCGCTTCAGGCCCTGCATCGGATTGAGCTTGGACATGTCCGGCTTGACCGCGGCCGGCGCGAACAGCAGGCCGGTCTGGGCCACGCTCGACAGCAGCGCGCCGAGCGCGACGATGCCGATCAACGGCGCCAGCGCCGCCGCGGTTTCCAGCATCAGCCGCTGCATCCAGTGCAGCAACGCGCGGCCGCCGCCGTCGAGCGCGGCGGCCTCGGCCAGCGCGCGCGCGTTGAGCTCGCCGAGGCGGGCGAACAGGACGTCGCCGCGCACGTACAGATAACCGCCGGCGCAAGCCAGCGAGATCACCAGGCCGAGCTCCTGGCTCTTGGCGACCATGCCCTTCTTGCGCGCCTGTTCGAGCTTGTACGGCGTGGCTTGCTCGGATTTGTTGAGGTCGCTCTCGCTCACGGCGCGCTCCCCGGGCCTAGCGCGGCCATGAAGTCCAGCGCGTGGCGGATCAGCCGCAGCGCCACCGGCGCGAGCAGGCCGGAGGACACGGTCAGCATCAGCAGGGTGGCGATGGTCTTGACCTGCAGGCCGAGCATCAGCGCGTTCATCTGCGGCAGCGCGCGCGACAGCAGGGCGATGGTGACGTCGATCAGGAACAGCACCACGGTGACCGCGGCGATCGCGCCGAACGCGGTGCTCATCAGCAGGCTCAGGTAACCGATCAGCGCCTGCGGCGAGCCGGCCATCACCGGCAGCCCGATCGGCATGGCGTGGGCGCTGGCGGCCAGCACCCGGACCAGTTCCAGATGGCCGTTGCTGGCGAAGAAGATCGCCGCCGCGGCGAGGGCGAAGAGGGTGCCGAACAGCGGCGACTGCGCGCGCGTGGACGGGTCGATGACCAGCGCCAGACCGTAGCCGGCCTGCACGTCGAGCACGCGCCCGGCGAACGACAGCGCGGCGAACGCCATTTGCAGGGACACCGCGAAGGTCAGGCCGATCAACAGCTCCGACAGCGCCGACAGCACGAACGCGCCTTCGTTCGCCGGCAACGCCATCGGCAGCACCGGCGCCAGCAACGCCGCCAGCGCCAGCACCAGGCACACGCGCACGCGCTGCGGCACGCGCACCAGCGAGAACGGAGGCGAGAGTACGAAGACCGGCCCGATGCGCAGGGTCAGCAGGGCGATCGCGGCGACGTAGGCGTTCATCGGGTCAGCCGAGGTTGGCGATGCTCTTGAACAGTTCGGTGGCGAATCCGGTCAGCCGCCCGAGCATCCAGCCGCCGAGCACGACCACGATCAGCACCGCCACGCCCAGCTTGGGCACGTAGCTCAGGCTCATCTCCTGCAACTGCGTCACCACCTGCAAGACGCTGATCAGCACGCCGACCAGCAGCGTGGCGATCAGGATCGGCGCGGCGATCAGAAAACTGTTCCAGAACAGCTGTTCCATCAGCTGCAAGGCTTGGTCGGCCGACATGGGTCCCCCTGTGGAAGCAGTCGGTCGCTCAGTCGATCGCGCCGTGCGAGGCACGGCGTGCGATCAACTGGGCGATGCTCGGGCCGTCCTGGCCGAGCGGGTGCTGCAACAGCTCTTGGTACAGCGCGGCGCCTTCCTGCTCGCGCCCGGAACGCGCCAGCAGCAGGCTGCGGGCGTAGGTCGCGGACAGGCAGTTCGGATCCAGGCGCAGCGCCACTTCAGCGCGGTGGCCGGCCGACTCGTCGTGGCCTTGCATCGCATCGACCACGGCCAGCGCGCCGGTGGCTTCGGCGAAGCCGCGGTCGGTCTGCAGGCTGCGTTCGAAACGCTCGCGCGCCTGCTCGGGCTGGCCGGCCATCAGATAGGCCCAGCCGGCCGACAGCCAAGAACCGGCGTGGCTGCGCAGCAGCGTGGCCGCGCGGTCCAGGCGCGGCGCGGCCGCGGCGAAATCGTGATCGGCCAGACAGGCCAGGCCTTCGCCGAGCTGGGCGCGGCCGCTGCCGGGATCGGCTTCCAGCGCCAGCGCGAACCGCTGGCGCGCGGTCGCCACGTCGTCCTCGTGCAGCGCCAGCAGGCCTTGCACAGTGAGGCCGCCGACCGAGTCGGGCGCTAGCGCGGCGTAATGCTGGGCGCGTTCGAAGTCGTCGGCGTCGAACAGCGCGGTCGCGAGCAGGCCGCTGACCTGCGCGCCGACCTGCGGATGCGCGGCGTAGCGTTCGCCGAGCGCGACCACTTCATCGAGTTGGCCGAGGTGATGCAGGCACAGCATCTTCAACGAAACCGCTTCGGGCGCCTGTTCCAGCACCGCCTCGTCGAGCCCGTCGAGCGCCTGCGCGTAGCGCTGCTGCATCGCCACCGAGTAGGCGTGGTTGTAGCGCAGGTGGGCGTCGTCGAATTCGGCCAGCAGGCCGGCGAACAGCGACTCGGCCTGATCGAAGCGGCTGGCCGACATCGCCGACAGGCCGGCGAGGTTGCGCAGCGTCGGCGGCAGCGGCGCGTGCTGCGCGTAGCGCGCGATCAGCGCGTCGCAATCGTCGAAATGGCGCGCCTCGAACGCGGCCGACGCGGCGTCGGCGAGCAGGCCGGTGTTGTCGGGATCGGCTTGCAGGTACTGCTGCAGGCGCTGATGCCGCGCCGTGAGGGCGGCGAAGTCGAAAGCGGCGTTCATGATGCGGTTACATCCCTGTACTGATTCACAAATGTGAAGGAAAAGTGAAGCGCAATGGTTTGACGATATCCTAACTTTTCGTCACGAGGAAATGAGACTTTAGACTTGGTTCAGATGCGGACTGGGTCAAGCATCGTTCGTCGGCTGACCGGCGGTTTCTGTTCAGCCTTTTCATGTGGACAACGCGCCGTTTTTGTGACCCGCATCGGTTGTGTCGTTCATCTTCAGCGGCCTGAACGATGCTGCGCCAACGCCATCTGGCGCTGATGCGCCTCGGCGCAGGCCGGGCCGCAAAACAGGCGCGCCGATGCGGCCGGCTCGAACGGCTCCAGGCATTCGCGATTGAGGCAATGCCCGCGCGCGGCCGGGCGCTGCGAGGTTTCGGCCCGGCGCTGTTGCGCCTGCAGCGACTGCGCCAGATTGATGGCTTCGTAGTGTTGGGCCTGATCGATGAGATCGGTCATGCGGACGTTCCCGATGTGCCGCATGCGAATGCGTGCGGTCTGGACCGGCGCGACGCGCGCCGGTCGGAGCGGGCACAGGATTCCATCGCCGCGTCGCAGAGGACGAAACTGATCGCCAGCACAACGCGCCGGTTGTTCGACCGCGTATTCCTCGACGCCGTCGCAGGCGCTGCACCGGGGCTCGGCTAGATTGGCTCATCGCTGCACGCCATCAGCCGATGGGAGTCCGCCATGAGCACCCACACCGTTTCCGCCGCGCAGGCCGACCGCGCGATCCAGGCCCTGCACAACGCGACCTGGTTCGCGTTGTGCGAAGGCGACCGCTACACCGCGATGGGCCGCAAGGCGGTCGCCAATTCGTTCTACAACCTGTTGCCGATGCTGGCGGAAATCCGCCAGGCCATCGTCGAGGCGCCGGCGGCGCAGGAGCGGGCCGCTCAGGAGCAGGGCGCAGCCGAAGCGCGGGCGCGGCCGCAACTGGCGCTGGTCGACGCCGAACCGCCGGCGCACGACGAAGACGACGCGCAGGATTGACCCGGCCCGGTCCGCGCGACCTCGCCGGCCGCGCCGCGGCGCGGCCATGACGGATGGCCCAATGACCTCTGGCCCCGGCCGCGCCGCGCTGTCCGCGCTAGGCTGCGGCGCACGCGGATGGCGCGGATGCGACAGGACGGTTTCGATGAAGGGACACGCAGGCAAGGCGCTCAGGATCGCGGCATGCTCGGCGCTGGCGATCGCGGCGATGTCGTCGACGGCCGCAGCCGCAGGACCCGGCGCGGACAAGGCCGAGGCCGAGGCAGGCAGCGAAGCCGCGCTGCAGGGCCAGGCGCTGACCGATCGCGTCGCCGGGCTCGACGCGCAATTGTTCGATTCCTTCAACCGCTGCGCCGACCCGGCCCAACTGGCCCGCCACGCCGCGCTGTTCGACCCGAACGTCGAGTTCTATCACGACCGCGGCGGCGTCACCTGGACCCGCGACACGATGCTGGAGAACACGCGCCGCAACGTCTGCGGAAAGATCCGGCGCGAGTTGGTGCCTGGCACCTTGCGCGTCTATCCGTTGCCGGACTTCGGCGCGATGGAGATCGGCGAACACCGTTTCTGCGCGCCCGACGGCGGCGTTTGCGAGGGGCGTGGCGAGTTCGTCATGTTGTGGCGCCACGAAGGCGGCCAATGGCGGGTGACGCGCGTGATCAGCTATGCGCATCGCGCCGAAGGGAAGGGCGAGTAACACGGAGCGAAGGCGACGAGCGGCGTTTCGCGCCGTTGCGGGTTCCTCCATCGCCGGCTTGTTCGATCCCGCCTCGGGCTCAGGTCACGGCGAATTCCAGGCGAGGTTGAAGCGGTGGGCGATGCGCGCGACTTCGTCGGCGCTGCGCCCGGGCCGGTACAGCGCGCTGCCGATGCCGAAGCCGTCGGCGCCGGCCGCGCGCCACGGCGTCAGCCGTTCGGCGCGGATGCCGCCAACCGGCAGCACCGCGGTGCTGCCCGGCAACACCGCGCGCAACGCGGCCAATGCGGCGGGACTGAACATGTCGGCCGGAAACAGCTTGAGCGCATCGGCGCCGGCGTCGAGCGCGCTCAGGCATTCGCTGGCGGTGGCCGCGCCGGGCAGGGCCAGCAGGCCGCTCGCCTTGGCGTGCGCGATCAGCGCCGGGTCGGTGTGCGGGCAGACCATCAGGCGCGCGCCGAGCCGCGCCAGCGCGTCGACCTCGTGCAAACGCCGCACGGTGCCCGCGCCGAGCAGGATCGCATCGCCGAAACGCCGTTGCAGCCGTTCGATGCTGACGAAGGCGTCGGGCGAATTCAGCGGCACTTCGACGATGCGCCAGCCGGCCGACCACAGCGCTTCGCCGACCGGCACCGCTTCGTCGGGCGTGATGCCGCGCAGGATCGCGACGAACGGCGCCCGGGCCAGCCAGGGCGCGAGGGCGGACGGCGTCGCGACGCGGCTCGTCGTCGTCTCGGTCATACGTATTCGGCCGCTTGGGCGATGCGCCACAGCCCGTGGCAGAACGCGGTGTCGCCTTCGATGATGTAGTGCGGCAGGCCGTAGCGGCGCAGCGCCAGCGCATAGGTCGCGGCCACGCGCGCTCCGCCGATGACCGCGATCTCGCCATCGCAGACCTCGGCCGCGTCGGCTTTATCGATGCGGTTGGCGCCGAGGCATTCGTAGCCGATCAGCAGGCCCGACAGGAACGCCGGCAGTTCCTCGGCCGGCGCCGCGTCGCGGACGTTGCGGGCGCGCACGCCGAACAACTGGTGCAGCCAGTCCGGGCGTTCGCGCGCGGTGTCCAGGCCGAGCACGAAGCCGCGCTCGGACCACGCGTTCGCGGGCAGGCCGCGTCCAAGCAAGCTGCGTTCGAGCAGCAAGCTGTAGATCTCCCCGGTCGGATACGTGGAAAACCCGACCACGACGCCCGCGTCCAAGCGCAACCACTTGCTGTGCGTCCCCGGCGCAACGACCCGAGCCGTTCCCGGCGGCACGCCGAGCGCCTGCGTCTCCTCGCCGCGCATGACGTCGACGAAACCGTCGCTGGGCCCGCTGACGCCGGGCACGATGGCGGCGCGGCGGCCGCGGAACTGCAGCGGTTGCAGCATCGCGGCGAGCGTCGCCGCATCGGTCGGCAGCGGCGCGTACGGCGCTTCCTGCCAGCCCGCGCGCGCGCCGGCCATGCCGGCCAGCAGGATCGGCGCGCGGCCGTCGTCGAGTTCGCTGCCGAGCAGTTCGCCCAGGGCGTCGGCGAATTCCGCCGGCGCCGCGAGCGAGGCCATGCCGCGCGCGCTGGCGCGGGTGGCGAGCACGCCGCCGCGCGCGTCGAAGGCGTGCACGCGCAGATGGGTCGAGCCCCAATCCACGCCGATCAGGGCGATGCCCGATCCGTTCGGGTCAGACATGTTCGAAGTCCTGGTAACGCTCGTGTTGACGGCGCAAGGCCCGGCCGCGGCGTTCGCCGGTGGCGACGCCGTCGCGCAGCGCGCAAACCCCGGCGACCC
Source organism: Lysobacter enzymogenes (assembly GCF_017355525.1). NCBI lineage: Bacteria > Pseudomonadati > Pseudomonadota > Gammaproteobacteria > Lysobacterales > Lysobacteraceae > Lysobacter > Lysobacter enzymogenes. The sequence continues at coordinate 3,254,063 of NZ_CP067395.1, read as the reverse complement.
ACACGGCATGCAGGCCCGCGGCCGGCCGGCGCGGTTCGGCGAAGCTCGCGCGGTCGGCGATCGCGGCCGGATCGAACAGCACCAGATCCGCGGCCAACCCGGGCGCGATGCGGCCGCGGCGGCGCAGGCCGAAGGTGTCGGCGGTCAGCGAAGTCATGCGCCGGATCGCCTCGGGCAGATCGAACAGGCCTTGCTCGCGGCAGTAATGGCCGAGCACGCGCGGGAACGCGCCCCACAGGCGCGGATGCGGGTGCGCGTCGTGCGGCAGGCCGTCGGAGCCGATCATGGTCGCGTCGAAACTCAGCACCCGGCGCACGTCGTCTTCGCGCATCTGGAAATAGACCGCGCCGGCCGGCAGCAGGCGTTGCGCGGCTTGCTTTTGATCGAGGTTCCACTCGGCCGCGATCTCGGCCAGATCGCGCCCGGCCTGTTCGGGATGCGGCTGCGACCAGCTCACCAGGATGCGGATGACGCCGTCGACGTAGTCCGGATCCAGCACGGTGGAACCGGCCGTGTAGGGATACGCGTCGAGCGCGACCGGATGCCGGCGCCGGCGTTCGTCGATGCGCGCCAGCGTCTGCACGGTGCGGCCCCAGTTGGCCGGGCCGGCGCATTTGTGATGCGACAGGATCACCGGCGCGCGCGCGGCCTCGCCGGCATCGATGGCTTCGTCGAGCGCGGCCAGCACGCCGTCGTACTCGTCGCGGATGTGCGAGGCGTAGACGCCGCCGTGCGCGGCGCTTTCGCTGGCCAGCGCGATCACCTCGCTGTTCGGCGCGGCGCGGCTGGGGCGATAGAACAAGCCGCTGGACAACCCCAGCGCGCCGGCGCGCATCGCTTCGCCGACGCGGGCGCGCATGCGCGCGATCTCGGTGGCGTCGGCCGCGCGGTCGAGGTCGGCGACTTCGGCCACGCGCAAGGTCGAATGGCCGACCAGCGCCGCGACGTTCACTGCCGGCGCCGCGGCGTCGACCGCGTCGAGGTAGTCGGCGAAGGCGTCGAAGCGGAAATCCCCGCGCCGCCCGATCAGCGACAGCGGCGCCGGCGGCTCGCGCCCGGCGCGCCACGGCGCCAGGCTGATGCCGCAATTGCCGGCGATCACCGTGGTCACGCCCTGGCTGAGCTTGGCGAACATCGCCGGGTCGTCGAGCGCGGCGCGGTCGTCGTGGGCGTGCGCGTCGATGAAGCCCGGCGCCAGCGCGAGGCCGCGCGCGTCTTCCTCGATGCGCCCGCGCAGCGAGCGCGGCGCGCCGATCGCGGCGATGCGGCCGTCGCGCGCGGCCACGTCGGCGCGGTAGCCGGGGCCGCCGTCGCCGTCGTAGACCAGCGCATCGGCGATCACCGCGTCGAACGAAGCGACGGCTGCGCTCACGAGCGCCCCGGCGCCTGCGCGCGCTCGACCTCGGCCTTGGCCCGGCGCGCCTTCTCCAGCACGGCGGGTTGCTGGCGCAGCGCGACCGCTATCGCGAGCATGTCGATCACCGCCAACTGCATCAGCCGCGACACGCCCGGCGAATACGCCGTCGCCGCGCTCGACGGCGGCAGCAGCAGCGGCACGTGCGCGTCCCAGCCCAGCGGCGTGCCGGTCTGGGTCAATGCGATGACCTTGGCGCCGTGCTCGCGGGCGATGCGCACGCTGTCGTTGACTTCGGGGCTGCGCCCGGACAACGAGATCGCCAGCAGCACGTCCTGTTCGCCGAGCATGCCCGCGGCCAGGCGTTGCAGGTGGCCGTCGCTGTGCGCGCTGGCGGCGATGTCCAGGCGCAGCAGGCGCAGGAACGCGTCCTGCGCGGCCACGCCCGAGCCCGAGCCGACGCCGATGCAGCAGACCCGGCGCGCGCCGGCGATCAGCGCCGCGGCGGCGTCGAGCGCGGCCGGGTCGGTGCGTTCGCGCACGTCCTGCAGCGCCGCGGCGATGCTGTCGCAGACCTTGTGCACCAAGGTGCCGGTGTCGTCGTCCTTGTCGATGGTGACGGCCTGATACGGCACGCCCGCGGCGAGGCTGTGCGCGAGCTGCACCTTGAACTGGCGCAGGCTCTCGCAACCCACCGCGCGGCAGAACCGGGTCACGCTGGGCTCGGACACACCGGCGCGCGCGGCCAGTTCGCTGATGCTGGCGTGGATGGCGAAGTCCAGGTCGGCCAGCACGCCTTCGGCGACCTTGCGTTCGGCCGGGCGAAGTTCCGCCAGCGCGCCGCGGATCGCTGAGATCAAGTTGTCGGACACGGGCGGCGCGCTCCTGGCTGAAAGGGATTGCGGAGGAACCTCGGACGGGCCGGTGCGCTCAGAAGAACGTGTTGATCGCGCCGGTCACGCCGTAACTGTCGTCGCTGAGCAGCATCAGCGGCCATTTGTCGAAGGTGGTGCACGGATGCGAGATGCCGACGGCGACGAGGTCGCCGACTTGCAGCGGATGCTCCGGCGGCAGTTCCAGATACGCGTGCTGGTCGTTCATCTTGCCGATGCGCGCCTCGCGCAGCGGCCGCGGCGCGGCTTCGCCGGGACGGTGCCATTGCAGCGGGCGCGGCAGTTCGACGTCGTAGGACGCGTCGCGCTTGCCGAGGGTCAGCAGCGCCAGCCCCGGTTCCGGGCGCGACTGCACCATCGCCCACAGTTCCAGCGCCGGTTGCAGGCCGTGGCGGAATTCGGCGCCGTGGCGGGTGCGCATCTCTTGCTGCAACCCATGGTAGAGGCCGTGGTCGGAGGTCAGATAGCAGCCCGAACGCAGCACTCGCTTCAACGGCCGCGACAAGCCGTCGAGCGCGGCGAACGCGTCGGCGACGAAGTCGAAGTAAGCCGAGCCGCCGGCGCTGATGAGGATCTCGTCGCCGTCGAACAGTCCCGCGCGGTCGCACTCGCGGGTCAGCTCGACCATCTGCGCCAGCAGCGCGTGCACGCGGGCCAGATCGGCGGCGCGGTCGGCGCCGGTCCACAGGCCTTCGTAACCTTCGATGCCGGCCAGCCGCAGCTGCGGCGCGGCGGCGACTTCGCGCGCCAGCCGCAGCCCGGCGTCGAGGCCGCGCGCGCCGGTGCGGCCGCCGTCCAGGCCCAGTTCGACCAGCACCGGCAGCCGCCGCTGCGGCGCCGTCCGCGCCATGACCTCGTTCAAGCGCGCCGCGCCGGCGCTGGAATCGACCAGCACCCAGGCGTCGAATCCGGCGTCGTCGCGCAGCAGCGCCGCGAGACTTTCGATATCGGCGTAAGCGACCGGCTGGTTCGCCAGCAACACCCGCCTGACCCCGAAGCGGTGGGCCACGCGCAACTGCGGAATCGTCGCCAGGGTGATCGCCCAGGCGCCGGCGTCGAGCTGGGCCTGGAACAGTTGCGGGCTCATCGTGGTCTTGCCGTGCGGCGCCAGCAGCGCGCCGGCGTGCTCGGCGAATCCGCGCATCCAGGCCAGATTGTGTTCGAGCGTGGACCGGCGCAACACCGCGACCGGATACGACAGGCGGCCGTCGAGCACGTTGTAGCCTTGCGCGGCGATCTGGTCCTGACGCAGCGGCGCCTGCAGCGGCAGGCCTTTGACGCCGGGCAGCAGCGTCTGCGATTGCAAGGCAAGCAGTGACGGGTTCGCGCTCACAACGCCTCCAGGGTAAGTTCGGACGCCATCACCCGGTTGCCGGCCATCAAGCCGCCGTCGACCGGCACCACCGCGCCGCTGATCATCCGCGCCTGCGCCGACGCCAGGAACCAGGCGGCCTCGGCCACGTCCTCCGGCGCGGCGAAATCGCCGAGCGGATACCACTTCTTCAGATCTTCGAACACCTGCGGGTTCTGCGCCGCGCGCGCCTGCCAGGCCTGGGTCTTGACCGTGCCGGGACAGACCACGTTCGCGCGCACGCCGAGCCGCCCGTACTCGACCGCGATGGACCGGGCGTAGCTGATCAGCGCCGCCTTGGCCGCGCTGTAGGCCGGATGGCCGAGCGCGGCGAGGCCGTTGACCGAGCCGATGAAGACGATGTTGCCGGCGCAGGCGGCGAGCCCGTCGAGCGCGGCCTGGAACGTGCAATAGCCGGCGTGCAGGTTCTGTTCGATATCGCGCCGCCACGCGTCCGGTGCGGTGCCGGCCAGACTCACGCCTTCGGCGCTGCCGGCGTTGGCGACGGTCGCGCCGATCGGGCCGTGCGCGGCGATCGCGGGCGCCAGCGCCGCGCGCAAGGCGTCGAGGTCGGTGAGCTCGGACGCGGCGGCGACTACGCGGCCGGGCGCATGCTGCGCGGCCAGTTCGGCCAGCGCCGCCGCATCGCGGTCGTGGGCGAGCACGCGGTCGCCGCCGTCGACGAAGCGCGCGACCAGGCTGCGGCCGATGCCGCCGGCGGCGCCGGTAATCAAGGTCAGGCGGGAAGCGCTCATGCGGGCGGGTTCCTCGGGCGGGGCTCAGACGGCTTCGGCGCGCAACTGCGCGCCTAGCGCCCGTAGCCGATCGGGACGCAGCAGGCCGTAGTTGTAGAACGCAATATCGCCGATGCCGGCGGTCTTGAGCGCGTCCATCGCGGCGCCGAGCTCGGCGCCGTCGCCCAGATCCGGCGGGCCGGGGCGCAGGACCGCGCGCACGCGCGCCGGATCGCCGACGCGCTGCACGGTGTCGAACGCGTCGGCGGCCACGCGCGCGGCGTCGGCTTCGTAGAACGGCACTTCCACGCCGTCGCAGGCGCGCGCCAGCGCGGCCAGCTGGCTGCCTTCGATCCAGGCGTTGGCGGTGGGACGCTGCACGCTCGGCATCACCCAGACTTCGCGGTCGCGCGGCACCCGCGCGCGGATCGCCGCGACCAAGTCGGCGACGCGCTGCTGGCGCAGTTTCAGATACGCCGACAACTGCGGCAGCTCGAGCAGATCGGCGAGCAGCCACGCCGCGGCCTGATCCGGCGCCGCGTCCACCGGCGCGGCCAGATAGCCGTCGACGCGCGCGCGCACCCGCGCGGCGAGCGCGTCGGCGTCGAGATCGGCGTCGCCGGCCATGCGCCGGCAATGGCTGCAAAAGCACAGCCCCAGCAGGGTGTCGAGCCAGAGATTGCCGCGCACCTGGGCGAACTCGTCGCGATGGCCGTGCGCGTACGGCAGCCAGTTCGGCGTTTCCAGCACCAGCCCGCGCAGCGGCAGGCGGGCGATGTCGGCGCACAGCGCCAGCGCGTACTCGGCCACCGCCGGCGACGACGGACACAGGTTGTAAGCGTAGGCGTCGCCCCAGGCGTTGCGGGCCACGTGCAGCGGATGCAGCGCGCCGAGCCGGCGGTTGTGCAGCAGCACGGTCCACGCGCGCAGCTGCAAGGCGCCGTCGGCGGCGAGGTCTTCGGCGACGTGGCGCAGCGCGGGGTCGCTGTGCGCCTGCGGCGCGATCTCGCCATAGCCGCGCGCATCGGGCTCGAAATACACCACGCCGTCTTCGGGAAACACCACCCGGCTGCCGCGGTGTTGCGGGCTGACGAACCTGCCGGCGCGGCAGCTCAGCGCCAGGGTCGCGCCGGACAGGCCCAGCTGCGCCGCCTGCGCGGCGAACTCGCGCGCACCGCGCGAGGCCACGTCCCAGGGATAGGCGTACAGCGAGCGCAGCGCGGAGGGGCGTCCGGCGGACATCTTTCGATTCCTTGTAATTTTCAAACAGAAACTTTCGATTTGCGGCGGGCTTCGGGATATAGCCTAATAAAACCGGCAATTTCAGGCATTGTGCGCTGCAAAATGCGTTCTGAATATTTGTAATATATTTTCACGATCGAATCGCGCCGGGCATCGCAAGGACCGCCGGCGACGGTCTTGCGGAGCGCGCGCATCGCGTCCGCGCACTCGCCCGGGCCGCGCCCGGACCACCCAGAGAAACCGCGCATGAGCGACAACGACGGGATCATTCGCTATGGCCTGCAACCCGGCGGCGCCGGCGGCCAGCCGTTGCCGTTCTCGCCGGCGGTGCGCGCCGGCGACTTCGTCTACGTGTCCGGCCAGGTGGCGATGGACGAACGCGGCGAGATCGTCGCCGGCGGCATCGAAGCGCAGACCCGGCGCACGCTGGAGAACCTGCGGCGCGCGCTGGCCCTGGCCGATTGCACGCTCGCGCACGTGGTCAAAGTCACCGTTTGGCTCGACGACACCCGCGATTTCTGGAGCTTCAACCGCGTCTACCGCGAATACTTCGACGCCGCCCCGCCGGCGCGTTCGTGCGTGCGCGCGCAGATGATGGTCGATTGCAAAGTCGAGATCGAAGCCATCGCCTACCGCCCGTTGCCGGGCTGACCCTTCCACGCATCCGTACCGCACTCACCGAGGCACCTGCATGAAACGACGCGATTTCCTCGCCAGCTCCGCCACTGCGGGCACCCTGCTGGCCGCCAACGCCTTCGCTCCGGCGCTCGCGCGCAAGCGCTCCAAGCTGCGCCTGGGCCTGATCGGCACCGGCATGCGCGGGCAAGTGCTGCTCAAGGAACTGGTGCGCCGCGACGACGTCGAAGTCGTCGCCCTGTGCGATATCGAGCCGATCATGCTCGGCCGCGCGCTGGCGATGATCGACAAGGCCGGCAAGGCCAAGCCTGCGACGTTCGGCGAAGGCGGCGACGTCGACGCGTACCGCAAGATGCTGGAAAAGGGCGGGCTGGACGGCGTGGTCATCGCCACGCCGTGGGAATACCACGCGCCGATGGCGATCGCGGCGATGCAGGCGCGCGTGCCGGTCGCCTGCGAGGTGGTCGCCGGGCTGAGCCTGGACGACCACTGGCAGGTGCTGCGCACCCAGCTCAAGACCGGCACGCCGTACATGCTGCTGGAGAACGTGTGCTACCGCCGCGACGTGCTGGCCGTGCTCAACATGGTCCGTCAGGGCCTGTTCGGCGAACTGGTGCACCTGCAGGGCGGTTACCAGCACGACCTGCGCGCGGTGAAGTTCAACAGCGGCAATCCGGACCAGCCGTACGGCAGCGGCGTGGAGTTCGGTCCAAAGGCGTGGTCGGAAGCGCGCTGGCGCACCGAGCATTCGGTCAAGCGCGACGGCGACCTGTATCCCAGCCACGGCATCGGCCCGTGCGCGATGGCGGTCAACATCCATCGCGGCAACCGCTTCACCCACCTCAGCGCGTTCTCGAGCAAGCCGCGCGGCCTGCACGACTACATCGTCAAGAAGGGCGGCGCCGACCATCCCAACGCCAAGGTCAAGTTCAAGCTCGGCGACCTGGTGACGACCCAGATCGCCTGCGCCAACGGCGAGACCATCCTGCTTCAGCACGACACCTCGCTGCCGCGCCCGTACTCGCTGGGCTTCCGCGTGCAGGGCACCGACGGCTTGTGGATGGACGTCAACGATTCGATCCATATCGAAGGCAAGAGCAAGCCGCACGAGTGGGACAAGGCCGAAACCTGGCTGGAGCCGTACGACCATCCGTTGTGGAAGCGTCACGGCGCCACCGCCGCGGGCGCCGGCCACGGCGGCATGGACTGGTTCGTCGTCAACGCCTTCGTCGAAGCGCTCAAGGCCGATGCGCCGATGCCGATCGACATCTTCGACGCGGTGGCGTGGAGCGCGATCACGCCGTTGTCGGAGCAGTCCATCGCCGAGCACCGCACGCTCGAGTTCCCGGACTTCACCGACGGCAAGTGGAAGGACCGCAAGCCGATCTTCGCGTTCGACGACCGCTATTGAGTCCGCGCCGCGCCGCCGTCCCCGCGACGGCGGCCGCCGGCTTCAGCGCGGCGGATCGAAGCCGATCGCGTCGCCGTCGAGCGGCATTTGCGCCCGCCGCGTCTGCGGCGCCGGCGCGAACGGCGAATCCGGCGCCAGCGCTTCGCCGATCGAACGCCGGCCGAGCATGTCGAATCGCTCGAACACGAACGGCAGGCCTTCGGACTGTTCGAAGGTCGCCGCGTTGGACACATGCAGGTGCAGGTGCGGCCCGCCGGCGTTGCCGGACTGGCCGAGGCGGCCGAGCGCCTGACCGCGGCGCACGCGCTCGCCGGCCTTGGCCGCGACGCTGCCCGGTTGCAGGTGGGCGTAGTGCACGAACACCTGCGGCGCGATTTCCAGAATCACATAGTTGCCGTACAGATCGTCGGCGCTGAGCGCGGCCGGCTCGGGCTGCGGCGCCAGCGGCGCGCGCTCGGGTTCGCCGTCGCGCGCGGCGCGGACCGTGCCGTCGGCCACCGCGAGCACCGGCGCGCCGTAGCCGACCCAGTCGCGATGGCGGGTCTTGGCCAGTTCGCCGGCGCCGGCGCGCACGGCGCGGCCGGCGCGGTCCAGGCCGATCAGGTCGAGCGCATAGCGCTGCGGAATCGTCGCCTCGCCGTTGGCCGCGACCACGCTGCCCCAATGGTGCGACTGCGCGTTGGACGGCCCTTCGTACGCGAGCCAGGTCCCGCCGGCCAGCGGCGGGCCCAAGCGCACCGGCGGCGTCGTCGACAGCGCGACGGCGGCGCCGTCGATCCAGGTGCGCGCGCCGCGCGCATCGACGAATTCGATGCGGTGGCGCAGCGTCTTCGGCGTCGGCGCGTCCTGGGCCAAGTCCAGCCAGACGAACAGCACCGTGCGCTGGCCGCCGTCGATGGCGATGTCTTTGCGCGGCGTTTGCGCTGTTTCGTCGCCGCTGGTCTTGCCCAGGCGCAGCAGCGCTTCGCCTTCGAACCGCGCCAGCGGCGCTTGCGCCGCGTCGGCATAGACCTCCAGGCGGACGATGCGCAGGGCGCCGGTGGCGGCGTAGAAGTTGCTCAGATGCAGTTCGTAGGCCAGATGCGCGCGGCCGTCGGTGGCCGCGACCGCGGCCGGCGCCCACGGGATGCGCGCTTCGACCGGCGCCTGTTGCGCCGGCGCCGGCGCGGTCTGCGCGCGCACCGGTACGGCGGCCGTCGCCAGCCATAACGCACAGGCCAAGGCCGGGATCGTGCCTGCGATGTTGACGCGGTCGGCGGGCATCGCGTGGTCCGGAAGGCGCCGGCGCGGCGCGGATGAGCGGCGATCCTAGCGCAGCGGCGAAAGCCGATGCGAGCGGATGGCGCGGGCCGTTCGTCGGCTAACCTTTCAAGTGATGTTGACAGGTTTGGAACCTCGTCCATAACCTGTATAAAACATTTAAGGGGTTTGAAATGCGCGCTTCGACCTCGTCCTTGCGAACCGCCGGCGGGGGTTGCCTGCTGGCATTGGGCGTCGGCGCCGCGATCCTGTGCGGACCCGCGAACGCGGGCGAATCCGCCTCGTCGCCGCCCGCGCGCATCGTCGCCATCGACGCCCCGAGCAATCTCGGCCTTCGCCCGCCGCGTCCTGGCCACGAACCCGGCGTACGTCGTTTGCCCGAAGCGCTGCGTGGCGCCGGGCTGCTGACGGCGCTCGGCGCGCGCGACGCCGGCCGGGTCGAACCGCCGGTGTATTCGCCGCGGCCCGATCCGGTCGTCGGATTCCGCAACGGCGCCGCGCTGCGCGACTACAGCCAGCGTCTGGCCGACCGCCTGCAACCGTTGCTGCGCAGCGGCGACTTCGTGCTGGTGCTCGGCGGCGATTGCAGCGTGCTGCTCGGCAGCGGACTCGCGTTGAAGCAGCGCGGCCGCTACGGGCTGGCCTTCATCGATGCGCACGACGATTTCTCGTTTGTGCGCGACCGCAAGCGTTACCACGGCTATTTCACCGCCGCCGGGCTGGATCTGGGCCTGGCCACCGGCCACGGGCCGGCGGCGCTGGCCGATCTGCGCGGACAATCGCCGTACTTCCGTACCGGCGACGTCGTCCACCTCGGTCTGGTGGTGACGCCAGACGACAAGCGCGGCTACGAGTTCGAGACCTTCGAGCGTTCCGGCATCCACAGCATCGACGCCGACGCGATCCGCCGCGAAGGCGCGCCGGCCGCCGGCCGCGCGGCGCGCGCTCGCCTGGAGGCGATGCCGACCGCAGGGTTCTGGATCCACATCGACGCCGACGTGCTCGCGCAGCGGATCATGCCCGCGGTCGATTCGCCGAATCCCGACGGACTGGAGTTCGCCGAACTGCGCGCGATGCTCGCGCAACTGCTGGCCAGCCCGAAGGCGGTGGGGCTGGAGTTGACGATCTTCGATCCTGAGCTCGATCCGGACGGGTCGCATGCGCGCGGGTTGTCCGCTGCGATCGCCGGCGCGTTCGCCGACAGCGGGCGCTGGCCGTCGCCGCGCGCGGCGCGCTGAGGCCGCGGCGATGCGGCGGCGCGATTTCCTCGGTGGCGGCGCTGCGGCGGTGTTGCTGGTGGCGGGCGGCGCGGCCGACGGCGACAACGAAACCGTCGGCGAAACCCGCGGCGCAGCAAGCGCCGCCCATCATATCGGCGCGCATTCGCGCCTGTTGTTCATCAGCGGCCAAGTGCCGGCCGACGCCGAAGGCACCACACCGCCGCATTTCTCCGAACAGTGCCGGCTGGCGTGGCGCAACGTCGAGGCGCAACTGGCCGCGGCCGACATGCAGCTTCGCCACCTGGTCAAAGTGACGGTGTTCCTGGCCCGCGCCGAAGACCGCCGGCGCGAACGCGAAGTGCGCCACGCGCTGCTGCGGCGCATCGCGCAGCCGTCGGTGAGCGTGGTGGTGACGGGGATCTACGACGAGGCGTGGCGGATCGAGATCGAGGCGATCGCGTTGGCGTGAGCGCCCGCGCCGCGCGCTCAGCCCGGCCCGCCCCACCGCCCGTCCCGGTGCAACGCCCGATAATCCCGCGGCGCCATCCCCACCATCGCCTTGAACTGCCGCGCGAACGCGCTCTGGTCGGTGAACCCGCAGGCCAGGCCGACGTCGGCGATGCTGGCCTCGCCGTGCAGTTCGCGCATCGCCGCTTCGATCCGCAGACGGGTCAGCGTCTGCTGCGGGGTGAGCTGGAACACGCGCTGGAAATGCCGTTCCAGCTGCGCCACCGACAGGTCGGCCAGGCGCGCCAGCGCGGCGATGCGCAGGGGTTCGGCGAAATGCAGCTGCATCCGTTCGAATACCCGGCGCAGGCGTTCGTAGGTGGGATCGCGGCCGTCCGGCGCGCCGAGATCGCGCGACAGGCCGACCAGGCCGCGGCCGCCGCCGGGCAGGCTCAGCGGGCGCTTGCCGGTGAGGCACCAGCCCGGGCGACGGTTCGGGTACAGATGCACTTCGAGTTGGTTTTCGATGGTGCCGCCGTCGAGCACGCGCCGGTCCTGTTGCGCGTAACGCGCGGCGAGGCGGGCCGGAAACACTTCGGCGACTTCGCGCCCGATCACGTCCTCGCGCCGCTTCAGGCCGAGCCTGCGCACCAGGGTCAGATTGGCGTGGGTGTAACGGCCGGCTTCGTCCTTGACGAAGAACACCACGTCGGCGAGCGCGTCGCACAGGGTCTGCATCAGTTCGGCGTCGATCCGCACCGGATCGGCGGTGGCGGCGGGCAGGGCAGGGGCCATGTGGGCAGCGGCGGCGCGGGCAGCGGAGGGCGGAACCGATTATGCCGAATTCCGCATCGGTGTCCGGCAAGCCCGTCTAGACCCCCAGGCCCCCGCGCCGCGAGCATGGCGGCATGCACAGCCTCGACATCATCGACTCGCACACCGGCGGCGAACCGACCCGCGTGGTGGTCGCCGGATTCCCCGACCTCGGCGGCGGCAGCCTCGCCGAACAGCGCCAGCGTTTCGGCCGGCAGTTCGACCGCTGGCGCAGCGCGGTGGCCTGCGAACCGCGCGGTTCCGACCCGGTCGTCGGCGCGCTGTTGCTGCCGGCGCAGACGCCGGGCGCCTGCGCCGGCACGATCTTCTTCAACAACGTCGGTTACCTGGGCATGTGCGGGCACGGCACCATCGGCCTGGTGCGCACATTGCAGTTCCTCGGCCGGATCGAGCCGGGCGAGCACCGCATCGACACGCCGGTCGGCACGGTCGGCGCGCGCCTGCACGAAGACGGCCGGGTCTCGGTCGACAACGTCGAAAGCTGGCGCCACGCCGCGCAGGTGAAGCTCGACGTGCCCGGCTACGGCGCGGTCAGCGGCGACGTGGCCTGGGGCGGCAACTGGTTCTTCATCGCCAAGGTCGCGCGGGCGATCGCGTTGACCCACGTGCGCGAACTCAGCGAATTGTCCGAAGCGATCCGCGCGGCCCTGGTCGCGGCGCGGATCACCGGCGCCGACGGCGCCGAGATCGATCACATCGAACTGGAAACCGCTTCGTCCACGCCGGGCATCGACGGCCGCAACTTCGTGCTGTGCCCGGGCCTGGCCTACGACCGCTCGCCGTGCGGCACCGGCACCAGCGCCAAGCTGGCCTGCCTGGCCGCCGACGGCAAGCTCGCGCCGGGGCAGGTGTGGCGCCAGGAAAGCGTGCTCGGCAGCGTGTTCGAAGGGCAGTATCGGGTCGGCGAACGCGGCGTGCATCCGACCATCACCGGCAGCGCCCACATCACCGCGCGTACGCAGTTGCTGATCGACGACGCCGATCCGTTCGCCTGGGGCATCGGCGCGCGCTGAGCGCGCGTCCGCGGGCATGGCCAGCTACGACCTCATCGTCCTCGGCGCCGGCATCGTCGGCGCGGCCTGCGCCGAACGCGCGGTGCGCGAGGGCCTGCGCGTGGCGGTGGTCGAGCCGGGTCCGGTCGGCGGCGGCGCCACCGCGGCGGCGATGGGGCATCTGGTGGCGATGGACGACGATCCGGCCGAACTGGCGCTGTCGCGCTTGTCGCTGCAGTTGTGGGAACGTTTCGCCGATCTGCCGCTGGCCGAATTCAGCCGCTGCGGGACCTTGTGGATCGCGCGCGAGCCGCGCGAACTCGATGGCGTCGCGGCCAAGGTCGCGCGTCTGGCCGAAGCCGGCGTGATGGCGCAGCGGATCGACGCGGCGGAATTGTACGAACTGGAACCGCATCTGACTCCTGGCCTGTGCGGCGGCATGCGGGTGCCGCAGGAAGCCGTGGTGTATCCGCCGCGCGTCGCCCAATACCTGTTGCAGCAAGCGCGCGAACTGCGCGCGCATTGCTACCTCGGCCGCCGCGCGGTGGCGTTGAACGCGCGCGGCGCGCGCCTGGACGACGGCAGCGACCTCGTCGGCCCGGTGCTGGTCGCGACCGGTTGCGCCTTGCCCGAACTGTTGCCGCAGTTGCCGATGCGCTCGCGCAAGGGCCACTTGGTCATCACCGAGCGCTACCCCGAGCGCATCCGTCACCAACTGCTGGAACTGGGCTACGCCGACAGCGCCCACGGCGACGCCGACAGCAGCGTCGCGTTCAACGTGCAGCCGCGGCCGACCGGGCAGATCCTGATCGGCTCCTCGCGCGAGTTCGGCCAGGACGATGCCGCGGTGTCGGCGCCGATGCTGCGGCGCATGCTCGAGCGCGCGTTCGCGTTCGTGCCGATGCTGCGCGACCTGCAAGCGCTGCGGGTGTGGACCGGCTTCCGCCCGTGCACGCCGGACGGGCGGCCGTACATCGGCGCGCTGGAATCGCGGCCGCACACCTGGGTCGCCGCCGGCCATGAAGGCCTGGGCGTAACCACCGCGCTGGGCACCGCGCAATTGCTGATCGAACAACTGCTCGGCCGCACTCCGGCCATCGACCCGGCGCCGTACGCGCCGAGCCGGGCGCTGCGATGAACGCGCCGCGCATCCGCATCGCCGTCGACGGCTGCGAGGTCGACGTGCCGGCCGGCGCCAGCGTCGCCGCCGGGGTGGCCTTGGCCGCGCCGCATTTCCGCCGCTCGCGCAGCGGCCAGCCGCGCGCGCCGCTGTGCGGCATGGGCGTGTGCTTCGAATGCCGGGTGCGCATCGACGGCGTCGAGCATCAGCGCTCGTGCCTGGTGCCGGCACGCGAAGGCATGCAGGTGGTCTGCGATGACTGAGCGCTGCGACGTGCTGGTGGTGGGCGCGGGGCCGGCCGGTCTGGCCGCGGCGCGCGCGGCGGCTTCGCACGGCGCCGATGTGGTGTTGATCGATATGCAGGCCAGCGCGGGCGGGCAGGTGTGGCGGCGCGACGTGCGCCGGCCGTGGCCGGATCCGGCGCGCGATCGCCTCGACCACTTGCTCGACGGCGAACGCGTGCGCTGGCTCGGCCAGACCCAGGTTGTCGCCGCCGGGCGCGGATGCGTGCTGGTCGAACAGGCGGGCGTGGCTTACGAACTGGCGTACGGCGCGTTGGTGCTGGCCACCGGCGCGCGCGAACTGCTGCTGCCGTTTGCGGGCTGGACCTTGCCGGGCGTCACCGGCGCGGGCGGCCTGCAGGCGCTGGTCAAGCAAGGCTGGCCGATCGCCGGCAAGCGCGTGCTGATCGCCGGCAGCGGCCCGCTGCTGTTGGCCGCCGCCGACACCGCGCGCCGTCACGGCGCGCGCGTGGTCGCGATCTGCGAACAAACGCCGGCGCCGCAGCTGCGCGCGTTCGCGACGAAGCTGTGGCGCTGGCCCGGCAAGCTGGCGCAGGCCGCGGCGCTGCGCGCGCGGCTGGCCGCGGTGGCGTATCGCGCCGACACCTGGGTCGCGGCCGCGCACGGCGACGGCCGCGTGACCGAGGTCGAGCTGCACGGCGCGCGCGGAGTCGAGCGCGTGGCGGTCGACCAGCTCGCGGTCGGCTACGGTCTGGTGCCGAACCTGGAACTGGCCCAGCGCCTGGGCTGCGAGTTGCAGGCGCACGGCGCCCATGCCTGCGTGCGCGTCGACGCGGCGATGCGCACCAGCGTCGCCGACGTTTACGCCGCCGGCGAAGCCTGCGGCATCGGCGGACGCGACTGCGCCCTGATCGAAGGCGAGATGGCCGGCCACGCCGCCGCCGGCGCGCCCGAGGCGGCTCTGGCGTTGCAGACGCGGCGCCGGCGCGCGCGCGCGTTCGCCGGCTTGCTGCCCGAGCATTTCGCCTTGCGCGAGCAGATCGCCGCCGCGGCCAGCGCCGACAGCGTGGTCTGCCGCTGCGAAGACGTGCGCCTCGGCGAACTCGACGCCTACACGGACTGGCGCGCGGCCAAGCTCGCCACCCGCTGCGGCATGGGCAGTTGCCAGGGCCGCATCTGCGGCGCGGCGCTGGCGCAACTGCGCGGGCCGCGCTTCGCGCCGGCTGTTTCCGAATCCACCCAGGCCGCCGCACGTGCGCGGCCGCCGCTGTTTCCCGTGCGTCTGGCGGCCCTGGCCGCGACGCATGCGCACGACGAACCGCTTCTTCCGGCCGCGCCATCGCCGGCACCGATCACGCACTCAGCCCCACAAGGAACCGTTCCATGAGCACTGCATCCATCTGGCGCGGCGTCATTCCCGCCATCACCACGCCGTTCCACGCCGACGGTTCGATCGATCACGACTTCCTCGCCCGCCACGCGCGCGAGCTGATCGACGCCGGCTGCACCGGCATCGTCCCGCTGGGCTCGCTCGGCGAGGCGGCGACGCTGAGCTTCGACGACAAGCTGGCGATCCTGCGCACGCTGACCCAGGCCCTGGCCGGCCGCGCGCCGGTGATCCCGGGCATCGCCGCGCTGTCGACCGACGAAGCCGTGCGGCTGGCGCAAGAAGCGCAGAAGATCGGCTGCGCCGGCCTGATGGTGCTGCCGCCGTACGTGTATTCCACCGACTGGCGCGAAATGAAGGCGCACGTCGCCGCGGTGATCGGCGCGACCTCGCTGCCGTGCATGATCTACAACAACCCGGTCGCGTACAAAACCGACTTCTCGCCCGAACAGATCGCCGAACTGGCCGGCGAATTCGCCAACGTGCAGGCGGTCAAGGAATCCTCGGCCGACGTGCGCCGCTTCGCCGCGCTGCGCGCTTTGCTCGGCGAGCGCCTGGAGCTGCTGGTCGGCATGGACGATGCGATCGTCGAAGGCGTGGCGATGGGCGCGACCGGTTGGATCGCCGGTCTGGTCAACGCCTATCCGAAGGAATCGGTGCGCCTGTTCGAACTCGCCCGCGACGGCGGCGCGCCGGCGGCGGCGGCGCTGTATGCGTGGTTCCTGCCGTTGCTGCGGCTCGACACCGTGCCCAAGTTCGTGCAGCTGATCAAGCTGGTGCAGGCGCAGGTCGGCCTCGGCGCCGAGCACGTGCGCGCGCCGCGGCTGGCGCTGACCGGCGCCGAGCGCGAGGCGGCGCTGGCGGTGATCCAGCGCGCCCAGGCGCAGCGTCCGGAGCTTTGAGATGAGCGCGCCCGAACCGGCAGTGCGCGAGCCCGTCCTGATCGGCGGCCGTTGGCAGCCGTCGCTGGACGCGGCCGGCGAGTTCCGCGCCTTCGATCCGACCCGCGCGGTCGAAGTCGGCGCGGCGTTTCCGGTGTCGGGCGCGCGCGACGCGCAGGCCGCGCTGGCCTCGGCCTGCGCGGCCGCCGATGCGCTGGCCGCGTGCGCGCCGGCGCGCATCGCCGCGTTCCTGGAGGCCTACGCCGCGGCGATCGAAAGCGATGCCGAAGCCTTGGTCGAACTCGCACAGCGCGAAACCGCGCTGGCGGCGAAGCCGCGGCTGGCCGAGGTGGAGCTGCCGCGCACCACCGCGCAACTGCGTCAGGCCGCGCGCGCGGCGCGCGAGCGCAACTGGACCCAGCCGATCATCGACACCGCCGCCGGCCTGCGCTCGCATCTGGCGCCGCTGCGCAAACCGGTGCTGATCTTCGGCCCGAACAATTTTCCGTTCGCGTTCAACGCCGTGGCCGGCAGCGATTTCGCCTCGGCGATCGCCGCGCGCAATCCGGTCATCGCCAAGGTGCACCCCTCGCATCCCGGCACCAGCCAGCGGCTGGCGCAGCTGGCGCATCGCGCGCTGCTGGACGCGGACCTGCCGGCGCAGTCGCTGCAAGTGCTGTATCAACTCGACCCGGCCTTGGGCCTGGAACTGGCCGGAGACGCGCGCCTGGGCGCGCTGGCGTTCACCGGCAGCCGCCGCGCCGGGCTCGCGCTCAAGGCCGCGGCCGATGCCGCGGGCGTGCCTGCGTATCTGGAACTGTCGAGCGTCAATCCGGTGTTCCTGCTCGAAGGCGCGCTGCGCGAACGCGGCGAAGCGCTGGCGCAGGAGTTCTTCGCCTCGTGCACGCTCGGCGTCGGCCAGTTCTGCACCAACCCCGGCGTGGTGGTGGTGCCGCGCGGCGAGGCCGGCGACCGCTTCGTCGCCGCCGCGGCCGAACGCTTCGCCGCGGCGCCGGCGGGCACGATGTTTTCGCGCGGCGTGCTCGATCACCTGCACGCCGGCGTCGCCGCGTGGCGCGAGGCCGGCGCGCAGCTCGTCGCCGGCGGCGCTGCCGCGGACGGCGAGGGCTACAAGGTACGCCCGGCGTTGCTGAGCAGCGACGCAGCGGCGTTCGTCGCCGATCCGCGCCTGCAAGGCGAGGCCTTCGGCCCGGCCAGCCTGATCGTGCGCGTGGACGGCATCGACGAGGCCTTGCGCGTCGCCGCGGCGCTGGAAGGCAATCTGACCGGCACCATCTACGGCGGCGACGCAGCCGGCGACGACGAAGACTGGCGCCGCCTCGCCGGCGCGCTGCGTCCGCGCGTGGGCCGGCTGATCGACGGCCGCATGCCGACCGGCGTGGCGGTCAGCGCGGCGATGAATCACGGCGGCCCGTATCCGAGCACCGGCCATCCGGGGTTCACCGCGGTCGGCATGCCGAGCGCGATCCGCCGATTCGCCGCGCTGCATTGCTACGATCACGTCCGCGTCGACGCGCTGCCGGAGGAATTGCGCGACCGCAACCCCGGCGGGCTGTCGCGTTGGATCGACGGGCGCTGGACCTTGGACGACATCGGAGCGACGGCATGAGCGTGCAGATCGGCGGACTCACCCTGGATCAGGCGCGCGCGCAGCTGGCGCCGTGGTCGCAGCGCGCGCCGGCGATCGACGCCGGCGAGCACCAGCAGCGCATCGAGCGCGCCCGCGCGCTGATGCGCGCCGGCGGCTTCGATGCGCTGCTGATCTCCGCCGGCGCGTCGCTGCGCTACTTCGCCGGCGTGCCGTGGGGCGCGAACGAACGTTTGGTGGCGATGCTGCTGACCCTCGACGGCGATCCGCTGCTGATCTGCCCGGCGTTCGAGGCCGGCTCGCTTTCGCACGTGCTCAAGATTCCGGCGCAGCCGCGTTTCTGGGACGAGCACGAAGACCCGTATGCGCTGGTCGCCGCGGCGCTGCGCGAGCGCGGCGCACGCCGGCTGGCGCTGGATCCGGGCGCGGCGTTCGCGGTCTACACCGGCCTGCGCGCGGCCGCGCCGCAGCTGGAGTTCGGCGATGCCGCGGCGATCGTCGACGGCTGCCGCGGGCGCAAGTCGCCGGCCGAGCTGGCGCTGATGTACCAAGCCACGGCGATGACCCTGCACGCGCATCGCTTGGCCGCGGGCCTGGCCGAGGAAGGCGTCACCACAACCGCCTTGCGCCGTTTCATCGACGAAGCGCACCGCGCGCTCGGCGCCGACAACGGCTCGACCTTCTGCATCGTCCAGTTCGGCCATGCCACCGCGTACCCGCACGGCATTCCGGGCGAACAGACGCTGCGCGAAGGCGAACTGGTGCTGATCGACACCGGCTGTTCGGTGCAGGGCTATCACTCCGACATCACCCGCACTTACATCTGCGGCCGCGCCAGCGACGACCAGCGGCGCATCTGGGACCTGGAGCACACGGCCCAACGCGCGGCGTTCGACGCGGTGCGGCCCGGCGTCAGCGGCGAAGCGGTCGACGATGCGGCACGCGCGGTGCTCGAACGCGGCGGGCTGGGGCCGGATTACCGGCTGCCGGGCCTGCCGCACCGCACCGGCCACGGTTGCGGGATGAGCGTGCACGAATCGCCGTACCTGGTGCGCGGCAATCGCCTCGGCCTGGAGGTGGGCAACTGCTGCTCGAACGAACCGATGATCGTGGTGCCGGAACGCTTCGGCGTGCGGCTGGAGGATCATTTCCATGTCAGCGAGGACGGCGCGCGCTGGTTCACCGAGCCGTCGCCGGCGATCGATCGGCCGTTTGCGGATTGAGGTCAGCGTTTCGTTCCCGACTGTAGGAGCGGCGCAAGCCGCGACCGCGGCATTTCGCCAACGACGAAACCTGCGTCCGCTCGCGGAACCGAGCCGCGTTCGATCCCGGCGACGTCGGCGATTGCATTGGCGCGGTCGCGGCTTGCGCCGCTCCTACAGGTAGCCCAGGCAGGCGTTTTGGTTGCGCCGAACTGTGCATCTGCGCGGCCGATCACGGGCTACGCACTGCGGTAGCCCTTGCGGCACTGGCGCCCCGCGCCGGCTTCGCGCTTCGCTGACGGCCGCGCCGCAGTCGCGGCGCGCATCCCGAACACGCCGTCCAAGGAGGTTCGCATGTTCCGCGCCGTCCCTCGTTCCTGGCTCGCTACGCCGTTGCGTTACGCCGCTGTGTTGCTGTTGGCGCTCGGCCTCGCCGCGCCCGCAGCCGCCGCGCCGCCCAAGCGCTTCGATCTGCCGCCGACCACCGGCCCGTACCAGGTCGCCAGCTTCACCCTGCATCTGATCGACCGTTCGCGCACCGACCGCTTCGTCGGCGGCGCGCGCGAGTACATGGTGACCGTGACCTATCCGGTCGCGCGCAACGCGCACGGCCCGCGCGCGCCGTGGCTGGAGCCGGTGCTGGTGCCGGAATGGAGCGCCACCCTGCAAGGCTACGGCTTCGTGCCGGGCGCGGTGGACTGGGGCAGCGCGCGCCGGCCGGCGCTGCGCAACGCGCCGCTGCTGCGCCATCCGCACGGTTGGCCGGTGGTGCTGTTCTCGCCGGGCCTGCAGTTCTTCCGCGAGCTCTACAGTTCGATGACCGACGATCTGGCCAGCCACGGTTATGTGGTCGCATCGATGACCCACACCCACGAAGCGTTCTACGCCGCGTTTCCCGGCGGCCGCGTGGTGCGCGGGCAGGATCTGGTGGAAACCGTCGAATCGACCCAGATGTGGCTGGACACGCGCGTCGGCGATGCGCGTTATCTGCTCGACGCGCTGGCCTTGTCCGACCGCGGCTTCTATCCCGGCGCTGGCGCCGGCCGCTTGCCGGCGGGTTGGCGCGGCGGCCTGGACCTGTCGCGGATTGGTTTCTTCGGCCATTCCTACGGCGGCACCACCGCGGCGGAAACCATGTTCTTCGATCGCCGCGTCGATGCCGGCCTGGATTTCGACGGCCGCCTGTCGACCACCTACGGCCCGCCGCAGGACCTGCCGTACGGGCCGACCCGGGCCGCGCGTTTCGGCCTGGACCGGCCGTTCCTGTTGATCGGCGCGCAAGGGCATACCCATCTGGATTCGTTCGATCCGTCGTGGCCGCAGTTCTGGAGCAACCAGCGCGGCTGGAAGCGCGATGTGCACCTGCCGCTCGGCGCGCATTTCACCTTCAGCGATTTCCCGGCGATCCTGCCGCAGCTCGGCGACGCCGTGCCGGCGGATTTCGCCGCCGGCACCTACGGCACGCTGCCCGAGGCCGAGGCGGTGGCGGGCACCCGCGCCTATGCGCGGGCGTTCTTCGATCTGCATCTGAAGGGGCGGCCGACGCGTCTGTTCGAGACCGGCAGCCCGGCCTATCCGAACTTCCAGCCGGTGCCCTGAGCGCGGCGGCGACTTGTCCGAACTTGCCGGTTGCCGTGTACGCGCGGCGACCGGCGTCGCGGCGGCGCGCAACCTGCGTCGAAGCCCGGTGTTTCTAGCCCAAAAGGCATATCCGCCGGCGTCGCGATTGCCGCATGATTCCGGGACTGAGCCCGTCACCGCAGAGTCCCGCGATGCCTTCGATCCGTTCCGTCTCCGCGCGCGCGCCGCTGGCCGCGCTGTCCGTCGCTGCGCTGTCCCTGGGGTTGGCGATCGCCTTGGCCCCGATATCTGCGCAGGCCGCCGAAGCGACCGCGTCCGCGGCCGCAAAGCCCGCCGACGAAACCGGCGTCGCGGCGCGCTTCAAGGCGCTGTACACGCGCGAATGGAAATGGCGCCAGGCCCAGTTCGCCGGCGGCGACGACGAGGACGGCCCGCAGGGCCAGCCGGCCGCGCGCCTGCCGAAGGTCGACCCGGCCACCCAGGCGATGCGCGAGCGCTATTGGGCGCAGGTGCTCAAGGAACTCGACGCGATCGACCTCAAGCAGCTCGGCGGCGAAGACCTGGTCAACGCCGAGGTGTTCCGCCAGCAGGTCCAGAGCCTGCTCGCCAACCAGCGCGTGCGTCAGTACGAGATGCCGTTCAACAGCGACAGCGCGTTCTGGACCAATCTGGGCTTCACTGCGCGCCGTCCGATCCGCGACGTCGAGGGCTACGAGCGCTACCTCGGCCAGCTGCGCGACATTCCGCGCTATTTCGACGAGCAGATCGCCAACATGCGGGTCGGCCTCAAGCGCGGTTTCAGCGTGCCGCGGGTGACGCTGAAGGGGCGCGACGTATCGATCAAGGAAGTCATCGACGCCAAGCTCGAAGACAATCTGCTGTACACCCCGTTCGTGAAGATGCCGGCGAACATCCCCGCCGACGAACAGGCGCGGCTGCGCGCCGAGGCGGCGAAAGCCATCGACGCGTCGGTGTTGCCTGCGTACCGCAAGCTGCTGAAGTTCATCCAAGACGAATACATGCAGCAGGCGCGCGAGACCTTGGCCGCGGAGAAGATGCCCGGCGGCGAGGACTATTACCGCGCCAAGATCCGCGAGTTCACCACGCTCGACCTGACCCCGCAGCAGATCCACGAGATCGGCGTGCAGGAAGTCGCGAAGATCCGCGCGCAGATGGAGCAGACCATCGTCAAGACCGGGTTCAAGGGCACGTTCCCGGAATTCCTGCACTACCTGCGCACCGATCCGAAGTTCTATCCCAAGAGCGGCGAAGAACTGCTGATGCGCGCGTCGTGGCTGGCCAAGCGCGTCGACGGCGAGATCGGCAACTACATCGGCCTGCTGCCGCGCCAGCGGTTCGCGATCAAGCCGGTGCCGGCGGATCTGGCGCCGTTCTACACCGCCGGCCGCGGCGGCCGCGACGTCTATCTGCTCAATACCTACGACCTGCCGTCGCGCCCGCTGTTCAACCTGCCGGCGCTGACCCTGCACGAATCCTCGCCGGGCCATTCCTTGCAGCAGTCGCTGGCGGCCGAGCACGAGGGGCTGCCGGATTTCCGCCGCTACACCTACATCTCCGCATACGGCGAAGGCTGGGCGCTGTACACCGAAAAGCTCGGCATCGAGATGGGGATGTACGACACGCCGTACGATTACTTCGGCTATCTGACCTACCAGATGTGGCGCGCGAGCCGGCTGGTGGTCGACACCGGCGTGCACCACCTGGGCTGGACCCGCGAGCAGGCGCTGGCGTTCCTGCGCGACAACACCGCGCTGAGCGAGCACGAGGTCGAGACCGAAGTCGACCGCTACATCGGCTGGCCGGCGCAGGCGCTGTCGTACTACCTCGGCCAGATGAGCATCGAGCGCTCGCGCGCCAAGGCCGAGCAGGCGCTCGGCGCGGACTTCGACATCCGCGCCTTCCACGACGCGATCCTGGCGCTGGGCTCGGTGCCGCTGCCGGTGCTGGAGCGGCGGGTGGATCGCTTCATCGACGAAAGCCGGGTGAAGGCGGCGGAGGCGAAGGCGAAGAAGGCGGCGAGGAAGGCGGAGGAAGATAAGAAGGATTGAGGCGGGGCGGAGTGGGGTAGCGTTTCGTTCCTGCGCTGTGGGCGAAGCCGCTGCAAGACCGATGCGTCGCCCTCCCAGTCGTCATTCCCGCGAAAGCGGGAATCCAGAGACTTCAGAGCCATGTCGCGATAAAGCCCTGGATTCCCGCTTTCGCGGGAATGACGAACGGGGGGGCGTAATAGCTCGTCGCAACGACGCGCGACTGCCGCATAACCTCGCCGCCGACGTTTACTCCGCAACCGGCGCCGGCAATCCCCAGTCCTTCCACACCGCCCGATACTGCGCCTGCGGCAACAGCGCGAACAACGGCCGCGCCTGCGGCCGCAGCCACGCCAGCAACTCGTTCATCGCCGCCTCGTCCATCGCCGTGCAACCCGCGGTCGGTTCGCCGGGCGTACGCCACAAATGGGCGAAGATGCAACTGCCGGCGCCGGGGATGTGCGCGGGGTTGTGCGCGATCACGAAACCCAGGCGATAACGCGGATCGCCGTCGGCGTGCAGGTCGCGGCGCATCGGCTCGGTGGAACCCTTGACCGCTTCGCTGCCGACCTGGCGCGCATCGACGATGCGGTCGTACAGCGGCGAATCGGGCACGTCGATGCAGTAGTGGCTGGCGCTCATCGGCGCGTACGCCATCGCCGTCTGCGCGCTGTCGCCGTAACCGAACGCGGTGCCGACCGCGAACAGCCCGGCCGGCGCGCGGCCGTCGCCTTCTTTCTTGCGCGGGCCGCCGTCGTCCGGCGCGGCGCGCAGGCCGCGGCCCCAGGCGGCGCCGTTGCGGCCGATGCTGACCTCGACCGGCGCGCCGACCGCGAGCCACTGTCCGCCTTCGAACAGGTAGCGCTGCAAGCGTCCCTGAGTGGCGTTCCAATCGGCGGTGGTGACCAGCACGAGTTGCGGCTGCACCGCGTCGTCGCCGGCGCGGTCGGCGCGGGTGGCGCAGGCGGTGAGGGTCATGGCGGCGGCGATCAGCACGGCGGCGTAGCGGAGCATGGCGGTCGGGTTCCTGCGAAGTCGGTCGTACACGTGTGCATTGCGGTCGCGTTTGCCCCTGTAGGAGCGGCGCGAGCCGCGACCGCGAAAACGCAACTACGGCGAAGCTCGCACCGCAAGCGAGGTGTCGCGGTCGCGGCTCGCGCCGCTCCTACAGGAAGCGCGCGCGGCGTCGTGGTCGGATGTCGGACGAGGCGGTCGCGCGACATCGCGGCTCAGATATCGAGCATGTCCTGCACCCGCTCGGCATGGTTGTCGAGCTGGCGCAGACGGTCCTGGCCGCGCTCGCACAGCAGCACGAAGATCAGGTCCATCAGGTGCTGCAGCGCGCTGTGGTACAGCAGCGGCTCCATGTGCGCGCGCTCGTCGTGCGCCGACACCAGCAAGGCGTGGTCGGCGTGCGCGCGCAGCGGGTTGGGGGTGTGGCGGGTCGCCGAGACCACGCTGCCGCCGCTCTCGCCGAAGGTGCGGGCGAGGTGGCACAGCGCGGTCAGCTTGCCCTGTTCGGACAGCACCAGCAGCACGTCGTCGGGGCCGGCGCTGGCGGTGCTGGCGGCCATCAGCACCGGGTCGAAATGGTGCACGCTGAGGATGCCGATCATCGCCAGCTTCATCGACAGCGCGCGCGCGGCGATGCCGTCTTCCCCGAGCCCGATCACGTAGACCCGGCGCGCGTGCTGGATCAGCTCGGCGATGGCCTCGATGCGCTCGGGCGGGTTGATCAGCCGGGTTTCTTCCTCGGCGCGGGCCTTGCCGTGCCACAGCCGCTCGGCCAGGGCCAGGTTGGGGTCGGCCGGCGCGGCCTGGGCGTCGCCGTGGTCGTCGTGGCGGTCGCCGCGCGCGATCGCTTCGCCGATCGAGTACTTCAGGTCCGGATAGCCCTTGAAGCCGAGCTTCTGGCTGAACTTGACCACGCTGGACTGGCTGATCCCGAGCGCGTTGGCCAGCTGTTGCGAAGAATAGTCGCGCAGCAGGTGCGCGTTCTCCAGCAGGTAGTCGGCGATGCGGCGTTCGATCGCCGACATCTGGTCGCGTTCTGAGCGGATCTTGAGCAGGGGCGACATCGGCAGGGGTCCGGTCCCGGGCGCGGCGGAAGGCTACAGCGTAGCCGGCTTCGCGCCGCCGCGCAGGTCAGGCGGCGGCCAGCGCTTCCAGACCGCGGATCTCGCGGATGCCCAGGCCCGGCGCATCGGTGACGGTGATCTCCGATTCGTTGAAGATCACCCCGCCGTCGACGGGATTGAACGCGCACAGCGACGGGCCGTCGAGGTCGACCTTGGTGATGACGTTGGACTTGGCCACCGCCAGGTGCACCGCCGCGGCGACCGAGATCGAGGTCTCGATCATGCAGCCGATCATGCATTCGACCCCGTACATCGCGGCGATGTCGGCGATCTGGATCGCCTTGGACAAGCCGCCGGTCTTCATCAGCTTGATGTTGATGATGTCGGCCGCGCGCATCCGGATCAGGTCGATCACCTCGGCCGGGCCGAACACGCTTTCGTCGGCCATGATCGGGGTGTGGACGCGGTCGGTGACGTATTTGAGCCCTTCCAGGTCCTGCGCCTTGACCGGCTGCTCGACCAGTTCCAGGCGCACGCCGGCGTCTTCCAGCGTCTGCAGGGCGTACACCGCCTGCTTGGCGGTCCAACCCTGGTTCGCGTCCAGGCGCAGCAGGGCGCGGCCCTCGACAGCGGCGTAGATCGCCTTGACCCGCTCGATGTCGACGCCGATGTCCTTGCCGACCTTGATCTTCAGCGATTCGAAGCCGCGGTCGACCGCGTCGATCGAGTCGGCGACCATCTTCTCGATGTAGTCGACCGAAATCGTCAGGTCGGTGGTGATGACCGGGTCGCCGCCGCCGAGCATCTTGTACAGCGGCGCGCCGTAGAGCTGGCCGAACAGGTCGTAGACCGCGATCTCGACCGCCGCCTTGGCGCTGGAGTTCTTCTCGATCGCGCCCTGGATCAGCCCGGTGATGCGGTTGAGGTTGGCGATCTCCTGGCCGATCAGGCGCGGCGAGATGAACTTGCGGATCGCCTCGACGATGGAACCGTGGGTGTCGCCGGTGATCGGCGCGGTCGCCGGCGCTTCGCCGTAGCCGACGTGGCCGGTGTCGGTGTGGACGGTGACGACGATGTCCTCGACCGTGTCGACCGTGCGCAGCGCGGTCTTGAACGGCGTCTTGAGCGGAACCCGCAGCATGCCGAAACGGATGTCGGTGATCTTCATGTGTCGATGGTGTCGTGGGATGCGTCGTGTTCGGGTGAGGCGCGGGGCGCCATGGAAGAAGGTAAGCCGGTCCGGTCGCGGAGGCGAGCGCCGTTTCGCGGCGGGCCGCTTTTATGTGGGAGGGCCTTCGGGACCGGCGCTTTTGTTCCGGGCCGCGGCGACCTGGGCGGAACGCACCGGACCCAAAGGTCCTCCCGCCAAAGCAGGACGCATCGTGGCCGGGCTCATGGACGAATACGTTGAATGCTGGTGATCCGGTCCACCGTCGGCTGTTCCTTGTTGAACAGCAGCGGCACCAGCGGCGTCACCGAGACTCCGTTGAGGTGGACCCGGGTCAGGTCGCCGGTGCGGTCGCGGAAGGTGATGCCGGTGGTGTCGTGGATCACGTACGGCCAGCCGTCCTGGTGCCCGACCACCATCATCACGTGGCCGGGGATGTAGATCAGGTCGCCGACTTCCAGGCTCTTGACGATCTTCAGGCGCTCGTCGTGGCCGAGCGTCTCGTCCAGATCGATGCGGTTGTAGGCCGGGCTGACCGCCTGGTCGCGGGTGTTGCGCGGCAGCTGCACGCCGAAGCTGCGGTAGATCTCGGAGACGAAGCCGCTGCAATCGCGGGTGTTGTAGGAATGGCCCCAGCCGTAGCGTTCGCCGAAGAACTTGAAGCCCTGGCGGACCAGATTCGCCTGGGTCAGCGGCAGGTAGTCCGAGGACGTGTCCGAAGTGCGCGGCAGCAAGGCCGGCGAGAACCTCAGCGTCCCGTCGGCAGCGCGGTACGGCAGCTCGATCACGTGCGAAGCGTAATGGTGCTGGCCGTTGACCGCTTCGTCGGCCGGCCAGTCGGCCAGCAGCGGCACGCGCACGCCCATCTCCAACTGCACGTCCGACACGCCGGGCTGCTCGGGCGTGTGCACGCTGCGCGCGGTCGCGCCGGTCACGACCAGATACGGCGTCTTGCGGGTGTAGGCGAACACCGGCGCCTTGTCGCCGAGCGCGATCCGGTCCTTCTCGACCCAGGCCGCATACAAAGGACTGACCACGAACCAGTAGCGGCCGTCGCGGCTCTCGTGCGCCACCGCGACCGGCGTGCCCGGGAACAGCGCGCTCTCCTGGTAGCGGTCGATGTCGGTGTCGCCGCGCGAATTGAACACGCGCAGGCGGGTCGGGAAGGTGCGCAGGTCGGCGCGGCGCACGACCATGCCGTAGCGGGTGGCCTGCTGCGCGGGAATCTTGTCCAACGCCAGATCGGCGTCGAGGCCTTGCAGCACCGCAGCCGCCACCGGCTCGCCGCGTTCGTCGAACAAGGGTTCGTCGCGCGGCTGCGAAATCGCTTCGATCCAGCCTTGCACGCGTTCGCGGCTCAGGCTGGCCGGCAGGCGTTCGATGTCGTGCACCGACGGATCGAGTTCGGCCAGCCGCGCGTTCTGCCGGGCGATCGCGCGCGCATCCAGGATCACCGCGTCGGGCTTGGCCAGTTGCCGGGTCCAGTAGTCGGCGTTCAATTGCCTCTCCTCGATGCCGATCACGCCGGTGGGAGGAATGCCGCGGTCGCGCGCTTGCAGCGGACCCAGCGCGAGCAACCCCGGCAGCAACACGCTTGCTGCGATGCAACGCGCGAGCGCGCGGCGGCGGGTGGGATGGCGGCGGCTCGAGGCGGTACCCATCGCGTCATGCTCCGGCGGGCGCGCGCTGCGGCGTGCCCTCACAGGCCCGATGCCGGACCTCCGACACCGACCCGGACGCGCCACGGCGCCTCCGGGGTCGTCCGGAGAATACATGCTTCCTAATAAAAATAGATACGGAATAATTTATTGACCACCTGACATCCACATGTTACACAGCCATGAACCGATGGCCCCGCGTGGGTGACACAGGTATGGATCCCGTGACTGACCTGCTGTTTATCGCTCCCCGCGCGAGGGCCATCGTCTCTCCCGCCGGGCGCTGGCGCACGCGTGCGCTCGCGCTCGGCCTGATCTTCGCGCTGCCGGCGCTGGTACTGGGCTTGCGCGTGTCGGTCGGCCCGGCGCAAGCGCAGGCGCGCGCCGCCGACGAAGCCGCCGCGCGCGCGCTCGACGCGGTGGTGGTATCGGTCGACGCCGGCCGTTTCGGCGAAGCGCGCGCGCAAATCGATGCGGCGCTGCAACAGCGCGGCCTGCGCGACGAAGCGCGCGCGGCGCTGGAATTCCAGCGCGAGCGCATGCGCCGCATCCGCCTGGATTTCAGCCTCGATCGCGCCCAGGCGGAGCAGAAGCTGCGCACGCAGATTCCCGATCTGACCCCGGCCGAGTTCGACGCCTGGGACCGCCAGGGCCTGCTCGAATCGATGAACATCGACGGCGAGAAACGCTATTTCCAGCGCGCGCCGTCGAACCTGTTCCGGCTCAGCGCGCAGGCGCTGGCGCGCCGCCGCGCCGATGCCAAACCGCTGAGCGCGGGGCCGATGGAAACGCTCAACGAGCATCAGCGCGAAGTGCGCGACGCCGCGCTGCAACGCGGCTACGGCGCGCCGCGACGGGTGCGCATCGTGCAATCGCTGAGCGTGCGCGCCGACGCGGTGCCGGCCGGCAAGACGCTGCGCGCGTGGCTGCCGTATCCGCGCGAATTGCCGCATCAGCAACAGGACATCCGTTTTCTCGCCAGCGCGCCGGCCAAGCACGCGATCGCGCCGGCGTCGACGCTGCAGCGCACCGTGTATCTCGAACAGACCGCGCAGGCCGGCAAGCCGACCCGGTTCGAAGTCAGCTACGAGCTGACCGTGTACGGCCAGTACCGCGCGATCGATCCGGACAAGGTGGTGCCGGCGCCGGACAACGCGCAGACCCGACCGTACCTGGGCGAGCGCGCGCCGCACATCGTCTTCACTCCGGCGTTGCGCGCGTTCTCGCGCAAGGTCGTCGGCGATGAGAAAAACCCGTACCGGGTCGCGCAGAAGCTCTACGCCGCGGTCGACGCGATCCCGTGGGCCGGCGCGCGCGAGTACTCGACGATCTCCAACATCTCCGATTACGCCCTGCACGCCGGCCACGCCGACTGCGGCCAGCAGACCCTGCTGCTGATGGCGCTGCTGCGCCTCAACGGCATTCCGGCGCGCTGGCAGTCCGGCTGGGTGTTCGGCGACGACGGCTACACCAACATGCACGACTGGGCCTGGATGTATCTGGCCCCGTACGGCTGGCTGCCGGTGGACGTCACCACCGGCCGCTTCGAATCGCCCGATCCGCAGCTGGCCGGCTTCTATCTCGGCGGCCTCGACGCGTACCGGGTGGCTTACAACGACGACTACGGCCGCGCGTTCGCGCCGGCCAAGCGGTTCGATCGTTCCGAGACCGTGGATTCGCAACGCGGCGAGGTCGAGTGGGAAGGGGGAAATCTCTACTTCGACCAGTGGGACTACGACTACAACGCGCAGGTGCTGCCGACGGAGTAATCGCCCGGCGCAGCTCCGCCCATATCGTTCAGGGGAGGAAGTGCGGCAATGAAAGGCAAGAGCTTTCGCAAGTCCGGTTTGTGCGCGGCGATGGGGATCTGCCTCGCATCGATGGCCCTGCCCGCGCTGGCGGCCAACACCGACGGTTCGCTGTCCGGCCGCGTCGCGGCCGGATCCGAGGTCACCGTGCGCAGCGCCGACACCGGCTTCACCCGCACGGTCAAGGCCGACGCCCAGGGCAATTACCGTTTCCCGTTCCTGCCCATCGGCACTTACGAGCTGCAGGCCAGCAAGGACGGCCAGCGCGTCGGCGAGCCGCTGCAGGTGGTGGTGAGCCTCGGCAACGAGGCCAACGTCAATCTCGGCGGCGCCACCGATCTGGCCGCGGTGCAGGTGATCGGCTCGCGCGTGATCACCCCGGTCGACGTGCGTTCGACCGAATCGGCCACCAACATCACCAAGGCCGAGCTCGAACGCGTGCCGATCGCGCGCGACGCGCAGGCGGTGGCGTTGCTGGCGCCGGGCGTGATCCAGGGCCAGTACGGCGGCGCCTCGTTCGGCGGTTCCTCGGTGTCGGAGAACGCGGTCTACATCAACGGCCTCAACGTCACCGACTTCTACAAGCGGGTCGGCTTCTCAAGCATTCCGTTCGGCTTCTTCAAGGAATTCCAGGTCAAGACCGGCGGCTATTCGGTCGAATTCGGCCGCACCACCGGCGGCGTCATCAACGCCGTGACCCAGTCCGGCGGCAACGAATTCAAGTACGGCGCCGAGCTGGTGTGGGAGCCCAAGTCGCTGCAATCCGGCGGCGACAACCATTACGACCGCAACGGCGATCCGTTCCGCATCGCCAGCCGCGACAAGTACGACCGCACCAACCTCAACGTGCACGCCTCCGGGCCGATCGTGAAGGACAAGCTGTTCTTCTACGCGATGTACGAGTTCCGCGACTACCGGCCCGAGAGCACCAACGATTCGGGCAGCACCTTCTTCAAGGGCAAGGCCGACAAGGGCTTCTGGGGCACCAAGCTGGACTGGCAGATCAACGACAGCCACCTGCTGGAATTCCTGGCGTTCTCCGACAAGAACGAAACCACCACCGACAACTACCAGTACGACTTCGCCCGCGGCACCCGCGGCACCCGCAGCAACACCCAGTACAGCGAGGTCGGCGGCACCAACTGGGCGCTGACCTACACCGGCTACCTGAGCGACAACTTCTCGATGAAGGCGCTGTACGGCGAGAACAAGCGCGACCGCATCGCCAGCAGCCTCAACGACCGCGACTGCGACGCGGTGCAGGACCGGCGCGTGGCCGGCAACCCGCAGATCGGCTGCGTGTCCTCGGCGCAGATCGAGAACGGCGCCGACAAGCGCGAAGCCGCGCGCCTGGACTTCGAATGGCAGCTCGGCGACCACCTGCTGCGCTTCGGCCTGGACCGCGAGGTCAACACCTCCGACAACGAGAGCTTCTATCCCGGCGCCTCGCGCAAGTTCTACCAGATCTACCCGACCGTGCCCGGCACCACCCTGGAGAACGGCGGCGTGGTCCCGGCCGGCGTCAACGCCTACGTGCGCGCGCGCCAGCAGGAGGTCACCGGCACCTTCGAGACGATCAACTCGGCGTACTACATCGAAGACAACTGGCAGATCACCCCGGACCTGATGCTCAACGGCGGCGTGCGCGTGGAAGCCTTCAACAACAAGAACGGCGCCGGCAAGACCTACATCAAGATCGACGACATGATCGCGCCGCGCCTGGGCTTCTCCTGGGATTTCCGCGGCGACGGGCGCTCGAAGGTGTTCGGCAACATCGGCCGCTACTTCCTGCCGATCGTCAACCAGATCAACGTCAAGCAGGCCGGCGCCTTCCTCGACGAGCGCACCTTTTATGCCTTGCAGGGGCTGGAGGCGTTCCAGCGCAACGGCGCGACCTATTACCGGCCGATCCTCGGCGCGCAGATCGGCCCGGTCGACAACAGCCAGGGCGACGGCACCGTGCAGGACCAGCGCAGCAAGGTCGACGGCGATATCGATCCGGTCTACCAGGACGAGGTGATCCTGGGCTATCAGGCGATGTTCGGCGATACCTGGTCGTGGGGCGTGCGCGGCATCTACCGCCGCCTGCACAACGCCATCGACGACATGGAGATCACCTCCAACGGCATCCTGTGCAACGGCGAGCCCGGCGGCATCGGCTATGTGATGGGCAACCCCGGCAAAAAGGTCAAGCTGTACACCGACACCAACTGCGACGGGGTCAAGGACGGCTACGTCGACATCGACACCTCGCGCGCCGGCTGGGCGCTGTACGACGCCGACGGCAATTACGTCGGCGAGCGCGGCTGGGTCAAGCCCAAGCGCACCTATCGCGCGCTGGAGTTCATGCTCGACCGCGCCTGGGACGACAAGTGGATGTTCAACGCCTCGTACACGTGGTCCAAGAGCGAGGGCAACGTCGAGGGGCCGTCGAACTCGGACTTCGGATTCGACAACACCGGCCGCACCGAATCGTTCGACGATCCCTTCGTCAACCTCAACGGCGACGGCCCGCTGCCGAACGACCGCCGCCACCAGATCAAGCTGCGCGGCGCGTATGCGCTCAACGACAACTGGACGGTGGGCGCGACCTTGAACGCCCAGTCCGGGCGTCCGATCAACGCCTTCGGCCTCGGCAATCCGTACGATCCGACCGTCTACCACAGCTTCTACGTGTGCGTGGCCAACTGCACCGCGGAAGACTTCGCCCAGCGCACCTACCAACTGCGCAAGCGCGGCTCCGGCGGGCGCACGCCGTGGACGTTCGATCTCGGCGCGAGCCTCAGCTACCAGCGTTCGCTGGGCGCCGCCGATCTTCGGGTCAAGCTGGCGGTCTACAACCTGCTGAACCGTCAACGCGCGCTGGAAGTCGACGATTCCTACGAAACCGGCGTCGGCGTCGTCAACGAGTTCTATGGCCTGGGCACCGGCTATCAGACGCCGCGCTACGCGCAGCTGACCGTGTCGGTGGATTTCTGATGCATGCTGGCGCGAAGCCTGCCTGAGCGACGCCTGCCGACGTGACGCCCGACTCCGCCTCGCGCCTCGCGCCGGCCCCTGCACGCAGGGGCCGGCGTTCCTCTACCTCGACAGGGCCCGTGCCGATGCGCTGCATCGGTTCGCTTTGCGCGGCCCTGTTCTTTTCTTCGTTGTGGCCGGCTGTCGCGGCCGAGCCGGCCGATGCCGGCCTGGAGCGGATCGTCGAGCAAGTGCAGGCGCGTTATCGCCTGCCGGGTTTCGCCGTGGCCGTGGTCGAGAACGGCCAGGTGGTCTATTCGAAGACCCAAGGCGAGTTGCTGGCGGGATCCGGGCGAACGGTTGGCCCGGATTCGTTGTTCAAGATCGCCTCGAACACCAAGTCGATGACCACCGCGCTGCTGGCGCGGCTGGTCGATGCCGGCAAGCTGCGTTGGGACGATCCGGTGACGAAGTACTTGCCGAACTTCCGCATGCACGAGGACTGGGTCACCCGCGAGATCCAGGTCCGCGACCTGCTGATCCACAACTCCGGCCTGCGCGCCGGCGCCGGCGACCTGATGCTGTGGCCCGAGCCGAACCGCTTCACCCGCAGCGACGTGATTCACGGCTTGCGCTACCTCAAGCCGGTGCACAGCTTCCGCTCGCGCTACGACTACGACAACCTGCTGTACATCGTCGCCGGCGAAGTCGCCGCCGCGGCGGGCGGCGCGGCGTACGAAGATTTGCTGCGGCGCGAGGTGTTCGCGCCGCTCGGCATGGACGGCTGCCGCATCGGCGGCTTCGCGCGCAGCGAGGCCGCGCCGCTGGCGCAGCCGCACGCGCGCCGCGACGGGCGCTACGTGCCGGTGCGCGAGGACGGCGACACCGTCGCCGCCACGCCGATGGACCCGGCCGGCGGCGTGCGCTGCGGCCTGAACGACATGACCCGCTGGCTGCGCGCCTGGCTCGACCCGGCCGCGCCGGCGCGCGACGGCCAGCCGTGGCTGTCGGCGCAGCAACGCGGCGAACTGTGGCGCGCGCAGATGCCGATGACGCCGAGCCGGCGCCAGCGCGAGTGGTCGGGCACCCATTTCGCCGCCTACGGCTACGGCTGGCGGCTCAGCGACTTCGACGGCGAGTTCAAGGTCTCGCACACCGGCACGCTGATGGGCATGTACTCGCTGACCACGCTGCTGCCCGAGCGCAAGGCCGGCTTCGTGGTGCTGATCAACGGCGACGCCGGCGATGCGCGCAGCGTGTTCGACCAGATGCTGACCCAGCGCTACACACAGCCGCGCAGCGAGCGCGGCGTGGCTTGGTACGCCGACGCGATCGAGCGCGAGGCGGCCGCGCCGGCCGCCAGCCGCGCGCCCGACACCTCCGCGCGCCGGCCGCTCAAGCCGGACGAGCTGCGCGGGCGCCTGGGCGTCTACCGCGATCCGTGGTTCGGCGAGGTCGGGCTGTGCGCGCGCGGCGGCGAAGTGGAATTCGCCTCGCGAAAGTCGCCGCTGATGACCGGTAAGATCGTCCGGGTCGGGCCGCGCCTGCTGGTCGACTGGGACGCGGAGGAAGTCGACGCCGAGGCCTGGATCGATTTCGCCGCCGCGGCCGAGCCAGCCGCCTTCAGCATGAGCAAGCTCGATCCGGATGCCGATTTCAGCTACGACTATGAAGACCTGGCGTTCGCGCGCGTCGGCGATTGCGGTTGAGGCCTGCGCCTTGCTGGTGCTGATCGGCTGCGTCGCCGCGGTGCGCTCGCCGCAGGCGCAGAGCGGGCCGGCGCCTGCGCCGGCCGCCGCGGCCGCGCCGCTGGCGGCGGTCGCGCCGACCATCTCCACCGCCCAGGACGCCGCCGCCGCGGGCATGGTCGAGATCCGTTCGCTCGTGCCCGACATCGATCTGGAGATCCGCTACGCCGGCAGCGACAACTTCGTCGGCCGCCCGGTCGCCGGCTACCTCGGCGCCGGTTGTTACCTGCACCGGAGCGTGGCCGAAGCGCTGGCGCGGGTCGAACGCGAGCTGCGCGCGCAGGGGCTGCGCCTGCGCATCTACGACTGCTACCGCCCGGTGCGCGCGGTGCGCGACTTCGTCGCCTGGGCCGCCGACCCGGACGACCAGAAGACCAAGCCGCGCTACTACCCCGGGCTGGACAAGAGCCGGCTGCTCGGCGACTACATCTCGCCGACCTCGGGCCACAGCCGCGGCGCCACCCTCGACCTGACCTTGCTCGAGCGCCGCGGCGGCGGCTACGAGCCGCTGGACATGGGCACCGGTTTCGATTTCTTCGACGAACTCGCCCACACCGATTCGCCGCGCGCGAGCCTGGCCCAGCGCGGCCACCGCGAGCGCCTGCGCGCGGCGATGCAGCGCGAGGGTTTCGAGAACTATCCGCTGGAGTGGTGGCATTACACGCTCAAGCCGGAGCCGACGCCGGGGGTGGCGTTCGATTTTCCGGTGAAGTGATCGCAGCGGGGAAGCGGGGCAACGAAGACGTGCGGGGAACGGGCAGCCGGCAGCGGCGCGTTGGTTCCTGCTTTGAGTTCGCAGATAGCGATGGTCTGTTGTCGGAGACTGGACGATGAGCGACAAGATGCGCGCGGCACCGCCGCCGGAAACCGCGACGCGGGCGGGCGGCGGACGTTTCGCCGCGGTCGCCGCCGTTTGCCTGGGCGTGGCGGCGTGCGCAACGGCGCCGCAGCGCGAAGCGGGGCAGGGCGCCGCGGCCGACGCGCAGGCCGAACAGGCGGTCGACGCCTTGCTCGCCGATTACCGCGGCCGCGTGCCCGGCGCCAGCGTGCTGGTGTTGCGCGACGGCCGGCCGCTGCTGCGCCGCGGCTACGGCATGGCGGTGCTCGAAGACGGCACGGCGGCCACGCCGCAGACCAATTACCGGCTCGCCTCGGTCAGCAAGCAGTTCACCGCCGCCGCGGTGCTGTTGCTGGCGCAGGACGGCAAGCTGGGGCTCGACGATCCGATCAAGCGCTGGCTGCCGAGCCTGCCCAAGGCCTGCGACGCGATCACGATCCGGCAGATCCTCAGCCACCAGTCCGGGCTGATCGATTACGAGGACGTGATGCCGGCGAGCTTCGACGCCGACGCCCATCAGATGCACGACGCCGATGTGCTGGCGGTGCTCGAAGGCCAGGACCGCACTTACTTCGCGCCGGGCAGCGGTTATCGCTACAGCAACAGCGGCTATTCGCTGCTGGCGCTGACCGTGGCCAAGGCCTCGGGGCGCGGCTTCGCCGAATTCCTGCGCGAGCGCATCTTCATGCCGCTGGGCATGCGCGACACCGTCGCCTACGAGCGCGGCGTGTCGCAGGTCGCGCACCGCGCCTACGGCTACAGCTACGAGAACGGGCAGTGGCGGCGCACCGACCAGAGCCCGACCAGCGCCACGCTCGGCGACGGCGGCATTTATTCCTCGATCGACGATCTGGCCCGGTGGGACGCGGCGCTGTACGACGCGCGCCTGCTCAGCGACGCCTCGCGCGCGCTGGCGTTCGCCGCGCACACGCCGACCGACGCGCCCGATGTGGGCTATGGCTACGGCTGGCGCATCACCGGCGAGACCTTGTGGCATTCGGGCGAGTCGATGGGCTTCCGCAACGTCATCGTGCGCTGGCCGCAGCGGCGGTTGACGGTGGTGATGCTGAGCAATCGCAACGATCCGGAGCCGTACCGCACGGCGTTGCAGATCGCGGCTTTGTATTTGCCGGGCAGTCCGGTGCGGGCGCCGTAGGCGTCGTGTCGCGGTCGCGGCTTGCGCCGCTCCTACAGTCGGATACGCGGCCACGCCGGCCCCCTGTAGGAGCGGCGCGAGCCGCGACCGCGCACCCGCCCGATCGCGCCGAACCCCCGCAAAACCGATTCGCCCCACCCGCAGAACGCTCCGGCCCGCCGCCGCCCGTCGCCGAATGCTTGCTATTAAATAGCGCACTATGTAAATTGCGCCCCATGAAGAAGCCCGCCGCCCCCGCCGCCCGCAGCGCCAAGTCCCAGCCCCCGCGGCCGACCCTGCTGCTCGACGACCAGTTGTGCTTCGCCCTGTATTCGACCGGGCTGGCGCTCAACAAGGTCTACCGCAAGCTGCTCGGCAAGCTCAAGCTGACCTACCCGCAATACCTGGCGATGATGGTGCTGTGGGAGCGCGACGCGGTCACGGTGTCGGAAATCGGCGAGCGCCTGTTCCTGGACTCGGCCACGCTGACGCCGCTGCTCAAGCGCCTGGAGGCCGCCGGCCTGGTGACCCGCACCCGCGCCGCCAGCGACGAACGCCAGGTGGTGATCGAGCTGACCAAGGCCGGCCGGGCGCTCAAGGCCAAGGCGCGCAGCGTGCCCGAGGGCATGGGCTGCGCGCTCGAGGATTGCAGCATCGACGAGCTCACCGCGCTCAAGGCCCAGCTCGAATCCCTGCGCGCCAGCCTGATCGCCCATTCCTGAAACAACGTCCGAGACATCGACGCGCAACAAAAAAGTAGTGCGCTATGCAGTAGCGGGCAACCGAAAATCCGCTGCTACTCGCTCCCCCCGAACCTCCAACGTCCGCCACCCACCCAAAGGAATCCAGCCATGTCCCTCGAAAAAGTCCTCTACACCGCCCACGCCCACGTCACCGGCGGCCGCGACGGCCGCGCCGTGTCTTCGGACAACGTGCTCGACGTCAAGCTGACCACCCCGCGCGAACTCGGCGGCGGCGGCGGCGACGGCACCAACCCGGAACAGCTGTTCGCGGCCGGCTACTCGGCCTGCTTCATGGGCGCGATGAAGTTCGTCGCCGGCCGCGACAAGATCGCGTTCCCGGCCGATGCGGCGATCGACGGCAGCGTCGGCATCGGCCCGCTGCCGACCGGCTTCGGCATCCAGGCCGAGCTCAAGATCTCGCTGCCGGGCCTGCCGCGCGAACAGGCGCAGGACCTGATCGAGAAGGCCCACGTGGTGTGCCCGTACTCGAACGCGACCCGCGGCAACATCGATGTGACCTTGACCTTGGTTTGATCGTGCGCTGATCGCGTCGGGACCGGACTTCGATCCGGGCGCGCGGCGGCCGCCGCCGCGCGAAGTCGCGCCGCGATTTGCCCAGGCTCACAAAACCCCGGACGCGCGAGCGTCCGGGGTTTCGTTTTTCCGCGCCGGCGCGGCGGCGCAAGAGCGCTGCCGCCGGCAATTTCGAATCGGGAAACGCGCAGCAAATTCCTTGCTCGCGGACATGACATCCGGTGAGCGTGCGTGAGCCCCGTACAGGCGCATGAATGCGCTCAGCAAGACGTGAGCGACGGTGAGTTTTACGTTTTTTTTCTGCTCATACACTGCGGCCGTCTGTCCACCCAGCCCACGCGTTTCCGTCGTTTCCCCCAACCGGAGCCGAGCGCTCCGCAACGCTGTCGATAGCTGTTTCCGCCGCTGTCGGATGCACCGGGAAACCTGCAGCCCGGTCCATCGCCGGCACGAGCGCGACGCCGTGCATCGCGGAGGTCCTCGTCCTTCGCCGTCCGCCCGTTCCGCCATCCGACCGCATGCCCCGGGCTGCAGGTCGCACCAAGCAGATCGGAAAAAAACGGAGGATCGGTCATGTCCGCACGCGCGCAACGTCGTCGTCTTCGCTTCCATCCCCTCAGCCTCGGCGTCGCCCAGGCGATCCCGCTGTTGCTGGCCTTGCAGTTCTACAGCGGCAGCGCGTCCGCGGCCTGCACGCCGGCCGTGCCGACCGACGGCGCCACGGTGAGCTGCACCGGCGTACCGATCCTGCTGCCGCCGAATCCGAACTCCTTCCTCAGCAACGCCAACAACCTCAACGTCACCGTGCAGAACGGCGCGATCATGAGCACGCTGCCGGGCGGCACCGCGATGACCTTCGGCGGCAACGGCCTGAACCTGACCAACCTCGGCGCGATCGACGCCAACGCGGCCGGCTCGCTGGTGCTGGCGCGCGCGCTGGCGGTCGGCAATCTGATCGCGCCGGGCAACGGCAACGTCGTCATCGACAACCAGGGCCTGATCGAAGGCACCTTCGACGGCACCTTCGGCCTGCTCGGCTCGGCGATGGTGGTCGCCAACACCGGCACCACCACCATCACCAACTCCGGCACCATCGGCATGAGCGCGCTGGGCCTGTTCGATCCGATCAACTCGATCGCGGTCGGCATCTACGGCGGCGGCAACGTCAACTTCACCAACACCGGCACCATCACCGGGCGGGTCGGGTTCTCCAGCCCGACCGCGGGCGGCAACACCTTCGTCAACGTCGGCACCATCAACGGCAGCGTCTCGCTCGGCACCACGCTGAGCAACGACACTTTCGTCGCCGTGACCGGTTCGAGCATCAACGGCGGGCTGGTGCCGCTGCCGGGCGTCACCATTCCGACGCCGTCGATTCCGCCGAGCGTGCTGACCTTCGCCGGCAGCGGCACGGTCGATGCCGGCATCGGCGGCAACGACACCCTGGTGTTGCAGAACACCGCCGTCGGCCCGGGCTCGGGCAACGGCGGCGCGGGCACGATCTCGGCGCTGCAATACCTCAACTTCGAGAACCTGACCCTCAACAGCGGCACCTGGACCTTGCAGGGCGCGGTCGTCAGCGGCAGCGCCGCGCTCAACGGCGGCACCGCGATCTTCGACAACGCGCTGTCGTTCGGCACCGGCACCTTGACCGGCAACGGCGGCGCGATTCAGGCATCGGTCGGCGGGCTGACCCTGGCGCAGAACGTCAACCTCACCGGCGGGCTGATCGTGCAGGGCGGCAACAACCTGACGCTTGGAGGCACCATCAGCGGCGCCGGCGGCATGATCAAGAACGGCGCCGGCACCCTGACCCTGGCCGGCAACAACAATTTCGCCGGCGGCTTCGCGCTCAACGGCGGCGGCCTGACCCTGGGCACGGCGGGTTCGCTCGGCACCGGCCTGTTCCTGGTCGGCGGGCCGGCCCAGCTCAACACCGCGTTCACCGGCACGCTCGCCAACCAGGTCCAGCTCAACGGCGCGCTGACCTTGAACGGCGCCGGCGCGCTGACCCTCGGCGGCAACATCAACGGCGCCGGTTCGCTGAACCTGGCCAGCGGCAACCTGATCCTCAACGGGACCAACAACTACACCGGCGGCACCACCCTGCAGGCCGGCTCGCTGCACCTGGGCAACAGCGCCGCGATCGGCACCGGCGCGCTGACCGTCAACGGCGCGGCCGGGCTCACTGGCGCGGCCGGGGTCACGCTCGGCAACAACATCGTGCTCAACAACACCTTGAACTTCGGCGCCGGCGGCGGCGCGCTGACCCTCAACGGCGCCATCAGCGGCGCCGGCGGGCTCAGCATGGCCGGGGTCTCGGGGCTCACGCTCAACGGCGCCAACAATTTCTCCGGCGGCTTCAACCTCGGCGGCGGCGCGCTCACGGTCGGCAACAATCTGGCGCTCGGCACCGGCGCGGTCACCGTCAGCGGCGCGGGCAGCCTCGACGCCAACGCCGGGGTCAGCCTGGCCAACAACTTCAACCTCAACGCCGGGCTCAGCCTCGGCGGCAGCAACAACCTCGCGCTCAACGGCACGATCGCCGGCCTCGGCGGGCTGACCAAGAACGGCGCGGCGAACCTGACGCTCGGCGGCGCCAACAGCTTCGCCGGCGGGCTCAACCTGCAAGGCGGCGGTCTGACCGTCGGCACCAACACCTCGCTCGGCCTCGGCGCGCTGACCGTCAACGGCGCGGCGACGCTGAACTCGAACGCCGGCGTGAGCCTCGGCAATGCGGTAGTGCTCAACGCCGGGCTCGGCATCGGCGGCGGCAACAACATCGCCCTCGGCGGCCTCATCAGCGGCGGCGCCGGGCTCAGCTACAACGGCACCGGCACGCTCGCGCTCAACGGCGCCAACACGTTCGGCGGCGGCGTGAACCTGGGCAGCGGCACGCTCAGCGTCGGCAACAATCTCGCGCTCGGCCTCGGCGGGCTCAACGTCGGCGGCAACGCCAACCTCAACGCCGGCGTCGCCGGGATCAATCTCGGCAACGGCATCAACCTCGGCGCGGGCGCGACGCTCGGCCTCGGCGGCGCCAACTCGCTCGGCCTCAACGGCGCCATCGGCGGCGGCGGCGGTCTGTCGATCAACGGCGCCGGCAGCTTCACCCTCGGCGGCGCCAACAGCTTCGGCGGCGGCGTGAACCTCGCCGCGGGCAATCTGCTGCTCGGCACCGACACCTCGCTCGGCCTCGGCGCGCTCAACGTCGGCGGCAACGCCAGCCTCGCCAGCACCGGCGCGGCCTTGAACCTCGGCAACGCGATCAATCTCGGCGCGGGCGCGGGGCTCACTCTCGGCGGCGCGGCGAATCTGAGCCTCGGCGGCGGCATCAACGGCGGCGGTTCGCTGATCAAGAGCGGCACCGGCACGCTGGCCTTGAACGGAACCAACGGCTTCACCGGCGGGTTGAGCCTGCAAGCCGGCACCTTGTCGCTCGGCAACGGTTCGGCGCTCGGCAGCGGCGCGCTGTCGGTCGACGGCGCGGCCACGCTGAACGCCGGCGCGGCGATGAACTTGAACAACGCGATCAACCTCAACGCCGGGCTGACCCTCGGCGGCGGCGTCGACCTCGGCTTGAACGGCGCCATCGGCGGCAGCGGCGGGCTCAGCTTCAACGGCCCGTCGACGCTGAGCTTGAACGGCAACAACAGCTTCGGCGGCGGGCTCGCGCTCGGCGGCGGGTCGCTCAGCGTCGGCAGCAACACCGCGCTCGGCACCGGCGCGCTCAACGTCGGCGGCAGCGCCAGCCTCAGCGCTGGCCTGCCGGGCATCGCGCTCGGCAATGCGGTCAACCTCGGCGCGGGCGCCACGCTCGGCATCGGCGGCGGCAACAACCTCAGCCTCGGCGGCGCCATCGGCGGCGCCGGCGGGCTGGCGATGAACGGCAGCGGCAGCTTGAACCTCGGCGGCGCCAACACGTTCGGCGGCGGCGTCGCGCTCAACGCCGGCACGCTCGGCGTCGGCACCAGCACCTCGCTCGGCACCGGCGCGCTCAACGTCGGCGCCAACGCCGGCCTGTTCGCGAGCGGCGCGGGCGTCAACCTCGGCAACGCGATCAACCTCGGCGCCGGCGCCACGCTCGGCATCGGCGGCAGCAACGGCCTCGCCCTCGGCGGCGTCATCGGCGGCGGCGGCGGGCTCGGCTTCAACGGCACCGGCACGCTCGCGCTCAACGGCGCCAACACGTTCGGCGGCGGCGTCAATCTCGGCAGCGGCACGCTCAGCGTCGGCAACAACCTGGCGCTCGGCACCGGCGCGCTCAACGTCGGCGGCAGCGCCGGGCTCACCGCTGGCGCGCCCGGCATCGCCTTGGGCAACGCCATCAACCTGGGCACCGGCGTCACTCTCGGCCTCACCGGCGCCAACGCGCTGAACCTCGGCGGCGCGATCGGCGGCGGCGGCGGGCTGTCGATCAACGGCAGCGGCGACTTCACCCTGACCGGCGCCAACAGCTTCGGCGGCGGCGTCGCGCTCGGCGCCGGCAACCTGCTGCTCGGCGGCAGCGCCTCGCTCGGCACCGGCACGCTCGCGGTCACCGGCAACGCTAGCCTCGGCAGCACCGGCGCGGCGTTGAATCTCGGCAATGCGGTCAACCTCGGCGCGGGCGCCGCGCTGAGCCTCGGCGGCGCGCCCGACATCACCCTCGGCGGCGCCATCGACGGCGGCGGTTCGCTGATCAAGACCGGCGCCGGCGCGTTGAGCCTCAACGGCAACAACAGCTTCGGCGGCGGTCTGAACCTGCAGGCCGGTACGCTCAACGTCGGCACCGACACCGCGCTCGGCACCGGCACGCTCGGCGTCAACGGCGCGGCCACGCTCAACGCCGGCGCGGCGGTGAACCTCGGCAACGCGATCGATCTCAACGCCGGCCTGGCCATCGGCGGCGGCGCCAACCTCGGCTTGAACGGCGCCATCGGCGGCAGCGGCGGGCTCAGCTTCAACGGGCCGTCGACGCTGACCCTCGGCGGCGCGAACAGCTTCGCCGGCGGCGTCGCGCTCGGCGGCGGCACCCTCGGCGTCGGCACCAGCACCGCGCTCGGCAGCGGCGCGCTGAACGTCGGCGGCAGCGCCGGCCTCAACGCCAGCGCGCCCGGCGTGGCGCTCGGCAATGCGGTCAACCTCGGCGCGGGCGTCACCCTCGGCATCGGCGGCAGCAACGATCTCGGCCTCGGCGGCGCGATCGGCGGCGCCGGCGGTTTGGCCATGAACGGCAGCGGCGCCTTGAACCTCGGCGGCGCCAACAGCTTCGGCGGCGGCGTCGCGCTCAACGCCGGTTCGCTCGGCGTCGGCGCCAACACCGCGCTCGGCACCGGCGCGCTCAACGTCGGCGGCAACGCCGGGCTCAGCGCGACCGCGCCCGGCATCGCGCTCGGCAACGCCATCACCCTCGGCGCCGGCGCTCAGCTCGGCATCGGCGGCAG
This sequence comes from Lysobacter enzymogenes, assembly GCF_017355525.1. NCBI lineage: Bacteria > Pseudomonadati > Pseudomonadota > Gammaproteobacteria > Lysobacterales > Lysobacteraceae > Lysobacter > Lysobacter enzymogenes. The sequence goes on along the minus strand of NZ_CP067395.1, from coordinate 3,211,525 downwards.
CAACGACCTCAGCCTCGGCGGCGTCATCGGCGGCGCCGGCAGCCTCGGCTTCAACGGCAGCGGCACGCTCGCGCTGGGCGCGGCCAACACCTTCGCCGGCGGCGTCAACCTCAATGCCGGCACCTTGAGCCTCGGCAACAACGCCGCGCTCGGCACCGGCGCGCTGAACATCGGCGGCAACGCCGCGCTGACCTCGGCGCTGCCGGGGCTGGCGCTCGGCAATGCGGTCAACCTCGCCGCCGGCAGCGCGCTGACCTTGAACGGCAACAACAGCCTCGACTTCAACGGCACCGTGGCCGGCAGCGGCACGCTGGTCAAGAACGGCAGCGGCGCGCTCGGCCTCAACGGGCCGGTGCTGGGCTTCACCGGCGGCCTGTCGATCCAGGGCGGCACGCTCAACGTCGCCAACGCGATCACCGCGGGACTCGCCAGCGCCGCGGGCACCACCGCGAACTTCAGCGGCGGCGCCGACAACCTCACCGTCACCGGCGCGGTCGCCGGCGCGGTCAACCTCGGCGCGGGCGGCGATTCGCTGACCTCGAGCCTGGCCAACCTGGCCGGCCTCACCGGCACGATCAACGCCGGCGCGGGCAGCGACACGTTCGCGGTCAACGGCACGGGCGACGGCATCTTGCCGGCGGCCGGGCTGATCGGCTTCGAAAACCTGTCGCTGGCGCCGGGCGGCACCCTGGTGCTCGCCAGCGGCGCGACCGGTGCGTTCGACAACAGCAGCATCGGCGGCAATCTGGTGCTCGACGGCAACCTCGGCGGCAATGCCGCGGTCGCCGCGGGCGGCGCGCTGATCGGCGACGGCGCGTTGGCCGGCGCGCTGACCCTCGGCGGCACGATCGCGCCTTCGGGCCTCGCCGGCGCCAGCGGCGCGGCCGCGGGCAACGGCACGCCCGGCGCTTCGCTCAACGTCGCCAGCCTGACCGTGAACCCGGGCGCGACCCTGCAAGTGCGGCAGAACGGCGGCGGCGCCACCGACAGCGTGGTGGTGGCGGGCAATGCCGCGGTCGGCGGCGGGCAGGTGGTGGCGATTCCGTTGCCGGGCAGCTACGCGCCGGTGACCGACTACCGCATCCTCGACGCCGGCTCGCTGACCGGCGCCTTCACCGGCGTCAGCCAGACCGCGTTGCCGTTCCTCGACGCGGCGCTGTTCGTGCAGGGCAACGACGTGTTCCTGCGCCTGAGCGAGCACGACGCCGGCGGCACCGGCATCCGCTTCAACCAGTTCCCGGGTTTGAGCGGCAACCAACAAGCCGTGGCCAACGCCCTGCAGGCCATCGCCGACAGCAACAGCGGCCAGTTGCCGGTGCTGATCGCCGCCGCGCGCGGCCTCAGCGCGGCGCAGGCGCCGCGCGCGTTCGACACGCTCAGCGGCGAGACCTACGCCTCCATCGCCAGCGCCCAGCGCTACAACGCCGAGCAATTGCAGCGCAGCGTGTCGCGCCAGCTGGATCTGGCGCGCGACAACGGCGTCGACGAGGAAAGCACCCTGGGTACGCTGTGGGCGACCGCGTACGGCGGCCGCGCCGAGTTCGACGGCGAGCGCCTGGACGGCATAGACAACACCGTCGGCGGCCTCGCCATCGGCCTGGAAGGCTCGCCGGCCGAGCATCTGCGCTTCGGCGCGCATGTCGGCATGGCGCATTCGAAGATGACCACCGACGTGCGCGACGACAAGGTCGATGGCGATCTGTACAACCTCGGCATCCACTGGCTGTACGCGCCGGGTTCGTTCTGGACCCAGGGCGCGGCCGGTTACAGCTACGGCAGCTTCGACGCCGAGCGCGAGATCGCGGTCGGCGTGTACAACCGCCGCACCCGCGCGCACTTCAGCAACGACGGCGTGTACGCGATGCTCGAAGCCGGCTGGCGCATCGACGCCGCGCGCGTGCGGGTCGAGCCCTTGCTGGGCGTGTACTACAACAAGGTCGAGTCGGTGAAGTTCCGCGAACGCGGCGCCGGCGACGCCGACCTGTTGGTCGCGGTGGACGCCTACGACGTCACCACCGCCGGCATCGGCGTACGTTTCACCGGCGTGCCCGGCAATGCCGCGCGCAAGTGGAGCCCGACCGCCGACATCCGTTACCTGCACGACTTGAACGACGACCGCCCGCTGGCGCGCAACGCCTTCGCCGGCGCCAGCGTGCCGGGCTTCGCGACCACCGGTTTCGCCGCCGAGCGCAACCGCTGGAACGTCGGCCTGGGCCTGCAATACCGGATCAGCCCGGCGAGCAGCGGCTTCATCGAATACCGCGGCGACATCGGCAGCGACGATCGCGCGCATTCGCTCAACGCCGGCCTGCGCCTGGGCTGGGGCGGGCCGGTGGCGATGGCGGCCGCGCGCGCGGCGCCGCTGGCGACGCCGGCGGCGGCAGGTTGGACCGCGCAGAGCGGAGCGGCGAACGATCCTGCGGCGCAGGGTGCGACGGCCGGCGCGAACGCGTCGGCGGCGAAGGCGGCGGGTGCGTCGAGCGGGGCTGCGGCGGGTGCGGCCGCCGCGGCCGGCGGCGCGGCGGCCGCGAGCGCGGCGTCGGGAAGCGGCGCTGCGGCGACCTCGCACTCGGGTTCGGGTTCGGTCGGCGGTGCGGCGAAGGCGGCGGGCGCGGCGGCGGCCGTCGGTGCCGCGGCCGGTGCTGCGTCGTCCGCATCGGGTTCGACTTCGTCGGGTTCCTCCGACGCGGCGGGCGCGGCGTTGCTGGCCGGCGCCGGCGCGGGTGCCGCGGCGGGCAACGCCGGCGGCGCCAGCACGGCGGCGGGCAGCGGCTATGGCCAGTGCAAGCTGCGTCCGGCGGCGAAGGCCGCGCCGGCGCGCAAGATCGCCAAGGCCAAGAGCGGCGGCGCGCGTCCGATCTCCAAGAACAAGCGTGTCGCCTCGCGCGGCACCGGCAGCAAGGCCAAGCCGCGTCGTCCGTTGACGCAGCTGGCCGCCGCGACACCGCGCTCCGCCCCTCCGTCGGGCGCGGTGACCCAGCCGACGACGTGGTGCGACGAGGCTCCGATCCGGACGCCGTAACGCCGGTTCGGAAGCATCAGCGCCGCCGGACGGGTGGCGCTACCGGCTCCGGTGCGCTGGACCGGGGTCGGTAGTCGCTTTGGTCCGGGCTGGGTTCGAAGTGGACAAGCAGGGGACGGCATCGCCGCGCGAGCGGCGGTGCCGTTTTTGTTTGCGGCCGCCGCGCGCCGTGGCGTGCGGGCGCGATGCGGGGCAGTGCGCGGTGGCGGCTGCGCACGCGGCCCGTCCCCCGGCCGCACGCGGACCGCGTCCGCCGTTGCCGGCTCGACGCGCCGCGCGGCCGGCGGGTTCCGGCGTCGGGACTGCCGCGCCGAGACTGCGGCGCGCGCCGCGACGGCCGTTCGCGGCGAAATTAAGTTCTGGCTGCGAGTGCCATGCGATGCAGTCGCGATACGCGTGCAACCACCAGATTTCATACCTTCGATTTCATCGGACACATAAGGTGCGAACGAAGTACTGACACTCACTTGGATGCATGCCGTCTGTGCTTGTAAAACGCCGTAATTTTAGGCTTTTTTTAGGTAAATCATGGCTGCATTACGGCGAAACGAATTGCTAACGAATCGCACAGACTCGCGAACGAAATCTGTACTTCTCTAGGCGCGAGCCAAGCCGGCTCGTCGTATCGCCTCACCGATTCTTCCCTCGCATCGTGTCGCTTCGCAGAGCGCGACCGGAACGGCCCGGACGCGACGGGCGCCTGCACGCCCGCGCCTGCGGGCGAAACCGGCGCGGCCGCTCCGGCGCCCGCGTTCGCGCCGCATCGCGACGGCGCGGCCCAGGGAAACCGGACAAAACAAGGACCGTCCATGCGCGCAGACTCGCTCCAATCGCCGAACCGAATCCGTTTCCATCCGCTCAGCCTCGGCGTCGCCCGCGCGATTCCGGTGTTGCTGGCGTTGCAGGGGTATTGCGATGTCGCGCTCGCGGCATGCACGCCGGCGGCGCCGCCCGACGGCGCCACAGTGCTGTGCACGGGCGCGCCGACCCCGTTTCCGTCCGATCCCAACGCGTTCGCCAGCGGCGCCGACCGGCTCACGGTCACCGTGGCGGCCGGCGCGGTCGTGGGCGCCAACATCGGCGGCACCGCAATGGCCTTGAGCGGTTCCAACGTCGCGCTCAACAACCTCGGCAGCATCGACGCCACCGCCGCCAACGGCCTGTTGCTGACCCGCGGCTTGAGCGTGGGCAATCTCGCCGCGCCCGCGAGCGGCCAGATCGCGATCGACAACAGCGGCTCGATCCTCGGCAGCTATTCCAGTTTCGACCTGTCCGGCACGGCGATGCTGGTGGCCAACGCCGGCGCGACCCGCATCGGCAACGCCGGCACCATCGGCAACGCCGGGCTCGGCGGCATCGGCGCGCAGGACCAGTTCGCGGTCGGCGTCTACGGCGGCGGCAACGTCGATTTCAGCAACACCGGCAGCATCGTCGGCCGGATCGCGTTCGCCGACGCGGCCAGCGGCGGGCATGCGTTCGTCAACGCGGGGCAGATCGACGGCAGCGTCGGCCTCGGCGGCGGCGACGACCGTTTCGTCGCGGTGACCGGGTCGAGCATCGCCAGCGACGCGTTCCCGGCCGCCGCGACGACGATGGCGACGCCGTCGGGCGCGATCTTGAATTTCGCCGCGACCGGCCAGGTCGACGCCGGCGGCGGCGACGACACCCTGGTGCTGCAGAACGCCGCCACCGGCAGCGGCGCGGGCAGCGGCGGCGCCGGCGCGATCGCGGCCGCGCAGTACCGCGGTTTCGAACGGCTGACGATCAACAGCGGCACCTGGACCCTCGACGGCGCGGTCGCGTCCGCCGGCGCCACGCTCAACGGCGGCGTCGCCTTGTTCGACGATGCCGCCGCGTTCGGCAGCGGCCGCCTCGGCGGCAACGGCGGCGCGCTGCAGGCGACGGTCGGCGGGCTCGCGCTCGCGCAGGACATCGACCTCGGCGCCGGCGGGCTGACCGTGCAGGGCGGTTACGACCTGAGCCTGAGCGGCACGCTCGCCGGCAGCGGCGGGCTGATCAAGCGCGATGCCGGCACGCTGAGCTTGAGCGGCAGCAATTCGTTCGCCGGCGGCGTCGACCTCGGCGCGGGCAGTCTGTTGCTCGGCGGCGACGCGTCGCTCGGCCTCGGCGCGCTCAACCTCACCGGCAACGCGAGCCTGGGCTGCCCGTGTTCGAAATTGAAGCTCGGCAACGCGTTCAACCTCGGCGCGGGGGCCGGCCTCACGCTCGGCGGCGCGACCGATGTCGAGCTGGGCGGCGGCATCGGCGGCGGCGGTTCGCTGATCAAGATCGGCGCCGGCACGCTGGCCTTGAACGGCGTCAACGGTTTCAGCGGCGGCGTGCGCCTGCAGGCCGGCACGCTGTCGCTCGGCAACGGTTCCGCGCTCGGCAGCGGCGCGCTCGCCGTCGACGGCGCGGCGGCGCTCAACGTCGCCGCGGCGATGAACTTGAACAACCCGATCGACCTCAATGCCGGGCTGAGCCTCGGCGGCGGCGTCGACCTGGGCTTGAACGGCGTCATCGGCGGCAGCGGCGGGCTCAGCTTCAACGGGCCGTCGACCTTGACCCTCGCCGGCGCAAACAGTTTTTCCGGCGGCTTCGCGCTCGGCGGCGGCGGTCTCGCGCTCGCCGGCAGCACCGCGCTCGGCAGCGGCGCGCTGAATGTCGGCGGCAACGCCAGCCTCAGCACGCTCGCGACCGGCGTTGTCCTCGGCAATGCGGTGAACCTCGGCGCGGGCGTCACCTTGGGCATCGCCGGCAGCAACGATCTCTCGCTCGGCGGGCTCATCGGCGGCGCCGGCGGTTTGGCGATGACCGGCGACGGCCGGCTCGACCTGCTCGGCGCCAACAGCTTCAGCGGCGGCGTCGCGCTCGCCGCCGGCACGCTCGGGCTCGGCAACGACCTCGCGCTCGGCAGCGGCGCGCTGCAGGTCGGCGGCAACGCCGGTCTGGTCGCGACCGTGCCGAACCTGACCCTGCGCAACCCGATCGATCTGGCCGCCGGCGCGCGCCTGGGCATCGGCGGCGACGGCCACACCTGCCTGTGCAGCCAGATCCGCGGCGGCGGCGGCCTGAGCTTCAGCGGCACCGGCACGCTGTCGCTGCCCGGCGCCAATCTGTTCGCCGGCGGGATGAACTTGAACAGCGGCACGCTGAGCCTCGGCGACAACGGCGCGCTCGGCACCGGGCTGCTGACCATCGCCGGCCAGGCCGTGCTGACCGCGGCCGTGCCCGGGCTGAACCTCGGCAACGACGTGCATATCGCCGCGGGCAGCACCCTGGACCTGATCGGCGACAACAGCCTCGACCTCAGCGGCACCCTGGTCGGCAGCGGCACCCTGATCAAGCGCGGCGACGGCGAACTGCGGCTCGACGGCCACGTGCTCGGCTTCACCGGCGGGCTGTCGATCCTGCAAGGCACGCTCGACGTCGGCCGCCCCATCGTCACCGGGCTGAGTTCCGCGCCGGGCACCCAGGCGAGCTTCAGCGACGGCGACGATGTCCTGACCGCGACCGGACCGATCGCCGGCGCGGTCGATTTCGGCGGCGGCAACGACGCGCTGAGCATCGGCGTGGGCTATCTGGGCGGCGTCACCGGCAGCATCGCCGCGGGCGCCGGCAACGACACCTTCGCGGTCGGCGGCAGCGGCGACGGCGTGCTGCCGGCGAGCGGCCTGAGCGGTTTCGAAAACCTGTCGCTGGCGCCGGGCAGCACCCTGGTGCTCGCCGGCGGCGCCAGCGGCGCGTTCGACCGCAGCAGCATCGGCGGCACGCTGGTGCTCGACGGCACGCTCGGCGGCAGCGCCGCGGTCGCCGCGGGCGGCGCGCTGGTCGGCGGCGGCGCGCTGGCCGGCGCGCTGACGCTGGCCGGCACGCTCGCGCCTTCGGGTTTGGCCGGCGCCGGCGGCGCGGCCGCGGGCACCGGCGCGGCCGGCGTCGCGCTCAACGTCGCCAGCCTGACCGTGGACCCCGGCGCGATCCTGCAACTGCGCCAGAGCGCCGACGGCCGCAGCGACAGCGTGACCGTCGCCGGCGCCGCCACGCTCAACGGCGGCGTGGTGGTGGCGATGCCGCAGCCGGGCGACTACGCGCCGATCACCGATTACCGCATCGTCGATGCGTCCGCGCTCAGCGGCGCGTTCGCAAGCGTCAGCCAGAGCGTGCTGCCGTTCCTCGACGCCAGCCTGCTGCGGCGCGGCGACGACGTGTTCCTGCGCCTGGCCCGCCACCTCGACGGCGGCGGCCTGCGCTTCGAACAATTCCCGGGCTTGAGCGAAAACCAGCGTGCGGCGGCCGGCGCCCTGCAGGCCGCCAGCGTCGACGATGCGGTCTTGCCACACGCGGTGGCGGCGGCGCGCGGGCTCAGCGCGGCGCAGGCGCCGCGCGCGTTCGACAGCCTCAGCGGCGAGACCTATGCCTCGCTCGCCAGCGCCCAGCGCTACCACGCCGTGCAGTTCCAGCGCAGCGTCGCGGCGCAGCTGGATCTGGCGCGCGACCGCGGCGTGGACGAGGAACGCACGCTCGGTACGGCGTGGGCGAGCGCCTACGGCGGCCGCGCCGAATTCGACGGCGGGCGGCTGGACGGGATCGACCACGACCTCGGCGGCCTGGCGATCGGCGTGGAAGGCTCGCCCGCCGCGCATTGGCGCTTCGGCGCGCATCTCGGCGCGGCGCGGTCGACGTCGAAGACCGGCCGCCGCGACGACAAGATCGACAGCGATCTGTTCAACCTCGGCGTGCACGGCCTGTACGCGCCGGGGCGGTGGTGGGCGCAGGGCGCAGCCGGCTACAGCTACGGCCGCTACCAGGCGCAGCGCGAGGTGACGGTGGGCGGTTACCGCCGCCGCGCCCGCGCCGATTTCGGCAACGACGGCGCTTACGCGATGCTCGAAGCCGGTTTGCGCTTCGACGGTTTGCGGGTGCGGATGGAGCCGTTGCTCGGCGTGTACTACGCCAAGGTCGAATCGGCGCGGTTCCGCGAACGCGGCGCCGGCGATGCCGATCTTTGGGTGCGCACGGGCGGTTACGACGTCGCCACCGTCGGGGTCGGTCTGCGTCTGACCCCGGCGTTCGGCCCGGGCGAGCGCAAGTGGAGCCCGAGCGCGGATATCCGCTATCTGCACGATCTCGACGGCTCGCGGCCGCGCGCGCGCAACGGTTTCGTCGGCGCCGCCACGCCGGGCTTCGACGTGGTCGGGTTCGCCGCCGAACGCAACCGCTGGAACGTCGGGCTGGGGGTGCAGTACCGGATCGGTCCGGCCAGCAGCGCGTTCGTCGAGTATCGCGGCGAGCTCGGCCGCGAGGATCGCGTGCACGCGCTCAATGCGGGCCTGCGCCTGGGCTGGGGCGCGTCGGCGGCGGCGCGGGCGCGGCCGGCGCCGGTCGCGGGGGATGCGGCGGCGGGAGCGGCAGCGGCCGGGCGGGTGACGGCGATGGAGGCGACGACGGATGCGTCGACGAAGCTGTCTACGAAGCCGTCTACGAATGCGGCGAATGCGGCGAAGATCGCATCGGCCGATACATCGACGAGCGCATCGAAGCAGTCGCCGGCGAGTACGGCGACGCGAACCACCTCCGCGTCCGCTGCCGCTGCCGCGGGTGCGGGTGCGGCGGGTACGAAGCTCGCAGCGGGCGACAACGCCGGCGAGGCGGTGTCGCCGGCGCGCGCCAGTGCGCCGGCGTCGTCCGCAGCGCCAGCGGCCGCGGGCCTGGGCGCGCAAGCCGGCGCTGGCTTCGGCGAATGCAAGCTGCGTCCGGCGAAGCAGGTGGCGCCCACGCGCAAGCTGGTCCAGCGCGGCGGCAAGGCGCGGCCGTTGTCCAAGTCCAAGCGCGTCGCCGCGCGCGGTGCCGGCGGCAAGGCCAAGCCGCGCCGCGCGCCGGTGGTGGCGCTGGCGCGTTCCGGCGCGGCCGCGCCTGCGGCAACGGTCTGGTGCGACGACGCGCCGGCCGGGTCGCGCTGAGTTCGCGGCGGCGGCGTACGCAACGCCGCCGCTACCGGCTCAATGCAGGAACGCCGCCCAGCGCGGCACCCGCGCGATCACCCAGCGGTCCAGCGCCGCCACCAGCAGCAGCGACGCGCCGAGCAGCGGAAACGCGATCGCGCAGGCCAGCGCGATCGCCGCGACCGTGCGCAGCCGCGCCGGCGCGGGCGCCGGCGGCGCGCCCAGGCGCCCGCGCGGGCGGCGCTTCCACCACATCCACGCGCCGCTGACGCTCAGCGCGACGATGCCCAGGCACGGCAGCAGCATGACGATCTGGTTGGCGCGGCCGAAGTAGCGACCCATGTGCAGCTGCACGCCGAGTTCCACCGCTTTGGCGCCGAGGCCGTAGTCGGCGAAGCCGGTGTCGCCGGCCACCGCGCCGCTGTAGCGGTCCACATGCACGGTGCGCTGGCCTTGCGGCCGGTCGGGATAGACCACCGCGGTGTAGACGCCGTCGGCGCCGTGCGGCAGCGACAGTCGATAGTCGCCGCGCAGGCCGTGCGCGGCCAGCGTGCGCACCGCCGCGTCGATGCCGATGTCGGCGGCCGCGCCGCGGCTCGCGTCATGACCGGCGCCGTGCCCGGCGCCGTGGTGAGCGTGCGAGGCCGGCAGCGGCGCGTCGCGCAGCGTCCACGGCGCATCGCCGACCGCCTGCCCGACCCGCGGTGCGGCGGCGGCATGGTGGCGGTGTTCGGCGGGATAACCCAGGCCCAGCGGCTGCAAGCCCGCGCGCAGCAACTCGCCCCACACCCCGGCCCAGGGCAGGCCGGTCAGGATCAGGAACACGATCAGCGCCGCGGTCCACGCGCCGACGCTGGCGTGCAGGCTGCGCCAGAAGCCGCGGCCGCGCGCGCGCCAGTCCGGCCACAGCGCCGCGCGCCAGCCGCGCCCGCGCGGCCACCACAGGTAGGCGCCGGTGGCGACCAGCAGCAGCGCCCAGCACGCCGCGGTTTCCACCAGCGCGTCGCCGAAGCGGCCCAGCAACAGCGAGCCGTGCATGGTGTCGGCGAAACCGACCAGGGTGCGGGTGTAGACGAAGGCGCCGTGTACGCGCGCGCTGCCGGGGTCGACGAACACGCGCAGCGGTTCGCCGCGGGTCGGGGTCACGAACACCTGCGCGGTGCGGCGCGGATCGGCGGGCAGGTCGATGCGGGTGACCTCGCCCGGGTACGCCGCGCGCGCCGCGTCGAGCAAGCGCGACAGCGGCAGGTCGGCGCGGCGCTGCGGCGCGAAGCGCAGCGGCGCGTGCACCGCGTCCTCGATCTCGTCGTGGAACAGGTACACCGCGCCGGTCAGCGCCAGCACCAGCAAGAACGGCATCACCAGCAGGCCGGCGTAGAAATGCCAGCGCCACGCGCTGCGGTAGAACCCGCGCTGGCGCGCCGCGTCGTTCATCGGAATGCGCGGGTGTAGGTCAGCTCGACGCTGCGCGGCGCGCCCAGATAGACCTGGCGCGCGCTGTAGCCGGACCAGTCGGCATAGAACGCATCGGCGAGGTTGCGCACGCGCAGGGTGTAGCGGCCGCTGGCGCCGTTCCAGTCGACCGCGGCGTCGGCGACGGTATGCGCGCGGACCCGGAACTGGTTGGCGTTGTCGGTGTAGAAATCGCCGACGTGACGCAGGCCCAGGTGGAAACTCAGCGGCAGGCCGTCGAGGCGATACCACGCGTCGACGCTGGCGGTGCGCTCGGGCACGTTCGACGGACGGTTGCCGCTGCGGTCGGCGCCGCCGGCTTCGCGCAGGCGGTCGAAGCGCGCCGACAGCAACGCCGCGCTGGCGTCGATGCGCAGGCGCGCGGTGGCTTGCGCGCTCAGCGACAGCTCCACGCCCTGCGACGACTGGCGCCCGTTCTGCACGCTGATCTGCGGCTGCAAGGGGTCGCGGGTCAGGATGTCGTCCTGGCGCAGCCGGTACGCGGCGGCGTTGAGGCGCAGGCGCCGGTCGAACAGTTCGCTGCGCAAGCCGACCTCCACCGATTCGCCGTGGCTGAGGTCGAAGGCGTTGTTGCGCTGGTTGATGGTCAGGAACGAACTGACCGGCAGCACCGCGCTGCTGTACTGGGCGTAGAGCTGGGTCTGCGGGCGCAGTTCGAACACGCTGCCCAGGCGCCACGAGGTCGGCGAGAACTCGCGGCCGAAGCCGCTGCGCAGGCCGCTGTCGAGGTCGAGGTTGCGCCGGCGCAGTTCGATCCGCTCGTGGCGCAGGCCGGCCACCAGCAGCCAGCGTTCGCTGAGGTTCAGCGCGTCCTCGGCGAACACCGCGGCGACTTTGGCGCGGGTGCTGAAATCGTTGCGGCCGTCGGTGTAGTCGAGCGGGTTGTCGGGCGGCAGGGTGCCGCGCTCTTGCGCCAGCAGGTCGACCGAGCCGGCGCGGCCGAACCGGCGCAGGTTGAAGAAGTCGGTGTCGCTGTATTCGAAACCGGCGGCGAACAGATGCCGGCGCCCGCCGAGGCGGCCTTCGTGGCGCAGGCTCAGGCGCTGGTTCCACACCCGTTGGTCGTGGTGGATGCGCGAGGCGCTGCGGTCCAGCCGGCCGCTGACGGCGTTGTAGGTGAAGTCTTCGCTGTTGTCCCAGCGCCGCCGCGCGTCGTAGACGCTGGCCTCGTTGCTGAGGTTCCAGGCGTCGCTCAGGCGATAGTCCAGGCGCGTGCGCAGCCACCACGAGCGCGAATCCATGCGGCCGTCGCGGACGTTGTAGTTGCGCTCGCGCGCGGCCTTGTCGACCACCAGCCCGAGCGGGTTGCCGACCAGCGCGCTGGGATCGGCCGCGACTGCGCGCGGCACCAGCGGCGCGCCGAAATACGCGGTGTCGAAATCGTCGCGGTTGTAGTCCAGCGCCGCGCGCAGGCTCAGCCGCGCGTCGGGCTGCCACAGCAGCGAACCGCTGAAGGCCTGCGCCTGCGACGCGGTGTCGTCGACGTAGCCGTCGCTGCGGTTGGCGCTGAGCACGCCGCGCACGGCCACGGTGTCGCTCAGCGGCGCATTGCCGTCCAGCCCGAGCCGGGCGCTGCGGCGGCTGCCGTAGCCGAGCAGCAGCTCGCCGCTGCGGCCATCGAGTTGCGCATTCTTCGGCACGAAGTTGATCGCCCCGGCCAGCACGCCTTCGCCGTACAGCACCGAGGCCGGGCCCTTGAGCGCCTCGACCCGTTCGAACTGGAAGCTGTCCCAGTTGCGCGAGGAGAAACCCGAACTGGTCAGGCGCACGCCGTCGAACAGATACGACACCGCGCCGGACGCGAAGCCGCGCATCGATGCCACGCCGGGCTGGCCGGGCAGGTTGCCGGCCATCACTCCGGGCATGGCGCGCAGGATCTCGACGCTGTCGCGCAGGCCGCGCGCCTGGATGTCGTCGGCGTCGAGCAGGTCGAGCGTGGCCGGAATCTCGGCCGGGTCGAGTCCGAGCCGGCTGGCGCTGGCGACCGAGGCGGCGCGCGCGTCGCGGCGTTCGGCCTGCACCCGCACCGCGTCCAGGTTCACCGCCCGATCTGCCTCGTCAGCGCTCGACGATCCGGCGGCATACGCCGGCAAGGCAGCGCACAGCGCTGCGGCGAGGGCGCAGACGGCGAAACGGGAACGGCGGTGCGGACGGAGAATCGGCATGAGCGAGGGGCGACGGCGAAGGCGCGCGGCGTCGGCGGCGCGCGAAGGTGGGAGGGGGGAGCGCGCCGCCGGCGCATCGGAACGCGAAAGGCGCGGACGGCCGCAGCCGCCGCAGATGCTAGGTCAGCGCCGCCGCGGCCGGCTGCGGCAAGTTGCCGCACTGCGGCCATGCCGAGCGCAAGCGCGGCGCAACGCGGCGGCGCGAATCGGATTAGCATGCGCGACTCGGGCCGCGCCGTTGGGGCGCAGCCGCGCGCGGAGCCGCCGCCATGCCGCAAGTCGAAGGTCCGTTCCGGGTCGAACTGAGCCCGCAGCCGGTGCACGCCGCCGCCGAAGGAATGTTCGGGCGCATGGCGCTGGACAAACGCTTCGAAGGCGCGCTCGACGCGAGCAGCCGCGGCGAGATGCTGGCGGCGATGACCGCGGTCAAAGGCTCGGCCGGTTACGTCGCGCTGGAGAAAGTCGACGGTGCGCTCGACGGCCGGCGCGGCGGTTTCCTGTTGCTGCACAGCGGGCTGATGAACCGCGGCCAGGCCGAACTGGCGGTCGTGGTGGTGCCGGATTCGGGCACCGGCGAGCTCGAAGGCCTGAGCGGGCGGATGACGATCGACATCCGCGAGGGCGGGGCGCACTTCTACCGTTTCGAGTATGCGTTGCCCGAAATGGAGTGAGCGCCGCGTTGCGAGCGCCGTGCGGCGGGCCTGAAGGCCCTCGCACAGCGGCGGCGGGCCCGGCGCTGCGATCGCGGTAGGTCTTTCGGGTCCGGCGCTTTCTTCTCAGATCGCCGAACTCCCGCACCCAGCAGGCTCAAGCGGCAAAGACGCCGCCGACCATCTCAAGCACCATCTGCGGGACGAACCGTCGCGGCCCTGCGAGCCCCATCGCACGGGATCCGTGAGATTTTGTGCGCCCTGTCCAGCCGCGCGGCCGCGCCACCCGATGCGCCGTCGCCGCCACGGTTCGCGGCGCTTCCTGCCGCACTCACCGGCCGCCGCACTGTTCGCGGCGCCGCACGCCTGCCGATGCCCATGCGCGCCAACGACTTGCTGCTGTCCCTTCTGTTCGCCGGCACCGCCCTGCACGCGGGCGCCGCCGCCGCGGAAGGCCGCGAAGCCTGCACCAACGGCCATACCCGGCTGCCGCCGACGGTCAACCTGCGCCTGGACAACGACTTGTTCGGCGGCCAGGACCAGGGCTACAGCAACGGTATACAGCTGACCCTGGTCTCGCCGAACCTCGCCGACTACACCGACGACCCGTGCATTCCGCGCCTGGCGCGCTGGATCAACAGCCATCTCGATGCGCTGCAGCCGCCGCAAGGCTACGAGCAGCGCAACATGATCGCGACGTTTTCGCAGGGCATCTTCACCCCCACCGACTACAGCCGCCGCGACCTGATCCGCGACGACCGGCCCTACGCCGGCGCGCTGCTCGCGGGCCTGGGCTACAACGCGCGCACCGGCAATTACCTGCGCACCACCCAGTTGCAGTTCGGCATCGTCGGCCCTTCGGCGCTCGGCAAGCAGGTGCAGAACGCGGTCCACCGCGCGCTCGGCGACAAGACCTTCGAAGGCTGGGACAACCAGCTGCACGACGAACCGGTGTTCCGCATCGTGCACGAGCGCATGCGCCGCTTCGCTCCCGCCGACGCGCACGAACGCCGCTGGGGCTGGGACGCGGTCGGCCACTACGGCGGCAGCTTCGGCAACCTCGCCACTTACGCCAACGCCGGCATGGAAGTGCGCTTCGGCCTGCGCCTGCCCGACGATTTCGGCAGCACCCCGCTGCGCCCGGCCGGCGAGAACACCGCGCCGACCACCCACTACAACACCGGCGACCGGCCGTTCGCCGCGCACCTGTTCCTGACCTCGGACGTGCGCTGGGTGCTGCGCGACATCACCCTGGACGGCAATACCTTCCGCAACAGCCACAGCGTCGACAAGCGCCCGTTCGTCGGCGAGGTCGGCTACGGCGTGGCGCTGATGCGCGGGCGCTGGAAGTTCGCGTTCGCGCGCTACCACAGCACGCGCGAGTTCGAGGGGCAGAAGCAGACGCCGGTGTTCGGCAGCGTTACGGTGAGCCGGGCGTTCTGAAGGCCGGGTCGCGGCTGCGTCAGCCGCGGCGTCACTCCAAGGTGATCCCCGCCGCCGCAGGGCTGCGATCCTTGAGCCCTTCGCTGGCCTGCGCCCACCACTGCGCATGCTCCTCGCTGGCCAGATAATCCGCGTACGACAACGGCGCGGCGGCATCGAGCGAATAATCCGCGCGCCCTTGCGCCAGCATCGCGCTCATCGCCCGCAGCAACGGCAGCTGCGGCACCAGATGCTCGACGAACAGGAACTGCCCGGCCTGGTTCACTTCCAGGAAGTGCGCCTGGCCGTCGCCGTCGACCGCCAGGTCGATGCAGCCGAACGCCAGCCCCAGCTCGCGCATCAACGCGCGCAGCTTGTCGGCATCGCCGGCGGACAGCTCGCCCGGTTCGGCCTGCAGGCCTTGCACCGCCTGGCGCACGCGCCAGTCGACGAAACCGTCGCTGTGCTGCGAGCGCAGCCGCGCCGGAAAGAAGCGCTCGCCGACGACGGTCACGCGCAGGTCGCAGCGCTTGTCGACGTAGGCCTGGTAGATGCCGGGGCATTGCAGCAAGCTGGCGTCGTCTTCGAGCATCTGCGGCTCGACGATGCGCGCGTAGGTGCTGAACATGCGCCCGCTTTCGGCGTCCTGCCAGGTGTGGGTGAGGAACGGTTTGTAGACCACGCGCCCGTGGCGGCGCACGAAGGCGCGGATTTCGGCCGGGTCGTGCGAGACCAGGGTCGGCGGAAAGCGCAGCCCGCAGCGGTGCGCGGCGCGCAGTTGCACGAGTTTGTTCTCGGCGCTCGCCGCCGCAGCCGGGCGGTTGACCCACAGCCGCGCGCCGCCTTCGTCGGCCAGCGCGTGCACGTTGCGCAGGAACCGGCCCCATTCGCCGCGCAGGAACGGCGCATCGCCGGGATGGGCGCGCGGAAATTCGTCCGGATCGCGCGGACGGCGGTACCAGACCGCGCCGATGCCGGCCGCGTCGAGCGCGCCGCCCATGCGCAGGCCGCCGTCGCTGTCGCAATGCAGCGACATCGGCGCCAGCGCCGGATCGGCCAGCGAGCCGCTCCACAGCGCGTCGATGCCGTCGGCGCGCAGCGCCCAGCGCACGGCGGCGGCGTGGATGTCGTGTTGCAGCGAGGACAGGATCAGGGGACGTGACATCGCGATAGAGGGGAATGAGGGAAGCGAGGAGAGCGGAAGGGTTGCCGGGTCGCGCCCGGAAAGTCAGGCACGCCCCGTTGCGGGGGCGTGCCTGGGGCCGCAGCGTTTACGGCTTACGCGTGCGTCGCTCGCGCGCGGTTCGGCCGACGGCGCTTAACGGCGGTGCGGCTTCAGACGAGATCCGGATCGCCCGGGTCGTCGCCGTTCGGGCCGGTGGCGTGGGTGGTATCGCCCTTGCCGCCGGAGATCGCGGCGATCTCCTCGACGGTGAGCTCGCGCGCGGCGATGCGGGCGAGCGGACGGGCGATGTCGTTCTGAGGCTGGTTCACGTTGCTCATGAAAGTCTCCTTAGAAACGCGGGTTGCCGGAAAGAGAAGGCCGTTCCGGCGTCGGCACGAGCGATGGCAACACGGACGCGTCGCCGAGATTCGGACCCGCGGATGCATGCGGGGTGTTCGGGTATTGCTCCGCGCCGCCGGCGCGCAGCGCGACCACGCGTTGCGCGCTGCGGATGGTGTCGGGGCGATGCGCGATGACGATGCGGGTGATGCGCAGCTGCGCGACCTCGCGGTTGATCTCGTGCTCACGGGCCACGTCGAGATGGCTGGTGGCCTCGTCGAGCAGCAATATCCGCGGCTGCCGGTACAGCGCGCGCGCCAGCAGCACGCGCTGCTTCTGCCCGCCCGACAGCGATTGGCCCAGGTCGCCGACCAGGGTTTCGTAGCCCATCGCCATCGCCGCGATGTCGTCGTGGATGCGCGCGGCGCGCGCCGCGGCCTGGATCCGCTCGAAGTCGGCCTGCGGGTCGAAGAAGGCGATGTTCTCGGCCACCGATCCGGCGAACAGCGCGTCTTCCTGCATCACCGCGCCGAACAGTTCGCGGTAGGCGCTCAGGCCGTAGCGGTGGATGTCGACGCCGCCGATCAGGATCCGGCCTTCGCTCGGCCGCAGCAGCCCGAGCAGCAGTTTCGCCAGCGTGGTCTTGCCGCACCCCGAGGGACCGACGATGGCGACCGACTCGCCTTCTTCGACGCTGAAACTGCAATCGCGCAGGATCCACGGCTCGTCCTCGCCGTAGCGGAAGCTGACGCCTTGCACTTCGATCCGCGCGGCCGGCACAGGCCCGGCGTAGTCGCCGTGCAGATCGGGCTCCGGCGCATGCAGGGCGATGTCGCCGATGCGCTGGGCGTGCAGGCCGAGCAGGCGCAGGTCGACCAGCTTGTCGATCAGGCTGGCGGTGCGGGTCGCGAACAGGTCGGCGTAGGCGACGAACACCACCAGCATGCCGGCGGTGAAGCGGCCCTGCAGCGCCAGCCACGCGCAGATCCAGATCAGCAGCACGCGCTGGCTGCCGGCGACCAGTTTCGACAGCGCCGAGAACACCGCGTTGGTGCGGCCGATCGCGGCGTCGCGATGGGCGACCTCGACCGCGGCGTTGGCGATGCGCGCGCGGCGTTCGTCGAGGCGGTTGCCGAGCTTGATCGTCTGCGCGCCCTGGATCGATTCGATCAGCAGGCTCTGCTGCTGCGCGGCCTGGATCAGCTGTTCTTCCTTGAGCCGGCGCAGCCGCCGCAGCGCGGCCCAGCGCAAGCCGGCGTAGACGCAGAAGCCGGCCAGCACCAGCGCGGTCAGCGGCGGGCTGTAGAACAGCAGCAGGCCCAGCACCAGCGCCGCGGTCAGGCCGTCGAGCAGGCTTTCGACGAAGCTGGCGCTGAGCGTCTGCTGGATCGACTGGACCGAAACGAAGCGCGACATCACCCCGCCGACGTGGCGCTTTTCGAAGAACTCCAGCGGCAGCCGCATCAGGTGGCCGAACAGATTGGCCAACCACTGCGAATTCAGCGCCGCGCCGAGGTCGGCGATGAGCCAGCCGCGCATCGCCGCGAGCGCGGCCTGCATCGCCACCACCGCCAGGAAGCCGAGCCCGAGCAGATGCAGCAGCTCGACGTCGGCCGACACCAGCACCCGATCGAGCACCCATTGCATCGCCAGCGGCAGCAGCAAGGTGAAGGTTTCCAGCGCCAGCGCCAGCAGCAGCACCTGCGCGCCGGCGCGGCGCAGGCCGTCGATGCGTCCGGCCAACGCGCCGATGCTCAGGCGCTGGCGTTCGCGCATCGGCGCGAAATCGGCGCGCGGGTTCAGCTCGACCGCGATGCCGGTGAAATGGCGGCCGAATTCGGCCAGGGTCATCGTCACCGCGCCGCGCGCGGGGTCGTGGATCTCGGCGCGGCCGCGATGGATGCGCTTGAGCACGACGAAATGGTTGAGGTCCCAGTGCAGCACGCACGGCAGCCGCAGATGCTCCAGCGCTTCGATTTCCGCGCGCAGCGGGCGTCCGTCGAGGCCGAGCGCGCCGGCGGTCTGCAACAGCCGCGCCAAAGTCGCGCCGCGCGGCGACACCGGGAAGCGCCGGCGCAGGCTCGGCAAATCGGTGTCGTGGCCATGATGGATCGCGATCATCGCCAGGCACGCCAGGCCGCATTCGGCCAGCTCGGCCTGTTGCAGCGCCGGCAGCGGACGGCGCCGGCTCATGGCGCCGCTCCGGCGGTGCGCACGGGCGCGTCGCCGCCTTCCGGGCGCAGCGGCGCCAGCAGGTATTCGTACAAGCGCCGGCGTTCGAGCTGCAATTCGGCGTCGACCCGCATCTGCGCGCTCAAGCCGCGCGCGCCGATGCGCTGGCGCTCCAGCGCGACCAGCACCCGCCACGCCGGCGCCGCTGCCGGCAGGCCGGTGCGGGCGCGGATTTCCTCGGCCGACAGCGCGCCGCGCGCGATCGCGATCACCGTCCCGCGCTGCACGCCGTAGTGCTGATAAGGGAACCCGGCGTACCGCATCGCCACCGGGGTGCCCGGGACGACGCTGCCGAGGGCGCGGTCGGACACCCACAGCTCGGCCTGCATCGGCACGCCTTGCGGCGCCAGCGACAACAGGCGCTGGCCGGCGGCGACGCTCTGGCCCGGCATCGCGGCCAGCGCGACCGCGCGGCCGTCGGCGGGTGCGCGCACGGCGATGCGGCGGCGGCCTTCGTTGCGGGCGTCGTCTTGCGCGATGTCGGCCAGTTCGCGTTCGATCCGGTGGCGTTGCTGTTCGTCGCGTTGCGGCTGCTCGGCCAGGGCGGCGCGCGCTTCGGCCAGTTCGCGGCCGGCGTCGAGGCCTTCGCGGCGCGCGTCCTGCACCCGCGCTTCGGCGTCGATGCGCGCGGCTTCGTACTGCTGCCATTGCACGTCGCTGAGCAGCTTGCCGCCGCGCAGCGGCTGCACCTGCGCCGACAGCGCGCGCGCTTGCGCGGCGCGTTGCTCGCGCAGGGCCAGTTGAGCCTCGGCCAGATCGATGCGCCGCTGCGCGGCCGCGATGCGCTCGCGCCACTGCGCGGCGGCGCGCACGGCGCTTTGCGCAAGCGCGTCGCGATCCGCGAGCAGGCGCGCGCGCTGCGCGACGAGTTCGGCGTTGACAGCCGCGCCGACGCCGCCGCGCAACGCGGGGCTGTCGAGTTCGGCCGAGATTTCCGCCAGGATCTGCCCGCGCCGCACCCGTTCGCCTTCGCCGACATGGCTGCGCAGCAGCGTGCCCGCGGCCGGCGCCGACAGCGCCATCAGGCCGCCGCGCGGTTGCAACTGGCCGTAGGCCGGCTCGCTGCTAGTGTACTGGCCGAAGCACAGCAACGCGGCCAGCGCAGAGACCGCCACCACCGCCATCGCCGCCATCGCCGTGCCCATGCGCGACACCGGCAGGCGGATGCGGCCGAGCCAGCGTTGCCGGCGCGCGTCGAGCGCTTGTTCGCGGAACAGGCCGTGCACGCCGGCGTCAGCGCTGCGCGGCCGGCGCGACGCGCGGCGTCGGCGGAACGGAAACGGTCGATGCGACGGTCATGGCGAGCGCGTTGCGCGAACTCCCGGCTGCAGCGAAACGGCCGTTGAGTGTGGCCCGCGCCTGTCGCGCTGGCTACGACGCGGGACGCAACGCGGGTCACGGTTCGCGACACAGATGACAGGCGTCAGATTCGCGCGCGCCGCATTCATGCGCGCGACGAACGATTCAGCGCGATGCGTCGTAAGCCGGCCGCTGCGACCGCGGCCAGGCGCCGATGGTCAATGCGCGCAGCAGCCATTCCAGCGGGCCGTAGGCGTAGCGGCGCAGCCATGCGTAGCTGAGCCAGGTTTGCGCGACGAACAGGACCAGCGCGATCGCCGCCACCGCGGCCGGCGTCAGCCGTCCCATCCAGCCCAGGCCGTAGCCGGTGAACGACCACGCCAGCACCGCCGATTGCAGCAGGTAGTTGGACAAGGCCATGCGTCCGGCCGGCGCCAACCACCGCGCGATGCGCGCGCCGCCGCGTTCGAACCACGGCAGCGCCAGCGCGGCGTAGGCCAGGCTCAGCAGCGGCGCGGTCGACACGCTCAGCGCCAGCACCCACAGCTCGACCGCATCGGAGACCGGCCACAGCGCATTCGCGCCGAGCGCCAGCGCGGCGGGCGCGCCGAAGCCGAGGCCGGCGATGCGCAGGCGCCGCAGCAGCGGGCGGTAGTCGTGCAGATGCGCAGCGATCTTGCGCCGGCCCGCGACGAGGCCGTAGAGGAACATCGCCAACGCGCACGGCGCTTGCAGCAACAGCAGGATCGGCCAGGTATTTGCGAGTTCGTTCCAGCGCACCGCCAGCACCTGCGCGGGCGAGCCGGTGAAACCGCGCCAGATCGCCTGCGCCTGCGCCGCCGCGCCAGCAGCATCGGCCGGCGCCGGATCGATCCACGCCAGCGCGCCGAGCGCGGCCCAGCCCAGCGCGGTCGCCGCGATCAGCACGTGCGCGATGCGCAATTGCGCGCGTTCGGATGCGCGGCTCAGCGCCAACAGCAACGCGCCCATCGCCGCGTAGGTGGTGAGGATGTCGCCGTGGAACAGCAGCGTCGCGTGCAAGGCGCCGACGATCCACAGCCCCAACAAGCGCCGGCCCATGCGCGGCGCGAACGCTTGTCCGGCGCGTTCGGCGGCGGTTTGTTGCAGGCTGAAGCTGTAACCGAACAGAAACGAGAACAGCAGGTAGAACTTCATTTCGAACACGGCCGCGATCAGCGCGTCGAGCGCGCGGTCGAGCGGACCGGCCTGCGCCGGATCGGGCCCCAGGCCCCACCACGGCGAAGCGAACACGCCGATGTTGACCAGCACGATGCCGAGCAGGGCCAGGCCGCGCAGCGCGTCGAGGTGTTCGATGCGCGCGGCGGCGCGGGGAAGGGCGTTCATGCGCGGGCCTGTCCGGTGGGGAGCAGCGCGCATGCTCGGCGCCGCGCCCGCGGCCGGCATCCGGCCGGCGGCGGGGCGGATCCCGGCCGTTTGGCGGATCAAATAAATCCAGAAACTGGAATACTGGCGGCATGAACGAAACCGCCGCCCGCCCGACTCCGGCCGCACGCGTGCCGACCCGGCGCTGGTGGAGCCGGCTGTTCTGGAAATGCCTGCTGTCGATGCTGATCGCGTGCTGGATCAGCACCGGCCTGCTGTCGCTGCTGGCGGTGTATCTGCTGCGGCAGGACCTGCGCACGGATCTGGCGCCGCAGGTGCTGGAGGCTTCGCTGCAGCGCGAATTGCAGCGGCTCGGGCCGTTGCCGGATCTGGCGCGGATGCCGCCGGGGCAATGCCAGGCGCTGCTGCAAGGCGTGCTGGTGCGGGTGATCGGCATGGACACGCCGCAGTGGATGTACTCGTACAGCTTCGCCGGCGGTCCCGAAGACGGCCGCATCGCGATCCGCTACCGCGACAGCGAAGGCCGCGCCTGCATGTATCCGCCGCGCCCCGGCGCGGCGCTGGCGCGCGCGCTGGAGCAGGCCGGGCAGACCGCCAGCGCGCAAGGCGTGGCCGCGACCCGCCGGCTCGAACGCGAGCGCGACTGGATCAGCGTGGCCGCGGTGCCGCTGGCCGCCGCGCCCGGCGCCAGCCTCGGCGTCGGCCAGCATCCGGGCGGCTCGGTCGCGACCTTCATGCGCATGACCCTGGGCGATGTGGTCGGATTGGCGATCTACCTGATCGTCATCAGCGCGATGGCCTCGGTCGCGGTGGCGACCCTGCTGACCCGGCGCATCCGCCACGCCGAACACATCGCCGACGCCTGGGCCGAAGGCGATCTGGTGAACCGCATCCACGACCGCGGCCGCGACGAATTCGGGCGTCTGGCGCAGCGTTTCGACCGCATGGCCGACGCGCTCGGCGAAGTGATGCAGGTGCGCCAGCAGTTGGCGGTGTCGGAAGAACGCAACCGCCTGGCGCGCGACCTGCACGACACCGCCAAGCAGCGCAGCTTCGCGCTGGGCCTGCAGTTGAGCGTGCTCGACCACCTCAACGGCCGCGACGGCGAGAGCGGACGCGACCCGCGCCAGGGCGCGCTGATCAAGGCTGCGCTCGGCCTGACCGGGCAATTGCAGCGCGATCTGGCCGACGTGATCCAGCGCTTCAGCGCGCCGACCGTGGCCGAGCAGGGCCTGCGCAAGGCGCTCGAAGACACGTACTCGCATTTGCTCGGCGGCAGCGGCATCGAGTGGCGGTTGCTGCTCGACGGCGTGGCCGAGCGCGGCGTCGGCGAGCATCCGCAGCACGCCGGGCAGTTGCTGCTGATCGCCACCGAGGCGGCGGCCAACAGCCTGCGCCACAGCGGCGCGCGCCGGATCGAAGTGGTGCTCAACAGCGCCGGCGACCGCTACGGCTGGACCATCCAGGACGACGGCTGCGGCTTCGCCGTCGACGAACACGAAACCACCGGCATGGGCCTGGGCAACATGCGCATGCGCGCGCGCACCCTGCCGGGCGGGCGCTTCCGCATCGCCAGCTCGGCCAGCGGCACGGTGGTGACGGTGTCTTTCACATTGCCCGCGGCGCAAGGAGATTCCGCATGAGCACCTCGGTGCTGTTGGTCGACGACCACGAAGTGGTGCGCAAGGGCATCCGCAGCCTGCTGATGCTGACCGAGGATTTCGACGTGGTCGGCGAGGCCGCCGGCGGCGCCGAGGCGATCGCGCTGGCGCGCGATCTGGCCCCGGACCTGATCGTGATCGACCTGATGATGCCGGACGTCGACGGCGTGCAGGCGATTCGCGCGATCAAGCAGTTCAGCCCGCGCAGCGCGATCGCGGTGCTGACGTCGACCGACCAGGACGATCTGGCGTTCGCCGCGATCGAAGCCGGCGCGCAGTCGCTGCTGTTCAAGAGCATGCTCGGCGACGAACTGCTGGCGACCCTGCGCCGCATCGCCGACGGCGAGGCGGTGATCCATCCCTTCGTCGCCCAGCGCATCCTCAAGGCGGTGCGGCGCAAGCGCGAACCGCGCGAGGACCCGTTCGCCTGCCTGACCGAGCGCGAGCTCGACGTGCTGCGCAAGCTCGCCGAGGGCGGCAGCAACGCGCGCATCGCCGCCGCGCTCAACATCGGCGAGAAGACGGTCAAGTCGCACCTGGGCAACGTGCTGGCCAAGCTGCATCTGGCCGACCGCACCGAAGCGGTCGCCTTCGCCTGGCGCCGCGGCCTGATGTCGGGCGAGCGCGACGAAGACTGATCCGCCCCGCGCGACGGTGTCGCGTATCCCCCTGTAGGAGCGGCGCGAGCCGCGACCGCGACATCGCGCCTGCGACGCAAGCGTTGTTTCGCGGTCGCGGCTCGCGCCGCTCCTGCACGGAGCCATCGCGGCTGCGCAACGCCTTGCGCAGCAACGCGACTTTGCCGAATCCGATCTTTCATGTGTCTTTGGTCATGCCCGTTTCCGCAAAACTGCGGGTAGGGAGGCATTCTTTACATTGCGTTACTTCATGTAGAGGCCGTCCTAGCGGCCCGTTTCGTCTGCGATGCGGCACCCGCATCCGCCATTGACCGATGGCGTCCGCAAGGACGTCTTCTACATGACAGGGGTTCATCAAGAAGATGCAAGGCACCAATCGCGCATTGACGCGCAATGAAGTTTTCCCGCGCCGCTCCCATTCGCGTTCGCTGCTGTGCGTGGCCGTCGCCTGCGGCCTGCTCGCCGCCGCCGGCGCCGTGTCGGCGCAGAGCGTCAACGGGCAGACCGGCAATCCCGACAGCTGGCACAGCGAAGAATTCGACGCCGACTGGGGCCTGAGCGCGATCAACGCCCAGTACGCCTACGCCCGCGGCCTGACCGGCAAGGGCGTGCGCCTGGGCGTGTACGACAGCGGCACCGCGCTGGCCCATCCGGAATTCGCCGGCAAGGACAACCGCGCCGTGATCATGGCCGAGCAGTTGGCCGACGGCAGCTTCTGCAGCAACACCAGCGTGCTGACCGGCGACAACGCCTGCTTCTTCTCGCGCGGCGATCAGGCCCAGATCCAGTACACCGGCTTCAACGCCAACGTGCCGGAGAACATCCGCCGCATCATCATGTCCGGCCCGTACGTGCAGCCGGGCTGGGAATTCAACACCCACGGCACCCACGTCGGCGGCACCATCGCCGCCAACCGCGACGGCACCGGCACCCACGGCGTCGCCTTCGGCGCCGACCTCAGCGTGGCCAAGTGGGCGTTCAACGGCGTGCAGGAATGGCAGCGCACCGCGACCGGCTACAACGTGGTGCGCATCCCGCGCCCGAGCGCCGACGACGCCACCATCGCCCGCATGTACGCCGACATGAACTCGCAGGGCGTGCGCGCGCTCAACCACAGCTGGGGCTTGGCGGACGAGCCGGCGACCCTGGAAGACCTGGACGGCTACCTGTTCGATCCGGAGAACGACGCCTACTTCAACGTGTTCGGCGACGCCTCGCGCGCCAAGGGCATGCTGCAGGTGTGGGCCGCCGGCAACCACAACGAGAACGTCACTCCCGAAACCGCGCCGCAGGCCGGCCTCTACGCCAGCCTGCCGCGCGCGTACAAGGACCTGGAGCAGTACTGGCTCAGCGTGGTCAGCGTGACGCCGGACTTGGTCCTCAGCGATTTCTCGATGCGTTGCGCGCAGACCGCGAACTGGTGCGTGGCCGCGCCGGGCTCGAACATCACCTCGACTTACCTCGGCGGCGAAGGCTCGCTGCAGGGCGGCCTGGTGCGCAACCCGGACGGCTCGCAATCGTTCGAGATCAGCGCCGGCACGCCCGAATACGGCTACGGCGATCTGAGCGGCACCTCGATGGCGACCCCGCACGTCACCGGCGCGCTCGGCCTGCTGTTCGAACGCTTCCCGTACATGACCGGCGCGCAGGTGCGCGACGTGCTGCTGACCACCGCCACCGACCTCGGCGCGCCCGGCGTCGACGAGGTCTACGGCTGGGGCCTGATCAATCTGAAGAAGGCCATCGACGGCCCGGGCCAGATCCGCGTCGACACCGACGTGATCGTCGACCGCCTCGCCGGCGGCGCCAAGGTCTGGGAAGGCAAGGCCTGGGACGACTGGCGCAACGACATCGGCGGCACCGGCGTGCTCAGCAAGTCCGGCATCGGCTGGCTGCGCCTGAGCGGCAACAACAGCTTCGGCGGCCTGCACGTCAAGGAAGGCGTGCTGGAACTGACCGGCAACAACACCTACGCCGCGCAGGTCGACGGCGGCACCCTGGTCGTCAACGGCACGCTGACCACCGCGCAGCTGCCGGTGCGCGCCGGCGCCGGCCTCGGCGGCAGCGGCCGCATCGTCGGCGATGTGCGCGTGGAAGGCGCGGTGTCGCCGGGCAATTCCATCGGCACCTTGACCGTACAGGGCGATTACACCCAGGCGGTCGGTTCGACCTACGTCGCCGAACTCGCGGCCGGCGGCCAGTCCGACCGCATCGACGTCACCGGCAAGGCGACGCTCGAAGGCGGCACGCTGATGGTCCTGCATGCGCCGGGCCAGTACTTCCTCGGCCAGAACTTCAACCTCATCAACGCCGCCGGCGGCATCAGCGGCCAGTTCGCCAAGCTCGACCAGACCGCGTTCTCGCCGTTCCTGAAGTTCGGCCTGAGCTACGGCGCCAATCAGGTCGGCGTGGAAGTCACCCGCGGCGCGTCGCTGGCCTCGGCCGCGGTCACGCCGAACCAGATCGCCGCCGCCGCCGCGGCCGACCAGCTCGCCTTCGGCCAGGGCATCCCGCAGCCGCTGACCCAGCTGTTCCCGGCGCAGGCCGTGGCCGCGCTCGACCAGCTCAGCGGCGAAGGCCACGCCAGCCTGCGTTCGATCGCCATCGACGACAGCCGCCACGTCCGCGACGCCGCGCTGGCGCGCGCGCGCAGCGGCCGCGGCGAATTCGCCGCCGACGGCGAAGGCGCGTCCAACGGCGCCTGGGTGCAGTTGCTGAAGTCCGGCGGTACGTTCGAAGGCGACGGCAACGCCGCGCGCAACGAGTACAACGGCTCGGCGACCCTGGTCGGTTACGACTACCGCCTCGCCAATGGCTGGCGCATCGGCGTGCTCGGCGGCACCGGCCGCATCGACAACCACAGCGACCGTCTCGACAAAGGCCGCATCAAGAGCACCCAGCTCGGCGTCTACGGCGGCCAGAACTGGGGCCGTTTCGCGCTCAGCGCCGGCTACACCTACGCGAGCCAGGAGCTGAACCTGGAACGCCGGATCGGCTTCAACGGTTTCAGCGACAGCACCCGCGCGACCTACGACGGCCGCACCGAGCAGGGCTTCGTCGAAGGCGCTTACCGCTTCGGCGGCGACACCTGGGGCCTGGAACCGTACCTGCAAGTCGCGCAGGTGCGGGCCAAGACCGAGGCGTTCCGCGAAACCGGCGGCGCCGCGGCGCTCGGCGGCCGCGCCGAGCAGAGCAAGGTCGACCTGTCGACCCTGGGCGTGCGCTTCAACCTCGACCTCAAGGGTTCGCAGCAGGAGCAGAGCTGGCTGAGCCTGCGCGGCGGCCTCGGCCGCCGCCACGCCAGCGGCGACCTGACTCCGGTGACCCAGGTCGCGTGGTGGCGCGGCGGCGCGGCGTTCGACGCGGCCGGCGCGCCGCTGGCCGACGACGCCACCCTGGTAGAAGCCGGCATCGCCGCGCGCCTGAGCGCGAACGGTCTGCTGGAGTTGAACTACAGCGGGCAGTTCGCCGACGAGGCCGACGACCACGGCGTCAACGCGCGTTACTCGCTGCGGTTCTGAGCGATTGAGCCATAGGCGCCTCCCGAGGGCGCCGCGGAAGCCGCGACGGCCTTTGCCGTCGCGGCTTTTTTTATGGGTTCGAACGGCGGGATGCTGCGGTACGGCGGCGGCCTTACCGGCTGCGCGGCGGATCGGCGATGATGGGCGCCTGTGCCGATGCGGGAGGTTCGCGTGATTGCGCTTTCGTCGTTGCTGGCGTTCGCCGGCCTGGCTTTGGTGATGGTGCTGACGCCGGGGCCGAACATGGTTTACCTGGTCTCGCGTTCGATCTGCCAGGGCCGCCGCGCCGGCCTGGTGTCGCTGGCCGGGGTCGGCGTGGGCTTCGTGTTCTATCTGCTGGCCGCCGCGTTCGGCATCACCGCGCTGCTGTTCGCCGTGCCGTACGCCTACGACGCGCTGCGCATCGGCGGCGCGGCCTATCTGCTGTGGATGGCCTGGCAGGCGGTCAAGCCCGGCGGGCGCTCGCCGTTCCAGGTGCGCGAACTGGCGCCGGACAGTCCGCGCCGGCTGTTCGTCATGGGCCTGCTGACCAGCCTGCTCAATCCGAAGGTGGCGGTGTTCTATCTGGCCCTGCTGCCGCAGTTCATCGACCCGCAGCACAGCGTCATGGCGCAGTCGCTGCTGCTCGGCAGCGTGCAGATCTGCATCAGCCTCGGCGTCAACGCGTTGATCGTGGCCGGCGCCGGCGCCATCGCCGCGTTCCTGTCGGGGCGGCCGCGCTGGATCGCGGCGCAGCGCTGGGTCATGGGCGGCGTGCTGTCGGCATTGGCCGTGCGCATGGCGGTGGATGCGCGCCGCTGAGCGGCTTGTGCGGTCGGATTCAAGGCCCGCCCGCACCCGCTTACGGCGGCTCTCCGATCACGGCGCCAGGCCCGCAGCCTGATCCCGCGCCCGCTGGATGATCGCGCGCACCTGCGCGCGATCGCGATGGCGCGAGATCGCCACCGCGCCGAGTTCCAGCGCGCGTTCGCGCATCCGCGCGGTCACGTCGTAATGGCAGCCGCTGAGCTTGTTCTGGAACGACTCCCGCGGCCGGCCCAGGCGCTGGGCGAACTCGTGCAGTTCGTCGAGGGTGTCGGCCATCAGATGCGCCCAGCGTTCGCCGCGCCAGGGCCACACGGCGTCGTCGACGTAGACGGTCATCAGCGGGCTCCAAGGCAGGGCGCCGAGCGCGGATGCGGCAAGGCGGGACGGTCGCGGCGCGACAGGATGCGCGCAGTATCCGACAATCGGCCCATCGCGAGCGACACCCCCGCGCTCGCCGGAGCGCCGCATGCAGCTGTCGTCCATCCACCACGTCGCGATCATCTGCGCCGACTACCCGCGTTCCAAGCGTTTCTACACCCAAGTATTAGGCCTGCGCACCCTGGCCGAGGTCTGGCGCGAGGCGCGGCGCTCGCACAAGCTCGACCTGGCCCTGCCCGACGGCGGCCAGCTCGAACTGTTCTCGTTCCCCGACCCGCCGCCGCGCCCGTCGTACCCGGAAGCCTGCGGCCTGCGCCATCTGGCCTTCGCCACGCCCGACCTCGACGCCTGCGTCGCCCACCTGCACGCCCACGGCGTCGCGGTCGAACCGGTCCGCGTCGACGAATACACCGGCCGCCGGTTCACGTTTTGCGCCGATCCGGACGGGTTGCCGATCGAGTTCTACGAAAGCGGCAAGTGAACGCAGAGGAATGAGGCGTGCGCGAAAAGCCCAGGGCTCGCGCCTGTTGCGCTTTCGCTCACGCCTCCTGCTTCACCGCCACGGCCAGCCCCTGCGCGCGCCAGGCCTCGAACCCGCCGGCCAGTGGCCGCACCCGCTTGAACCCGCGCCGGCGCAGCTCGCGCGCCAGGGTCGCGGCCGAGGCTTCGTTGGGGCAGTCGCAGTAGACGATGACTTCCTCGCGCCGCTCCGGCGGAATGCCGCTGAGCGATTCGTCGGCCAGGGTGGCGACGAAGATCGCGCCGGGAATCCAGCCGGAGGCGTCGCGCTGCTGGTGGCTGCGCACGTCCAGGATGGTCGGCTCCGAACCTTCCGCCAGCAGCCGGCCGAGTTCGCCGGGCGAGATCCGCGCCATGCGCAGTTCGCGCATGAACAACTGGCGCTTGAGCAGCTTGTAGCCGATCCAGGCGGCGATCAGCGCGGCCAGCACGATCAGGCCGTAGCGGCCGAGGGTGTCGAGCCGGTCCAGCACCTCGTTGACCGCGCGATGGAAGACCGCGCCCAGCGCCACCGCCACGCCGGCCCACAGCAGCGCGCCGAGCCCGTCGTAGAACGCGAAGCGGCGCGGGCGGGTGCCGGTTTCGCCGGCCAGCACGGTCGCCACCGCGGCGAAGCCGGGCACGAACTTGGCCACTACCAGCGACGGCGCGCCCCAGCGCGCGTAGAGGCTGCGCGTGGTCAGCACGCACGAATCCGGCGACAGCGACACCCGGCACATCAGCCGCAACAGCCGCGCGCCGATGCGGCGGCCGCCGAAGTACCACACGCTGTCGGCCAGCAGCGCCGCCAGCGCCGCGGCCAGCAGCACCGGCGGCAGCGCCAGCCACAGGTTGGGCTGGTGGTCGACCGCGACCGCGCTGGCGACGACGATCGGCGGATACGCCGGCACCGGCAGGCCGCCCTGGTCGAGCAGCACGCAGACGAAGACCACGAGCAGGCCGTAGTGTTCGATCAGGTGCAGCAGTGCGTCCATCGGTGGGTTCTGCCGGTTTTGGGGCGGGGGAGCGGCGCGGCGCCGGTACGGCGCGGGCGATGGCGTGCAGTCTCCGCGCGCGCTGCGGGCGGCGCAATCGCGCCGCGGGCACGGATCGTTGCGCCGGTGGCGGCGTGCCGGCCAGCGCGCAGCGCGGGCGCAGTCCGCGGGTGCGGGCCCGCGATGGCCGGTCGCGGCGGGCGCGCGCGTGACGGGGAATTAATAGCGCCGGTGGTCTAGTGGCAGCCGCGCGGCCTACGCCCCGGCGTCACGCCGCGCCGCGCACACTCCGCGCTCGCCGTGGTCGCGCGCCCGAGCCGCCCGACCGAGTCCCTGGAGCCGCCGATGCGCCTGGAAGGCAGTCAAGAAACCCTGCTGATCACCCTCTACGCCAAGGCGATGGACAATCGCAGCGCGCACCCGGTCCTGCACGACCGTCTGGCCGACGATCTGGCCCGGCGCCTGGACTACGATTTCGAACGCTTCGGCCTGAGCCCGCTCGACATCCGCGGCCTGGCGTTCCGTTCCCTGGCGATCGACAAATGGACGCGCGCGGCGCTGCAATCGCGCCAGGACACCCTGGTGCTGCACCTGGCCTGCGGCCTGGATTCGCGCATCTACCGGGTCGATCCGGACCTGGACGTGGACTGGCTCGACATCGATTTCCCGGAAGTGATCCGGCTGCGGCGCGAACTGCTGCCGCAGCGCCTGGGCAAGTACCGCACCCTGGCGAGCAACGTGATGGAGCCGGACTGGATCGGCAAGCTCGACAACGACCGCCCGGTGCTGGTGATCGCCGAAGGCTTGTTCCCGTATCTCGACCAGGACCGCGTGCGCGAACTGGTGTTGCGGCTGATCGAACATTTCCCGCAAGGCGGGCAGTTGCTGTGCGACGTCTACAACCGCCTCGCCCTGCGCCTGCTGCGGCATGCGCGCATGATCCGCGCCACCGACGCGCGCATCGGCGAGTGGGACGCGCGCGGCGCGGCCGCGCTGGAGCAGTGGCATCCGCGCCTGCAATTGGTCGACGAGGCGCGCTACTCGCAACTGCCGGAAATGGCTGCGTTGCCGTGGACGCAGCGGCTGGCGTTCCGTATGTACGAACGCTCGCGCTGGCTGCGCGACCTCGGGCGGGTGGTGCGCTACCGCTTCTGACTGCGGCGCACGTCCATCGCGGCGCCGACGGCAAAACCGCCAGCGCGCGCCCGGGCTCAACCCGCCGCCAACGCCGGATCCGGCTTGCGGAACGCGATCGCCAACCGGTTCCACGCGTTCATCGCGATCGCCGTGTAGGTCAGCGCGACCAGATCCGAATCGTCGAACTGCTCGCGCACCCGCGCGTACACCGCATCGTCGACCGGCGCCTGATCGAGCGGATCGCCGACCTCGGTGATCGCTTCGGCCCAGGCCAGCGCGGCGCGTTCGCGCTCGCTGAAGGGCCCTTCCGGCCACACCCGCAGCAGATGCAGGCGGGTGTGGCTTTCGCCGCGCGCCACCGCTTCGTCGGTATGCGCGCGGATGCAATACGCGCAGCCGTTGATCTGCGAGATGCGGACGTTGACCAGATCGATCAGCGACGGCTCCAGGCCGCTGTGTTCGATGTACTTGCGCAGGCCCAGCAGCGCTTGCGTGCCGCGCGGGTCGACCTTGTTGTAATCCAGACGGGCGGACATCGGGGATTCCTGTTCGGGTGCGTCGGACGACGCGGTGCCGTCACGTTAGGATGTTCATCGCTGAAATACATTTCCCCATACGCGCAAGCGGAGTTTGCACCGATGAACAAGGCATCCGCGCCCGCCGCCGACCCCGCCGGCCTGGCCTGGGACGACTACCGCTTCCTGCTCGCGGTCGGCCGCGCCGGCTCGCTCAACGGCGCGGCCAAGCGTCTGGCGGTCAGCCATCCCACCGTGTTCCGCCGCGTCAACACGATCGAGCGCGCGCTCGGCGTGCGCCTGTTCGAGCGCGCGCGCGACGGGTATGCGCCTACGCCGAACGGCGAGGAGGCGATCGCCGCCGCGGCCGAGATCGAGGCGCGCATCGCCGCCGCCGAGCGCCGCCTGAGCGGGCTCGACGCGCGCCCGACCGGCAAGGTCCGCCTGACCACGGTCGATCCGCTGCTGTACGGCGTGCTGCCGGCGCTGCTGGTGCGCTTCCGCCGCGAGCATCCGGGGATCGTGTTGCAGGTGACCGCCGACAACCACACCCAGGACCTGAGCCGGCACGAAGCCGATCTGGCCCTGCGCCCCGGCGGCGAGCCGCCGGAGGGCTTGATCGGGCGCAAGGTCGCGCGCCTGGCCAGCGCGGTCTACCGTCCGCGCGCGCTGCGCCTGCCGCGCGGCGCCGGGCCGCAGGATCTGGACGGCTACGACTGGCTCGCGCCCGGCGGCAACCTCGCCCACATCGGCATGGCGCAGTGGCTGCGGCGCATGCAGTACGACCGCCGCACCGTGTTCAGCGCCAACAGCCTGCTGGCGCTGCGCGACGCCGCCGCCGCCGGCATGGGCCTGACCGTGCTGCCGTGCTATTTGGGCGACGGCGAGCGCGGGCTGGTCCGGGTCGGCGCGCCGGTCGAGGCGATGGGCACGGATCTGTGGCTGCTCAGCCATCCGGATCTGCGCCGCACCGAACGCGTGCGCGCCTTGGCCGACGCGCTGCGCCAAGGCTTGCGCGAGCTGCAGCCGTGGCTGTCCGGTCGTGCGCAAAGCGCCGCTGCGGCGCCCTAGCGCTGCGCGGGCCTGCTAACCGTGAAGCAGGTCCACATGAACAAATGGCATCTCAAGTCCACCGTTACGTCTGAAACCTGTGACGTTCGACACGTCGCATTAGGAAAATTCCTACACGCTGTAGAGCACTCCGACGACAGTTTCCTTTACGCGCAACAAGCATCTTTGGTATCGCTCGACGGCACCACCGAGTCATAGATCCGCCTAAGCGGACATCCCCCAGACCGGGCCGGCTGACTTTCCACAAGGATGACCCATGTTTCGCGTCGAACTGAAGCAGCGCGACGGCGGCGGCGACGACCGCGCGCTGGCCGTGGCGATCGCAGAGATCGAACAGGAGTACCGCAGCGCCGAAGCGGCGCTGAAGTCCGTGCTGCCCTCGGCCCGGAGATACGCGGTACAGGCTCGCAAAGGGCTGTGGCTGCGTATTTACGACGCCGACTCGCAGCCCGTGTTTGGCACGCTGGTTCCCTAGGGCCGGCGTGCGGTTTGCGCCGCCCGGCTGACAGGGAGTCTGGCCGGGCGGCGCGGGCCTCTGTTTTCGGCCCCCTCATCGAACTCCCCCGGACCGTTCCCGCCATTGCGGCGGGCGCGCCGCATGCGCGGCGTCCGAGCCGGTTCCAGTCATAGGTCGCGGCCGCATCCCCAAGGTCGTCCCCGACCCTCCCCAGCGGCCGCGGCCTATGACTCGAACCGGTTCTGCCGCCAACCGCCCGCACAGTTCCGTCTGCCCCTGTAGGAGCGGCGCGAGCCGCGACCGCGACACATCGCCTACCTCGTCGTGGCGAGGTCGCGGTCGCGGCTCGCGCCGCCGCTGCCGGGGGACCTGGGCCGGGGTGAGACGGTGGCGGGTGATCGACGCAGGCGAAGCGGCAGTTGCGTCGTAGTTGCGGTGTCGCGGTCGCGGCTTGTGACCGAAGGAAATCCCGTGGGACGCCGCTCCTACAGGGCAGGCGTGGCTGCGTGGACGGTCGGGCCGAGTGGTGGGTGAGCGTCGCGCTTGCTGAGGGACGGTTTTGCGCAGCGAATGCGGAATCGCCTCAGCCCGCCGGATCGATCCAGCCGCGCGCGATCGCTACGTCGACATCGCCCGGGGTGTCCAGGTCCAGCTCCAGTTCCGGCGCGCGCAGGCGCCACACCGCGTCGGCCGGCGCCTGCGCCAGGGCCGCGCCGAAGCCGCGGTCGCCGCGCAGGCCGGTGGCTTCGCGCCACAGCGCCGGGGCGATCAGCGCCGGCACGCCGAGCGCGCCGGCGTGTTCGGTCGCGGCGCAGCCCGCGGCGACGGCGCCGTCGCGCAGCGCCTGCAAATGGGCGAGCTCCAGCGCCGGCTGGTCGCAGGCCAGCACCAACACCGCGCCGTCGAAGCCGTCGAGCGCGCGCGCGGCGGCGGCGAGGCTCGCGGCCATGCCGTCCTGCCAGTCGGGGTTGAGCACCGTTTCCACCGCCAGTCCGTCGAGTTCGCCGCGCAGCGCGTCGGCGCGCGCGCCGAGCACGACCAGCACCCGCGTCGCGCCGCTGGCCAGCGCCAGCCGCGCGCCGCGGCGC
This sequence comes from Lysobacter enzymogenes, assembly GCF_017355525.1. Classification (NCBI taxonomy): domain Bacteria; kingdom Pseudomonadati; phylum Pseudomonadota; class Gammaproteobacteria; order Lysobacterales; family Lysobacteraceae; genus Lysobacter; species Lysobacter enzymogenes. The sequence goes on along the minus strand of NZ_CP067395.1, from coordinate 3,177,685 downwards.
AGCAGGGTCTCGCCGTCGCGGCGCAGCAATTGCTTGGGCAGGCCGAGGCGGCGGCTGGCGCCGGCGGCGAGCAGCACGGCGGCGAAGCGCAGGCTCATGCGCCGCCGTGGCGGTGGCGCTGCAACTGAGCGACTACGCTCAGCGCGATCGCTTCCGGCCCTTCTCCTCCGAGCGCCAGCCCGATCGGCGAATGCAGCCGCGGCGCCAGCGATTCGCGCGCGGCGGCCGGCAGCACCCGGAACAGGTCTTCGCGCCGCCGCTGCGGGCCGAGCAGGCCGACGTAGCCGATCGCCTCGCCGCCGTCGCCGCCGAGGTGCTCCAGCGCTTCGCGGTCGAGTTCGAAATGGTGGTGCATGACCAGCGCGGCGTCGTGCGCGCGCGCGGTCGCCAGCGCCTGCGCGGGGCTGCGGGCGAGGGCGTGGTCGGCCAGCGCGGCGAGCGCGGACCAGCGCGGGCGGCGTTCGACCAGGGTGGTCATCCAGCCCAGCGTGCGCAGCAGCGGCAGCAGCGTCGGGGTTTCCGGACCGGCGCCGAGCACCAGCACCGACGGCGGCGCGGCGATCTCCACGCGCCAGGGTTCGGCGGCGGTCCACGGCAGCGGCGCGGCCGGCAGGGTCCAGCGCTGGCGCTCGTCGCCGACCGTCGCGACGACCGCGCCGCCGGGCTGCACCTCCAGGCGCAGGTCGCCGTGGCCGCGGCGCCATTCGTCGACCAGCGCCGGCCATTCGCGCAGCGCCGCCAACGGCAGCAGCGCCAGCCGCAGGCGGCCGCGGCAGCCGGGCGCGGAACCGGCGAACAGGTCTTCGTCGCTGCGGGTGTCGATGTCCATCCAGTCGATGCCGCGCACGGCGGCGGCCGCGGCCGCGCGCTGTTCGATCTCCGGTTCGATGCAGCCGCCGCTGAGCCAGCCGACCTGGCCGTCGCGCGCGCCGAACAGCGCCAGCGCGCCGGCGCGCACATAGGTCGAGCCTTCGGTCTCCAGCACCAGCGCCAGGGTCGCCGGATCGCCGCGCGCGGCGGCCGCGGCGCTGGCCTCGACGACCGCGCGCACGCCGCCGGGCGCGGCGCGCGGCAAGGAGCTGGGTTCCGGCGAATCGGCCATGGGCGGCGACCGTGAGCGGGGTGGGATCGAGTCTAGAACGACTGCGGCGGTGCGGCACGCGGCGGCGCGGTGGGTGTCGGCCGCAGCCGCACGCGACAGCAGTTTTAGGCAAGCCGGCGCCGCTGCGGGCGCGACGCGCGCAGACGATGGCGGCGGCGTTTTTTCGCGATGTGTTTCATGCTGCGACGAACGCATGTCGGCACAACCCATGCAGACACGCAGTTTTCGGCAAGCCGGCGCAGCCGCGACGCGCGTCAAGCATTGCCGCAATCGCGCCCGCCGACGCTGGCGAATCCGGCAAAACCGGGTGTAGGCTCCAGCGACGACCCCAGCCGCCGCGAGGGATGCCGATGAAGCTCAACGTCAACGGCGCCGACCACGAAGTCGACGCGCCGCCGGACATGCCGCTGTTGTGGGTGCTGCGCGACCTGCTGCATCTGACCGGCACCAAGTTCGGATGCGGCATCGCCCAATGCGGCGCCTGCACCGTGCATATCGACGGTTCCCCGCGCCGCGCCTGCGTGACCCCGGCGGCGACGGTGGAAGGCCGCAAGATCCTCACCATCGAAGGGCTCGGCCGCGACGGCCCGCATCCGGTGCAGCGCGCCTGGGCCGAGATCGACGTGGTCCAGTGCGGCTACTGCCAGTCCGGCCAGATCATGTCCGCGGCCGCTTTGCTGAGCAAAATCCCGCAGCCCAGCGACACCGATATCGATCAGGCGCTGTCCGGCAACATCTGCCGTTGCGGCACCTATCCGCGCATCCGCGCCGCGGTCCATCGCGCCGCGCAGATCGCCGGCGGCGCGGCCACCGCACAGACAACCAGCCCGGCCGAAGACGCCGCGCGGGCCTTGCCGCTGCCGGTGCTGCGCAACGTCGAAACCGCCTGACCCCGTTCCGCGGCCGCGGCATCCGCCGCGACCGCACCGCGTTTGCAAGGAGGTGGCTGTGAACACCCTCGACACGCCTTCGCGGCGCCGATTCCTCAAAAGCGGCGCGCTGATCGGCGGCGGCCTGGTGATCGGCTTCGTCGTACCCGGAGCCAAACGCTTCGCCGAAGCCGCGCCGGCCGCGGCCGCGGCGGCGTCGACGGGCTTCGCGCCGAACGCGTTCCTGCGCATCGGCGAGGACGACACCGTCACCGTGCTGCTGTCGCATTCGGAAATGGGCCAGGGCATCTGGACCGGGCTGGCGATGCTGGTCGCCGAAGACCTCGACGCCGACTGGTCGAAGATCAAGGTCGAACACGCGCCGGCCGCGCCGGCGTATGCGCACACCACCTTCGGCATGCAGATGACCGGCGGCTCGACCAGCACCTGGAGCGAGTTCGAGCGCTACCGCATGGCCGGCGCCACCGCGCGCGCGCTGCTGTTGGCGGCGGCATCGAAGCGCCTGGGCGTGCCGGTCGAACAACTGCGCACCGACAACGGCGCGGTGGTCGCGGGCCAGCGCCGCCTGCGTTACGGCGAACTGGTCGCCGATGCCGCCAAGCTGCCGCCGCCGACGACGCCGCCGACGCTCAAGGACGCCAAGGACTTCAAGATCATCGGCAAGCCGACCCGGCGCCTGGACGGGCCGGAGAAGATCGACGGCCGCGCCAAGTTCGGCATGGACGTGCAGTTCGAAGGGCTGCTGACCGCGATGGTCGCGCGCGCGCCGGTGTTCGGCGGAACGGTCAAATCCTTCGACGACAGCGCCGCGCGCAAGGTGCCCGGCGTGCGCGACGTGGTCCGGGTGCCCAGCGGCGTCGCGGTGATCGCCGACCACTACTGGGCGGCCAAGCAGGGCCGCGATGCGCTGAAGATCGACTGGGACGCGGGCCCGAACGCGGCGGGCCTGGACGACGCCAAGCTGCGCGCCGAATTCGCCCGCCTCGCCGCGGCCGGCGGCGGCGCGGTCGCGGCGCGCGCCGGCGATGCGGACGCGGGGCTGAAAGGCGCGGCGAAGGTGATCGAGGCCGAGTACCACGTGCCGTATCTCGCCCACGCGCCGATGGAGCCGCTGAACTGCACGGTCAAGATCGGCGCCGACGCGTGCGAGATCTGGACCGGCACCCAGTTCCAGGGCATGGACCAGATCGCCGCGGCCCAGATCACCGGCCTCAAGCCCGAGCAGGTGCGCATCCACACGACCTTCCTCGGCGGCGGCTTCGGCCGGCGCGCCACGCCGAGTTCGGACTTCGTCACCGAAGCGGTGCACGTGGCCAAGGCCGCGGGCAAGCCGGTCAAGACGGTGTGGTCGCGCGAGGACGACGTGCGCGGCGGCTACTACCGCCCGATGTACCTGCAGCGCGCGCGCATCGGCCTGGACGCGCAGGGCCGGCCGGTGGCGTGGAAGCATGTGCTGGTCGGCCAGTCCATCATCATCGGCTCGCCGTTCGAGAAAGCCCTGGTCAAGAACGGCGTCGACTCGACCTCGGTCGAAGGCGTGGCCGATTCGCCTTACATCAAGGACCTCAAGGACCACTTCGTCGAAGTGCACCAGCCGCAGACCGGCGTGCCGGTGCTGTGGTGGCGCTCGGTCGGGCACAGCTACAACGCCTTCATCATGGAGAGCCTGATCGACGAGGCCGCGCATGCGGCCGGGCAGGATCCGGTCGCGTACCGGCGTTCGCTGCTCGGCGCGCATCCGCGCCACCTGGCCGCGTTGAACCTGGCCGCGGAGAAAGCCGGCTGGGGCGAGAAGCTTGCGCCGGGCCGCGCACGCGGCGTCGCCGTGCACGAATCGTTCGGCAGCTACATCGCCCAGGTCGCCGAGGTGTCGCTGGAGAAAACCGGCAACGGCCAGCGCATCCGCGTGCACCGTTTCGTCTGCGCGATCGATTGCGGGCTGGCGGTGAATCCCGACGGCGTGCGCGCGCAGATGGAATCGGGCATCAACTTCGGCCTCGGCGCGGCGCTGTACAGCGAGCTGACGTTCAAGAACGGCGGCGTGCAGCAGTCCAACTTCCACGATTACCGCGTGCTGCGGCTGGACGAGGCGCCGACGATCGAGGTGCATATCGTGCCGAGCGCCGAGAAGATGGGCGGCGCCGGCGAACCGGGCACCGCGCCGGTCGCGGCGGCGGTCGCCAATGCGCTGTTCGCGTTGAACCGGCGGCGGCTGCGCGAGCTGCCGCTGCGCGTGCCGGCCTGAGGAGAACGACGATGCGCGCAACTCCCGCGATCCTGATCGCCCTGGCGCTGGCGCCGCTGCTGGCGGTGTTCGGCGCCGGCTCCAAACCCGCGCCGGCCGCCGGCGACGCGCGCGCGGTGGCGGCGTTCGCCACCGTGCAGAAAGTATTCCAGCATCCGCGCTGCCAGAACTGCCACATCCCCGGCGACCAGCCGTTGCAGTTCGACGAAGGCCGTCCGCACGCGCAGGGCGTGGTGCGCGGGCCCGAAGGCAAGGGCGCGGCCGGCCTGCCGTGCTCGACCTGCCACGGCGAAGCCAATCTGTCGGCGAGCTACGGCCCAGACGCGCCGCCGGGCGCGCCGCATTGGCAGCTGCCGCCGCCACAGCACAAGATGGCCTGGATCGGCCTGCCGGCGCCGCAGCTGTGCGCGATGATCAAGGATCGCGAGAGCAACGGCGGCCGCGATTTCGCCGCGCTGATCAAGCACGTCAGCGAAGACAAGCTGGTGCTGTGGGGTTGGGCCCCGGGCGGTAAGCGCGCGCCGGTGCCGGTGCCGCACGACCGCTTCGTCGAAGCGTTCAAGACCTGGGCCGATGCCGGCGGGCCTTGCCCGAAGGGATGAGTCGCTGAGTAGTTCCGCGATCTACCTGTAGGAGCGGCGCGAGCCGCGACCGCTACATCGCGCCTACGACGCAAGCGAGGTTTCGCGGTCGCGGCTCGCGCCGCTCCTACAGGGAGCGAGATCAGGCATGCGGCACGTCGCAGACTTCGCCGCCGCAGGCCTCGATCTCGATCTGCAACGTGCAATGCTCGATCCCGTAACGCTCGTCGAGCAGCTTGGTCAGCTCGCGCCGCAACGCATCCCCGTCCGTCCCCGGCGTCACCACCAGATGCGCGGTCAGCGCCGGCGTGCTCGACCCCAGCGACCATACATGCAGGTCGTGCACGCCGGCGACGCCGGCGCTGGAGCTCAGCAAGGCGCGCACCGCATTGAGGTCGGTCCCCTTGGGCACGCCTTCCATCAACACGTTGCCGGCCTCGCGCAGCAGGGTCCAGGTGCGCGGCAGCACCCACAGGCCGATCAGCACCGCCAGCGCCGGGTCGATCCAGGTCCAGCCGGTGAAGCGGATCGCGATCGCGCCGGCGATCACCGCGACCGAACCGAGCATGTCGCTCCACACCTCCAGGTAAGCGCCTTTCATGTTGAGGCTTTCGCCGCTGCCGGCCTGCAACAGCCGCATCGCGATCAGGTTCACCGCCAGGCCCAGCGAGGCGATCACCAGCATGCCGGTGGTGGCGATTTCCGGCGGCTGGCTGAAGCGGCCGACGGCTTCGTAAAGGATGTACGCGGCGACCGCGAACAGCATCAGGCCGTTGGCCATCGCGCCGAGCGCCTCCATGCGCGCGTAGCCGAAGCTGCGCTTGGCGTCGGGCGGTTTGCGGCTGAGCCGGACCGCGGTCAGCGCGATCATCAGCGCGACTGTGTCGGTGCCCATGTGCGCCGCGTCCGACAGCAGCGCGAGGCTGTTGGTGACGAAGGCGCCGATGACTTCGGCGATCAGGAAGCCGCCGGTCAGTCCCAGCGCCCACCACAACGGTCGTTCGTGGCGGATCGCGGTGGTGCCGTGGTCGTGTCCGCTGCCCATGTCGATTCTCCGTCAGTGCGGGCCGCCGCCGCACGGCAGCGGCCCATTCAAGCGCGCCGCCTGTGAGCGGCGCGCCACGGGCGCGGGCCGTCGGCGACGGCCCGCGCGTGTCGCCTCAGTGCGCCGGCGCGGGCTCGCCCGGCGGCAGCGCCGCGGGGGCGTCGCCGCCGTCGTCGGCGCGGTCCTCGTTGCGGTGCAGCCAGCGGTACAGCACCGGCAACACCAGCAGGGTCAGCAGGGTCGAGGAGACGATGCCGCCGATGACCACCGTCGCCAGCGGCCGCTGCACTTCCGAGCCGGCGCCGACGTTGAACGCCATCGGGATGAAGCCCAGCGAGGCCACCAGCGCGGTCATCAGCACCGGCCGCAGGCGGCCGAGCGCGCCGTCGACGATGGCGTTGTCGAGCGGGTCGCCTTGTTCGCGCAGCTTGCGGATGAAGGCGATCATGACCAGGCCGTTGAGCACCGCCACGCCCGACAGCGCGATGAAACCGACGCCGGCGGAGATCGACAGCGGTATCCCGCGCAGCCACAGCGCGATGACGCCGCCGGTGAGCGCCAGCGGCACGCCGCTGAATACGATCGCGGCGTCCTTGGCCGATCCGAACGCCATGAACAACAGCGCGAAGATCAACACCAGCGTCACCGGCACCACCACCGCCAGACGCTGGCTGGCCGAGATCAATTGCTCGAAGGTGCCGCCGTAGCCGATCCAATAGCCTTCCGGCAGCTTGACCTGGGCGTCGATGCGCGAACGCATGTCGGTCACGAACCCGCCCAGATCGCGATCGCGCACGTTCGCGGTCACCACGATGCGGCGCTTGCCGTTCTCGCGGTTGATCTGGTTCGGGCCGAGCACCGACTTGATCGTCGCCACTTCGCGCAACGGCACCGTGCGCGGCGCGCCGGCGCTCCAGGTCGCGTCGCGGCTGGACTCGTCGCGGTCGCCGGTGCTCGCCGGCAACGGGATCGGCAGGTCGGCCAGCGCGGCCGGATCCTGGCGCAGGTTCTCCGGCAGGCGCACCACCAGGTCGAAGCGGCGGTCGCCTTCGAAGAACTGCCCGGCGACCTCGCCGCCGACCGCGGTCGCCACGGTTTCCTGCACCGCCGCCGGGTTCAGGCCGTACACCGCCAGCGCGCGGTGATTCGGCTCGATGCTGAGCATCGGCAGGCCGGTGACCTGTTCGGTCTTGACGTCCGCCGCGCCCGGCACCGCGCGCGCGACCGCTTCGATCTGCTGCGCGACCTTGAGCAACTGCTGCAGGTCGTCGCCGTAGACCTTGACCGCGACGTCGGCGCGCACGCCGGAGATCAGCTCGTTGGTGCGCATCTGGATCGGCTGGGTGAATTCGAAGTTGCTGCCGGGCAGGGTGCCGGCAATGGCTTCGATCTCCTCCATCAGCGCGTCGCGCGGCTTCTTCGGGTTCGGCCACTGCTTGCGCGGTTTGAGGATCAGGTAGGTGTCGGCGACCGACGGCGGCATCGGGTCGCTGGCGACTTCCGAGGTGCCGACCTTGCTGAACACCCGCTCGACCTCGGGCATGGCCAGGAACGCCTGTTCCATGTGCTTCTGCATCGTCACCGACTGGGTCAGGCTGGTCCCGGGGATGCGCATGGCCTGCACCGCCACGTCGCCTTCGTCGAGGCTGGGGACGAACTCGGTGCCCATGCGCGTGGCGATCAGGCCGCTGACGATCACCAGCGCGGCGGTGCCGGCGACCACGACGGTGCGGCTGCGCAGCGCCCAGGCCAGCATCGGCTCGTAGCGGCGCTTGAGCCAGGCCATCGCCTTGTTCTCCTTCTCGTCGACCTTGCCGCCGAGGAAGATCGCGACCGCCGCCGGCACGAAAGTCAGCGACAGCAGCATCGCGCCGGTCAGCGCCAGCACCACGGTGATCGCCATCGGGTGGAACATTTTTCCTTCGATGCCGCTGAGCGCGAAGATCGGCAGGTACACCGCGGTGATGATGCCCAGGCCGAACAGGCTCGGGCGGATCACCTCGGCGGTGGCTTTCGCGGTCAGGTCGTAGCGTTCGGCGCGGGTCATCTGCCGGCCGAGCGCGTGCTGGGCGTCGCCGAAGCGGCGCAGGCAGTTCTCGATGATGATGACCGCGCCGTCGACGATCAGGCCGAAGTCGAGCGCGCCCAGGCTCATCAGATTGCCGGAGACGCCGCCGCGGACCATGCCGGTGATGGTGAACAACATCGCCAGCGGAATCACCAGCGCGGTGATCAACGCGGCGCGGAAGTTGCCGAGCAGCAGGAACAGCACCACCACCACTAGCAGCGCGCCTTCGACCAGGTTCTTCGACACGGTCGCGATGGTGCGGTCGACCAGCGAGGTGCGGTCGTAGACCGGGCTCGCGCTGACGCCCTTGGGCAGGCTGGCGTTGGCGGCCTTGAGCTTCTCGGCCGATGCCAGCGACACGTCGCGGCTGTTGGAACCGACCAGCATGAACACCGTGCCGAGCACGACTTCGTGGCCGTTCTGGGTGGCCGCGCCGTTGCGCAGTTCCGGGCCTTCGCCGACCGTGGCGACGTCGCGGATGCGGATCGGTACGCCGTCGCGGCGGTCGAGCACGATGTCGCCGATCTGCTCGATGTCGACGATCTGCCCCGGCACCCGCACCAGGAACTGCTCGCCGTTGCGCTCGATGTAACCGGCGCCGACGTTCTGGTTGTTGGCCGACAGCGCGGCGACGATGTCGCGCTGGCTCAGGTTAAGCGCCATCAGCCGCGCCGGATCGGGGGTGATGTGGATCTGCCGGGCGAAGCCGCCGATGGTGTTGACCTCGGTGACGCCGGGCGTGTTGCGCAGCTGCGGGCGGATCACCCAGTCCTGCAGCGTGCGCAGGTCGGTCGCGGTGTAGGCTTGGCCGTCGGGCTTGCGCGCCTTCGGGTCGGCGTCGACCGTGTACATGAAGATCTCGCCCAGGCCCGTCGCGGTCGGTCCGAGTTCCGGTTCCAGCCCCGCGGGAATCTGCGACTTCACCTGTTGCAGGCGTTCGGCGACTTGCTGCCGGGCGAAGTACAGGTCGGTGCCGTCCTTGAACACCACGGTGACCTGCGACAGCCCATAACGCGAAAGCGAGCGCGTGTAGTCGAGTTTCGGCAGGCCCGCCAATGCGGTCTCGATCGGAAAGGTGACCCGCTGTTCGGCCTCCAGCGGCGAATAGCCGGGCGCCTGGGTGTTGATCTGCACCTGCACGTTGGTGATGTCGGGGGTGGCGTCGATCGGCAGCTTGGTGAAGCTCCACACGCCCACGCCGATCAGCGCCACGGTCAGCGCCAGCATCAGCCAGCGGTGGCGGATGGCGAAGCCGATGATGCGTTCCAGCACCCCGGCCTGGTCTTGCGGCAGGGGTTCAGTGTTCATGCGAGGCCCCCGACTTTTCGATGTCCGCCTTGATCAGGAAGCTCTGCTCGACCACGACCTGCTCGCCGGCCTTGAGCCCGGACAGCACTTCGGCGCGCTGCGCGTCGCGGCGGCCGAGCTTGACCGCACGCGCGCTGTAGCGCTCGCCGTCGCGCACGAACACCACATCGCCGTCGTCCATGCGCTGCAACGCGGTCAGCGGCACCGCCAGCGGCACCGGCTGCTGTTCCACCGTCACCCGCGCGTGCACGGCCGAGCCGGGACGCCACAGGCCGTCGGGGTTCTTGATCGAAGCGCGCGCGACCGTGCTCTGGCTGGCGGTGGCGGTGCCGGGCAGGATCCGGTCGATGACGGTGTCCACGCCCTTGTCCTCGCCCATGCGCATCACCGTCACCGGCAGGCCCGGGCGCAGGTGCGAGGCGTCGGCGCCGAACACGTGCAGGTCGACCCACAGCGTCGACAGGTCGGCGATCTCGAACAGCGCGGTGCCTTCGACCGCGACTTCGCCGACCGAGGCGTTGCGCGCCAGCACCACGCCGGAGATCGGCGTGGAAATCGAATACGTGGTGAGGCTGAGGTTGCTGTCGATGGTGGCCAGGGCCTGTCCGGCCTTGACTTGGTCGCCGATGTTGGCGCGCAGCGAACGCACCGGGCCGGGATAGCGCGCGGTGATGCGCGCCACGCGGCCTTCCAGCGGGGTGATCAGGCCTTGTACGTCGTGCTCGTCGGCGATGGTGCCGGCGCCGACCGCGGCGGCGACGATGCCGGAGCGGCGCGCGATCTCGTTCGGGATCGTGGTGGCTTCGGGCTTTTCTTCGCCGGCATTTTCGCCGTGGCCGGCTGCGCCGGCGGCTTCCTTGTGCGCGTGGCCGCTCTTGCCTTCGTCGGCATGGCCTTCGTCGGCGTGATCGTCCTTGCCCTGCGCGGCTGCGGCCGGGGCGGCCTTGTTCTTGTCGGACGCGCCGCCGCAGGCGCTCAGGCTCAGGGCCAGCAGGCCCGCGGCGATCAACAGTTCGGGCTTCATGGCGTGGCTCCTGCGGGGGCATTGGGTGCGGCGAGAAAGGGCTCGCCGGTCAGACGCTGGATTTCGATCAGCGCCAGTTGCGCGTCCAGCGCGGCGTCCAGGCGTTGGCGCCGCACCGCGACGCTTTCGGCCTGCAACAGGGCCAGTTCCAGATAACTGATCGCGCCGGCGCGGTAGGCGTACTCGGCGGCTTTTTCGGCGCGTTCCAGGCGCGGCAGCACGTCCTGCTTCAGGCGCTCGGCTTCGAGCGCGCCGAGGCGGTAGCGGCCTTGCGCTTCGACCAGGGTGGAATACAGCGACAAGCCTTTGGCCTCGCGCTCGGTTTCGAGCATCGCCAGTTCGGCTTGCGCGCCGCGGATTGCGGGCTGCGCGCGCGCGGCCGCGCCGAGCGGCATCGACACGCTGGCGACGAAGCCGAAATCGCCGTTCTCCTGCTGCCGGCGCAAGCCGACCTGCCAACCGATGTCGGCCTGCTGCTGGCTTTGCGCCAGCCGCACGCGCGACTCGGCGATGCGGCGCTGGTCGACGAAGCGGGTCAGTTCCGGATTGCGTTCCAGCAGGTTCGCTAGCGCGCTCGCGTCCTGGATCGGCGGCAGCGCGTACGGATCGCCGGCGACGGCGGCGAAGCCCGGATCGCGTTCGCCCCACAGCGCGGCGAGGAACTGGCGCGCGGCCAGCAGGCCGCGCTCGGCGCGGCTGCGGTCGAGCTCGGCGCGGGCCAGCTGCGCCTGCGCGGTCAACAGGCCCGACTCGGGCGAGGCGCCGGCTTCCAGGCGCACGCGCGCGGCGGCCACCGCGCGCTTGCGCTGGGCGATGTCGAACTCGGCCAGATCGATCCGGCGCTGTTCGGCGACCACCGCCAGATAACGGCGCGCGGCTTCGGCCAGCAGGTCGAGGCGGCGGCCTTCGCGGTCCACCGCGAGCGCGTCGATGCGGCTCTGGGCGAACGCGCGGCGCGCGTCGAGCTTGCCGCCGCGTTCGAACACCGAGGCCAGGCTCAAGGTGACTTCAGCCGCCTTGGTGCCGCTGAGCGCGCCGGTGCCGAGCGCGTTGTCGATCGCCGCGCCGGCGACGTAGGCGGGTTTCTGCGCGGCGATGTCGCGCTCGGCTTCGAGCACGCTGCGCTGGTTGCCGAACAGGCGCAGGTCCGGGTGGCTGTCCTGGATCCGGCCGAAGGCGTCGTCGAGGCTGAAGAACGAGGCGGTGCGCGACGAATCGATGCGGGCCGAAGCGGACCGCGTCGAATCAATGCGCTTGGAATCGGCGCGCTTGGAATCGGAACGCTTTAAATCGGCGCGCTTCGAACCGCCGCTCGCGGCGGCGCCGGCTTCGGCATGGGTGCCGGCCTGCGCGCCGGGCGGCGAACCGGGCGGCGGGGGTGCAGCAACGGGCGGCTGCGCCTGTGCGGAAAAGCACAGCGCAGCCGTCAGGACGGCCAGGGCCGTCGGACGCAAACGCATGGGGTGTCTCCTGAATCGCGATAGCCGTCGCGCGCTGCGCGCACGGCGTGGCGTGCCGGACGGATGCCGGGCACGTCGTGTCTGCCGGCCAGGGCCGGCGGCGAATCAGGCGTGGATCGGTGGGCGCAGCGGTTGCACGGGATCGGCTGCGGCCAAGGCCGCGGCGCGCGCCGGCAGGGGGCTCGCGGGGGAGGGGGCGAGCAGCCCCAGCTCGATGCGCGGCAGCAAGGCGGCCTGCATGGCGCAGCAATGGGTGACGTGGCACTGGCGGGCGCCGCAGCCGTCCTGGTCGGGAATGCCGGCGCCGGCGTCGTTGCCGACCACGTGCGCGGCCTGCGGATGCAGGTCGGCGAGTTCGCCGATCTCGCCGGCGAACGCCAGCACCGGCTTGACCAGCATCACGACGATGAGCACCCCGAAGACGAGGTGGCGCAGCAGATTCGTGAGGGCGGACGGGCCGGGCATGGCGCGATCATAGGAGCCCGTGCGCTCGCAATACAATTTCACCGGGGCGTATTTCGTTCAGTCTTGCAAGCTCGCGCATGCGTCGCATCGTCGCGGATGCGACGCGGACCTCGCGCGCCGCGTCGTCGCGCGGCACCGTCGCTCGCGGCCCAGTGGACCGATTGCGCATCGCGCCGCCGCGGCGCCGTCGCCATAATCCGCGCCGCGCGGCAGGACGCCCGAAGGCGCCGCTGGAGTCTCTCGATCCGGCAGGACAGGACAGGGCGATGCAGTAACCGCGTCACATCCCCGGCCTAATCTGCGCGCGCATTTCGCAGTTCGGCGGTACAGGGGGTTGCAGTGAAGTTTGTGATCGAGCCGGGGCGCATCGCCGCCGCCGGCCAAGGCCCGGGTGCGCGCCGAAGCGGCGCGAAGAAGCGGACGGTCGCCGGATGGGGCGCGGCGCTGGGGCTGAGTCTGATGATGGCCGGCTGCGGTTCCAGGCAACCGCCGGCGGATCCCGCCGCCACCCAGGCGTCGGCAGCGGCCGAAGCCCCACCCGCCGAAACGCCCGCCGCCGCGCCGCTGCCGCCGGCGCTGGACGAACTCGATGCCGGCGGCCTGCGCGAACGCGCGGCGCGGGCCTTGCGCGAGCAACGCATCCACACCCCGGCCGGCGACAGTGCGGTCGATTACTACCTGGCCCTGCGCGACAAAGACCCCGGCCAGGCCGATGTCGCCGCCGCGCTGACCGAGTTGCAGCCGTACGTGGTGATCGCCGGCGAACAGGCGCTGGCCGACGCCGACCTCAGCGAATCCCAGCGCCTGACCGGCCTGCTCGCGCGCATGGACCCGCAGGCGCCGGCGCTGCCGCGCCTGCGCGCCGGCCTGCGCACGGCGCAGGCCGCGCAGGACCAGCGCACGCGCGAGGACACCGAGCGGGCCGCGGCCGCGCGCAACGACGCCGCGACCCTGGCCCGCACCCAGGCCGCGCAGCGCAGCGCCGCCGCCAATGCCGCGCTCAAGGCCCAGGCCAACGCCAACGCCGGCGCGGCCGACGAAGCCGCCGCGCGCGCCTCGACCCCGGCCGCGCCGATCCCTGCGCCGCCCGCGCAGGCCGCCGCGCCGCTGCCGCCGCCGAAGCAGATTGCGGCCAAGGCCATGCCGCGGCTGATCGCCGACGCCAGCCCGCGCTATCCGCTGGTCGCGATGAACCGCAAGCTCGAAGGCAGCGTCGAAGTCGCCTTCACCATCCAGCCCGACGGCCGCACCGGCGCGGCGCGAGTGGTCTCGGCCGAGCCGGCCGGGGTGTTCGAAGACGCCGCGCTGGCCGCGGTGGCGCGGCTGCGCTTCGAGCCCAGCGGCGACAGCCACGCCGCGCGCCGCACCTTGAACTTCAAGCTGCCGCAGCGCTGAGCGCGGCGGCGGCGCCGGCCGCGCGGTTGGCGCGGTCGGCGCGAGCGGCCACAATGCCGCGCATGACGACCGCCTCCGCTCCCATCCTCGACGCCCTGGAACTGCAAAACGGCGCCGAGCCGACCCACACCCTGCTCTGGCTGCACGGCCTGGGCGACAGCGGCGACGGCTGGGAACCGGCGATACGACTGATGGCGCGGCCGAACTGGCCGACCCTGCGGGTGGTGCTGCCGCACGCGCCGGTGCGCGCGGTCACCGGCAACCAGGGCATGCGCATGCGCGCCTGGTACGACATCGCCGATTTCAGCGGCATCGACAACCGCGCCGACCAGGGCGGCATCGACGAATCGGTGGCGTTGATCGAAGCGTTGATCGCGCGCGAAGCCGAACGCGGGGTGCCGCCGCAGCGCATCGTGCTCGGCGGCTTCTCCCAGGGCGCGGTGATGACCCTGGCGGTCGGCGCGCGCCGCACCGCGCCGCTGGCCGGGCTGGTGGCGCTGTCGAGCTACCTGCCCGCGCCGGAACGGCAGCTCGCCCAGGTGTCCGCGGCCGCGGCCGCGCAGCCGGTGTTCATGGCCCACGGCCTGCACGACCCGCTGGTGCTGTACCGCTACGGCGAAACCGCCGCCGCGCAGCTGCGCGAGCGCGGCTTCGCGGTGGACTGGCGCGACTACCCGATCCAGCACGAAGCCAGCGACGCCGAACTGGCCGCCGCCGGCGACTGGATCGCCCGGCGCTTCGCCGCGGCCTGACCGCCCCGAGCCGCGCGCCCATGGCCGACCCGCGCACCGGCGCCGCCGCCAGCGAACCCGAGCCCTGGCTGCCGGACCTGTGCCGGCTGCCGCGGCTGGTGGTCATGCTGAGCATGGCCGAGCTGATCGTGATCGTGCTGGCGCTGGCGCCGGACGGCAGTTCCTGGAACCTCGGCCGCTTCGTCTCCTCCAGCGCCTTCGCCCTGTGGCTGGCGCTGGCGATCTCGGTGCTGCTGTGCGTCTCGCGCCGGCAACTGTCGCGGCTGCCGCCCGGGGTCGGCGGCTTCATCGCCACCGCCACCGCCGCGGCGATCGCCGCCGCGGTCGCCGCGGCGACCCATTCCATCGTCACGATCACCGGGATCGGCCTGATCCCGGCCGGCACCGGCTTCGGCCGCTTCGTCGGCGGCACCGCCGCGATCGCCATCCTCGCGGTCGGCGTGGTGCTGCGCTACCTGTACGTCAACGACAGCTGGAAGGCGCAGGTGCGGGCCAACGCCCGCGCCGAGGTCGAGGCGCTGCAGGCGCGGATCAAGCCGCATTTCCTGTTCAACAGCATGAACACCATCGCCGGGCTGGTGCGCAGCGACCCGGCGGTGGCCGAGCGCGCGGTGCTGGACCTGTCGGATCTGTTCCGGGCCGCGCTGGGCGCGTCCAAGAGCGACTCCAGCCTGGCCGAGGAGGTCGAGCTGGCCGAGCGCTACCTGGCGATCGAGCAACTGCGCCTGGGCGACCGCCTGCGGGTGGTCTGGCGCAAGCGCGAGCCGCTGCCGTGGAAAATGCCGCTGCCGCGGCTGGTGCTGCAGCCGCTGGTGGAGAACGCGGTCCTGCACGGGGTCTCGCGCCTGCCCGGCGGCGGCGAGATCGAAATCGAGCTGACCCAGCTCAGCGACCACCTGCTGCTGCGCATCCGCAACCCCGCCCCGGCCCCCGCCGACGGCCGCGGCGGCGCCCGCCACGCCCAGCACAGCATCGGCCAGCGCCTGCGTTATGCCTATGGACCCACGGCGCGAATGACCGCAGGATGGGACGGGGGCTACTATCTGTGCGAACTGCACGTGCCGACCGGGGTGGAGGCGCAGAGCCGATGAAGGGTGCGAGGCTGGCCATGAGAGTGGTGATCGCTGACGACGAACCGTTGGCGCGCGAGCGCCTGCGCGGCTTGCTGGCGCAACGTCCGGACGTGGAGGTCGTGGCCGAGGCGGCCGACGGCCATCACGCCCTGCACGCCTGCGCCGAACACCGGCCGGACCTGGTCCTGCTCGACATCGCCATGCCCGGCATCGACGGCCTGGAGGCCGCGCGCCACCTGGCCGCGTTCGAGCCGCGCCCGGCGGTGGTGTTCTGCACCGCCTACGACGCCCACGCGCTGTCGGCGTTCGAAGCCGAAGCGATCGACTACCTGGTCAAGCCGGTGCGCCCCGAGCGCCTGGACGCCGCGCTCGAGCGCGTGCGCACCTTCGCCGCCGGCCGCGAGCGCGCCGGCGACGGCCAGACCGCGCCCGGGCAAGTGCGCAGCCACCTGTGCGCGCGCCTGCGCGGCAGCCTGCGGCTGATCCCGATCGAGGACGTGCATTACCTGCACGCCGAAGAAAAGTACGTGATCGTGCACCACGCCCGCGGCGAGGACCTGATCGAGGAATCGCTGAAGTCGCTGGAAGACGAGTTCGGCGAACGCTTCGTGCGCATCCACCGCAACTGCCTGGTCGCGCGCCACGAGATCGTCGAACTCAAGCGCAACGCCGAAGGGCATGTGCAGGCGATCCTGCGCCACGGCAAGCAGCCGCTGGAAGTGAGCCGCCGCTGCGTGGCGTCGTTGCGCGAGACCTTGAAGCATCTGTGACCGCGGCGCGGGCGGATGCAACGCGCCATCTGTCCTGCGTCATTCCCGCGAACGCGGGAATTCAGAGACTTCAGTGCCATCTCCCACTGCGTCATTCCCGCGAACGCGGGAATCCAGAGACTTCAGAGCCATGCCTGGATGAGGCCCTGGATCCCCGCGTTCGCGGGGATGACGGCGGGTGGTCACGCGGGCTTTCGTGTAGTCGGAATGCTTCGACGTCACCCTGTCCTCGGTCATTCCCGCGGACGCGGGAATCCAGAGGCTTCAGAGTCCTGCCTGGATAACGCCCTGGATCCCTGCGTTCGCGGGGATGACGGCGGCAGGGGCGCAGCCGTTCCCCGGCCGTACGCGGGGCCGCGCGGAGCCGCGCCCCAGGTCATCGCCGGACGCATCGCCCCGCCCTTTGGCCCCAACCCGCCGCAGCGGCGATAATGCCCGGATGAAGACCCTGCGCATCGCCACCCGCAAAAGCCCGCTCGCCCTGTGGCAGAGCGAGCACGTCGCCGACCGCCTGCGCGCCGCGCATCCCGGCCTCGCCGTGACCCTGGTGCCGATGAGCACCCGCGGCGACGAGGTGCTGGACCGTTCGCTGGCCGCGATCGGCGGCAAGGGCCTGTTCCTCAAGGAACTGGAACTGGCGATGCAGCGCTTTGAGGCCGATTGCGCCGTGCACTCGCTCAAGGACGTCCCGATGGAGCTGGAACCCGGGTTCGCCCTGCCGGCCGTGCTCGAGCGCGCCGACTACGCCGACGCCTTCGTCAGCAACGACCACGACGGCATCGAGAACCTGCCGCCCGGCGCGCGCGTGGGCACCTCCTCGCTGCGCCGGCAGGCGCAGTTGCGCGCGCTGCGGCCGGACCTGCAATTGCTGGACCTGCGCGGCAACGTCAACACCCGCCTGGCCAAGCTCGATGCCGGCGACTACGACGCCATCGTCCTGGCTTGCGCCGGCCTGCAGCGGCTCGGCCTGGATGCGCGCATCCGCCGCCGCCTAGAGGCGCCGCATTGGCTGCCGGCGCCGGCGCAGGGCGCGATCGCGGTGGAATGCCGCGAGGACGACGTCGCCACCCGCGAGCTGTGCGCCGCGCTCGACCACGCCGCCACCCGCACCTGCGTGGAGGCCGAGCGGGCAATGAACCGCAGCCTGCACGGCAGCTGCCACGTGCCGGTCGCCGCCTACGCCTGGCTCGACGGCGAACACCTGCGCCTGGACGGGCAGGTCGGTTCCGCCGGCGACGGCCGCAGCGTGCGCGCGCACGGCGAAGGCCGCGGCGACGCGCCGCAGTGCCTCGGCATCGAGGTCGCGCAGAAGCTGCTGGAGCAGGGCGCGGGCGAGTTCATCGCTGCGTCGTTGCTGGGCGGTGGTGGCGAGGACGACTGAAGCGCTGCGTGTGAGGGCCTTCAGGCCCGACGCTTTTGGGCGCCACGCGACGCCTGCGACCCGCGCTTGACCGCGGCTCAAAACCGCCGGATCAGCTCGATCGAACTTTCCGCGCTCTCGCTGCCGCCGCCGCCCTTGTTGTCGTGGCGGATGGCGAAGTCGGTTTCCAGTTTCCAGTTCGGATACACGTCCACGTCCAGCCGCACCGACTGCTTGACGAAGGTGTCGCCGCCGCCGCTTTCGACCTGCACGCGCTGGGTCCAGCGGGCGCGGTCGGTGATGCGCTGGCCGAGGTTGAGTTCGCCGCGGAACACCGCGCCGGTGCGGTTGATGCCGTCGTCGTACAGCGGCGCCAGGCGGTAGCCGGCGCCGAAGCTCAGGCCGATCTGGGTCGGGCCGTCGCGCACGGCCTGGACGCCGTAGCGGGTGCCGATGCGGTAGTCGTTGGAATACATCGCCCGGCTCTCGCGCGAGCTGGCCGGCGCGCTGACGCCGCCGATGCCGACGCGCTGCTGCCCGGGCAGGGCGACGTTGGGCCGCAGCGGCGGCAGCTCGGCCGGATCGATATCGGGCAGGCGCTGGGTGCGCGCCATCGCGGTGCGCCATTCCTCGTCGCCGCAGCGGGTCGAAAAACAGTACAGACGCATCTGCGCCGGATCGCTCGCGATCGCGATCAGCGTGGGATCGCCGCCGTAGGCGGGCGTCGGCAATGTGACCAGGGGCGCGCCGAGCAGGGCGAGCCCGATTGCACCGAGCATCGTCTGGGTTGGGGCTGTAAGGACGGCCCAGGATAATGCCATGAAACCGATTACAGGTATGCGACGCGGCACCCGGCGGACAGCCTGCGGTCACGCTTCGAGCCGCGCGCACGCTGGCAGGCCCGCGACCGACGCGGCGATGGACGGCTTCGAAGCGCAATCGCCGGACAACGCGCCGCGAACCGCGCGCAACCCACACAACGCGCCGCCGCGGTGCGAAACCGCGACGGCGCGCCGGACTCAGAACCCGTAGACCACGTTGAGCGTGGTCAGGGTGTCGGTCTTCTTGGTGCCCGGCAGCACGTCGGTGTTGTGGCGCACTTCCAGGCCGGCCTTGAGCGCCAGCGCGTCGGTCATCTTGACCAGCAGGCCGAGGTCGTTGCGGGCGTAGGTGTTGTCGCTGCCGGCTTCGATCAGCAGGGTGTTGTACAGCGAGGTGGTCTCGGTGAGCTTGTGGCCGAAGTCCATGTAGCCGCGGGCGATGGCTTCGTTGTTGTGCTCGCGCAGGTCCTGCAGCTTGGCCCAGCGGTAGCCGGGGCCGATCTCGAAGGTCAGGTGGGTGTCCTTGTTCTTGATCGCCTCGAAGCCGTAGCCGACCGCGGCGGTCCACTGGTATTCGTTGGCGGTGAAGTGGTCGCGCTCGTTGCGCGCGGAACCGAACACGTAGCTGCGCTGGCCCAGGCGGTAGCCGCTGCTGCCGAAGATTTCGTAGCGGCGCGCGCTTTCCTTGTCGTCCTGCTTGCCGTACAGGAACGAGGCGCCGGCCGAGTGCTTCCAGCGGGCGTCTTCCTTGGCGATGTTGAGCTTGCCGATCAGGGTCTGGCTGTCGGTATTGCCCTTGGAAACGGCCAGGCCCAGTTCGCCGTTGCCGCTCCAGCCGTCCTTGCGGGCGGTTTCCTGGGCGTGGACGAGGGGCGAGAACGCGGCGCACAGCGCGGCGGCGGCGAACAACTTGTGCATGGAACGGCTCCGAATCGATGGACAAAAAAAACCGCCGGTGGGTCCCGGCGGTTTTTCGACTATGCATCGATTAGTGTGAAGATCATCACAAATTCAGGTCGTTCAGCCTCCGCGTCCCTGCACGTCAGCCCCTGTAGGAGCTGCGCAAGCTGCGACCGCGAACCCTCACCGACGACGCGCCCCCGAGGTCTCGCCCGCACCTCGAAGCCTCAGTAATACAGCGTCACCAAATGCCGCGCCTGCGCAAAAAACAGCCAGCGCTCGACCACCGCGCCGAGCAGCACCGACAGCGCCGCCGCGGCCATCAGCGGCGCGTTCGCCACCGGCAGCGCTATCGCGGCCAGCGCCAACGCCAGCGGCACCGCGGCGAACAACACCGCGCCGATCCAGCGCAGCTTCGCTGCATGCTTGCGCGCCAGCACATAGCCCATCTCGCGGGTCAGATAGTTGTCCTGCGTATGCGGACGTTCGAACACCGAAGGCCGCCGGCCCGGCAGGCCGAGCGCATCGCCGTGGCTGAACGGCAGCGGATCGCGGTCGATCGCGAGCCAGTAGCGCCACTTCAACAGCCCGGTCAGCGGCGCCAGCAGCGCCACCGCCCAGGCCGCGGCGTGTCCGGCCGCGAACGCGCCCGGCAGCGCGCCGAGCAGGGCCGCGCCGCTGAGCAGGGCGAACGCGAGGTACACCGGCACCACCAGCGGATGCCGCCACGCCGGAATCGGCGGCAGGCTGGCGTAGATCATCGCCGTGCACGCGACCGTCAGCAGCGCGCACAGCGTCAGCGCAGCGCCGGCGAGCGCTGGCCATGCCGGCGGCAGCGCGCGTTCGGGGCTCGCGGCGAGCAACCACGCCAGCAGCGCCAGCGCCGGTGCGTAGGTCAGCACCGCCATCACCCCTTCGCGCGACAGCCATGAGGTGCGCCATTGCGAGAACGCGCGCCACGCGCGCAGCGGCTTGCCCAAGTGCGCGGTCGAACTGAGCAGGCCGGCGCTGGCCGCCAGCAGCGCGATCAGCAAGCCCAAACCGAGCGCGCGCAGCGGCAGTTCCGGCGCGCCGTCGACGCCGCCGTGCTGGAGCAGCGCCAGCGCGCCGAGCCAGGCCATCAGGCCGTAGCCGGCCCCGGACAGGACGGTGAAGAAAATGACCGAGAACGCAGGATGCATCGGTCAGACACACCCGAATTTGCGGGCGAACGCGCGCATCGGTGCGGCGCGACGGCGGCAGGCCGGCGTCATCGCGAAAGCACCTTGTCGAGCCAGCGCAGCACCGTCGGCAGCGCCTGCGGGTCCAGCGTTTCCTGCGGCGCCGGCGCGGCCGCCGGTTCGGCGCGGCGCGGCCGCGGCGGCAGGTATTTGTTGGTCGGCTGGTAGCCCAACTGCGCCATCAGGTCGACGCCGCCGCGTTCGGCGACCAGCTTCGACACCGCCGACTCGGGATCGCCGAGATCGCCGAAGTGGCGCGCGCGGGTCGGGCAGGCCTGCACGCAGGCCGGCTGGCGTTCGGCTTCGGACAGGTTCTCGTTGTAGATGCGGTCGATGCACAGCGTACATTTCTTCATCACGCCTTCGACCGCGCTGTACTCGCGCGCGCCGTACGGGCAGGCCCACGAACACAGCTTGCAGCCGATGCACTTGTCTTCGTCGACCAGCACGATGCCGTCCTCGGCGCGCTTGTAGCTGGCGCCGGTCGGGCACACGGTAACGCAGGCCGGCTGCTCGCAGTGCAGGCACGAGCGCGGGAAGTGCAGGGTCATCGCCGGTTGCGCCGCGCCGGTCGCCGCTGCGCTGCCGCAACCCGCGCCAGCGCCCGCGGCGCTGCCGCAGCCCGCGCTTGCGCTCGCGACGTCCGCGCTCGCGGGTTCGGCCGCCAACTCGTAGCTGTGCACGCGGTTGAACCACACGCCGCTGGGATCGTCGCCGTACGGCCGCTCGTCGGTCAACGGCGCGGCGAAGCCGCCGGCGTTCCATTCCTTGCAGCTGACCGCGCAGGCGTGGCAGCCCACGCAGGTGTCCAGATCGATCACCAGCCCGAGTTTCTTCTTCGACGGCGACGGCAGCGCGGTCATCGCTTGCGTCCTCCGAACAGCAGCCACAGGCCGAGCGCGAACACCGACAATCCCAGCGCGACGCTCGGCAGCAGCGCCGCCAGCGCCGGCGTCGCCGATGCCGGCGCGGCCGGGTCCAGCGTGCCGAAGCCCAGCAGCGCGGTCACCGCGACGCTGGCCAGGATGCAGAGCATGCCGGCGAATACGCGCGCCGCCCTCATCGGCCGGTCCTCGTCGTTGCGGACTGGTATGCGCTCATGTTCGTTCGCCTCCCTGGCGTTGGTGCGGTGGTGCCCGGCGTCATCGCCGTCGCCGGAACTCTACGCCGTAACGCAGCGGCCGGTCGTCGGCGGCCGGGCCCGGCAGCGGATCGAACTGCGGCTGCGACAGCGCGTCTTCGCCGCCGTCGGCCTTGCGGATCGCCACGCGCAGGTCGAACCACGCGGCCTGGCCGGTGACCGGATCGGCGTTGGCGTAATCGCCGCGCGGGGTGATGTCGCTGATGAGGTGGTTCAACAGGAAGCCTTCGCGGCCTTCCGGCGCGTTCTTGTCGAGCTTCCAGGCGCCGCGGCGCTTGCCGATGGCGTTCCAGGTCCAGACCGTGTCGGGCTGGACGTTGCCGGCGAACTTGGCCTGCACGCGGATCCGGCCGAGGTGCGATTCGACCTCGATCCAGTCCTCGTCGGCGATGCCGTGGCGCGCGCCGGTGTCCGGATGCAGGTACAGGTAATTGCGCGCGGCGATCTGGCGCAGCCAAGCGTTCTGCGAACCCCATGCGTGGTACATGAACATCGGCCGCTGGGTCACCGCGCTGAGCGGGAAGCGGGTCGCGCCGTCTTCGACCTGCGCGCCTTCGAACGGCTCGTACCAGATCGGTAGCGGGTCGAAATAGGTCGCCACGCGCTCGCGGTGTCGATCCGGCGGCTGCTGCGCGCCGTGGCCCTGCGCGGCGAGGCGGAACTTCTGCAAGGTCTCCGAATACAGCTGCAACGCGATCGGTTCGGCATGGCCGAGGAAGCCGAGCTTCTGCGCCCAGTCGAGGTACGCGCGGTTGCACATCTTGTAGTAGCGCGCCGCCTCGGGCACGTGGCCGCGCCAGAACCCGCCGTTGTCGATGTAGCGCTGCAACTGCTCGGGATTCGGCGGGCCCTTGGCCTCGAGTTCGCCGCGCTCGCCGCGCCAGCCGGCGAGCAGGCCGACGCCGGGCGCGCGCTCGTGGCGGACGATGTAGTCGGCGTAGTCGCGGTAGCGCGGGCTGCCGTCTTCGAGGGTCATGCCGGGCAGGCCGATGCGCGCGCCGAGGTCGAGCAGGACGGATTGGAAACCGCGCACGTCGCGCGGTTTTTCGTCGTCGCGCAGGCGTTGTTCGGCGGCGTCGACGATCGGATGGCGGATCGCATCGCAAGCCGAATCCGCATCGGAGATCGGCCGGTCGAGCAGGCTGATCGCATCGAAGCGTTCCAGGTAGGTCGTGTCCGGCAGCACCAGGTCGGCGTAGGCGGTCATCTCCGACGCGTAGGCGTCGGCGTAGACGATGTGCGGGATGCGGTAGTCGCCGTTGTCGTCCTTGTCGGTCAGCCAGCCGATGGTCTGGCGGGTGTTCATCGCCGAATTCCAGCTCATGTTGGCCATGAACATCATCAGCGTGTCGATCTTGTACGGATCGCCGGCCCAGGCGTTGCGGATCACGCTATGCATCATGCCGTGCGCGGACAGCGGATAGGCCCAGGAAAACGCGTGGTCGATGCGGCGCGGCCTGCCGTGTTCGTCGACGACGAGGTCTTCGGGGCCGTGGACGAAACCCAGCGGCGCGGCGTCGAGCGCGCCGTTGGCCTGGCTTTGCTTGCCGGGCCGGTTCGGCGGCGGGATCGGCTTGGGGTAGGGCGGCTGGTAGCGGAACGAGCCCGGCGTATCGACCGCGCCGAGCAGCAGTTGCAGCAAGTGCAGCGCGCGGCAGGTGTGGAAGCCGTTGCTGTGCGCGCTGATGCCGCGCATCGCATGCAGGCTGACCGGGCGGCCGAGCATCTCGGCGTGCTCGCGGCCGTGCGCATCGGTCCAGGCGATCGGCAGGCGCACCGGATGTTCGAACGCGGCCTCGGCGAGTTCGCGGGCGATGCGGCGGATGGTGTCGGCGGGAATGCCGCAGCGTTCGGCGACGGCGTCGGGCGCGTACTGCGGGTCGAGGTAGCGTTCGGCGACGAGGTGGAACACCGGGACGGCGCGGCGGCCGTCGGGGAGTCGGTATTCGCCGACGACTGCGGGGGAAATGTCGATGGTGTCGGCGGGTTGCGCGCTGCCCTCACCCCGGCCCTCTCCCGCAAGCGGGAGAGGGTGTTCTTCGGGCGAGGGCGATGGTGCGTGTGGTTCTGCCGCTTGCGGGGACGGTTCAGCCCCCTCTCCCGCTTGCGGGAGAGGGTTGGGGTGAGGGCCACCGCGCACCCAACACAGCGCGCGCCCTTCGCCATCGCGCGCGAACAAACCATCGTCCGCACCGCCCGGATTGCGCACCACCAGCCAATGCGCATTGGTGTAGCGCACCAGGTAATCCAGGTCGATGCGGTCGGCCTTCAGCAATTCGTGGATCAACGCGAACGCGAACAGCCCGTCCGTGCCGGGCCGGATCCCGATCCACTCGTCGGCGATCGCGCCGTAGCCGCTGCGCACCGGATTGACCGCGACGATCTTGGCCCCGCGCGCCTTGAGCTTGCCGAGGCCGAGCTTGATCGGATTGGAGTCGTGGTCTTCGGCCACGCCCCACAGCATCAGATAGCGCGAATGCTCCCAGTCGGGCTCGCCGAATTCCCAGAACGAACCGCCGAGGCTGTACAAGCCGCCGGCGGCCATGTTGACCGAGCAGAACCCGCCGTGCGCGGCGTAGTTGACCGTGCCGAACTGCTGCGCCCACCAGCCGGTCAGCGCCTGCGACTGGTCGCGGCCGGTGAAGAACGCCAGTTCGTCGGGATTGCGCGCGCGGATGTCGCCGAGCCAGCCGGCGGCGATGTCCAGCGCCTGGTCCCATTCGATCTCGCGGAACTCGCCGCGCCCGCGCTCGCCGACCCGCAGCAGCGGCTTGCTGAGCCGCGCCGGCGAGTAGTGCTGCATGATCCCGGCCGACCCCTTGGCGCACAGCACGCCCTGGTTGACCGGATGCTCGGGGTTGCCCTGGATGTAGCGGATGCGCCCGTCGCTGAGCCACACCTTGATGCCGCAGCGGCAGGCGCACATGTAACAGGTCGTGGTCTTGACCTCGTCGCCGGGCGAGGGCGACAGGTCGATCGCCGGTTCCGACGGCGCCGGCCCGCGGGCCGCATCGGCGGAACGGTCCGCGCCGGACCGGGCGGAGCCCGGCGCAACCGGAGCGGGCGGGCCGGAGGCGGCTGGGCGTGAAGGAGAGCCTGGCATGCGGGGCATTGTGCCCACCCCGCCCGGCGAGAGCGAGCTTGCGCCGGCCGCGCATCTGTGGGCGCGCGCCGCGGCCGTCGCCAAGGGCTGACAAAAAAACACAAAATCCGCCGGCGAAGCTGGCCGGTGCGGCCGCGCCGCCGCGTTGTCGCACTGCGACAACGCGCGAAAGGACCGTTCGGGAAAAATCGCGTCCGATCTTCGGCGCCAACGAAAAGGCCGGGCCTCGTCGGCCCGGCCTTGCGGTCGCAGTCGATGCGACGCATCAGGTGTCAAATATCACTTCACCGCCGGCGCTTCGATCTTGATGCTGGGGTCGTTGTAACGCGAGTACTTCAAAGTCGAGGTGTAGGATTTGCCGCCGACCTCGGCCACGTTCACCGCCTGCACCGGGTAACCGGTGGCGGCGGCCACCCAGAAGGTCGAGGAGGTCTTGTTCGGTTGGCTGTTCTCCACCTTGTACTTCTTGGTCGCCACGCCGGCGAGGGTCTCGTCGCCCAGCGCGGCCACCTTCAGCGTCTGCAGGTTGCCCAGCACTTTCTCGCGACTGCGCGTGGCGGCGACGCCGCCGTTCGGCGCGGGTTGCTTGCGGGTCTTGCCTTGCAGGGTCATGTACAGGGTGTTGCCGATCATGATCTGGTCGCCGACCGCGCCCAGCTTCACGCGCATGCGGTCCGGCGCGACGAAGTCGGTCTCGGTGGCGGGCCCGGGGCCCATGCTCATCGTGGCGTGGTAGCTCTTGGCGGCCAGGAACTTGTCCACCGCGGCGACGACTTCTTCCTTCGGCCCGGCGCAGGCCAGGCTGGAGGCGGTCAGGCCGAGCAGCAGCACCGCGGGGGTCAGTGTTGCGGATATTGAGGGCTTGATCACGTAGGATCCTCAGGTTCGATGGTGGCGGCCGGACAGCGGCCGATGCCATGCTAGTTGTGTCCCTACCGACTCCACCACATCTCGGCCGACATGGAACGTATCGAACGCATTCACGCGTTGCACCGGATTCTCACTGCGGCCAGGTACCCGGTCACAGTTCAGCGGCTCCAGGAGGACCTGGAATGCTCGCGCGCGACCGTTTATCGGGACCTGGCTTACCTGCGCGACTACCTGATGGCACCGGTGGTCGGCAACGGCGAAGCCGGTTTCCGCTACGACACCAGCGAAGGCGACCGCTTCGAACTGCCCGGCCTGTGGCTGAGCTCGGAGGAGTTGCACGCGCTGCTGGCCGCGCAGCAATTGCTGATGCGCAGCGGCGGGGGCGTGTTGTCGAACGCGCTGGCGCCGTTGCAGCAGCGCATCGAGAAGCTGCTCGACGAGCACGCCGGCGGCCGCCGCCTGCCGGTGGAGCGGGTGCGGGTGATCCCGCACCGCACCCGCCGCCAGGACGAAACCGCGTTCCGCGCGGTCGCCACCGCCGTGCTCGACCGCAAGCGCCTGACCTTCGAGTACCGCGCCCGCTCCACCGACGAGCGCACCCGCCGCAGCGTCTCGCCGCAGCGGCTGACGCACTACCGCGAGAACTGGTACCTGGACGCCTGGGACCACGAACGCGATGCGCTGCGCAGCTTCTCGGTCGACCGCATCAGCGCGGCCAAGATCGGCGAGGAGGCGGCGCGCGACGTCGCCGACGACGAGCTCGACCAGCATCTGGCGTCGAGCTACGGCATCTTCTCCGGCGCGCCGAAGGGCTGGGCGACGATCCTGTTCAGCGCCAAGGCGGCGCGCTGGGTCGCCGACGAGCACTGGCACTCGCAGCAGCAGGGCCGGTTCCTGCCGGACGGCCGCTATGAGCTCAAGGTGCCTTACAGCGCCGGCCGCGAATTGCTGATGGACGTGATGCATTACGGCAACGACGCCGAAATCGTCGAGCCGGTGGTGCTGCGCGAACAGGCCAAGACCATGCTGGAACTGGCGCTGAGCAACTACGGCCGTTGATGGCAGGCGCCGACCTACCCGCCAGCGATTCTCCCGGCCACGCCGAACCCGGCGAGCCGGTCGCGCTGGTGCTCGGCGCGGGCGGCGCGCGCGGGCTGGCCCAGATCGGGGTCATCGAGGCCTTGCAGGCGCGCAAGCTGCGCATCGTCGCGGTCGCCGGTTCGTCCAGCGGCGCCCTGGTCGGCGGCTTGTTCGCCGCCGGCAAGATGGCGGTGTACCGCGACTGGCTCTACAGCATGAGCCGCACCGACATGCTGCGCCTGCTCGACCCGGTGTTCGGCCAGCCGGCGCTGTTCCGCGGCGACCGGCTCATGCACGCACTGCGCGAGCTGATCGGCGAGCCGCGCATCGAAGACCTGCCGGTGCAGTTCACCGCGGTCGCGGTCGACCTGCTGCGCCAGCGCGAGGTGTGGCTGCGCGAAGGCGACCTGTGGGACGCGATCCGCGCGTCGATCGCGATCCCGGGCGTGTTCACCCCTTACGAATTGCACGGCCGCGAACTGGTCGACGGCGGCCTGCTGGCGCCGTTGCCGATCACCGCCACGCGATTGTCCGACGCGCACCGGCTGATCGCGGTCGACATGCACGGCTGGCCCGACCAGCCGACCGGCACGCTCGGCCGCCACGCCGACGCCGACCTGCCGCGGCACGCACCGGTGCCGGCCGAGCAACTGGTGTCGGTCAAGCCGCCGCCGCTGATGCGCTGGTTCCGCCGCAACCAACCGGTGCCGGTCGACCGGCCCGAAGATCAGCCGCCGCACGAGCTGAGCTTCAGCGAACTGATGGCGCGTTCGCTCGACACCATGCAGGCGCAGATCGCGCGCGTGCAACTGGCGCTGGACCCGCCCGAACTGGTCATCCGCATTCCGCGCGACGCCTGCCAGTTCTATGAATTCTGGCGCGCCAAGGAACTGATCGAACTGGGCCGCGAGCAGGCCGAGATCGCGCTGGACAAAGCCGGCTACTGAGCCGGCCGCGACCCGGTCCCGACGGGCGGTCGCCGGTATCGCAACCTCTGAGACGCCGCGGCGGGAAGTTGGACTCACCACGAGTCGCCTTCTTTCCACCTTCTTCTGCGCTTCCGGAGTCCGGCCATGAGCGTCCTCGAAACCACCCGCCGCGTCGATCCCGAGTTCGACGGCGACATCGCCGAAACCACCGACCTGCGCGGCGACCTCGACACCGCGCTCGGCTACGCCGTCGCCGTCGGCGCGCTGCTGGTGCTGATGCTGCCGGCCGCGCGCGGCCACCATGCGGTGCTGGGCTGGCTGCCGCTGTGGCTGGTGGCGATGCCGGCGCTGGCGTGGTGGGCGCTGCACCGGTTCCGTTTGCCGTGGTCGCGCGACGCCGCCGAAGCGGCGGCCGCGGCACCGGCGCGGCGCCGTCGGCGCGGGGCGATGCAGGCGCGGCGGCGGCTGCGCCCGGCGCATCCGGCGCGCCCGCTGCCGCGGGTGGCCTGAGCGGTCGGGCCGGCGCGACCGGCCGGCCCGCCGTTGTTCCGGCCACGCCGGCCGCACAGGCCGGCGTGGCTGTCTCTGCGGGCGCAACGCGGCCGCGCTGCCGCGGCCTGCACCGGCTCCGGCCGGGTCTCGCCGCAGGCCCGCCGCCGGGCGCCTCCAACGCGCCAGAACCGGCAACTCCCTACATGACCAAGGACAGGGCGGACCCCCGGTGGCCCTGTGTTAGCGTGACGGCCTTCCTATGTCCCGGAACCGCCATGCCTTCGATGTCCCAGACCCGTCAGTCCCTGTTGCTCGCGGCCGGACTGGCCATCGCCGCCAGCGCCGGCGTGGCGTCCGCCCAGGAGAACAAAGTGACCGACGACCCCTATGCCTGGCTCGAAGACGTCGACGGCAAGCGCGCCCTGGATTGGGTCAAGCAGCGCAACGCCAAGACCGAGGCCGAACTGGCCGCCACCCCGCAGTTCAAGCAGCTCGAATCGAGCATCCTCGCCATCCTCGACTCCGACGCCAAGATCCCCGGCGTGGAGAAGATCGGCGGGTACTACTACAACTTCTGGAAGGACGCGCAGCACCAGCGCGGCCTGTGGCGCCGCACCACGCTCGAGGAATACCGCAAGGCCAAGCCGGCCTGGGAAACCGTGATCGATCTTGACGCGCTGAACCGCGAGGAGAACGAGCAGTGGGTCTGGCACGGCGCCGAATGCCTCAAGCCCGACTACCAGCGCTGCCTGATCGCGCTGTCGCGCGGCGGCTCCGACGCCGACGTGACCCGCGAGTTCGACCTGGGCTCCAAGACCTGGATCAAGGACGGCTTCTTCCGTCCCGAGGCCAAGGGCAGCCTGAGCTGGATCGACAAGGACCACGTCTACGTCGCCACCGATTTCGGCAAGGACACGATGACGACCTCGGGCTACGCCCGCACCGTGCGCCTGTGGACGCGCGGCACGCCGATGGCGCAGGCCACGCCGGTGTACGAGGGCAAGGACACCGACATGTCGGTGGCCGCCTACCGCGACCCGACCCCGGGCTTCGAACGCGACTTCGTCAGCCGCGCGCTGGCGTTCTACAACGAAGAACTGTACCTGCGCGGCAAGGACGGCAAGCTCAGCAAGATCGATCTGCCGAACTCGGCCAGCAAGTTCGTCCACCGCGAATGGCTGATGGCCGAACTGCGCGATCCTTACGAAGCCGGCGGCAAGCAGTACGCGGCCGGCAGCCTGATCGCGATCGGCTTCGACGATTTCATGGCCGGCAAGCGCGACTTCGTGACCTTGTTCGCGCCGACCGCGACCACCTCGCTGGCGAGCGCGATCTGGACCCGCAACCATCTCGTGCTGAACGTGCTCGACGACGTCAAGTACAAGCTCAGCGTGCTGGCGCCGGGCAAGGGCGAGTGGAAGCGCAGCGACTTCGTCGGCGCGCCGGCGTTCGGCACCGTCTCGGTCGCCCCGGTGGATACCGACGACAGCGATGCGGTGTGGCTGTCGGCGTCGGACTACCTGACCCCGACCACGCTGGCGCTGGCGCAGATCGGCCGCAAGCCCGAAACCCTGAAGACCAACCCGAGCTTCTTCGACGCGTCCAAGGACACGATCGAGCAGCACTTCGCGACCAGCAAGGACGGCACCCGCGTGCCGTATTTCGTGGTCCGGCCGAAGGACCTCAAGTTCGACGGCAAGGCGCCGACCCTGCTGTACGGCTACGGCGGTTTCGAAATCTCGCTGACCCCGAATTATTCCGGCGGCATCGGCAAGGGCTGGCTGGAGAAGGGCGGCGTGTACGCGGTCGCCAACATCCGCGGCGGCGGCGAGTACGGCCCGCGCTGGCACCAGGCCGCGCTCAAGGCCAACCGGCACAAGGCGTATGAGGACTTCGCCGCGGTCGGCCAGGACCTGATCGCGCGCAAGATCACCTCGACCCCGCACCTGGGCGCGCAGGGCGGCAGCAACGGCGGCCTGCTGACCGGCAACATGCTGACCCAGTACCCCGACCTGTTCGGCGCGATCGTGGTGCAGGTGCCGCTGCTCGACATGAAGCGCTACAACCATCTGCTCGCCGGCGCCTCGTGGATGGCCGAGTACGGCAATCCGGACACCGCCGACTGGTCGTTCATCCAGACCTTCTCGCCGTACCACCTGTTCGACGCCAAGCGCGAGTATCCGCCGGTGATCTTCATGACCTCGACCAAGGACGACCGCGTCCATCCGGGCCATGCGCGCAAGATGGCGGCGAAGATGCTCGATGCCGGCAAGAGCAACGTGCGCTACTACGAGAACATCGAAGGCGGCCACGGCGGCGCGGCCAACAACGCCCAGGCCGCGCACATGAACGCGCTGGCCTACACCTTCCTGTGGGAACAGCTGGCCAAGTGATCCGGCCGGCCGCGCGCCTGTGGATCCACCCTCGGACGGGCGCCTTCGGGCGCCCGTTCGCGCATCGGCGCGGCGGCTCCCGCGCGCCGGCCGTTGCGGCCGCGCTGCGCGGATCCGCAGCCTGCGGCCCCGAGCCGCACGATCCACGCCGCCGTTCGCGTTTTCCCGGCGCTCCACCCTGCGACATTGAGGAATAATCCGGCGGACCCCATATGAAAACCACTTTCTTCACCTTAGCGGCCACGCTTCTGATGACCACCACCCTCAACGCCACCGCCGCCGGCCTGCCCGCGCCGCCCGAAGCGGCCAAGAAGCCGCACACCGTCAAGGCGCCGCACGGCGCGCAGCGCCAGGACGAGTACTACTGGCTGCGCGACGACAAGCGCAAGAATCCCGAGATGCTGGCGTATCTCAACGCCGAGAACGCCTACGTCGACGCGGCGATGAAGCCGCTCAAGCCGCTGGAGGACACGCTCTACGGCGAAATCGTCGGCCGCATCAAGCAAGACGACAGCTCGGTGCCGTACCGCGAGCGCGGCTACTGGTACTACACCCGCTTCGAAACCGGCCAGGACTACCCGATCCACGCCCGCCGCAAGGGCGACATGGACGCCGCCGAGCAGGTCATGCTCGACGTCAACGTCATGGCCAAGGGCAAGGACTACTTCAGCGTCGGCGCGATGGAAGTCAGCCAGGACAACCGCATCCTGGCCTGGGCCGACGACGCGGTCGGCCGCCGCCAGTACACGATCCGCTTCAAGAACCTCGACACCGGCGAGATCTATCCCGACGTCGTCGAGGGCGCGTCGACCGACATCGTCTGGGCCGACGACAACCAGACCCTGTTCTACATCGAGAACGATCCGGAAACGCTGCTGACGGTGCGGGTCAAGAAGCACGTGCTCGGCACCCCGGCGGCCAGCGACGCGCTGGTCTACGAGGAGAAGGACGACAGCTTCTACATGGGCCTGGGCCGCACCCGCGACGACGCCTACCTGTGCATCGACGTGCACAGCACCGTGTCCAGCGAAATGCGCTGCGCGCCGGCCGCCGATCCCAAGGAATTCGCGGTGCTGGCGCCGCGCGAGCGCGACGTGGAATACCACGCCGACCGCCTCGACGGCCGCTGGGTGATCCGCACCAACGCGCCCGGCGCCGACGGCAAGCCGGCGCCGAACTTCAAGCTCGTCACCGCGCCCGACGGCGCGCGTTCGCGCAAGGAATGGAAGGACTGGATCGCCCACCGCGACGACGTCTTCATCGAGGGCTTCGAACTGTTCGACGGCTTCACCGTCGTGTCCGAACGCGCCGACGCGCTCGAGCGCCTGCGCCTGATCAAGAAGGACGGCAAGGACGAATTCGTCAAGGCCGACGAGCCGGCGTTCTCGATGGGCCTGTCGATCAATTCCGAACACGACACGCCGTGGCTGCGCTACAGCTACACCTCGCTGACCACGCCGGCGACCACCTACGAGCTCAACACCGTCACCGGCGAGCGCAAGCTGCTCAAGCGCCAGCCGGTGATCGGCTACGACCCGGAGAAGTACGTCACCGAGCGCTTCTGGGCGACCGCGCGCGACGGCGTCAAGATTCCGGTGTCGCTGGTCTACAAGAAGGGCTTCGAGAAGAACGGCAAGGCGGCGCTGCTGCAATACGCCTACGGCAGCTACGGCATGTCGATGGATCCGAGCTTCTCCGGCACCAACGTCAGCCTGCTCGACCGCGGCATGGTCTACGCCATCGCGCACATCCGCGGCGGCCAGGAAATGGGCCGGCAGTGGTACGACAACGGCAAGCTGTTCAAGAAGCAGAACACCTTCAACGACTTCGTCGACGTGACCGATGCGCTGGTCAAGGCCGGCTACGCCGCGCCGGACCGCGTCGCCGCGTACGGCGGCAGCGCCGGCGGCCTGCTGATGGGCGCGATCACCAACATGGCCGCGGACAAGTACCGGGTGATCCTGTCGCAGGTGCCGTTCGTGGACGTGGTGACGACGATGCTCGACGCCAGCATTCCGCTGACCACCAACGAGTACGACGAGTGGGGCAATCCGGAGAAGAAGGATTACTACGAGTACATGCTGTCGTACTCGCCGTACGACAACCTGAAGAAGCAGGCCTATCCGGCGATGTTCGTCGGCACCGGCCTGTGGGATTCGCAGGTGCAGTACTGGGAGCCGGCCAAGTACGTCGCGCGCCTGCGCACGCTCGACACCGGCAAGTTCCCGGTGCTGTTCCGCACCAACATGGACGCCGGCCACGGCGGCAAGTCGGGGCGTTTCCGCCGCTATCGCGAGCAGTCGGAGATGTTCGCGTTCATGATCGACCAGTTGCAGGTGAGCCACGAGGTCGCGGCGAAGTAAGCCGCCGCATCGCAGCGTAGCGACGGGCCCGGCGCGAGCCGGGCCCGTTCGTTTGTGGGCAGGCGTCGGCGGCGGAGCCGAAGGCGTCGGGGCGCAAGCCCCTGCTGCAACCGCCGCTCGAGTCGGAGCCGAATGCGGCCGGGGCTGAAGGTCCTGCGACACCGCCGCTCGAGTCGGGGCGGAAGTTCTTTCCCGACCATCGCCCGACACCGGCCCGCAACCTTGCGCATAGCGTCCGCTGGATGCCGCTTGCAGCCGGGCGCTCTTGTGGGAGGGGCTTTCAGCCCCGACGCTGTCCTCTCCGATCGCCCGAACCGTCCGCGGCCCTCGCCGCGCATACTGCCGCCATGTCCGCATCCCCACCGCCCGAGGACAGCACGGTTCACGCACCGGCGCCGCCCGCCGCGACCGAGGCCGAGCCGACTCCGCCCGCGCGGCCCGTCCGCCTGCGCTGGGCCTGGTGGCTGCTGGCCTACGCCAGCCTGGCCCTGGGCATCGTCGGCATCGTCGTGCCCGGGCTGCCGACCGTGCCGTTCGTGCTGCTGTCGGCCTTCGCCGCCTCGCGCGGCTCGCAGCGGCTGCATGCGTGGCTGCTGGCGCATCGCCAGTTCGGCCCGATGATCCGCGACTGGCAGGCGCACGGCGCGGTCAGCCGCCGCGCCAAGCGCCTGGCGGTGTCGATGATGGCGCTGTGCGCGGCGATCATGTTCCTGACTTCGCCGAAGTGGTGGATGGCCGCGAGCGGCACCGCGATCATGTGCGTCGTCGCGATCTGGCTGTGGCGCCGGCCCGAGCCGCCGGGCTGACGACAGCCTGTCGCCGACTCGGCCGGGCCCGCGATCGGCCGCATATTCGGCCTGCGGCGCCGGCCGCGGCCCAGACTGAACCCGTACCCCGACGCTGTTCCCAGTCCCTCGCGCAGGGTTCGTTTCGGTCACCCCCGCGGGCTACACTTCGAGCCATGAATGCACGCCTCGCCTCGTTCCTGATCCCGACCGCGTTGACCCTGGCCCTGGCCGCCTGCGGCAACAAGGGCCCGCTGGTCCTGCCGACCGCGCCGCCGCCGCCCGAGCCGCCGAAGGCCAAGCCCGGCGAGGTGCCGGTGACCATCTCCACCGTCAACGCGCCGCCGGTGGCGACCGATCCGAAAAAGAAAGCCTCGGCGGTGCCGTCGCTGGACAAGATGCTGACGCCGCCGACCGATGGACAGCCGGCGCAGAACGCCGATCCGGCCCAGCAGGATCCCGCCAAGCAGGACCCGGCCAAGCAAGATCCCAACAAGAAGAAATCGGACAAGAGCGACTCGTCCGACGGCGCGGACCAGCCGGCCGAGCCGGTGCCCGCCAGCGGCCAAGGCGATGGCTGAGGCCGCCGCCGCGAGCGCGCCGCTGCGTTTCAGCAAGATGCACGGCGCCGGCAACGACTTCGTCGTGCTCGACCTGCGCGGCGGCGTCGCGCCGCCGGATCCGGACCTGTGCCGGCGCCTGGCCGACCGCCACATCGGCGTCGGCTGCGATCAGATCCTCACCATCGAAGCGCCGCTCAGCGCCGGCGCGGTGGCGTCGTACCGGATCTGGAATTCCGACGGCTCGGCCTCGCAGCAATGCGGCAACGGCGCGCGCTGCATCGCTGCCTGGCTGGTGCGCGACGGCGCCGCGGCGGCCGACGGCGGCTTCGCCGTCGACAGCCCGACCGGCCGCCACGCGGTCACGCCGCTCGGCGCGGGCGCGTTCCGCATCGACATGGGCCGGCCCGAGTTCGACCCCGAACGCATTCCGCTGCGCGGCTATTCCGGCCGCCAGGACCAGTACGTGCTCGACGTGCACGACACCGTGATCGGCTTCGGCGCGGTGTCGATGGGCAACCCGCACGCGGTCATCGAAGTCGACGACGTCGACGCCGCGCCGGTCGAGACCATCGGCCCGATGCTGCAGTCCAGCCACGAATTTCCCGAGTCGGCCAACGTCGGCTTCGCCCAGGTGCTGGCGCCCGACCGCATCCGCCTGCGCGTGTACGAGCGCGGCGTCGGCGAAACCCTGGCCTGCGGCTCCGGCGCCTGCGCCGCCGCGGCGGTGCTGATGCAGCGCGGCCGCATCCAGCGCGAAGTCGCCGTGCAACTGCCCGGCGGCGAACTGCGCATCGCCTGGCCCGACCCCGACGCGCCGCTGTCGATGTCCGGGCCGACCGCATTCGTGTTCGAAGGAGAGTGGAACCGATGAGCGAACGATCCGGCGACAAGCCGGCCGAGCCCGGCGCGCACGAGATCGCCGCGTGGCTGCGCCGCCATCCGCGTT
Source organism: Lysobacter enzymogenes (assembly GCF_017355525.1). Classification (NCBI taxonomy): domain Bacteria; kingdom Pseudomonadati; phylum Pseudomonadota; class Gammaproteobacteria; order Lysobacterales; family Lysobacteraceae; genus Lysobacter; species Lysobacter enzymogenes. The sequence continues at coordinate 3,142,541 of NZ_CP067395.1, read as the reverse complement.
TCCTGCAGCAGTTTCCCGATCTGTCGATGAGCCTGGTGGTGCCGCGCGAGGAAGGCTCGGCCGCCTCGCTGGCCAGCTATCAGCTGGAAGTGCTGCGCGACAAGAACCGCGAACTCTCGCGCCGCCTGCACGAGCTGTTCGGCAACGCCCAGGAGAACGAACGTCTGGCCGTGCGCACCCATCAACTGACCCTGGCGCTGATGCGCCAGGGCAACGCCGCCGACACCCTGCGCGCGATGGCCGCGAGCCTGGCCGAGGATTTCAACGGCGACTTGGTCCGGCTGGTCATGCTGCGCCGCTACGACGGCATCGCCGACGGCGAATGGCTGCAGACCATCGAGGACGGCGACGCGCGCCTGCAACCGTTCCGCGACGCGCTCGCCGACGGCGAACCGCTGTGCGGCCGCCTGCAGCCGGAAAAGCACGAAGTGCTGTACCGCGACCGCGCCGCCGACGTGCAGTCCACCGCGCTGCTGCCGCTGCCGGGCGTGGGCCTGATCGCGGTCGGCAGCCGCGACCCCAACCGCTTCTTCCCCGGCATGGGCACCTTGTTCCTGCGCATGATGGGCGAGTCGCTGGCGGTGGCGCTGCGTCGCTTCGATTGAGGCCGCGGCCGGGCGGCTGCGGCTTCGCCGCCGCCACGCCGCATCCGCGCGCGGCGGAGTAGGATGCGCGGCATGAATCCGGTCGACGCCTTCCTCGATCACCTGCGCGTGGAAAGGCGCATGTCCGCGCATACCCTCGACGCCTACCGGCGCGATCTCGACGCGCTGACCGTGTGGACCCTGCAATACGCCGGCGGCGACGTGCTCGCCTTGCAGGTCGAGGACGTTCGCAGCTTCATCGCTGCCGAACACCGCCGCGGCCTCACCGCCAAGAGCCTGCAACGGCGCCTGTCGGCCTGCCGCAGCTTCTACGCCTGGCAAGTCAAACAAGGCGCGCTGGAGGCCAGCCCGGCCGCGCCGATCCGCGCGCCGAAGGCGCCGCGCAAGCTGCCGCAGGTGCTCGATCCCGACGAAGCCAAGGCCCTGGTCGAAGTCGACACCGACGCGCCGCTGGGCCTGCGCGACCGCGCGCTGCTGGAACTGTTCTATTCCTCCGGCCTGCGCCTGAGCGAGTTGTGCGCGCTGCGCTGGCGCGACCTGGACATCGACGACGCCCTGGTCACCGTGCTCGGCAAGGGCAACAAGCAACGCAGCGTGCCGCTGGGTTCGCACGCGCGCGCGGCGTTGGCCGAATGGCGCGCGTCGACCGGCGCGGCCAACGACGCGTTCGTGTTTCCCGGCCGCGGCGGCGCCCAGATCAGCTCGCGCGCGGTGCAGCTGCGGGTGCGCCATCTGGCCCAGCGCCAGGGCCTGTTCAAGCGCGTGCATCCGCATCTGCTGCGGCATTCCTTCGCCAGCCACATCCTGGAATCCTCCGGCGACCTGCGCGGCGTGCAGGAACTGCTCGGCCACGCCGACATCTCGACCACGCAGATCTACACCCATCTGGATTTCCAGCATTTGGCCAAGGTCTACGACGCGGCGCATCCGCGCGCGAAGCGCAAGCGCGAGGAGTAGCAACGGGCCGGCGTTCCTGCGGGCGCCGCCATCGAGTTGGCCATCGTTGTCGCGAGCGGCGCGCACGCTCGTGCGAAGCCGAATCGAAACCGACTTCCGCGTTCGCCGGAACGACGCGCGGGCAGGGCGGCGGCATCGCCGGCGCTTCCGGCCGTCGCGTTGCGGATGAACGCCGGCCATGCCGGCGCGCCCGCCGCCGCCGCATGGCCGCCCCTTGACTCGCCCGGCCCAGCCCCCATCCAAGGGCTATCCCCCGGAGGTCGCTATGGACCCGAGTCAGAATCCCAACGTTTTCCACGCCACCACCATCGTCTCGGTCCGCCGCGACGGCCGCGTCGCCATCGCCGGCGACGGCCAGGTCACGCTCGGCCACACGGTGATGAAATCCAACGCGCGCAAGGTCCGGCGACTGGGCCGCGACGGCCAGGTCCTGGCCGGTTTCGCCGGCGCCGCCGCCGACGCGTTCACCTTGTTCGAACTGTTCGAAGCCAAGCTCGAAAAGCACGGGCAACTGACCCGCGCCGCGGTCGAGCTGGCCAAGGATTGGCGCACCGAGCGCCGCCTGGGCAAGCTCGAAGCGCTGCTCGCCGTCGCCGACAAGGAAACCTCGCTGGTCATCAGCGGCACGGGCGACGTGATCGAACCGGAAGACGGCATCGTCGCGATCGGCTCCGGCGGCATGTACGCGCTGTCCGCCGCGCGCGCGCTGATGGCGCACAGCACGCTCGACGCGCGCGGCATCGCGACCGAGGCGATCAACATCGCCGGCGATGTGTGCATCTATACGAATCGCAACGTGGTGGTGGAGGAGCTGTAAAAGCGGGGATGGGGGTTGGATGTCGGGGAACTGTTGAGCGTCCTCGACTTGGCCTTCGTCCGCGTTCTTGCAGTTCCCCAACATCCAACCCCCATTCCCGCTCTTTCTATCCCCCTATGAAACCCGACAACAGCCACGCCACCATGACCCCGCGCGAAATCGTGCAGGAACTGGACCGCCACATCGTCGGCCAGCATTCGGCCAAGCGCGCGGTCGCCATCGCCTTGCGCAACCGCTGGCGCCGCATGCAGTTGCCCGCCGAGCTGCGCAACGAGGTGATGCCCAAGAACATCCTGATGATCGGCCCCACCGGCGTCGGCAAGACCGAGATCGCGCGGCGCCTGGCCACGCTGGCCAACGCGCCGTTCGTGAAGGTCGAAGCCACCCGCTTCACCGAAGTCGGTTACGTCGGCAAGGACGTCGAGCAGATCGTGCGCGATCTGGCCGATACCGCGGTCAAGCTGTATCGCGAGCAGGCCAAGACCCGCGTGCGCACCCAGGCCGAGGAACGCGCCGAAGACCGCATCCTCGACGCGCTGCTGCCCAAGCGCGTGCCCGGCGGTTTCGGCTTCGGCTCGGAAACCCCGGCCGCCGACCACAGCGCGCCCGACAGCGACACCCGCGCCAAGCTGCGCAAGCAACTGCGCAGCGGCGAGCTCGACGAGCGCGAGATCGAGATCGAAACCGCGGTCAATCTCGGCGGCGTCGACATCATGGCCCCGCCCGGCATGGAGGAGATGGGCCAGCAGCTGCGGCAGATGTTCTCGCAGGTGTCCGGCGGCAAGACCCACAAGAAGCACCTGTCGATCAAGGCCGCGCGTCCGCAGCTGATCGAGGAGGAAGCGGCCAAGCTGGTCAACGAGGACGATGTGCGCCAGGCCGCGATCGAGGCCTGCGAGCAGCACGGCATCGTCTTCATCGACGAGATCGACAAGGTCGCCAAACGCAGCGAAGCCGGCGTCAGCGGCGGCGACGTCAGCCGCGAAGGCGTGCAGCGCGATCTGTTGCCGCTGGTGGAAGGCTCGACCGTCAGCACCAAGTACGGCGCGGTCAAGACCGACCACATCCTGTTCATCGCCTCCGGCGCGTTCCATCTGGCCAAGCCCAGCGACCTGATTCCGGAGTTGCAGGGCCGGTTCCCGATCCGGGTCGAGCTCGGCGCGCTGAGCAAGGACGATTTCGTCCGCATCCTGACCGAACCGAAGGCGGCGCTGACCACGCAGTACGTCGAGCTGTTGCGCACCGAAGGGGTGAAGCTCGACTTCACCACCGATGCGGTGGACCGGCTCGCCGAGATCGCCGCGCAGGTCAACGAGCGCCAGGAGAACATCGGCGCGCGGCGTCTGCATACGGTGCTGGAGCGCTTGCTCGATACGTTGAGCTATGAGGCGCCGGATCGGGACGGGCAGGCTGTGACGATCGACAAGGCGTATGTGGATCAGCACTTGGGCGAGTTGGTGCAGGATCCGGATTTGAGTCGGTACATTCTTTGATCGGATAGGGCGGCCCGAAGGCGGCCCTCACCCCAACCCCTCTCCTGCGAGCGGGAGAGGGGCTTTGACTGCGAGGCATGCAGTAGCGACGCAACTGTTCCCTCTCCCGCTTGCGGGAGAGGGCTAGGGTGAGGGCAGCGCCATAGGCGCTGTTACTGACAGTCCCCACCGCCGCACCCCTCTGCTACCGTGTCGCGCATGGACGACCCCGCACCCGCGCCACGGACCGATGCACCCGCGCCAAAGACGGCACTCGTCGTCGGCGCCAACGGCTTCCTCGCCGGCTACCTCATCGCCGCCCTGCGCCGCCACGGCTGGCGCGTCGTGCGCGGCATCCGCGACACCGGCCGCGCGCTGCGCGACGACGAACGCCGCGCGGACCTCGCGCGCATGACCTCGCCGCACGACTGGCGCGACGCGCTGCAAGGCGTCGACGCGGTGGTCAACGCCGCCGGCATCCTGCGCGAGAGCGGCGCGCAAACCTTCCAGACGATCCACGTCGACGGCCCGCTCGCGCTGGCGCGCGCCTGCGTCGAAGCCGGCGTGCCGCGCTTCGTCCAGCTGTCCGCGCTCGGCGAACCGGCCGACGGCGGATTCATCGCCTCCAAGCACCGCTTCGACGAGGAGTTGCTGAGGTTGCCGCTCAGCGCGGTGGCGCTGCGGCCGTCGGTGGTCTACGCCGCGTCCGGTTCCTACGGCGGCACCTCGCTGCTGCGCGCGCTGGCCGCGTTTCCGGGGCGGCAGCTGTTGCCCGGCGACGGACGCTGGCCGTTGCAACCGGTCGCGGCCGAAGACCTCGGCGAAATCGCCGCGCGCGCCGCCGCCGGCGCGCAGCGCGGCGTGTACGAAATCGGCGGGCCGCGTCCGCTGAGCCTGCGCGAGTACCAAACCACGTGGCGGCGCTGGCTGCGCATCGACGGCGAGCGCGCGGTGTTCTTTCCCGAATCGCTGGTGAGCCTGCAAGTCGCCATCGGCGAACGCCTCGGCCGCGGCCCGGTCGGCGAAACCATGTGGCGCATGCTCCGCCGCGGCAACGTGACCCGGCCGGATGCGCATGCGCGCGTGCAGGCCGACTTCGGCCACGCCCCGGCCGACCTCGCCGCTGCGCTGGCGGCGACGCCGAGCCAGGTGCAGGACCGCTGGCAGGCGCAGCTGTATTTCCTCGCCCCGAGCTTGCGCGTGGCGATCGTCGCGCTGTGGCTGATCTCGGCCGCAGCCGGTTGGCTAACCCCGGCGACGACGATCGAGGCGCTGGCCGCCGGATCGCCGCTGGCGGCGTGGCAGCCGGTCGCGCTGGCGCGCGTCACCGGCGGTCTGGACGCGGTGCTGGCGCTCGCGTTGCTGTGCAATTGGCGGCCGCGGCTGATGCTGGGCTTGATGGGCCTCAGCGTGCTCGCCTACACGCTCGCGTTCGGCGTGTTGTTGCCGGCGCAGTGGCTCGACCCGCTCGGCGGATTGGCGAAAAACCTGGTAGTGCTGCCGGCGCTGGCGGTGGCGTGGGTGCTGGCGGACCGGAGATAAGACGATGCTGTATCTGTGGGTGAAGTGGATTCACATCCTGTCCTCGACCCTGCTGTTCGGCACGGGCCTGGGCATCGCGTTCTTCTTCTGGATCGCGCACAAGCGCGGCGACGCCAAGGTCATCGCCGAAACCGCACGCACCGTGGTCATCGCCGATGCCTGCTTCACCGCGCCGGCGGTGCTGGTCCAGTTCGGCACCGGCGTGTGGCTGGCGTTGCAGCTCGGCATTCCGTGGTCGGTGTTCTGGCTCAAGACCGCGCTGATCCTGTTCTTCGTGGTCGGCGCGTGCTGGTTGCCGGTGCTGTGGCTGCAGGCGCGCGCGCGCCGGCTCGCCGCGCAGGCGGCGGCCACAGGTTCAGCGTTGCCGGCGAGCTATCACCGCACGATGTTCTGGTGGTTCTGGTTGGGCTGGCCGGCGTTTCTGAGCGTTGTCGGGATTTTCTGGTTGATGGTGTTGAAGCCAACCGGAGCCGCGTAGCTCCGCCGAAACACTCCAAGCCGAAAATCCCCCCAAGCCGTCATGCCCGCGAACGCGGGCATCCAGGGCTTCACCGCGATGCGGCTGCACAAGCCGCTATCGCAGCAACGACGCCGTGAGAGCCGAACCGCCGCCGCGGCCCGACCTCACCGCCGCCACTGCAGAATCACCCCCACCGCCGCGAACTCATCGCACCCCGCCAACCGCCCGCGCCGCCGCTCGATCTCCACGAACCCCTCCGACCGATACAAGCCGATCGCCGGTTCGTTCCCCTCCAGCGCCTGCGTCGACACCACCGGTCCAGACAACGCGACGGCGTGGCGCAACAACGCCCGCCCCACGCCCTGGCGATAGCTGTCCGGATCCACATACAGCCAATTGAGCGAGCCGCGCTGGAACGCGACGAAGCCGCGCACCACGCCGTCGACTTCGGCCACATCCAACCGCCCGTCGAACAGGCCTTCGCTGTGCGCCGTGCGCGCGAGCGAGCGGAACGCCTCGACGCCGGCGCTGCGCCGCAGCTCGTCCAGGCGCGCGCGGTCGTGGATGTCGCACAGCCGCGGCCAGTCGCTGAGCTGGTAGGCGCGGATCGACGGCGGGACAGGGGCGGCGGGCATGTGCGGGCGATTCTGCGCCGGCCGCCGGCGCTTGCCCAGTGACGACCGTAAGCGCTCGCGAGCGGCCTCAGCGCGCGCCCGGCTTGCGCTGGATCAGGCACACCGCTTCGCGCCGGCCGCCTGGCCGCGGCCGGTACAGGGCGACGTAGTCGCGCGCCGGGCCGCTGGCGCTCCACAAGGCGACGTAGGTGGTGTCGTCGAAACGCAACGGCAGCGCGGTGGTGGTGCGGGTCTGGAAGAAATCGTCGCCGCCGGCGATCCCCGGCAACGGCGCCGGCACCGCCTGCCGCAGCGGTTCGCGCCGGCTCCAGGCCGGGCTGCGCAGGTCGTCGCAATGCGACAACGGCGGCCGCGCGCCGTCCCATTGGCACGGCACCGCGTTCGCCGCCGCAGCGCCCGCATGCGCCTGGAATCCCTGCGCCGCCGCGCCGGCGACCACCAGCAGCGGCGAGGCGTACCACTCGCCTTCGTCGCGCAGGTCGCCGAGGTACACGCGGTCGATCAGGCCGTCGTTGTCGAAATCGAAATCGAACGCGCGCGACTCGCCGCGCACGAACTCGAGCGCGTCCGGCATCGCGGCGCCGGGCGGCGCCTGGCTGGCGACGACGCGGTGCAGCGGCGCGCCGGCGTCGTCGCCGCGGCGGAACGGATCCAGCGCGTCCCAGCTCAGCGCGAGCTGGCGCTCGAGTTCGGCGCAGACCGGGCCGCGGTCGAGCAGGCGCTGCAAGCCGTCGGACGCGGCCGCCGCGGCCGCGGGGAACTCGGCGGCATCCACCGGCAGCGTCGACAGCGCCTGATCCGGCGCCAGCAGCGGGCCGCAATCGCCGTTGCTGCAGTCGTACACCGCGTCGCCGTCGACGCGATACGTCCACGGCGTCGGCGCGTTTTCGCAGCGGCTGCGCACTTCGCGCGCGTCGGCCACGCGGCGGTCGTCGAGCCACAGCGAAAACGTCGCCGTCGGCTGCCCGCTGCACGGGCCGGCCGGCGGCGACGGCCCGGCCTGCACCTGCACGCGCAAGCTGCCGCCGTCGGCGAAGCGGCATTCGCCGCTCTGGCCCACGGCCAGGGCCAGGCTGCGCGGGCGGTCGCGATCGCTGGCGGTGAAGGTTTCCAGCAGCGGTTGCCCGCAGCCGCCGCGCGCGGGCAGGTCGGTGCGCACCAGGCTGGCCTTGCGGCCGTTCTCGCCCTGGCGGCAGATCAGCGCGACCTCGGCGGTGGCGCCGCACACCGGCGGCGGTTGCGCGAACGCCGCGGGCGCGGCGAGCGCCAGCGACAGCGCGGCGAGAACGGCGGGGGCGTGCATGGAAACTCCTTTTCCGGGGCGGCGGCGCAGGCTCAGTCTTCGCCGATGTCTTCGTTCCACACGTCCGGATTGGCGGCGATGTAGCCGCCGAGCATCTCGATGCATTCCTGGTCGGCCAGATCGATCACCTCGACCCCGCTCTCGCGCAGCCAGTCGATGCCGCCGCGGAAGTTGACCGATTCGCCGACCACCACCGTGCCGATGTTGAACTGGCGCACCAGCCCGCTGCAGTACCAGCACGGCGCCAGGGTGGTGACCATGATGGTGTCGCGGTAACGGCGCTGGCGGCCGGCCTTGCGGAAGGCGTCGGTTTCGCCGTGCACCGACGGGTCGTTTTCCTGGATGCGGCGGTTGTGGCCGCAGCCGAGCAGGCGGCCGTCGTTGTGGTACAGCGCCGCGCCGATCGGAATGCCGCCCTCGGCGATGCCCTGGCGGGCCTCGGCGACGGCGGTGGCGAGCAGGGCGCGGTAGTCGGGGGTGGCGATCATGCATAACTCCTGTGCGTTTGCGCCTGCAGTCTGGCGTGCCCGCGCGCCCGGGTCGAGGGGCGGCGAATCCTTTTGCGCCGGCGCGGCCTCTTATGGGGGTCGGCGCGGATGGCGCGACGGATACTGGAGTGGCAACGATGCATGGTGCGATGGAACGCGCGCCGCTGGCGCGCGTGTGGGAACTCTCGGCCCGGATCCTGGGCTTGCTGATGGTCTGGTTCGGCGCGATGCGCGGGTTCGCGTTCGAAGTCGAAGCGCTGGCCAAGACGATCGCCGGCGCCGGCCTGCCGGCGTTCGCCGTCGATGCGGCCTGGCTGAGCCCGGCGCTGGGCGCGCTGGAGTGCGCGATCGGCGCGGTGCTGCTGCTCGCGCCCTCGGGCCGTTGGCGCCGCGGCGCGGCGCTGGCGGCGATGGCGTTCTGGGGCGCCGGCCTGCTCGGCCTGCTGAGCCCGGCGGCGTGGATCCACGAGCCGCCCTACGGCGGCTTCCCGGTGATCGGCTCGGGCCAGACCCTGCTCAAGCACCTCGGCATCGCCGGCCTCGCCCTGGGCGTGTTCGCGCACGAACGCGGCTGCGCGCGCGGCCGCGAACGCGCGCTGTGGACGCTGTGGGCGGGCCAGTTGCTGGTGCTGGTGTGGATCGGGCTGATGAAGTTCACCCACGTCGAGGCCGAGGGCGTGGCCGGGCTGATGCGCAGCAGCCCGCTGTTTTCCTGGCTGTACGGGCCGCTGGACGTGCAGGGCGCGTCCGACCTGATCGGCGCGGTCGAACTGGCGACGGCGGCGCTGATCGCGGCGTGGCCGTGGCGGCCGCGGCTGGCGCGCTGGGGGCTGCTCGCGGCCGTCTTCACGTATCTGCTGACCAACACCTTCCTGCTGAGCCTGCCGGGCTGGCAGCCGGGTTACGGCTTCCCGTTCGTCGGCGGCACCGCGCAGTTCCTGCTCAAGGACCTGTTGCTGCTGCTCGGCGCGGTCGCGCTGCTGTGCGCGGGCGCTGCGGCCGAACGCCGCACCGGCTCAGCCGGCGCCGCGTCCGCGGCGTAGCAGGTCGATGTGCGGGATGCCGTCTTCGACATACGGCTCGGACGCGGGCTCGAAGCCGTAGCGGCCGTAATAGGCCTGCAGATGCGATTGCGCGCCGATCTGGATGTCGGCGCCGGGCCAGCGCCGCTCGATCTCGATCAGCGCGGCCTCCAGCAGCGGCCCGCCGAGCCGCTGGCCGCGGAACTCGGCCGCGGTCAGCACCCGGCCGAAGCTGACCTGGGGATAGCTGAGCCCGGCCGGCAGGATGCGCAGGTACGCGGCCAGCCGGCCGTCGCCGGCACGGCCCATCAGGTGCACCGCCTCGGGGTGGCGGTCCTTGTCGTCGGGGTCGAGGTAGACGCAGTTCTGCTCGATCACGAACACCTGCGAGCGCAGGCGCAGCAGCTCGTAGAGCTCGTCCAGGCTCAGGTCGGCGTAACGCTTGGCTTGCCAGCTCACGGAGGCGGTCATGGCCGCATCATGCCAAAGCGGGCGGCCGGCGGTGCGGGGGCGGGGCTAATCCTTTTGGGGGACGCTTGCGGGAGGGGCCTCCAAGGCAGGGCCCAGGCCGGACGGGCATGCGATAATCGCGCCCATGAACGAATCCAAGCCCCAGCCCGACGACACCACCCACTTCGGCTACCGCGAGGTGCCGCGCGCGCAGAAGCGCAAGCTGGTCGGCGAAGTGTTCTCCTCGGTCGCCGGCAACTACGACCTGATGAACGACCTGATGAGCCTGGGCATCCATCGGGTCTGGAAGCGTTACTTCACCGCGACCGCCCAGGTCCGCCGCGGCGACCGCGTGCTCGATCTGGCCGGCGGCACCGGCGACATCGCCGCGCTCTTGCGCGACCGGGTCGGCGACAGCGGCAGCATCGTGCTCGGCGACATCAACTACGACATGCTGAAAGTCGGCCGCGACCGCATGACCGACCGCGGCCGCGTGTCCGGCTTCGAGTACGTGCAGTGCAACGCCGAAGCGCTGCCGTTCCCCGACGCCAGCTTCGACCTGGTCACCATCGCGTTCGGCCTGCGCAACGTCACCGACAAGGACGCCGCGCTGCGCGAGATGCTGCGCGTGCTCAAGGTCGGCGGCCAGGCGCGGGTGCTGGAGTTCTCGGAAGTGAAGGCCGAGTGGTTCAAGCCGATCTACGACTTCCACTCGTTCAACGTGCTGCCGAAGCTGGGCCGTCTGTTCGCCGGCGACAGCGACAGCTACCGCTATCTGGCCGAGAGCATCCGCCAGCATCCGCCGCAGGACGAACTCAAGCGGATGATGGTCGAGGCGGGGTTCGCGCGGGTGGATTACAAGAATCTGTCGGCGGGGATTTGCGCGGTGCATACCGGTTACAAGGCCTGAGGCGTCGCGGTTCGCGCACAAAAAACGCCGGGTTCGCCCGGCGTTTTTTCGTTTCGACGGATGGCGCTGAAGTCTCTGGATCCCCGCGTTCGCGGGGATGACGGCTTGTAGAGTCGTCGCGTATCGGAGCGTCGCGCACTTCTCGAAGCATCGCGCAGTTCTCGAAGCGTCGCGCATTTCGCACACCGCGCAACCCACCTACCGTCATGCCCGCGAACGCGGGCATCCAGGGCTTCATCGCGACGAAACCTGGGGGAGGGGCCTCAGCCCCGACGCCTTCCGCTCACCTCGCCGCGGACCCGCACCGAAACCTCCGCCCCACCGCACTCAAGCCGAAAACCCGCCATCCACCGAAATCTGCGTACCGGTGATGAACGCGCCGCCCGGCCCGGCCAGATGCGCCACCGTCGCGGCGATGTCGTCCGCAGTGCCGAACTCGCCCAGCGGCAAACCGCCGCGCTGATGATCGGCGCCTTCGCCGTCGGCCGGATTCATGTCGGTATCGATCGGCCCCGGTTGCACCGTGTTGACGGTGATGCCGCGCTTGCCCAGGTCCTGCGCCAGACCCTTGCTCAGGCCCACCACTGCGGCCTTGCTCAACGAATACAGCGCCATGCCCGGCGCGCCCACGCGCTCGCCCAGGCAACTGCCGATGGTGATGATGCGGCCGCCGCGGGTCAGATGCTTGGACGCCGCCTGCGCGGCCACGAACGGCGCGCGCACGTGGATCGCCATGATCCGCTCGTAATTCTCCAGCGATTCGTCTTCGAACGGCCCGTAAGTCCAGACCCCGGCGTTGTTGACCAGGATGTCGATGCGGCCGAGCTCGGCCACGGTGCGCTCCACCGCCGCGGTCACCGCCTGCGCGTCGGCGCTGTCGGCGGCGATGGCGACGGCGCGGCGGCCGCCTTGGCGGATCTGCGCGGCGAGGTCTTCGGCGCGCTGCGCCGAGCTGACATAGGTGATCGCCACATCCGCGCCGTCGGCGGCGAGGCGGCGGGCGATGGCGGCGCCGATGCCGCGGCTGGCGCCGGTGACGAGGGCGACTTTTCCTGCGAGGGGGAGGCTCATGTCTAAAGTTCCGAATAATGGAAGAATGGGACAATGCTAGCCGCACCGCGGACGTTGCGCCAGTGCGCGCGGCCGGGACGATGCGTATCGCCGGAGTGGCTGCCGGCCCGCGCGCGCCGGCGACGGCCGCCGCAACCCCGCCTGCGCCGTCGCCGCCCCTGATCGCCGCCGATCCAAGCATCGCCGCCGCGGTCCGTGTCGACTGCCAAGATGCACAAGCCCCGCCGCGGGGCGAGGCGCTACACTCGGCCCTTCGTCCGTCTTCAGTGATCCATCGATGCGCACCTCGATCCTCACCGTCTGCCTCGTCGCAGCCCTCACCGCCGCCGCCGGCTGCTCGCGCGAATCCGCGCCGGCCGCGGACTCGTCCAAGCCCGCCGCGACCCCGGAGGCCAAAGTGAGCGACACCGCCGTTGCCGCGGCCGACCGCGACGAACATTCCTACGCCCAGCCCGATCTGGTCCGCATCGACGACCTCGCGCTGGAACTGAAGGTCGACTTCGCCGCCAAGACCCTGTCCGGCAGCGCCACCTACACCCTGGACTGGACCGATCCCAAGGCCAACCAGCTGGTGCTCGACAGCCGCGACCTGAAGATCGAGCAAGTGTTCGGCGAATCCGCCGACGGCAAGTGGAGCGAACTCAAGTACGCCCTGGCCGACGCCGACAAGACCCTCGGCAGCAAGCTCACCATCGACGCGCCGCAGCGCAACAAGCGCATCCGCGTGGCCTATGCGACCTCGCCGGGCGCGTCCGGCCTGCAGTGGCTGGAGCCGTCGATGACCGAGGGCAAGAAGCAGCCCTTCATGTTCAGCCAGTCGCAGCAGATCCACGCGCGTTCGTGGGTGCCGCTGCAGGATACGCCGAGCGTGCGCTTCACCTACACCGCGCACGTCACCGCGCCGCACGACGCGATGGTGCTGATGAGCGCCGACAACGATCCGAAGGCGGCGCGCGACGGCGACTACAGCTTCAAGATGCCGCAGAAGATTCCGTCGTACCTGCTCGCCATCGCCGCCGGCGACCTGACCTTCCAGCCGATCTCCAACCGCAGCGGCGTGTGGGCCGAGCCGGCGATGGTCAAGAAGGCCGCGAGCGAGTTCGCCGACACCGAAAAGATGATGGAGACCACCGAGCAGCTCTACGGTCCCTATCGCTGGGAGCGCTACGACATCCTGGTGCTGCCGCCGTCGTTCCCGTACGGCGGCATGGAGAACCCGCGCCTGACCTTCGCCACCCCGACCGTGATCGTCGGCGACAAGTCGCTGGTGTCGCTGGTCGCGCATGAGTTGGCGCACAGCTGGTCGGGCAACCTGGTCACCTTCAGCAGCAGCAAGGACGCCTGGCTCAACGAAGGCTTCACCAGCTACGTCGAGAACCGCATCGTCGAAGCGCTGTACGGCAAGGAGCGCGCCGACATGGAGAACGTGATCGGCCGCAACGAGCTGGCCGCCGAGTTCAAGACCATCGATCCCAAGCTGCAGGCGCTGGCGCTGAAGCCGGGCACGCTGAAGGATCCGGACGAGGCCTCCAGCGCCACCGTCTACACCAAGGGCGCGTGGTTCCTGCAGTTCCTCGAGCAGCGCTACGGCCGCGAGGTGTTCGATCCGTTCCTGCGCGGCTACTTCGACCACTTCGCGTTCCAGTCGATCCCGACCGAGAAGTTCGTCGAATACGCCAAGGCCAACCTGCTGGCCAAGCATCCGGGCAAGGTCAGCGAGGCCGAGCTGGACGAGTGGATCTACGGCCCGGGCGTGCCGAAGTCGGCGCCGGCGACCGTGTCGCCGCGCTTCGACGCCGTCGACGCCGCGCGCAAGGGCTGGGTCGAAGGCGGCAAGCTGCCCGACGCCGCGGCCACCGCGAAGTGGAGCACGCAGGAGTGGGTGCACTTCATCGAAGGCATGCCCGAGAAGCTCAGCGTCGACCAGCTCAAGGCGCTCGACGCCGCGTACAAGTTCACCGGCACGCCGAACGGCGAAATCGCCCAGCGCTGGTATCCGCTCGCGGTGCGCAGCGGCTACCACGCCGCCGACAGCGCGATCGCCGCGTTCCTGCAGAAGATCGGCCGGCGCAAGCTGATCATGCCGACCTACGAGGAACTGGTGAAAACCCCCGAAGGCCTGAAGCTGGCCGAAGACACCTTCGCCAAGGCCAAGCCGGGCTATCACCCGATCACCACCGGCTCGGTCGAAGCCACCATCGCCAAGGCCAAGGCCGCACCGGCCGCGGCGGCGGGGCAGTAAGGCCGGCGGGCGCATGCGCAAGCGTCGCCCCCTGCTCAAAGCGGCCGCCCTCGTGGCGGCCGTTTTGCTGTGCGCAATGGTCGTGTGGCTATGGCCCGACCCCTATCGCGCGGTGCTCGCCGACTACGCGCGCCAGCGCTGGCTGGCCGGGCTGACCCGCAACGCGGCCAAGATCGACGACCACCGCTGGGTCTACGCCTACAACGACGAAGCGCCGGCGAACGCGCCGACCGTGGTGATGATCCACGGCTTCACCGGCAGCAAGGAAAACTGGTATCCGCTGGCGCAGCGCCTGCGCGGCCGCTACCGCCTGTTCGTGCCGGACCTGCCGGGCTGGGGCGAAAGCGAACGCAAGGCCGGCGGCGATTACGGCTTCGTCGCGCAAAGCGCGCGCGTGGCCCGCTTCATCGAACAGGTGGCGCGCAAGCCCGGCAGCGAAGTGGTGCTGCTCGGCCATTCGATGGGCGGCGGCATCGTCGCGCTGACGACCGCGCGGCATCCGCGCGAGGTCGACCGCATGGGCCTGTTCGACGCGGCCGGCGTGCGCTTCAACGACAACGCGTTCGGCTTGGCGGTGCTGCGCGGCAAGAATCCGTTCGCGGTCGCAGACCCGGCCTCGCTGCAACGCTACATCGACATCGTGTTCTACGACGATGCGGCCAAACCGGTGATTCCGTGGCCGGCCAGCCGCTTCTACATCGACAAGCGCCGCCGCGACGCCGCGTTCGAGCAATCCGTGCTCGACAAGATCGGCCGCGGCGACGAACGCTTCCTGCCCGGCACCGAAGCCGCCGGCATCCGCCAACCGTCCTTGCTGCTATGGTGCGCGCAGGACGTGGTGATCGACCCCAGCGCGCTGGATTTGTACGCCGCGCAACTGCCGCAGGCGCAGCGCGTGCTGCTCGACGGCTGCGGCCACATGTCGATCGTCGAACGCCCGCAACAAGCCGCCGACGCGGTGAACCGACTGATAACCGAGGCCCGCCCGCGATGAACGTCCGCCACGCCACCGCCCTGCTCGCCGCCGCGATGATCCTGGCCGGCTGCGACAAGCCCGACCCCAAGATCGCCGAAGCCGCGCAGGCCGCGCAGAAGGAACAGGCCGCCGCCGCCGAAGCCAAGAACTTCGACGCCGCCTACGCCGAACAGAAATGGGACATGGCCGCGGCCTACGGCGAAATGGTGACGTCCAAATACGCCGGCACGCCGACCGCCGAACGCATCCGCGCCCAGTACGAAGAAGCGCAGGCCAAGGCCAAGGCCGCGCGCGAACAGCGCCGGGTCGAATCGCTGTGGTCGTACATGAGCACGCCGGTCAAGCTGGCCAAGGGCAAGAGCGGCATCCAGCTGTCGGCGTCGATCTACGCCAAGGCGAACGTCGAGACCGACGGCCGCACCCCGCGTCCGGTCCAGCTGATCTTCCGCGACCATCCCGACTGGGGCCGCAGCAGCTACCTCGTGCTGCAGGTCGGCGACTTCAATTGCTACGGCGGCTGCAAGCTCAAGGTCACCGTGGACGGCAAGACCAAGACGATGGCCGGCAGCCGGCCGAAGACCGACGAAGCCATCGCGATGTTCGTCGAGGACGAGCGCGCGCTGTGGCGGCTGATCGGCGGCGTCAAGGAATTGAGCATCGAGTTTCCGGTCAAGGCCGGCGGCACCCGCACCGCGACGTTCGAGGTCGGCGGGTTGAAGCCGGAGAAGATGCCGGGCTGGAAGTAAGCCGAACGCCGAGCGCGCCGGCGTTCGCGCGCGCCACCGCTGGAGGACGAATGGATTCGTTTCGCAGGTCGATCGCCGCGGCGCTGCTGTTCTTGTCGATGTTGTCGTGCGTGGCTGTAGCCGCGCCGCCGGAAGCCGCTGCTGCTGCGGCGGCTGCCGATGCGGACGAGGCCGAAAACGCGTTGACGGCCGCGCCGCGCGCACAAGCGCCCGTGCCTGCGCAGCCGCGACCACAGCCGCAGCCGGACATCGCGCCGCCCGAACCCGGCAGCCTGCGCACGCGGGCGCTGGACGCGCTGGCCGGCGCGCAGGAGCTGACCTTGTATTCGCTGCAACCCTGGGAATACCCGAGGATCCCGGCCGCGTGGGACGACCTTCCGGAGCCGCAGCGCTCGCAACGCGAGGAAGCCCTGGTCGCGCGCAGCGAGAGCCGATGGTGCAAGCGCGAAGCCTGCTTCCACCGCAACCGCGTGCTCGGCCGCACCCGCATCGGCCGCGCCGACGCAGCGGTGGTGCGGACCGCGCTCAACGAAGCGCTCGGCCGGGTGCCCGACTACGTCAGCCTGTGCGCGCCCGAGTATCGCCACGCGGTGTCGTTCGTCAGCGGCGGCCGGCGTTTCGAAGTGCTGCTGTGCTACCAGTGCGGTCAGGTACTGGTGGTCGAAAACGGCGAACAAGCCAGCGGGCAAGCGGCTTCGATGGGCGACAGGCAGGCGCTGAACGCGATCCTGCGCCGGGCCGGCATCGCGCTGGCGAAGATCCCGGTTTACGCGGAAGAATAGCGCCGCGGCCGCGCCATCGTCCGCGACTGGAAATCCGCATGCCCGACCGATTCGACCGTATCCGCTGGCGCCGCATCGTGTGGCGCACCTTGGCCGTCGCCGCGGCGGCGCTCGCGCTGAGCCTCGCCGCGCGCGGGTGGTTCCTGCACTGGCAACCCGACCGCGCGCGCTACCCGCTGCGCGGCATCGACGTGTCGCATCACCAGGGCGCGATCGACTGGAACGCGGTCGCGCGCGACGACGTCGCCTTCGCGTACCTCAAAGCCAGCGAAGGCGGCGACCATCGCGATCGCCGCTACGCGGTCAACGAACTCGAAGCGCGCGCCGCCGGCGTTGCGGTCGGCGCGTATCACTTCTTCACCTTCTGCCGCACCGGCGCGGAACAAGCGACGAACTTCCTTGCCGCCGCGCCCGCCAGCGCCGAGGCCTTGCCGCCCGCGGTGGATCTGGAATTCGGCGGCAACTGCGGCCGGCGGCCCGATGCGGCGGCGATGCGCGCCGAACTCGACGCCTTCCTGGCGCCGGTGGAGGCCGCCTACGCCAAGCCGGCGCTGCTGTACGTGACCCCGGAATTCTTCGACGCCTACCGCGAGGCGCTGCCGCCGCGGCCGCTGTGGCGGCGTTCGATCCTGCACGTACCGGATTCGCGCGCGGCCTGGACGCTGTGGCAGTACCACAACCGCGCGCGGGTCGAGGGCATCGAGGGGCCGGTCGATCTCAACGTGTTCGAAGGCAATGCCGCTGCGTTCGCGCGTTGGCGCAACAACGCCGCGCAACGCCGCGATCCCCCTGTAGGAGCGGCGCAAGCCGCGACCGCGGACTCGCCGGTCGCGACGAAAGTTTCGCCGTAGTTGCGGATCCGCGGTCGCGGCTCGCGCCGCTCCTACAGGGAGCCTGGCGTTACAGCTCGGACTTCGCCTGACCTGCGGCGGGCGCCGCCCGTGCAGCCAGCTCGCCCTTGAACTGCGCGTCGAAGAACTTCACCGCCGCAGCGTTGATGTCGCGATGCGCCTTCGCGCGATCCACGCCCGGCGCGTCGGTGCAGATCGCCGGCACCTCCTTGGCGAACCCCGCGCTGCACGGCGGCAGGAACACGTAATGCCCGGCGCCGGGCACCTCGGCGAAACCGGCCAGGGTCGGCAGCAGCGGACGGATGCGCAGGCCGTTGTCGGCCGGCGCCAGCACCTGATCCTTCTGCGCGATGTACAGGAACACCGGACGCGTCATCGCGCGGAAGCTGTCGGCGTCGAACAGGATGCTGAAGGGCGCCATCGCGAAGCCGGCGCGTACGCGCGCGTCGACGGTCGCCGGCGGATTCGCGATGGTGCGCATCTTCTCGGGCAGCGGCCGGTCGCACAGCTCCGGCATGCCCGGATGCTCGGCGCAATACTTCGGGAACAAATCGAAATCGGGCTTCGCGCCGAGCAACAGCAGCGTGGTGTAGCCGCCCGCAGAGAACCCGGCGGCGCCGATCCGCGCGGCGTCGACGTGGGCGCCGATGCGCTTGTCGGCCAGCACCGCGTCGATCGCCGCGCTGGCCTGCCACGCGCGGCCGAGCAGCGCGCGGTCGGTGCCGGCGCCGCTGACGTCGTCGTAGCTGTCGCCGGTGTGCTGCGGCGCGGCGACGATGTAGCCGTGGCGGGCCAGTTCCGCGGCGAGGTCGTAGTGGCCGTACATGCTGCCGCGGTGGCCGTGCGAGAGCACGATCAGCGGGAACGTGCCGGCTTTCGGCGCGGCGTCGCGCTGGGCCTCGACGGGGTAGGGGCCGACCTCGGTGACCGCGTCCGGCTTGGCCTCGGCGCTGGGGTAGAGGATCGCCACGGGCACTTTCGTGCCGGTGACCGATTCGCGGGTTTCCAGCGTGCCCAGGCCGACGCCGTCGGCGTGGGCCGCGCCGGCGGCGAGGGCGATGAGCAGCGGCAGCAGGCGGAGCGTGATGCGGCGCGGCATGGGGCGGATCCTGGCGGGAGGTCGCACCGATTCTATGCCTGCATGGCCTCCCTGTAGGAGCGGCGCGAGCCGCGACCGCGGGGCGGCAGATCGCGCCGGACGTTCCCCGCGCCGAAACGGTTGCGTCGTGGCTGCGGATTCGCGGCCGCGGCTCGCGCCGCTCCTACAGGAGGCGGGCATCGCCAAAAAAAATCCCGGCCGGAGCCGGGATTTTTCGGGCATCGCGAACGCCGCCGCGCTTACAGCGCGTAACCGAACTGCTGACGGAACTGTTCGGCGAACTCGGCGTAATCGAAACGCTGGTTCTGCGTGCCCGGGTGTTCGACCTTCAGCGCGCCCATCAGATTGCCCATGCGGCCGATGGTCAGCCAGTCGTAGCCCTTCTCGATGCCGAAGATCAGGCCGGCGCGGAACGCGTCGCCGCAGCCGGTCGGATCGGTCACGCGGCGCTCGTACGCCGGCGGAATGGTGTAGGTCTCTTGCGGCGTGTGGATGATCGCGCCGCGCGGGCCGAGCGTGGTGATGTAGGCCTTCACCCGCGACACGATCTGCTTCTCGTCCCAGCCGGTGCGCGTCTGCAGCAGGTTCGACTCGTAGTCGTTGACCACCACGTAATCGGCCTGCTCGATGAACGCGCGCAGTTCCTCGCCGTTGAACAGCGGCATCGCCTGGCCCGGATCGAAGATGAAGGGAATGCCGAGTTCGGCGAATTCCTTCGAGTTCTGCAGCATGCCGTCGCGGCCGTCCGGCGCGACGATGCCGAAGGTCACGCCTTCGACGTCGCGCACATGGTTGCTGTGCGAGTTCGACATCGCGCCGGGATGGAACGCGGTGATCTGGTTGTTGTCCAGGTCGGTGGTGATGAAGCACTGCGGAGTGAACTGTTCTTCGAACACGCGCACGCAATCCAGGCGGATGCCGCAGGCTTCAAGATGCGTGCGGTACGGGCCGAAATCCTGGCCGACGGTGGCCATCGGAATCGGATCGCCGCCGAGCAGCTTGAGGTTGTAGGCGATGTTGCCGGCGCAGCCGCCGAACTCGCGGCGCATGCGCGGCACCAGGAACGACACGTTCAAGATGTGGACCTTGTCCGGCAGGATGTGGTTCTTGAACTGGTCCGGAAACACCATGATGGTGTCGTAGGCCAGCGAGCCGCAGATCAGCGCAGACATGTAGGTTCACCCCGAGATGGTTTTTGGAAGCGTCGTCGTCGCGGAATCCAATCCGCGAATGCAAGAACGGGCGGTGTGTGGCCGCCCGGCGGCGGTAGGGTAGCCGTTGCGCGCGGGCGCGGCCAGTTTTTTGCGCCGCGGGGCCGGCGCGGGGCGGCAACGGGCCTGCTCGAACCCTCGTCCCGAGGGTCCCGACCGGTCGCCCTGACCGCCGCGTTTCTCACCCCGTCGTGATCCACCCGAGCCGCGACCGCCTTCGCCCCGGACCCGCCCGCCGGGTCGCCCCGGCAGCCCCCGGACCTAGGGTTATCCCCAGGGTCCCGGACCCACCCCGGCGGCCCTTGGCTGAATAGCCGGCCGACCCCGAAACCGTTGATTTTCCTTGCTCGCAGGGGGGGCGATTGCTAGGCTAACGCCCCCGCTCCGCCCCCATTTTTGACGGCCCAATCCCCCGATGTTCAAGAAGTTTCGCGGCATGTTCTCCAACGACCTGTCCATCGACCTGGGCACGGCGAATACCCTCATTTATGTCCGCGGCCAGGGCATCGTGCTGAACGAGCCGTCCGTGGTCGCGGTGCGCCAGGACCGCATGATCGGCGGCAACCGCACGGTCGCGGCGGTCGGCGGGGAGGCCAAGCAGATGCTCGGCCGCACCCCGGGCCACATCACCACCATCCGGCCGATGAAGGACGGCGTCATCGCCGACTTCACCTACACCGAGGAAATGCTCAAGCATTTCATCCGCAAGGTGCACAAGTCGCGCTTCCTGCGCCCGAGCCCGCGCGTGCTGGTGTGCGTGCCGTGCGGCTCGACCCAGGTCGAGCGCCGCGCGATCAAGGAATCGGCCGAGGAGGCCGGCGCGCGCGAGGTCTACCTGATCGAAGAACCGATGGCCGCGGCGATCGGCGCCGGCATGCCGGTGACCGAAGCGCGCGGCTCGATGGTCGTCGACGTCGGCGGCGGCACCACCGAAGTCGCGGTGATCGCGCTGAACGGCATCGTCTACTCAGCCTCGGTCCGCATCGGCGGCGACCGCTTCGACGAAGCCATCATCAACTACGTGCGCCGCACCTACGGCACCCTGATCGGCGAAGCCACCGCCGAGCGCATCAAGCTCGAAATCGGCTGCGCCTACCCGCAGGAACGCGCCAGCACCGTCGAGATCTCCGGCCGCAACCTCGCCGAAGGCGTGCCGAAGATGGTCACCATCAATTCCAACGAAGTGCTCGAAGCGCTGCGCGAGCCGCTGTCGGGCATCGTCTCGGCGATCAAGCTGGCGCTCGAGCAGACCCCGCCGGAACTGTGCGCCGACGTCGCCGAGCGCGGCATCGTGCTGACCGGCGGCGGCGCCCTGCTGCGCGACCTGGACCGCCTGATCAGCGAGGAAACCGGCCTGCACGTGCAGGTGGCCGACGACCCGCTGACCTGCGTCGCCCGCGGCGGCGGCCGCGCGCTGGAACTGGTCGACATGCACGGCAACGAGTTCTTCGCGCCCGAGTGAAGCCGGGATTGGGGATTCGTGATTCGGGATTGGCAAAAGCCTCTCGCGCTCGCAAATTCTCGATCGCGCTGTTGTGCGATAGATTTTCAATCTGTGGTTTCGTTACGCGCGCAGCGACCCATTCGCTGCGTTCGTGTTTTTACCAATCCCGAATCCCGAATCGCGAATCCCGGCACTAATGCCCCCTTACGCCGGCCCACCTACCGCAGCCCGCAGCGGCGAAGTCGCCGACACCCTGCGGCTGATGGCTTATCTGGCGCTGGCCCTGGCGCTGATCGTGCTCGACCACCGCGGCGGCTGGCTCAGCCAGGCGCGCAAGCAGGTCGCGATCGCGGTCGCGCCGCTGTGGGCCGTAGCCGGCTGGCCCGGCCGCTTGGTCGAACGCGTCAGCGACGACGCGGGCACGCTGAGCCAGCTCACCGAAGAAAACCGCCGCCTGCGCAACGAGGCGCTGTTGAACCAGGCGCGCATGGCGCGCCTGCAATCGGTCGCCGCCGACAACCTGCGCCTGCGCGGGCTGCTGGAAGCGGCCGAGCGCGGTAACCTCGACGTGGTCCTGGCGCCGATCCTCGACATCGACCTGGACCCCTCGCGCCAGCGCCTGATCCTCGACGCCGGCAGCCGCGAGCGCGTGCGCGTCGGCCAGACCGTGATCGACGCCGGCGGCCTGCTCGGCCAGATCACCGGCATCACCCCGATGCACGCCAGCGTGCTGCTGATCACCGACCCCTCGCACGCGGTGCCGGTCGCGGTCGCGCGCAACGGCGTGCGCCTGATCGTGTACGGCGAAGGCCGCAGCGACCACCTCACCTTGCGCAGCGTGCCGCTGTCGAGCGACGTGCGCGTCGGCGACGTGCTGGTCACCTCGGGCCTCGGCGGGCGCTTCCCGCCGGGCTTCCCGGTCGGCACCATCACCGCGCTCAAGCCCGACGACAGCCGCGCCTTCCTGCTCGGCGAAGTGAAGCCGGCGGCCCAGCTCGACCGCGGCCGCGAAGTGCTGGTGCTGCTGTCGCTGCCACCGCCGCCGGTCGATGCCGGCGGCTTCGACACCCAGCCGGCGATGCCCGAGACCGCCTCGGCGTCCTCGCCCGAGGCGCAGGCCGCGGCCGAACAGGCCGCCGCGCAGCGGCTCAGCGAGCTCAAGCAGCGCAAGCCCAAGGGGCGCAGCGCGACTTCGCCGGAAGAATTGAAGTCCGAGATCGAACCCGCGCCGCCGGCCGACGCGGCTGCGAACGCGACCGCGTCGCCCGCACGCAGCGCCGCGCAGACGCCCGCCGCGCGCCCGCAGGCGCCGCGTTCGCAATCGGCCGCGCCCGCCGCGCAACCGCCCGCGCGCACGCAACCCAGCAACGCCCCACAGGAGCCGCAGCGATGACCCGCGCCCGCCACCACTGGGTGCTGCCGGTCAGCCTCGTCGCCGCGCTCGCGCTGAGCCTGCTGCCGCTGCCGCAACTGATCGCGCCGCTGCGCCCGTACTGGCTCGGCCTGGTGCTGGCGTACTGGGTGATCGAAGACCCAGACCGCGTCGGCCTCGGCTTCGCCTTCATCGTCGGCCTGTGCGGCGACCTCGTCTCCGACGGCCTGCTCGGCGAACAAGCGCTGCGGCTGGTGGTGATGGCCTTCATCCTGCAACGCTTCCGCGCCCGCCTGCGGTTCTTCCCGCTGTCGCAACAGGCGCTGGCGATCGGCGGCCTGATGCTCAACGACCGCATCGTCACCGCCGTGGTCCATATGGTGCTGCGCGAGCCGTCGCTGCCGACCACCTACTGGCTCGGCCCGCTGATCGGCATGGCGCTGTGGCCGATGATCTTCCTGCTGCTCGACGCGCTGCGTCTGGGCACCTGGCGCCGGCGCTGACATGGGCCCGCGCCGCCGCCTGCTGAACCGCCGTCCGCGCGTGCTCAAGAACACCGCGGCCGAAGCCGACCAGTTCCGCCTGCGCGCCGCGGTCGCGTTCTTCTTCGTCCTCATCGGCGTGGTCGGCCTGGGCTTCTGGTACTTCCGCCTGCAGGTCTGGCAGCACGACGACTACGCGATGCGCTCGGAGCAGAACCGGGTCAAGCTGCGCCCGGTCGTTCCGGGCCGCGGCCTGATCTACGACCGCCGCGGCCGCATCCTCGCCGACAACGTCCCCGCGTTCCGCATCGAAGTGACCCCGTCGGAAGCCGGCGACAGCGACAAGTGGCTGCCGCAGCTCGCGCGCGTGATCGCGCTGACGCCCGACGACATCTCGCGCTTCGAAGCCGAACGCAAGGCCACCCGCGGCTTCAAGCCGATCGTGCTGAAGATGCGGGTCAGCGACGAGGAAGTGTCGGCGTTCGCGGTCGACCGCTGGCGCTTCCCCGGCGTCGAACTCGTCTCGTATCTCAACCGCCGCTACCCGTACGGCGAGCTGTTCGCGCACGTCATCGGCTACGTCGGCCGCATCGACACCAAGGACCAGGAAGCGCTCGGCGTGAATGCCGGCGTGCTGACCCACATCGGCAAGACCGGGCTGGAGCGTTCCTACGAACAACAACTGCGCGGCCAGGTCGGCTACGAACAGATCGAAACCAACGTCGACGGCCGCCCGATCCGTCAGGTCGGCCACGTCCCCGCCAAACCCGGCGCCGACCTGCGCCTGAGCATCGACCTCGACCTGCAACGCGCGATGGTCACCGCGTTCGGCGAAATGGACGGCTCGGCCGTCGCCGTCGACCCGCGCACCGGCGAAGTGCTGGCGATGGTCAGCCTGCCGAGCTACGACAGCAACCTGTTCGTCAACGGCATTTCCAGCGCCAACTACAAGGCGCTCAACGACGACCCCTCGCGCCCGCAGTTCAACCGCAACGTGCTCGGCGGCGGCCCGCCGGGTTCGACGATGAAGCCGTTCATGGCCCTGGCCGGCCTCGACAGCGGCGCGCGCCGGCCCGAAGACAAGATCCTGTCGACCGGCGAGTTCCACATTCCGGGCCAGAAGCGCGGCTACCGCGACTCGCACGGCGGCGGCCACGGCTGGATCGACCTGCGCGAATCCATCGCCCAGTCGGTCAACACCTACTACTACAAGCTCGCCCTCGACATGGGCATCCAGAAGGTCGACCAGTACATGCTGCGCTACGGCTTCGGCCAGAAGACCGGCATCGACCTGCTCGGCGAAAACGTCGGCATCCTGCCGTCGCCGGAGTGGAAGGCCAAGCGCAACAAGAAGGAAGGCTGGTACCCGGGCGAAACCGTCATCGCCGGCATCGGCCAGGGCTATTGGGTGGTGACCGCGCTGCAACTCGCGCGCGGCACCGCGGCCATCGCCAACAACGGCACCTTGCGCCAACTGCACCTCGTGCGCGAGATCCGCACCGGCTACGAATCGCCGTGGCTGCCGAAGGAACTCGACGAACCCACCCGCATCACCGACAACCCCGCGCACCTGCAAGCCGTGCACGAAGGCATGGAATCGACCATCCACGGCAGCCGCGGCACCGCGCGGGTGATGGCGCGCGGCGCGCCGTACCGCATGGCCGGCAAGACCGGCACCGCGCAGAAGGTCAGCCGCAAGGGCAACGTCAGCCTCAACCCGCATTCGCTGCCGTACCACCTGCGCCACCAGGCGCTGTTCGTCGGCTACGCGCCGGCCGAAAACCCGACCATCGCCGTCGCGGTGGTGGTCGAACACGGCGGCTACGGCGGCAGCACCGCCGCGCCGATCGCGCGCAAGATCTTCGACGCCTGGCTGCTCGGCAAGATGCCCGACCCGGCGCCCGACAAGGACGGCAAGACCGCGCCCACCGTCGCCCCGCTGGCGATGGCGCCCGGCTCGGCGCCGACCGTGACCCCGGGCCAGGGCATCGGCGAAGGCGCCGCCGTGCCGGCCGAACTCAAAGTCGTGGCCGTGCCGGTCAACGGCGCCTGGGCCAAGGCCGTCGCCCAAGCCAACGCGCGCGTCGCCGCCCAACCCGGCCACGTGCCGCAGGCCGAAGGCGGCAACGCCGCCGGCCTGCGCCCGAACCTGCCGGGTTACGTCGCGCCGCCCGCAGACGGCGCCACCGCGCCCGCGCGCAGCGACGACGCCCTGATCGAACCCAACCTGGACCCCGAAGACGACGACGTGAGCCCGACCGTGGAGCCGCAACGGTGAGAGTGATCCTGCGCTACGTGTGGGACCTGGGGCTGCGGTTCACCCGCACGTTGGACCTGATGATGCTGGCGGCCTTGCTGGCGCTGATGGTCATCGGCTTGGCCGTGCTCTACAGCGCCGGCGAACACTCCACCCGCATGGTGTTCGCCCAGGGCTCGCGCTTCGCCGTTGGCTTGGCCGCGATGTGGGGCTTGTCGCGCATGTCGATCACGCAGCTGCGCAACTGGACGCCGGTGATCTACGCCGTGTCGATGATTCCGCTGCTCGCGGTGCTGGTCATCGGCACCGGCAAGCACGGCCGCCACTGGATCGACCTGAAGGTGTTCTACTTCCAGCCGGCCGAGCTGTTGAAGCTGAGCCTGCCGATGATGGTGGCGTGGTATCTCAACCGCCAGCAGCTGCCGCCGAAGTTCCTGACCGTGTTGGTCGCCGGCGTGCTGATCGGCGCGCCGACCGTGTTGATCCTGCTGCAACCCGACTTCGGCACCGCGATGCTGGTCGGCATCAGCGGCGCGTTCGCGCTGTATCTCGCCGGCTTGTCGTGGTGGTGGTTCGTCGCCGCGTTCGGCGCGGTGTCCGCGATCGCGCCCGCGGCGTGGTTCTTCCTGCTGCGGCAGTACCAGAAAGACCGGATCCTGACGTTCTTGAATCCTGAGACCGATCCGCTGGGCACCGGCTGGAACATCATCCAGTCGAAGATCGCCATCGGTGCTGGCGGCATGACCGGCAAGGGCTGGCTGCAAGGTTCGCAGTCGCATCTGAACTACCTGCCCGAACACACCACCGACTTCATCTTCGCGGTGTTGAGTGAGGAGTTCGGTTGGTTCGGGGTCATCACGGTGCTGGCGTTGTACCTGTTCGTCGTCGGTCGCTGTCTGTGGATCGCCGCGGGCGCGCGCGATGGCTACTCGCGCTTGATCGCCGGCGCGTTGGGGTTGGCGTTCTTCGTCTACGTCATCGTCAACGGCGGCATGATTTCCGGCTTGCTGCCGGTGGTCGGCGTGCCGATGCCGTTGTTGAGCTATGGCGGCACCTCGGCCGTCTCGCTGCTCGCCGGCCTGGGTGTAGTGATGGCAGTGCGGGCCCACAAGCCGGTACACGGCGGGCGCTAACCCGCATGGCCTACCTGTAGGAGCGGCGCAAGCCGCGACCGCGAACCCGCAACAACGCCGCGACCGCCACCCATGTTCTACAGCCGCCAGGGCGAATACCTGACCGTCAGCCGCATCACCGGCCCGAGGCACAACTTGCTGCAACTGCGGCTCACGCAAGACCCGGGCGCAGAACCGCGGGTCGAGCGCATGCCCGCCATAGGCACCTGCGTACACGGCCCTTTGTCCGACCAAGCCGTGCTCGACGCCGTCATGACCGGCATCGCCCACGCAAACGCCGAGTTGGGCACCGCATACGCCATCGACCGAGCCCGCTTTATCGACAACGACTGCCCGCCGGAAGCCGTCTACGGGATGCTGGCCGCGCTCGTCATTCGGCGCCTGCACTCAGGCGGCGAGTTCGTAGCGAGCTGAATCGGCAGTCGGAGAAGGGCGTCATCTGGCTGTAGGAGCGGCGCAAGCCGCGACCGCGAACTACGCCGTCCCGCGAAATCTGATTCCGACGATAGCCGCCGCTCGCACGCCAGAACTTCAGTCGGGTTTTCTTACTCCTCGCTTTGCGCGCCTTGGCGTTGGCTCACTGGTCGTTATTGCGGCTCTGTCGAACGCCTCATCCTCTGACGACGGATCGCCCGCCAATTGCAACGCCAATTCGGGATGCTCCCGACAGAACCGAGCATTCGCGGCCAGTTCGCTCCAGCGTTGGGCCGATGCCAGTTCGTCGTCCGCTCGCTCGATCAAACCACGTTGCTGTTCTGTAGGAAGGGGATGATCCAGCGCCCCCAGGGCGACATCGAGCAAGTCGCGTGCGTCATCGGCCGCGCGGCGATGAAGCGCTGAGGTTCTGGCGTGCAAATGGCCAGGCACCGCTGGATCGAGTTTTGCCAGGCGCGAAAAGGAGAGAACGACATGATCGCCATGCAGCAAATCGGTCACCTAGCCGTTTCGAGTCACGGACTGAACTTCAATCGCGCATGGACCATAACGCCCGGGCCGCCGTTGACGATGACGGCGAACGCCGGCGCGGCGCTCTGGCACGATCAACTGTCCGGGCTCGGCGAGATTAGGAAGTACGCGCGCGAGATTCCCGAAGGGTTGAAGGTGTACTTTCAAGGAGAGATCGCGCTGATTCCGAACATGGAAACGGTGCCGCCTACGGACAATCCGTTGGTTTCCGCGGATGGGAGCTCCGATGGGCCGATCATAGCTGCTGGACATGGCAGCAAGATCCTCTACGGAAGGGAGTTCACGGTTTCGGGCGCTCCGGACGTTGAAACCGCGATTGTAGATGGCGTCGTTAGGATGACGGCGACGAGAGATGCGTGGCTGACTACCGTACGCCTGACTCAGATCGGGCCGAAGGAAGAGTTCTACCCCCTTGCCAGCGGAGATACGATCTATGTCTGCGGCAGCTACATCTCGCTCGTTCGAAAGTGATGGTGGCGGACGAAGAAGACGAGCGCGATGCCTACGCTTGCGTTTGTTGCAAAAAGGCTTTCGCGCGAGCCGTTGCGAGCGTCAAACAGGGGTGTCAAACAGGGGCCTCTGTTTGGCGGAAGCCCTGGCGCGCGACAGCCACCGCCACCCTGCGCTAAATTGCCGAACGTCCACCCAGGGCTACAGAACCATGACCAAGATCTATTGGACCCAACGCTCGATCCCCGCGCTGAAGGGCCTGTCCTTCATGGAGCGACAATCCGCCAAGTACTCGGTGCACAAGGAGGTCTGGAGCCATTGGCAGGTCTGGCTGTCCAGCTTCTTGCTGCCGATCAGCTGGATGGTGGTTCTGTGGAAAATTACGTACTTTCCCTACAAGTTCGCGGTCGTTTTGTGTCCGCTGCTGATCCTGGGCCAACTGGCGGTACTGCCGTACCACTACTTCCTGCAACACCATTTAGAGCTGAAGCCTTGGCGCAGGCCGAGTCTGAGTTAGCCGCAAGCGAGGCCGGTGTGCACGCATGACTTGGTGGGCGTTTTCAGGTTTCTGACGCGCGCCGGCATTTCGCCTCGCCTCGTTGCAGGCACCGCTGGCTCCCGCTAAAAGGTTGCTTCTTCCTGCCGGTGGCCGGCTACCATCGGCTTTCCCTTTTTTGTGGGCCGCTCTCCAGTTCGGCCTGATGCAGCTCTAGGTCACTTGAAAAAAGATCAAATCAAAGCGAAAGAAAAGCGCGAGAAGAACTGGAAGCTCCTCTACCTCCGGTCGGAAAAACTCGCCCGCGCCAAGCAGCTCGGCATCGACTACCCGCACCCCTCGAACAAGCACGAGATCGAGGACAACGAACCCCTCAACGTCCTCTTCATCTGTAGCCGAAACCAATGGCGCAGCCCCACGGCCGAGGCTGTGTGGCGCAACCACCCCGACCTACGGGCAAGGTCCGCCGGCACCAGCCCCAATGCGCGCCGGCACGTGTCCGCAGACGACATCCGCTGGGCGCACTCCATCTTCGTCATGGAGAACAAGCATCGGTCCCGGCTGATGGCCGAGTTCGGCCGCGTCATCGCCAACAAGCCGGTGCACGTGCTCGACATCCCGGACGAGTATCAGTACATGGACCCGGAGCTGGTCGATCTGCTCAAGGCCTCCGTCGGGTCCATCCTCGGGCTGCCGTAGCCCGTGCGCCCGACTTTGACGCCGAGCGTCTGCGCATTCGCTAACTCCTGCGCAACCACCGTGCGAAGCCGGCGCTTTATCCGCTACGCCCAGGCCCGCGTTCCGTCGTGAACTTCACCGCCCGCTTCGCAACCCCTCCGCTCCACTCGGTCTGCACCACCAACTCGTGATCCCCCGCAGCGGGCGCGCTAAGCCAGCGCTCGCGACCGTGACCGATCTGCACCCCATCGAGCCACCACGTCAGCCGATCCTCGGGCAGCGGCTGACCGGAACTATCGGTGAGGTTGCCTTGCAACTGCATCGGACGGCCGACACGGAAGGTCTTGCCGGCAGACGGGCTGATGAGGGCCAGCACCGGCTCGCGCTCCGGCAGTTCAACGTCGACCGGTTCGGATTCGCTGGAATGGAACCCGTCGTGCGCGATCAGCCGGACTTGTATGCGATGCGGCGGCAGCCCTTGCAGCGACAACCTCGCCTGGTTGCCGCGCAACCCGATGGCCAAGCCATGCCAAGCGTCTTTCTCGTCGCGACGCCATTGCGCCCAGACATCCTTGACGTCCGCAGCATCTAGCTTCCATTCCAGCGCGAGTTCTCGCTCGCCGCTCACTGCAGCCGCCACGTGCGTAAACCGCGGCGGCTGCGCGCCAGCCTTGCGACTCCAGCTCTGCTTGTCCGGCCCATCGATCCGCAGCGACGCACCCGGCGCGACATTGCGCAGGTACGCGCGGAACGCAAACGGCGGCGCATCATCGTCGCGACGCGCATGGCCGCCGCCACAGCAGCAACCGCCGCCTTGCGGTTCGCGCCGCATCAACACCGCTCGCGACAGAACTCCGCCTTGCTCATCCAGCAGCTGCGCGCTCCACTGCGTCGGGATTCCCAACGCAGGCGCCGCCACCTCAATACGCGCAACCGATTCGACCTCGATGCGCCCGTTCTCCAGCACCCGCCCTTGCAAGGAAATCACCGGCGTCATCCGCCACTCCGGGCCTTGATAGCGCCACGGCGGATCGGGCCACCACAGGTGTTCGAGGTAGAACGGCCGCTCCAACGGCGGCCGGATCGGGAAATCCGGCCCCAACCACTCCGGCGCCAGTCGCGGATGCGCGAGCAAGCGCCGATGCTGGTACAGCGACATCCAGCGCGGCCGGCAATAGCTCATGTAGTCGGCGACGAGCTGCGGGTCGTGAATCGTGCCGTCGCGGATGTCCAGGCCGAACTCGCCGATCGACGCCGACATGTACGGCTCATAGGTCGGATAGTTGGGATCGGTGGTGCCGGCCGCGCCGCACGGCGTGTGCTGGAAACCGTAGCCGTGCCCGGTCTCGTGCAGGAACGTCTGGTCGTTGCCGACCGCCGCCGCGCCCAGCCCGTCGTCGCCGCAGCCGGGCACACCCAGCGGAATGCCGCTCGGCAACAGGCCGTAGTACACCACGTCGTCGCGATTGCCGTCGTTGTCGCGCAGCAGCGACATCGCGTCGAGCAGATCGTTCCAGTTGTCCGAGCACTTGCCCGGCGCGACGCGCGCATCGTCCAGCGGCGTCGACCAATCCAGGTTCGAGCACACCGCGAACGAGCCGGTGGCCTGCACCGGCATCGCCGCCAGCGCGGTCGCCGCGGTGGTTTGCAGATCCGCCAGCGTCGGCGCCGGCAAGACCAATCGCGTCACCGGCGCGCCCGGCGTCGCCCGCGCCGACGTGCTGTCGCCGTCGTAGGCCACCAGGATGCCGCGCACGCGCAGCGTCTGCACCAGATGCGCGCTGACGCCCACCGACTTCTCGCTGCCGTCGTGCCCGGTCAGGCGCGCGGTCAGGCGCAACGTGCCGTAAAACTCGCTGGCCGGTATCACGAAGTTGAGGCTGCGGCCCAGGTCGCCGCGCTCGTCGCGATAGTCGGGGAACTGCACGGCGCTGACCGGGCCGCCTTGCGGCGCGTAGGTGTCGACCGGCTCGTACTCGCGCAAGCGATTCCGACGCGAGACTTCCAGCGTCCCGGTGACGTCGGCGACGATGCCCAGCAGGCCCGCGCGCACGTACACGCGCACCCATGCGGCTTTGAACGCGATCAGCTGCACCGAATTGTCGGCGCCGCGGTCGGCCGCATCGGTCAGATGCTCGTTCGCGCGGTGGTACTGGATGGCTTGGGTGACTTCGATGCCGCTCACCCGCGCCGACCACAGGCGATAGCGGTCGACGAAGGATTCCTGCCATGCGCGGTGCAGGCCGGTGGCTAGTTGATCGAGGACACGGGGCGGCATGGCAAAGTCCTTTTTGCCGAACGCGACGCAGCGTCGGACGCCCGCGCACTGGCGTGCGCAAGACCGATCCGAGCGGCGCGTAGTGCGATCAGAGGCGCGGGGCGAATGCGCAGAATGTCACTGGATAAAACGCGGGCATTCGCGCCGACCGGACATCCGGCGGGGAACGCCGGTCGGTGAAGTCGTCGCCCCTTCGCGGTGGATCAGCCGCCCTTCGGCTCAGATCGAAGAACGCCTTCCATCGAATCGAGAACCTTCCACGCCCCGGATGCGCAGTCTCAGGCCGATGGGTCGCTCGTGCAGAGCCAGTTCGCAGCCTGCGCCTCAAGCCGCTCCTGCATGTCGCGCATCACGATCCGATGCATCGCCGAAATCGTGAACTCGATGAAGGGGCGCAACAGCCGAAGCCAACGCGACTGCAGTTCGTAGCGGGTAAGCATATGCACCGAGCAAGCCCCGTCGCCATCGGCGACGACGCTAATGCTGCCGCCCCTGAGCGCGATGCTGCGGCAGTAACGGATGCTGTGCTCGATCACCTCGAACTCGACGCGTTCCCCCGGGACCACCTCGGTGATCCGCTTGGCGAGATAGCCGCCATCGCTGTACATGCACCGCGACGTATCGCCGACCTTGCCGGCGCAGCCGGTCGTGCGCATCGGCACCGGCAGCACGCTGCGCAGGAACAGCGACGGTTTGCGCTGGATGTGCTCGTAGAAGCACACCGCGTTCCACGCGTCTTCGGCGCGGCAGGCGATGCGCTGGGTGGTTTCGGCAATGCCGGGCGATGCGGTCATGGGTGGGTTTCCTGGGACAGGTGGGAATCAGTGGACGCGGGCGCTGAAGA
Source organism: Lysobacter enzymogenes (assembly GCF_017355525.1). Classification (NCBI taxonomy): domain Bacteria; kingdom Pseudomonadati; phylum Pseudomonadota; class Gammaproteobacteria; order Lysobacterales; family Lysobacteraceae; genus Lysobacter; species Lysobacter enzymogenes. The sequence continues at coordinate 3,110,502 of NZ_CP067395.1, read as the reverse complement.
AGGCGAAGCAGCCGATCGTCTCGACCGTGCAGTCGTCGAAGCGCGCGGCGAGTTCGTGGCGCAGGCCATCGGCCGTGTCGTCGCGGCAATTGACGACGCGCAGGTCGTTCAGGGCGCGCCAGGCGAGCCGGCGGCTGCGCGTGGCGGCGACCGCGTCGTTGACCAGGGTGAAGCCGAAGACCGTCGCGCCGGGGTTGCAGATCGGCCGCAAGGCATCGAACACCGCCGCCTTCTCGCGCATGTCGCCGGGCAGGCAATGCAGCAGGCCGCCGAGCGCCACCGAGTCGAACGCGGGGATGCCGCGCAGGGGCTGGCGGGCATCGCGCAGATAGGTCTCGGGGCGGTAGCGGGACAGCCGCCGGGCGGTGAACCCCAGGCAGTTCGGCTGCAGGTCGATCAGCGCCAGACGCGGGGCCGGCACGTCGAAGCCGCACCGGTCCAGGCAGTAGCCGGTGCCGACGCCCACATCGGCGTGATTGGCCCGCAGGTGCCTGCGGTAGGCGGCGACGAAGGTCTCGGCCGGACACTCCCACACATGGCGGGCCAACAGGCCGACGATCAGCGGGTCGTACAGGCGCAGGCCCAGTTGGGTGTAGGCCTTGATGCCGTCGCTGGCGGCGTAGGGGGCAGGAAAGGACACCAGAAGCTCCATCGGCGGGTTCGATGGAGCGAGGTTGACGGACCCCGGCGAGGCCGCGCTTCCGGACTGATCAGTCCGGATCGCATTGTTCCCATGCCCTTTGCCGTCAACGACTTGCGGGACTCCTGGAAGATCATCCCGGAGTCCGGAGCCGTTTTTCCCCGCGCGCTCGCGCCGCGGCAGGCGCCGTCAGGAGCCCTTCGCGTTCGCCTTGCGGTAGTCGCCGGGCGACTGCCCGGTCACTTCCTTGAAGGCGGCATAGAACGTCGACTGCGACTTGAAGCCCGTGTCCATGCCGACGGCGAGGATCGACGCGTTCGGCTCCGCCACCAGCATCGCCTTGGCCGCCGCCACCCGGCGCTCGCGCACATAGCGCGGGAAGCCCATGCCCAACCGCGTGTTGACCAGTTCCGACAGCTGGTGCCCGGTGACGCCGAGATCCGCGGCCAGCGTGCTCAGGGTGAGCGCCTCGTTCCGGTAGACCTTCGGATCGGCCATCAGCGCGGCCAGCCGGGCCAGCAGGCCGTCGACGTCCGCGTCCCGCAGCGTGGACTTGCCGTAGCGCAACTGCGCCGCCTCGGTGAGGTCGGCGATGAGGTCGGGATGGGCGATCAGCGCGACGACCATGATCGCGAACGCCGCGCCGATCGCGTAGCAGTAGAAGCGATAGAACCAAACGGGGTCGATGTAGGGCAGCGCGAAGCCGAGCGCGAGCACGCCGACCGCGAAGGCGGACATGACCCCGAACCAGAAGAACTCGAAGCGGAACTGCTTGCGCTGGGCGCGCAGGCCATAGACCAGGCGGCCCAGCCACAGCGCGAAGCCCGCGCCGACCGCGAACAGCATCGGCAGCGACACGTCCAGCCGCGGGATCAGCAGCAGCGCGATCGGCAACAAGGCCAGCAGCAACGCCGGCCGGAACGGCTCGTCCGGCAGCAGCGCCCAGCGCCCGAAGAAAAAGAACGACGGCGGCGCCACGAACAGCGCGATCCGGTAGGCGAGGGTGTCCAGCGGTGCCGGCCCGCCGGTGAAATAGAGCAAGTGTCCGAGCTGCAGTGCGACCAGCGCGCCCAACAGGACGGTGCACGACAGGATCGAGTACGCCGACTTGCCTGGGATCTTGAGGAAGGCTACGTACGTCAGCCAGAGCAGCGCGGCGACGACGATTGAGAAGCCGGCGATGGCGAGGCTGAAGAGCTCCATTTACCTGGGTGTCGCCTGGGTTGTCACTGCGGGGATTGTAGCCGTAGGGGAGCGACGCGAGGATTCGTGAAGGGGGTCAGCAAACTAGCGGCGAGAACGCCCAACCGATATCAGCGATGGGAGCGGAGCCAGAGGCCAGATGTCCGCTTTCGGCCAGAAGCGGACATCAAGCAACGCCTGAGCTAAGTCGCGCCGCGGCGCGGAGTCGGTTTGGACGAATTGTTAGACCACTCTTGCGTTGAGGGGCTCAAGGAGCAGACTCTCGAAGTCTGGATGATGCGTCGTGGCTGGTGTGAGTAGTGCACAGACCTTGTCTGCCAACTCGTTCTTCGTGTACGAGATGCCGTTCTTGGAAATGACATCGCCAGCAATCTGTAGTTCGCCACCCATGCCGTACACGGACTCGATGATAGATGGCGGGTAGTAGTACTCAATGCCGTTGAGGGGCCACGTAACGACGTTGGCACGCTCAATCCCCATTTGCTGTAGTTGCTCGGGGAGTCCGGCCGCATGAACTGCGTCAAGAACCACGAAGACGCGATCCTTGTATGGGCTCTTCTGCAGGTCTCCGAAAATTCCTTTCGCGATGTTAAGCACTTCCTTAATTCGCGAATCTGAATTCGCCTGAATTACGCTGATTTGTGCAGCAGGAAACTTTAAGGTCGCAGTTCTTTCAATGAACTTGTGGTCAGTCTTTCCCTCGACGAGAACGATCGCCGAAGGCAGATACAGGGTCTCAAATCGGTTGCCGAGCAAAAAGAAGTGAATCTTGTTTAGTTCTGCTTGTGTCGCGACTCGCTCAGCGTTAATGATGTCGCCAAGCTTTGAGACCATGTAGTTATTGCTCACGTTTCGACGGTCTAGGAAGACGGTAGAATGGGTGGCAAAGACAATCGTACGGATGTGCGAGAAGAAGCGTTCGCGGTGCTGGCGATCAAACAGGAAGTCGGCTAGTACTCCCTGTGCTTCTGGGCTAATGCCAAGTTCCGGTTCGTCAATGAGAAACGTGTCGTATTCTGTGTCAAGAAGACTCGTGAGTAGAGTAGCGATAAGTCGAAAGCCAGAGCTTGTGTAAGAAAGATTGTGGCCATTGCACGAGATGTACAGCTGGGACATCGAGTTGCCAGCGACGGTATGCAAGATCTCTAACTTTGCCCCAAGCAACAGGTCGATAATCTCTATGAGCTTGGCGCGTTGCACATCGGACAGCTCGGCAACCGCTTGCTGAAGGTTTATCGGCGAGTTGTCCGTGTTTTGCTGTTGTTGCGTGAACATGCTCAAGAACTGGCTGTATCGCTCGCTTAACCGATTTCGGTTAGGCGTATAGCTTCCGAGCACATTGAAATTCTGGTAGCGGGCCGGGCCTATATACGATGCCTTGACTCCCCACTGCTGAGCCAGAGTCTTGAGAAAAAACGATTTGCCGCAATTGTTGCGGCCAACGAGTACCGAATACTCCGACTCGCGAATTGCCTGAATGCTCGTCTGGGCGGCGTCGGAAAACTGGGTGTTCGGCTTCTGATCGTACGAGTACACACAATCTCCATTAGAGTGGTCTAATGCTTGAATTAAGCCGAGCCGCAAACAGAATCGGCTCGCATGAACTGTCAGAGAGCACTCATGTCTTGTAATTGGTTTGAAAGGATTTGTAGAAATCTTTCCACAATCCTAGGCGCTGCACTTCTTTAGGTGCTTCGTATTTGTCTGTGACACCGACTCTGTATCGCTCAATCAAGGCTAGATTAAGAACCGCCTCTGGCGATTTGTAGGCGGCAGTGGAGCATTTTTGTGGGTTGTCTAGGTTCTGACACACTAGACGTAGAAATCCATCTATCCCGAGAAGCTTCAAACACTTTTGATTGCAGTCTGCAGCGATGGTTCTGATTACGTCAGAGCAGCAAATCGCTAGAGTAGGATCAACGAATATTTCTTCGTTTCGCTCGTAAGTTGGAGCTGAGGGGGTGGTGCGCTCAAGTAGCCCCTTCATGCCAGCTTGAAAAGCTTGATCTTTCGAGTGGTCAGAAAGTGCGAGAGAAGCACGTGAGGATCTATGGGCGAGGCAGTTGCGAATCAGTCGAAAGTATTTTAGTGCAGGGAGTATGGATGTGATTCCGGTCGTAGGCCAAGAGTAGCGGTTGTAAAGGGTCTCAATCGGCTCGGCTTGGTCATTGTCAGCGACTTTCGGTTGTCTCGCTACAGGATTTCCCTTTGCTTCAAATCGAGAAATATCTGCTTCCAAGCCGGTCAGGAAGTCATCAAGTGCAGAGAAGATAGCCACGATGGCATACGCGCCTACAGAGCAGTAGATTCTTTTGTAGATATCAAGATCGAGTTGATGCACAGGTGGGGAATTCCACGCCGGATGAGATCTTCTTATCAGTTCACCCAGGTGGCGAGGATCGATGTTTGTGCTGGCGGCGTCGGCAAGCAATATGATCCCGGCAGTGGAGGACTTGATGTGAATATTCAAGTTTTCATGGAAGTAGTGGAGCCCTCGAAATGCGTCTAATTGAGCGCGAGATAGGTCCATCTTGAGCGCCTTCTAACGCCTGAATTAAGCCGACCCGCGAAGCGGGTTCGGCTTGAATGAATTGTTATGCCCCATCTTTGGATTGCAGACGGGTGATGTGGTCGAAGGCAGCAAGTTTGGCCTCGGCTGGAGACTTGTAGTTGCGACGAGCGTGTAAGACAGTTGAATTATCTAGTGCCGCCAGGGTGTAGGCCCAACCGTCGCCGCGCGGGTAAACGGTAATACGGAATCCATCCGAAGTGATATGTGGATTGCCTTTTGCCGAAACTTTCCAAGCACGCGAAGTCCAACGCTTGCGCTTTGCTGCGCGGCTTTTCATAGATGCTTCACGGGCTCGTGAGGCCGCTACGTCGCCCTCCATGTGACCGGCACATACACACCCAACCTCAAGAACGTCCGGGTAATCTGGGTGCTCCATGTGATGGACGTAGCGAATAGTCTGCGACTCGCACATCTCACAATCGATCTGCGGTTCTCCAAGATCCTCAATATCTACGCAAGCCCAGCCGAGATGCGGTACTCCGGCTACAGACCACTTGCCGCGCCTGTGCGCGACTAGCTCTTCTTCTGTGAGCGGTTTAGTTGTCGCCATGGGGCCTAACTACCTAGTGGCCGGATCCCGGGGTCCGGTTATACGACTTATCACAGCGCACCGTATGGTGGGCTATCCCCTTGATACCGCTCGATCTTAGGTCCGCTGGGTCCGGCCATCAAGCCGACGTATAGCCGGACCCAGCAGGGTGCGGAGCGTGCGCTTCGGCGGATGTCCGCTTTGGGTCGAAAGCTGCCCTGCCCTAACCTCCATCGAATTCCAGCCCTTCGTTACGGGTTTCAGGTTGGCTCACCCAAGAGGTTGCCCCACTGCTCCGCCAAGCGCAGCCACTCTACAAATGGCGATCATCGATATGGTTGGCTGGTGAGCTATTACGCCGAGGTCAGTAGAGTTATGGGCGGGATTTGGTCGCTAATGCAGATCGACGACTAGCCATCAACCTACCGGCTTCTCGAATATGCGTCGACGCCGGATCCGGACCTGATCCCGCTCGAGTTCAATCAGCAGAAGCGCCCCACCAAATCCGCCACCAAGCGAGTCACCCTTCGCCTTGGCGGCGTTGTACTGTGCACGCGCTACGCGCTCCATCGCAGCAACGCTAGAAACCGGCTTGCGCAGGGATGGGGCGATGATGTCACCAGGTGCAATTATTCCGGTAGCCGAGATTGGCTCAGCGCCGACGTCGCCGGCTTCGCCTTGCTTGGTGAACAGAATACCTCGCATTCGTCCTGCACTTTTCGACCAACCGACTAGGCCGACTTGAATATTGTGACAGTGGGGAGACGACAGCACTTCCGGAGGGGCGCCTTGATCAATTCGTTGCTGGTGGCGAATCTTGAGAGTTTCCACGATGAGGCGGGGCATCTCGGGCTCTATCACATCGAAATCGATGTAACACTGAGCGGCAAGGCACTCCGCGAAGAGAATGGCGCCCGCCGCGGTATCTCCACGCCAGCCCATGAAGAGCCCCGACTCCGGCAACACTCCGAACTTGTTCGCTTCGAAGCTCTTGCCCCCTTGACTGTTGACAACGGTGGTGTCCATTCCGATCAACGCTCGATCGGGTCGCACGAAGATGTTGAGGATCGTCAAAATCCACTCTCCTGGCGGGCTTGCCCTCTGCGGAGAGGTTATCCCCGCTTTCCCGGTAGCATCAGAGCCAAATGCGTCCGCTTTGGGTCGAGAGCGGAGATTGTCGTCACCAGACTAAAGCTTCCGGAATGTCCTCTGTAGTGATACGTATTTGACGGATAAATTCGGACGTGTCTGATTGACGGTCGTTGGATGGCTCCGCAAAGTCCCGATCACGGAGCCTCTAATCTCCGCTCGAAGCGGTACCCACCTTACGTAAACGGTGGGTTTTTCATGTCTGACGTTTAGACATGCCGATGCGGCTTCCTGCGTCGGGAGGGCGGCTAATACAAGACCCGCAAGGGGAATACGCCCGCCGGCTTCGAGCGGTTAGAGCCTCCCGACACCCCGCCGGCCGCACGCCGCGCCGCGCGGGTTTTCCGCTCAAGGACAGGAGTGCCGCGTATGCCCCGTAAATCCGACTCCACGCCCCCGCACGAAGGGGTGGTGATGCCCGTTGACGCGTTCAAAGCGCTTTCCGCTTTCCAGCAGGAGTTGCACGGGATCGTGCGGACTTTGCAGCCGGAGGTGTTGGTCGAAATCGGTTATCCCGCCGGGCAGGACCATCGCTTGCTGCGGGAGGTGTTCCAGGCGCTGGCGCGGCGGCTGGATCCGGTGATGGATGCCTGTGTGTGGTCGCCCGTCGGGGACGAGGGGGCGGGGCCGGCGCCGTCGCGGCGTCTGCACTGACGCGTGGGGGCCTTGCGCCGGTAGCGGGCGGGGCGGTTGCGGCTCGCCCTGTCTCGCCGTTGCTGCGGCGAGACAGGGCGTCGGCCCGGGCCGCGCCGATCGCAAGCCAAAAAGCCTTGCGCGCGAGCCGGAAGGCGTCGCGCGCAAGGCTTTTTGGGTCGCGGTCGGACGGTTTTGGCTCGCCCGCAAGCCGCGCCGCCCCGGCCGCAAGCCCGCGCATCCCGGCCGCAAGGCGATTCGCTTCGCGCGCAAGCTGCGGAGGCTTGCGCGCGACGGTTCACGTGTTGCGTTCGCAAGGCGTCGAGCGTTGCGCGCAAGCCGTTTGGCCTGCGCTTGAGGCGCGGCGGCTTGCGCTTGGTGCGAAACGGCTTGCGCGCAAGCCGTTTTGGCTTGCGGGCGCAACGCTTCGGACGTTGCGCGCAAGCCAAATACGTCGCGCGCAACCTGCGCGGGCTTGCGGGCGGGTATCGGCGCGTCGCGCGCAAGCCGCGATGGCTTGCGGCCAAGGCGGCGCGGCTTGCGCCTGGGTAGCCGGCACTCGCCACCGCCGCAACCCGCAACCCGCCTTACTTGCTTTGCACCGCAGCCACCGGCTTGTCGGCCTTCGCCAACTCCTCCACCACCGCCGGCCAAGCCGAATCCTGCGGATACAACGCCGACCGCAAGTACGCCCAGCTCAACCGCTGCATATCCGCCAACCGCTGCGGATCCTCGTCGGTGGTCTCCTTCGCGTCGTACCCGCTGATGCCGCCATACAGATGCTCGGCGCCGAACACGGTCAACAGCGTCTTCGGCGCCGGGCTCAGCCGATACGGGTCCGCGCGCCAGTCCTGGCGTTCGGAAAAGAACGGGTGGAAGTCCCTGTCGCCGGCGACGACCAGCATCGGCAGGGTCATGGGGGCGAAGTCGTTGCCCTTGAGTTCGGGGTAGTTTTCCGACGCCCACGCGGCCAGATCCGCGCCGTCGCCGGGGCCGCCGAACACCACGGTGGCCTTGAGGCGCGGTTCGATCAGGTCGACGGTTTCGCCGTTGGCTGCGGTCATGCGCATGCCCGCGAGCATGCAGACGGTGTGGCCGCCGAGCGAATGGCCGACGGCGGCGATGCGGGTGGTGTCGAGGCGCCCGGCCAGGAACGGCACGGCGGCTTCGAGGGCGTCCAGGCGGTCGAGGATGTCGCGCAGGTCCTGCACGCGCGAGCGCCAGAACAGCGGGCCTTCGGGGCCGGTCGGGTCGAGCGCGAGGGTCTTGGAGTCCTGGTGGGTCGGCTGGATCACCACGAAGCCGTGCGCGGCGTAGAAGTCGACCAGCGGGGCGTAGCCGCGGGTGGAGGACAGGTAGTTGGAGCTGCCGTGGCCGTGCGACAGCAGCACGATCGGCAGCGCGTCGCCGCTGGCCGGGGCGGTGACGCGCAGTTCCAGCGGGGCGAGGCGGCCGGGCACGTCGAAGCGGACCGGGTTGAACGACAGGGTCGGGGTGGCGGCGGGGACCGGGGCGCGGTCGGGTTTGATCGTCGGTTCGCTCATGGGGCGGCTCCTGGGGATGAGGGCCACGCCGCTTCCCCGAAGGCGAAGGGCGGGGCGGGAGTCGCCACTGTAGACAGCCGCTGCCGGACGCTACATAGTCGAATATCCGTAAAACACCATGGATCGTCCGGTCTTGACCGATCCCCTCGCCGAAGTCGTCTCGCTGCTGCAACCCAAGGCGGCGCTGTCCAAGGTGGTCAGCGGCGGCGGCGCCTGGCGCGTGCGCCGGCCGGGGGGCGAGCGGCCTTTCTATTGCGTGGTGCTGGAGGGGGCGGCCTCGCTGCAGGTGGAGGGCGGGGCCGCGGTCGAGCTGGCGCCGGACGATTTCGTGCTGGTCCCGGCGCTGTCGGGCTTTGTGCTGTCCGGCGGCGGGCCGGCCGGCGACGACGGCCCCGATCCGGATGCGGCGAGCGTGCGCGACGGCGAAGTCCGGCACGGCGATCCCGACGCGCCGCCGAACCTGAGCGCGCTGGTCGGCCACCTGAGCTTCGGCTCGCCGGACGCCGCGCTGCTGCGGTCGCTGTTGCCGCAGCTGATCCATGTGCGCGGCGATCCGCGCCTGGGCGCCATCGTGCGTTTGGTCAGCGAAGAAGCGCGCCATCAGCGCCCGGCGCGCGAGGTCGTGCTGGCGCGGCTGCTGGAAGTGATGCTGATCGAAGCGCTGCGTTCGTCGTCCGGCACCGCCGCGTCGCCGGGCTTGCTGCGCTGTCTGGCCGATGCGCGGCTGGCGGCAGCGGTGCGGCGTTTGCACGAGCAGCCGGCGCGCAGTTGGACGGTGGCTTCGATGGCGCAGGAGGCCGCGTTGTCGCGGTCGGCGTTTTACGAGCGCTTCAACCGGGCGATGGGCGTGGCGCCGATGGAGTATCTGCTGTCGTGGCGGATGGCGTTGGCGAAGAATTTTCTGCGCCAAGGGCAGGACGGGCTGACGGCTATCGCCGAACGGGTGGGCTACGGGTCGGCGAATGCGTTGAGTGCCGCGTTCACCCGGTTCGTCGGTGTGGCGCCTACGCATTACCTGCGTTCGCTGGCGGCGGAGCCGGGGAGCGGTGGGTTAGGATCGGTCCCATGAACCGACTCGGTCACATCGCAACCGTCGCTATGTTCTGGCTGCTCGTCGGCCCGTTGCTGCTGAGCGAGGGCAAACCGCCGCTGGCGATCGCGACCGGGCTGATCCTGATGACCGCGCCGTGCTTCGCCGAAGGCTGGGTGCGGTCGCGCCACCTCGCACGGGCGGCGACGCGCGGCCCCGGCGCGGGCGCGGACGGGGTGTCGCGGCCGTTGCTGCGCGATATCGGAATCGCGGCGCTGGCGGGTTTGGCCTGCTGTGCGCTGGCGCTGTGGGTGTGGCTGAACTTCTGAGCGGATGGGCTCAAGGTCCGGCGTATAGCCTCGCGCCAGCCCCCGAACCGCCGCGCCGCTCGCCCGCCCTCACGGCCGTTCGCCCCCCGATTCCCCCACTCGACATTTAATCCCCGCGCCCGCCCGGGCCCGGCGATAGCGTGCGATGGCACCCCCATCGAGGCCACCCCCATGCTGACGTCGAGCGATTTCATCCAGGCCGTGCGGCCGGCTTTCATGGTCTATGCGTTGGCCATGGCCTCGACGGGGGCGGCGCTGCGGTTCGCGCCGGAGGATGCGCGGCAGGCGCAGGCGCGCATGCCGGCGGCGCTGCACTGGGTCGAGCGGGCGCAGCGTTCGTGGACGGGCGTGCGGGTCGAGCATCCGGTGGCGCTGGCCGCGCGCCACGCGGCGCCGTTGCGCGAGGGGTTCCGGGTCTACACCGGCCAGTGCGCGCACGGCGCCGCCGACGCGTTGCCCGCGTCGGCGGCCGCCGTGCACGGCGCGTTCGTGGCCGGCGCGCTGGCCGGCCTGCCGTAGCCGTCGTTGCGTTGTGCGGCGACGCTCAGTAGCCGCCGCGGCCGAGGAAGCTGGCGCCGATCGTGCATTGCTTGCCGCACGAGTTGCACTTGTCTTCGGCCGCCTTGAACTTGGCCTTGTCGCCGGCCGACAGCTTGGCGAATTCGTCGGCGAACGCCTGCGAGCCGACCTGGGCCTGACGCATCAGCCGCTCGGTGACCGGGGTGGCGTCCATCGCCAGTTCGTACATGCCGTCGCAGCTCTTGTAGCAAAAGCCGTCGTGCACGGCGACGGTGTCGCGCGAGCCGATCACGCCGGCCTTGATCATGATGTCGCGGCAGCTGCGCGAGGCGTCGGAGAGGAAGCTGTTCATCGCGCAATTGCCGTTGCTGCAATGCAAACCGGCATCGCAGGTGGCGACGATGTCGGAGTCTTCGCCGCAGGCGCCGCCGAGCTGGCGCACGACGTTCTTCTTGCCGAGGGCATCGCCGGCGAACGCGGCGACGAGCAGGACGACAACGCACAACATCGGAAGGCTGCGGCTCATGGTCTTCTCCGGTGGGGGACGACGGACGGCGCGCGCCGCGAGTGCGGCCCGTAGGCGACGGCGCTTGCGCGCGAGGGACTGGCCTGGCTGTGCATGGCGGCGCGATGGGCCGCCGTGGGCGATGGTAGGGGCGCGGCGCGGGCGGCCGATGTGATTGGTTTGGCAGCGTGAGGGGCGGTGAGGCGGGACGCGGACGGCGGCAACGACGGCGCCGGGTTTTCGCTAAGCTGGCGGCCAGCGCCAGCACGGAGCCGTCGCGCCGCCATGACCGATCTGACCATCGAAACCACCCGTTTCCGCGAATGGGCCGGCGGCGGGCTCGGCCCGCGCGAGGGCCAGTGGGAGTGCGACTACAGCCAGTGGCCGGCGTGGCACCGCGCGGTGCTGGACTGGGTCGTCGGCCGCCATCCGCGCGGCTGGTCCGAGGCCGAGACCGGCCATGTGCTGTACGCCATCGCGCGCGACAACGACGCGCAATATCTGGTCCGCGAAATCCGCAAGCGCCGTCCCGGCACGCTGCGCTTTCTCGCGCGCGCCGCGCTCGCCCACGGCGAGAGCGACGCGCGTTGGCAATTGGCGGTGGAGCTGGGCCATCTGAGCGGCGACGAAGAAGCGCAGGCGCTGTTGTTCGCGCTGGCCGGCGACCGCAGCGAGTACGTGCGCCGCCGCGCGATCCGCTCGCTGGCCGGCCTGGGCGTGCGCGCGGCCGAGGAGCTGGCCTGGGCGGCGTGGCATCGCGACGACGACGATCAGGAATGGGCGCGGATGTCGGCGTTGGAGTGTTTGCGCGAGTTGGGGTCGGCGCGGTTCGAGGAACTGTTGACGCAGGCCTTGCAGGACAACCGGCCGTTTCTGCGCCAGTTCGCGGAGCGGATGCGGGTCGCCGATGCGGAAAAGTCGAAATACTGACTTGGGATTGCGGTAGGTTGATGAATGGCCGTTCGGCCTGATTTGGCAAGGGATTGCATAGTGAACGAAGACGATCAGCGCTCCAGGCCCAACGCCGGCGGCGTCCCGCGAAAAGCGCCGAAAGCCAGGGACATCATCGCCGCCATAGTCGATCATCGTCTGGCGGGCGAGCTCAAGACGCGCGGATTCCGCAAGAAGGGTTTCGTTTTCACGCGCCGTCATGGCGAAACCGGGCAAGTGATACGCCTTGATCTTTCCTCGTGGAACTCGGACGACCGAGGGATGTTCGGCGTATCGGTCGCGGTCATGTTCGACGCCATCAAGCGGATCCGGGGGCAAGAGCCGCCGAGGTTGCCGGGTCCCGGCAATTGCGAATTCTTCTCCGACTTGAGAGGGCTGGTCGAGGGTTCCCCGCCGACCTGGCAGGTCGATGAGCGCGTCGATATCGTCGAGATGTCGGAGAAACTCTGCGGCTTCGTCGTCGACGGCGTGTTGTCCCGGCTCGACCGTGTCGAAACGCTGAGCGACTTCGAAGCCACCGGTTGGGTCCCGGCGATGCCTTGGCGGTTCCCGGCGATTTACGCGTATGCGATGGGGCGATGGGACGAGGCCGAGAAATTGCTGCGGGAGGAGGCGGCGTTCTTCGCCGATCGCGGCCTGACCTATGAGCAGTTGGTGGAATGGTGCCGGCTTCCGGGTTTGAAGGCCGGTCCGTGATCCGTCATTGGCGACGTTTCGGGTTTCGGCGGTAGCATCCGCTTTGCTTCTGCCGCCGCAGACTTCGCGATTGCGATTGCCGGCCGCATCGAAACCAGGGTTTCCCGTGAAGCCCGAACAACCCTGTTGGCGTCGCGCCAATGAAACCTGAGCACCGCCGCATGCCAGCCCGCTACACCCTGGTCAACGTCACCCGCAAGGAGCGGATTTTGTTCGCCCGCTTGCCGGTGTCGAGCAAGCGCGAAATCGCCGGCCACCCGGCGGCCGCGGCGCTGGTGGCGTGGTATCTGATGGAGCACCCCGGCGATGCGGTCGCCTTCGTCGGCGACGACTCGGCCGATTGGCCGTTCGCGTCGGGTTCGTTCGCGGATCTGGACGCGTATGCCGAAGTCACCGACGCGGTGGTGGATGCGCTGATCGCCAACGGGATTCTGGCCGAAGGCGAGCGCACGCTGCTGTTCGAGGACGAGCCCGATCTGTATCTGCGTTCGTTGCGCAACATCTGGATGGACGCGGACGAGCCATCCGCCTGAGCGCGATGTCTGCGCGCCGTTTGCCGTAGCGTGCAGACAGCGATCCGCCCACGCCTCTGTTTCCCTTGCCGATCAATGGACGATTTATGCAGCAGTTTCCCGACCGCATCGAAACCCAAGTCACCCGCGAAACCTGGGTCAAGCCCATCGGCATCGCGTTGCAAGTGCATGTGATCGGCACCGCCTCGGTCGGCTCGATGGCCGCGGTGCGCAAGAGCAAGGAACTGATCGCGATCCAGGAGCTTATGCGCGGCCTCGGCGTGGCCGAGGACAAGATCCGCATAGACTCGCTGACCTTCGCTGCGGGCGAGCGTTGGTTTTCCGGTTCGTCCGTCGAGATCGATCTGGACATCCGCGACGTACCGCCGCAGTCCTTGCCCGAGGCGCTGGGCGGGCTGGCCGCGCTCAAGGGCATCACGCTCAAGGGATTGCGGCGCGAGTACGGCGCGATGAGCGCCGAGCGCGACGCGCTGCTGCGCGAGGCGGTGGCCGAATCGATGCGGCAGGCGAAGCTGATCGCCGCGGCGGCCGGGCTGGATCTGCGCTCGGTGCACAGCCTGACCCAGCAGTGGTCCGAGCCCAACGACGGCGGCGAGCCGCAGTACCCGATGGCGCGCAGCATGCTGTCGAAGATGGCGGGCGGCGCCGACGATATGCGCGGTTATCAGCTGGCGGAGAATCACGAGGGCAAGCTGGTGTTGACTGTGCGTACGGAAGTGCGGGTGGGCGAGTTCCCTGGGGCGTCGCCATGACCGCAGCCGACGTGCGCCGGATGGACGAGTAACGCGACTTCGCGCCCTGGGGAAATGGAGTATCTTCCGTCCCTGCAAGTCTCTTGGTTGGAGCTCGCACGATGACCGGCAAGACTTCCAAGCCCTCTGCAAAACCAGCGAAAAAGGTCGCTGCAAAAGCCGCGGTCAAGAAAGCGGCGGCCAAGAAGGCCGCGGCGGAACCCGCGTCTGCCGGCGCGGCGAAACCCAAGCTGCTCTCCGGCGGCAATCCGCAGATACCCAAGGGTTTCGGCGACGCGCCGGTGCAGGCCTACATCGCCGCGATGCCCGGCTGGAAGCGCGAACTCGGCCGCCGCCTGGACGCGCTGGTCGAGCGCACGGTTCCCGGCGTGCGCAAGGCGGTCAAGTGGAACACGCCGCTGTATGGGGTGGAGGAAGGCAGTTGGTTCCTCGCCATGCATTGCTTCGACCGTTACCTCAAGATCACGTTCTTCCGCGGCGCGGCGCTGGACCCGGTGCCGGCGCAGCCGTCGAAGATCGAGCACGTGCGCTATCACCCTATCCACGAGCACGATCCGTTCGACGAGGACTTGCTCGCCGGCTGGATCGCGCAGGCCAGCCGTTTGCCCGGCGAACGCATGTGAGCCGCGCGCGGCGTGGGGGCGCCGCGCGCGAACCGTCCCATCACGAATAGGGGAGCCGTCCATGAAGAAGACCACCGGCGCGAAGGCGCCCGCAGCCGATGTCGCCGCCTCGCAGTTGATCGACGAACGCATCCAGGAACTCGCCGACTGGCGCGGCGAAACCTTGGCAAAGGTGCGCAAGCTGATCCACGAGGCCGACCCGCAGGTGGTGGAGGAGTGGAAGTGGCGCGGCGTGCCGACGTGGTCGCACGCCGGCATCCTGTGCACCGGCGAGACCTACAAGGCCGCGGTCAAGCTGACTTTCGCCAAGGGCGCGTCGTTGCCGGACCCGAAGGGTTTGTTCAACGCCAGCCTCGACGGCAACACCCGCCGCGCCATCGATATCCACGAAGGCGACACGCTCGACGGCAAGGCCTTGCAGGCGCTGATCCGCGCGGCGGTGGCGTTGAACACTTCGAAGTAAGGCCGCCTCGCGCCGGAGCGGGCGGCCCGGCCGCGGCCGCCGGCGATTTCGACCGCGGGCCCGCGGCCACGTACACTGGCCGCCCACACGGGAGGCCGGGCCCGCGCCCGGCCCCGGCGCCGCCCCGGCGTTGCCGCGAAGGCGCGCAGGATCGCGCGCCCCGCGTCCCGCCGCGTTTCCACTCATTCCCCCGTCGCTATGGAACAGCCCCAGGATCTTCGTCTTTCGTTTTCGCTCAGCACTTGGGACCAGATGCGCCTGGCCGCGCTGATGATGTTCCAGCGCACCTTGTTCCTGGTGTTCGGGCTGGCGTGGCCGGTGATCGGGGTGGTGCTGGCGCTGTTCGCGCTGGTCTCCGGTTTGCCGGCCGGCGCGCCGATGTGGCGGCTGGTGGCGTTCTGTTTCGCGTTCATGCCGGTGCTGATGGCGATCAGCGGCTTCGGCGCGCTGGCCGTGGCGCGGCCGATGCGCGAGCCGTTCAACTACGCCTTCGATCCCGCCGGCGTGCATGTGTGGACCAGCGCGTTCCAGCACTCCCACGCGTGGCCGCAGATCGTGCGGATCAGGCGGGTCGGCGGGTTCTTGTTGCTGTTCTTCGGGCCGAGGCAGGCCCACACGATTCCGCTGCGCGCGTTGTCGGCGGCGCAGGAGGCCGCGCTGATGGCGCTGGCGCAGGCCCACGGCGCCGGCGCCGGCCGGCGCTGATGCGCGTGCGCGCCTGCCGCGCCGGCGAGGCGCCGGCCTTGCTGGCGATCTTCCGCGCCGCCGTGCGCGTCACCGCGGCCGGCGACTACCGCGCCGAACAGATCGAGGCGTGGTCGCCGGCGCACTGGACGCCGGCGCAGGCCGAGCAGTGGATCGAACGCGTGCGCGCGCTGCATCCGTTCGTGGCCGAGCTCGACGGCGCCATCGCCGGCTACGCCGATCTGCAGGACGACGGCCTGATCGACCACTTCTACGTCTCGCCCGATTACGCCCGCCGCGGCGTCGGCGCCGCCTTGATGGGCCACGTGCTCGCGCAGGCGCGCGAGCGCGGGCTGCGCAGCCTGCATTCGCACGTCAGCCGCACCGCGCAGCCGTTCTTCGCCCGCTACGGCTTCGAAACGGTGGCGCAGCGGCGGCCGGTGGTGCGCGGGGTCGAAGTGCCGAATGCGCAGATGCGCTTGCTCTTGGACGCCGGAGCCGACCGATGAAGAAGCGACGCCGCACGCCGCGCGAGAAAAAGGAACTCAGCCTGGACCGCGACTGCCGCAACACGGTCGCCGAGAGCCCGTGGGGCGCGCGCGCCGCGATCGCGCGGCGCAAGCGCTGGGTCAATCAGTCCTATCGCAAGGCGGTACATCAGGAACTGTC
Organism: Lysobacter enzymogenes; assembly: GCF_017355525.1. NCBI lineage: Bacteria > Pseudomonadati > Pseudomonadota > Gammaproteobacteria > Lysobacterales > Lysobacteraceae > Lysobacter > Lysobacter enzymogenes. The sequence continues at coordinate 3,094,478 of NZ_CP067395.1, read as the reverse complement.
GGCCTTGTCGGGCAGCGAGCCCGCCGATGCCGAGGCGGTCGAATCGACGGTGGCGGCGACGCGCCGCCACGGTTGGCGCAAGCAGGGCGATACGCCGCTGCGCAAGGCGCTGACCTTGCGTCGTTCCAAGGGCGCGCGCGGCAAGCCGCCGCGGCGCTGAGCACGCACGGCGCTTACGGCGCCGCGTCGCCGGCCTTCTGCGCATACGGCCGCGCCTTGTCCACCAGCGCCAGCAGGAACTTGCCCGGTTCCTCGGTCATCGGCATGTGCGCGGAATGCTCGAACCAGACCAGGTCCTTGCCCGGCGCGCGCACCTGGGCGAACCACTCGGCGGCGACCTCGGAACTGACGTTGGTGTCGTGGCGGCCGAGCAGCAGGATCAGCGGGCAGTCCAGGGTCTTGTTCGCGCCGATGTCGTGCGCGAGCAGCGGCGGCAGCAGGATCGGCGTGGCGAACTCGTTGCCCTGCCACAGCGCGCGCAACTGCTCGTCGCTGTAGTCCGGCGACAGCTTGGCCAGATCGCTGTCGGATCGGTTGTCGCGGCGATACGCCATCACGCCGCCGTAGTGCGCCACCCATTTGCGTTGGGCGTAGATCTGCTCGATGGTCGGCGGATGGCCCGGCGCGGAGTAAGGCGCCAGCGCTTGGAGTTCGCGCACGGCCTGGGCGTTGCCGTCGCGCTGGGCGGCGTCCAGCGCGAAGCGCCAGCCGCGACGCTCGCTCTCCGGCGAGTCGGTCGCCTGGCCGACACCGATGTAGGCGTGCAGCCACTGCGGGTGCCGGCGCGCGGTCTCCAGGCCGACGTAGCTGCCGAAGGAATGGCCGAGCAGGAAGATCTTGTCCTTGCCCAGGTCCTTGCGTACCCAGGCGACCATCTCGCCGACGTCGTCGATCATGCGCTCGGCCGTGAGCGTGGGACGTATCCGGTCTTCCGGCGTCAGCAGGTGGGTCTTGCCGGACGCGCGCTGGTCCCAGTGGACGACGGTGAAGTACTCCTCCCAGCCGCGGCCGTTCCACCAGCTCATCGGCATCGACACGTAGCCGGGGCCGCCGTGCACGACCAGCAGCACCGGGTTGCGGCGGTCGTTGCCGCGGATCGAGATCCATTGCTCGATGCCGCCGATGCGGACTTTTTCGCTGCGGTCGATCCCGTTCGGGGTCGCGATCTGCCGCGCTTGCGCGACGATGGCGACGGCTTCGGCGCGGTTGCTCGGTTTGACCGGTTTCGGCGCCGGCGCGTCGGCGTAGGCGACGTTGGCGGCCAGGGCGGCGGCGAGGACCAGACTGCGGGCTAGGGCGTTCATGCGGGCTCCGGGCGTAGGACGGGCGACGGTAGTCCTGGATACGGGCAAGGCGGAATCGGTTTACAGCGCTCGGCAGCGATTGCACAGGGCGAGGGCGGCGGCGATGATTCGGGTGTTTCCGTAAGCCCTGGCATGGACGCGTCATTAGCCCAGACTTGCAACTGGCCCACGCCCGCAGCGTCAATCATCGCGATGAATTGCTGGCCAGCGAACGCTGCGGCTGTTTTTATTGCCTGCGGATCTTCCCGCCGCAGGCCGTGCACGAATGGATCGATGTAGCGCCGGATGCTGCCGACGAGATCGGAACTACGGCGCTGTGCCCGGCCTGCGGCATCGATTCGGTGATCGGCTCTGCTTCGGGTTTACCGATAGAACCCGAATTCCTGAAGGCGATGCACCGCCGCTGGTTCGGCGATGCGTAGACGGCGCACGGAGCGGCGGCGAAAATGCGATGGAGCGTGCGCTGCGGCGATGAAATCCTGATGAGCGACACCTTCCTGACCGCCACCGGCACCCTGCGCTACAGCCCCGCTCTCGGCAAAACCGGCCACACCCGCCGCGACGGCGGCAGCACGCAGTGGTGGCTGATCGTGGACTGCGATCCCGAACTCGGCCGTTACCTGCGCCATCAGTTCCTGCTCGGGCATCGCCGCACGCGCGCGTTGCAGTCCCCGTTGTGGGGCGCGCACATCTCGGCGATCCGCGGCGAGCGGCCGCCGCACGAGGCGTTGTGGAAGCGCTGCGACGGCGAAACGGTCGAGTTCGAGTACGACCCGGCGGTGCGCGAGACCGAGGGCTTCGTGTGGTGCCCGGTGCGCTGCGGGCGATTGCTGGCGCTGCGCGAGGAACTCGGCCTGCCGCGCGAGCCGCAGCCGCCGCTGCATCTGACCATCGGCAACGCGAATCGCGGCGACTGAACAGCGGTGCGGTCGCGGCGAGGCCTGAATCGCCCGCGCGACCTAGGGCCAGTCCTAATGCCGCCGCAGGCTGCGCGGCGGCAAGCTGTGCGGCGTATGGCCCGCGCGCGGACAGCGCATTCATCATTCAGGACCGACCATGAGCATCGATCCCCGCGGCATCGACGCCGCCCGCGCCATCCAGATCGTGCGCGACCACTTCGCCGACTTCGACACCGCCCAGCCGGGCTGGTTGCCGCTGCCCGACGGCCGGGTCGGCCTGGACGACCTGCGCGTGGTCGCGGCCAACGCCGAAGGCAAGTTCTCGCAGGACGAAGCGCAGGCCGCGCAGTTCCTGCTCGACAGCAAGGCCGCGCGCAGCCTGCTCGATGTCGGCGCGGGGCGCGGCGACGTCGACGGTACGATTTCGCGCGAGGATGCGGACGGCGCATGGACCAGCGTGCAGTCGGGCGAACTCGACCAGCGCCTGCTCGACACGGCCGCCGGGCTCGGCGGCGCCGACGGCGCGGTCGGCCGCGAGGACATCGCCGCCGCGCGCCAGGACATCGCGATTCCGCAGACGCTCAAGGACGCGCTCGGCCGCTTGCCCGACGACCTGCCGGCGCAGACCCAGGTGCAGGCGGCGCTGGCGATGCACCGCAACGCCGGCGATGCGCAGGCGCTGGACCAGCTCGGCACGCTGACCGATTCGCCGGCGTTCCGCGGCTTGAACGAAGACCAGCAGAAGCAGGCCCTGGCCTTGTTCGGCTACGACACCGCGGTGTCGCAGGCCGCGCGCGGCAAGCTCGACGGCATCGACCTGGGCGACAGCGGCGCGCTGCGCAAATTCCTGTTGACCGAGGCGCGGCCGACCGACCTGTGGCGCGACGCGGCGCCGGATTCGGGCGTGGCCGACAGCCGGCGCAAGCCGTACGAGATCAGCGGGCCGGACAGCGTCGACTACGAGTTTCCGTCGGGCACCGAGCCGGACAAGAGCGTCAAGGAGCCGGCGCTGAAGTACACCGTGCACGTCGACGGGCGCGAGATCGAGGTGATCGTGCCGGCCGGCGACGCGCGCGAGGACGGCAAGTCGTATCCGAGCGTCGACCAGATCGCCAAGGGCCTGGCGGCGCAGCCGTCGCCGTCGATCGCGGCCACCGACAAGGTGGTGGTGAACCCGCACACGCCGAAGGAAACCGATGAACACGGCAACGTGGTCGACAGCGGCGCCGACATGTACGCCAGCGGCGGCGCGTTCTACGTCAATCCGCACGGCGCCGACAATCCGCGTGCGCAGAAGGATTTCGATTTCACCTTCATGCACGAGACCGCGCACCTGGTCGAGCAGCCGAGCGGGCCGTTCGGCCTGCCGCTGGAGTGGAACCTGGCGGTGCAGAAGGATCAGCTGTTCTCGACGCATTACGCCGACGATCGCTACGTGCCCGACGGCGGCACGGCGGTCGACCGCGATCTGGGGATCGACCCGGGCGAGGATTTCGCCGAGGCGTACATGACTTATCACTTGGTCAAAGGCACGCCGGACGAGGCGCAGATGCGCGCGCTGATGCCGGAGCGGTTCGCGATCCTGGACCGGATGTTCGGCTGAGGCCGGGCGACGGCAGCGACACGGCGGCCCGGACGCGCGGCGAGCGTTTCCGGGCCGTTGCGTTTTTCGCCTGAGGGCGCGGAGTTCCGGCGAGGGTGGAGGGGCTCGGGTCGCGAGGCTTTGCGGCCGGATCGCTGCGGCAGGTACGAGCGCGCGGAGGCCGAAGTCCGTCCCGTCGCTGCCGGGCGCGACCGGCGCCGAACCGGCCGAGCGCAGCCCGCGCCGGGTGCCGGCTGTTCATCTTTCTGGCGCTCGCGGCGCGCCTCCACTCCGCAAACCCTACATGAATAAAATCGGTTAAGTCCCGCAATGCCAAGGTTTTTTGCCTCGCATTCGCGTGCTACTCTCGCGCCGATGACCCGACGCCACACCGCCCGTTGCGCCCTGTACGGCGCGCTCACGATCGCGTTGGCCGCCTGCGCTACGCAGGCGCCGATCGCGCCCATCGCTTCCGCCCAGGCCGCCCCGCCGGCCGCTCCGGCGCCCGCGCCGGTCAAGCCGGCGACCCCGGTGGTCGGCACGCCCGCGCTGCCCGCGCCGGTGGTGCAGATGCCGCTGGAGCAGGCCCGCGCCCAGTTCGTGCGCGACACCGCGCGGCAATACGGGATCGACCCGGCCTACATCGAGTCGGTGCTGGCCAAGGCGCAGATCAAGGACGCCATCGTCGCGGCGATGTCGCGGCCGGCCGAAGGCAAGCCGTGGCGCGATTACCGTCCGATCTTCATCACCCAGGCGCGCATCGACGGCGGCAAGGCCTTCCTCGCCGAGCATCGCGCGCAGTTGGAGCGGGTGCAGGCGCAGACCGGCGTGCCGGCCGAGATCATCGTCGCCATCGTCGGCGTCGAAACCAGCTTCGGCAAGAACACCGGCAAGTACAACGTGGTCGATGCGCTGTACACGCTGGCCTTCGCCTACCCGCGCAGCGGCGACCCGGCCAAGCTCGATCGCGAGAACCGCCGCGAGGCGTTCTTCCGCGGCGAGCTCGGCCAGCTGTTCGCGCTCGGCAAGGAAGAAGGCATCGACATCACCACTCTCACCGGCAGCTACGCCGGCGCGATGGGCTGGGGCCAGTTCATGCCGTCGAGCTATCGCGAGTTCGCGGTGGACGGCGACAACGACGGCAAGCGCAACCTGTTCACCGATCTCGACGACGTGTTCGCCTCGGTCGCCAACTACTTCGTCAAGAAGGGCGGCTGGGTGCGCGGCGGCCCGGTGGTCGCGCGCGCCAACCGCGACGGCAATGCGCAGGACTTCGCACCGGAGAGCATGGACCCGGTGTACTCGCTGACGGATCTGGCCGCGCGCGGCTACCGTCCGCTGACCCCGGTGGCGCCGAACGAGACCGCGACGCTGCTGAATCTCGATGGTGTGAACGGTCCCGAATATTGGCTCGGTTTCCGCAACTTCTACGCGATCACCCGCTACAACATCTCCAAGCATTACGGCATGGCGGTGTATCAGTTGGCGGAAGCGATCGCCGGACGGGAGAATCCCTTGGCCACTGCGACCGCACCGCTTGCACCCGCCGCCGCGCCGGCGTCCGCCGCCAAACCGCAGGCGCCGCGCCCATGAGCGCCGGCGCGAAGCGGCCGCCGATCGAGCTGATCGGGCGGCTCGCCGTCGCCGCGCTGCCGCTGGCGCTCGCCGCCTGCGCCAGTTCCCCGAAGAAATCCAGTTCCGAAGCGTTGGCGCTGCCCGACCGCGACCGCGTCCACAGCTCGGCCCTGGCCCACGGCGGGCGCAAGAAGTCGCCGTACGCGGCGGCCCAGGAAGACCTCAGCAAGCGCGGCAACTACAAGGCCGGCGGGCTGTACGCGCCGGGGGTCAAGGACAGCACGCCGGATTACATTCCCGACGTCGATTCCATCCCCGAGCCGGACGTGGTCGCCGAGGCGCGCTCGCAGTTCGGCAACCGCTCGCCGTACGTGGTGCTCGGCAAGACCTACAAGGTGCTCGATTCGCACGACGATTACGTCGAGACCGGCACCGCTTCGTACTACGGCCAGAAATTCCACGGCCGCCGCACCTCCAACCTGGAGGTGTACGACATGTACGCCTTCACCGCCGCGCACAAGTCGCTGCCGCTGCCGAGCTTCGCCCGGGTCACCAACCTGGACAACGGCAAGTCGGTGACGGTGCGGGTCAACGACCGCGGCCCGTTCCACGACGACCGGGTCATCGATCTGAGCTACGCGGCCGCGGTCAAGCTCGGCATCACCCAGCGCGGCACCGGCCGGGTCGAGGTGCGCGCGCTGCATCCGGGCGAGGCGCCGCCGCCGGTGTACGCCAGCGCCGCCAACAATCCGCCGCCGGCGCCCGCGCCGGTCAAGACGCCGAGCGCGATGGACCGCCTGGTCGCGGCGATGCCGATCGCCAGCGCCAACGCCGGCGAACTGCCGCCGGGCGTGCGCATCGCCACCGGCAAGCCGACGCCGATGCCGGCGGCCGCCGCGCCGGTCAAGACGACCGTCGCGACCGGCAAGCCCGCGCCCGTCGTGGCCGAGCCGGTCAAGACCACGGTGGCGACCGGGCAGCCGGCGCCGGTCAAGGCCGCCGTCGCCAGCGCCGCGCCGACGGTCGCGGCCGGCAAGCCCGGTCCGCACGATTACCGCTTCGACATGATGCAGAACGGCAAGTCGATGACGGCCGACGAGTTCGACGCCTGGATGAAGTCGCGCCAGGTGCGCGTGGCGACCGGCCAACCGGTCGCGCCGCCGCCGGCCAAGGCCCTGACCAAGGCCGAGAAGCGCGCCCTGGAGAAGCAGCAGCGCGAGCAGCAGAAGCTGCTGGCGCAGCAGCAAAAGGACCAGCAGCGCGCTCTGGCCGAGGCCGAAAAGGCCGCGAAGAAGGCCGGCAGCGCTGCGCCGACGGTCGCCGCCGCGACCGCGCTGCCGGCGCCGCCGGCCGCGCCGCCGCCGCCGAGCCCGGCCAAGGCCGCCGCGGTGGTCGCCGCCAATACGCCGTCCGTGGGCGATGTGACCTTGCAGGTCGCCAGCTTCTCCGCCCGCAGCAACGCCGACCGCGCCCTGGGCATGCTGCGCGGCGCCGGCATCGGCGCGGCGCGGCTGCTCGACGGCAACGCCGCCAACGGCCAGAAGATCTGGCGCCTGCGGGTCGGCCCCTTGCAGGCCGAGGCCGCGCCGGAACTTGCCGCCCGCATCGTCGGTCTGGGTTTCGGCCAGCCGCAACGCGTGCGCGACTGAACCCCCGCCGCCGGCCGAATCGGCCGGCGGCTGCAAGCGCTGCCCATCTCAGGCACGATGCACGGCTCGCGGACCGCAGCAGGAAGGCACGGTCCCGCCACTTTCGACGGTGGCCGCCAGGACGGCGGCGCCGACCTCCAAGCCTTGCGGCCGGCACGGTACCGGTCCCGGAGACAGTTCAACAATGAGTTCCCGCTTTAAGAGCATGGTCCCGCGCGCGGCCGCCTTCGCCGCGCTGACCTCGGCCTTCCTCGTCACCGCCGTCGCCGGCCTGGCTTCGGCCCAGGCCCCCGCCGCCAAGCCGGCCGCCGCCGCGACCGCTCCGGCCGCCGCGCAGCCGCCGGCCAGCGACTCGCTGCCGGTTCCGCCGCCGCCGCAGATCGCCGGCACCGCGTGGGTGCTGATGGACGCCGCCAGCGGCAACATCCTGGCCAGCAACAACCCCGACCTGCGGGTCGAGCCGGCCAGCATCACCAAGGTCATGACCAGCTACGTGATCGCCGCCGAGATGGCCGGCGGCAAGGTCAAGGACACCGATCAGGTGATGATGACCGAGAACGCCTGGCGCAAGGGCGGCGCGGCCACCGACGGCAGCTACTCCGGCTTCGCGGTCAACCAGACCGCGCCGCTGGTGGAGATGGAAAAGGGCATGGTGGTGCAGTCCGGCAACGACGCCGCGATCGCCCTGGCCGAGCACGTCGCCGGCAGCGAAGACGCCTTCGCCGCGCTGATGAACCAGTACGCCGCGCGCATCGGCCTGAAGAACAGCCACTTCATGAACCCGCACGGGCTGTCGCAGGAGAACCACTACTCCACCGCGCACGACCTGGCCCTGCTCGGCCGCGCGCTGATCCACGATTTCCCGACCGCGTACTCGTACAACAAGATCAAGGAACTGAAGGTCGGGCCGATCACCCAGCCCAACCGCAACCTGCTGCTGTGGCGCGATTCGTCGGTCGACGGCATCAAGACCGGCCACCACTCCAAGGCCGGCTACTGCCTGATGGCCTCGGCCCAGCGCGGCGACCAGCGCCTGATCTCGGTGGTCATGGGGTCGACCTCCGAAGCGCAGCGCGCCAGCGACAGCCAGGCGCTGTTGAACTGGGGCTTCCGCTTCTTCGAGACCCACAAGCTCTACGACGCCGGCAAGGCCATCGCCAAGCAGAAGGTGTGGAAGGGCCAGGCCGCCGAAGTGCAGCTCGGCGTCGCCGAACCGCTGCTGGTGACCGTGCAGCGCGGCAAGTACCCGCAGCTCAAGCCGAGCATGGACGTGCCCAAGACCTTGGTCGCGCCGATCAAGAAGGGCCAGGCGATCGGTTCGGTCAAGGTCATGCTCGACGGCAAGGTGGTGTCGCAGCGTCCGCTGGTGGCGCTGGCCGCGGTCGAGGAAGGCGGGTTCTTCAAGCGCCTGTGGGACGAGTTCTGGATGTGGTGGGAGTCGGAGTAAGTTCCGCTCGCAGCCAAGACGAAAAAGGCCGGCATTCGCCGGCCTTTTTCGTTGTCGACGCAGGCGCTCGCGCGACGGCTTTCAGCGTTTGGGCGCCGGCAGCTTGGCGAGCATCGCGCCGCGGAACTTCGTCGCCAGCGCGTGGAATCCGGCTTCGGTGGGATGCATCTCGTCGAACCACTGTTCTGGCTGGCTCAGCGTGCCGCGCAGGTCGACGTAATCGAACGTCGCGGCGAAACGCGCGTCGTTCTTGAGCGCGCGCAGCACGTTGCTTTCGAAGCCGTCGATCAGCAGGCGCACGAACGCGACCCGCTCGGCTTCGACGATGCCGAGGATGTTCGGCCCGATCCACGGCCCGACGCTTTTCTTCAGCAGCGCCGCCACGCCGATGTTGCCCGGCGTCAGCGCGCCGGGACGGCCGATCAGTTGCGGGTAGTCGTAGGAGTGCGCCAGTACCGGCACGCCCGGGCGCGCGGCGATCGCCGCCTGCAGGAACAGCGCGTAGGCCTTGCGCACGGTCTCGTACTGACCGCTGTCGAGTACGCGCTGGAACGCTTGCTGCGCGCTCATCCCGGTGCGGTTGCCGAGCGCGCGGCGCAGGAAGCCGTCGACGAAGTCGTTGCCGCCGGCGCTGAGCAGGATCAGGTCGAATTCGAAATTCGCGTACCAGCCCATCAGGTCGTCGATGTTGTCGCGCACGAACATCGAGCGCTTGGGCGCGTCGGGGTTGCGCGCGGCGCAGTCGCCGCTGTGTTCGGCGCGGAAGAACAGCCCGCCGTGGCCGAGCAGCGGCACGCCGCGCGCTTCGTCCTCGGGCGCGGGTGAGACGATCCAATCGAGCAGGTTCATCGCCAAGGGCGTGGAGAACCACGAATCGCCTTCGCAGAACACCACCGGCGTGCGCGCCAGCAGGCCGGCGCGCTTGAGCTGCTGGTACAGCGCGCGGAACTGGCCGCGCAAGGGCAGGGCGACGGATTGGCTGGCGGGCATGGCCGGGGCTCCGGGTCTGTGGACAGAGGTCAACCTATCCCGGGTTATACGCGCAAATTGAGACGGCCCGGTCGCGATGCAGCCCCCTGTAGGAGCGGCGCGAGCCGCGACCGCGAAACCTCGCTTGGGTCGCAGGCGCGATGTCGCGGTCGCGGCTTGCGCCGCTCCTACAGGGGGCTAGTCGGGGAATTCGGCTTCCGGACACCAGTAGGGGTCGAACGTTACGGCCCGCTCGGCGCCGCGTTCGATCCGGCCCGACTGATAGATCAACCGGCCGCCGGCGATGCGGTAGAACTCGAAGCGTTCGTCGCCGTTGCCGTCGGCTTCGTCGTCGTACCAGCCGCAGCGCATTTCGCCGTCGGCCTCGCCGATCAGCGCGGCCAGTTCGAGCAGGAAGCGGACGCGGTGGCGTTCGCTGTCGCTGCCGGAGAAGTCGAACTCCAGCCACCACGTGCCTGCGTGCGACGGGGCGGATCCGCGCGGCGGGGTCAGCAGATGGCTGAAATGGTAGCGCGAGCCCAACGCGAGCACCTCAGTGGCCAACTCGGGCGAGGCAACCTGGAAGTACATGAAACAGGAGTATTCGCGCAATTTCTTCACGCCTGAGTCCTCGCCGCGGCCTGCGCGCCGGCGACGCGCTCGCGCCAGCGCCGCTTCTCGATCTTGCGCACGTTGGCCGCGTCGGCCAGCGCATCGAGATATTCGATCAGGTGCAGCAACTCGTCGTCGTGCGGATCCTCGCCGAGGTATTCGCTGACGCACACCAGGTTGCCGTAGTTCTGCGCGTGCTTGCTCGGCGTGTCGTCGACCGCGATCAGGCGTTCCAGGCGGTAGCCGTGGGTCTTGAGCTTCTGCAGGCGCTTGCGGTTGAGGTAGTCGCCGGTGGTCCAGTCGCGGCTGATCGAGCAGCGCTCGCTCGACCACAGGAAGCGCAATGTCTGCGGCGGGAACAACGCGGCGCAGACGGCTTCGGCGTAACTGCGGCCCGAGGACGTCCACACGCCGACGTCGTAGCGCGCCAGCACGTGGTCGAGGAAGGTTTGCAGGTGCGGGCGGCGGTAGACGTGGTAGCCCAGGGCGTGGAAGTCGGCCGGGCGGCCGAGTTCGACGTCGCTGGCGTAGACCAGGGTCTCGTCGAGGTCGAGCATCAGGGTCAGGCGGTCGCCGCTCGGCGGCGCGGGGCGGTCGCGGCTCATGGGGCGGCGCCCGCGGCGGGCGGTGCGGCCGCGCGCGCTTGCTGCCACAGCGCGTCCAGCAGCGGTGCGGCGAGGCGGTCGCAGGCGCGGTCGCGGGCGAAGTAGCGGCCGTCGATGCAGGCTTCGAAGAAGGCCTGGCGCAGGCGGTGGCGGTCGGCGCAGAACACCGAGCTGCGCTGCGGCGCCGACCACAGCTCCGGCTCGGCCAGGGCCGCGCGCAGCGGCGCCAGCGCGGTCAGGGTCGTTTCGCGTTCGGTCGCGGCCGCGCCGGGGGCGGCCGCGCGCAGGCGGGCGCGGTCGCCGCTGACGTCGATGTCGAGCCGCCACGCGGCGCGGTCGGGGCCGCCGAGCAGCAGGGTGTAGTGCTCCTCCAGCGGCGCTGCGTCGTCCTCCGGCGCGGCCGGCGGACGGGCGAAGTCCGGCGGCAGGCGCTCGGGCTCGACGTCGTCGGCGCCGCAGCGGTCGGCCAGGGCGGGCTGGCCGGCCGGGGCGATCCGCGCCGACTTGTGCAGCAGTTCGCGCACGTCCGGGTCGGTGGCTTCCATCGACTGCGGCGGCAGCGCCAGCCAGCCGGCGCGCTCGGGCCGGCGCAGGGCCGGCACCGCCACCGCCAGCGCGGCCGCGAACAGCAGCAGGACCAGCAGGCCGGGAGCGTTGAGGCGGATCGAAAACTGGCGGTCGCGCGGGCCCATCGTGGCCTGTGTGCGGGAAGGGTTGACCACGTTAACGTTTGTCGCGCCGTTGCGGCAGGCCGCCCCGGGCGCGGCCGCGCTGTCGCGTTCATGCCGAATCTGGCGTTTGACGGCGTTTTCGCCGTGTCCGTGTTCTGCGCGCCTGCGTTCCACGAGCGCAATGCCGGCGTCCCGCCGCCGCGCTTGGGTTGCCCTGGCCGCGGACCCATAATGGCGGGCATGGACATTCATTCCGACAACCCCGATCACGGCTTCCAGTTCCCCGGCACCTTCGAGCTCAGCGCGATGGGCGCCGCCGAGGCCGGCCTGGAGCGCGAGCTGCCCAAGCGCCTGCTCGAGGCCGGGATCGACGTGGAAACCGAAACCATCCAGTGGAAGCACTCCTCGACCGGCAAGTACGTGTCGATCCGGCTGACCTTCCGCGCCGCCGACCGCGCCCAGTACGACCTCGCCCATCAGGTGCTGCGCGATCACCCGGAAGTGAAGTGGACGCTGTAATCGACGCCGTCGCCGGGATCTTCGGCGGCCCGTCCGCGCCGCCGCGCGCGCAGTTGCGCGATCTCGGCCGCCAGCCCTACGAACCGGTATGGCGGGCGATGCAGGCCTTCACCGACGCGCGCGACGCCGACACGCCCGACGAGCTGTGGCTGGTCGAGCACGACCCGGTGTTCACCCTCGGCCAGGCCGGCAAGGACGAGCACGTGCTGATGCCGGGCGACATCCCGGTGATCCACGTCGACCGCGGCGGCCAGGTGACCTATCACGGGCCCGGCCAGATCGTGCTGTACCCGCTGCTGGACCTGCGCCGGCTCAAGGTCGGCGTGCGCGAGTACGTGGACCGGATCGAACAGGCCGTGATCGACACCCTGGCCGAATGGAACATCGAAGGCGCGCGCCGCGACGGCGCGCCCGGCGTGTACGTGGCGGGGGCCAAGGTCATGGCGCTGGGGATCCGCGTGCGCCGCGGCTGCACGTTCCACGGGCTGGCGTTCAATATCGCGATGGATCTCTCGCCGTACCAGCGCATCAATCCCTGCGGTTACCAGGGGCTGCAAGTGACCTCGGTGCTAGACTTGGGCGGCCCCTCGGGCATGGACCCGGTCAAGCCGGTGCTGGTGGCGCAGATCGCGCGCCAGTTCGGTTTGAGCGTCGAGGATGCGGCGCCGCTGGATTTCCGCTGACGATTTCCCTTCTCCCGCTTGCGGGAGAAGGTGCCCGAAGGGCGGATGAGGGCACGCCATTCCGCCAAGCGCCGCGCTGACGCCCAGCGCCGCTGCCCTCACCCCGGCCCTCTCCCGTAAGCGGGAGAGGGAGCTCAATCTTCAGAGTCGATGCACACATGAGCGACACCGCGTCCAAGATCATCCCGCTCACCGTCGTCGGCGCGGCCGATCCGGTCGTGGCCCCGGCGGTGCTGCAGTCCACGACCATGACCCCGGGCGCCAAGCAGATCGGCGGCGACAAGATCAACCGCTCGCCGGTGCAGTTCGCCGACGCGCCGGTGCTGCGCAAGCCCTCGTGGATCCGCGTGCGCATCCCCTCGGGCAATTCGGTCGCCCAGCTCAAGGCCAAGCTGCGCGAGAACCGCCTGGTGACCGTGTGCGAGGAAGCCAGTTGCCCGAACATCCACGAGTGCTTCGGCCACGGCACCGCGACCTTCATGATCCTCGGCGAGGTCTGCACCCGCCGCTGCTCGTTCTGCGACGTCGCCCACGGCCGGCCCAAGCCGCCGGATCCGCAGGAGCCGGTCAACCTGGCCAACACCGTCGCCGACATGGGCCTGAAGTACGTGGTGGTCACCAGCGTCGACCGCGACGACCTGCGCGACGGCGGCGCCCAGCATTTCGTCGACTGCATCGCCGCGATCCGAGCGCAGAGCCCGCGCACCAAGATCGAAGTGCTGACCCCCGATTTCCGCGGCAAGGGCCGCATGGAACGCGCGCTGGAGATCCTGGCGAACAACCCGCCGGACGTGTTCAACCACAACGTCGAGACGGTGCCGGACCTGTACGCCAACGTGCGTCCGGGCGCCGACTACCAGTGGTCGCTGACCCTGCTGCAGAAGTTCAAGGCCCAGCATCCGAACGTGGCGACCAAGTCCGGCATCATGCTCGGCCTCGGCGAGACGATGGAGCAGGTGCAGGCGACCCTGCGCGACCTGCGCGCGCACGACGTCGACATGATTACGATCGGCCAGTATCTGCAGCCGACCCCGCACCACCATCCGGTGCTGCGCTACTGGACGCCGGACGAGTTCAAGGAACTCGAGGTCTACGGCATGTCGCTGGGCTTCACCCACGTCGCGTCCGGCCCGCTGGTGCGCTCGTCGTACCACGCCGACCGCCAGGCGATCGACGCCGGGTTCGCGGTGGCCTGATTCAAGGCAGGCGCGACTCAAGGCAGGTTCGACTCAAGGCAGGCGCGATCCGATCCAGGCGCGATTGCGCGCAGGCTTCATCGCACGGCCCCGGCGTTCGGGGCCGTGCGTTTTTGCGGCGGTCGTTGCGCAGCCGGTTCGCCGGGTCGTTCCGGCCGCGATGTCCGGCCAGCCGCCTTCCGTCGCCGTTGCGGCACCGCTCGCGGCTCACCGCCGCTCACCGGCGCTGCGCGCCGTCCACAGGCCGCCGCAGCGCAAATCCCCGCGCAAACCGGCCCCATCGCCGCGCCGGCCGCCAGCGCCGCGACGGTCCGCAGGGCGGCGCGGTTTGCGCCAGCGGGCCAAACTGAACCGGTTTCGTGCCCGCAACACGCATTTGCGCCGACGCGGGTGACAGGGCCTGCAACTTTCGGCACTGTGGCCTTGTCCCAAACCGCACCATCCTCCTGCTGCAACCGCCTAAGTCCGGCACCCCCGGCCGGGAAGACTCCGCGATGACCTCCAAGAACACGCGTGCCCTGACCCTGTTCGCAGGCCTGCTGCTGACCGCCCCGCTGGCGTTGCTGGCGCGGCCCGACGGCGCGGCCTCCTCGAATTCCGTTTCGACCCTGCCCAGCGCGCCGACCGCGGATCAAACCACGGCGGCCAAGCTGGTCTACGGCCTGCTCTCCGACAGCCGCTACGCCTACCGGCCGCGCGCGCTCGACGACGCGCTGTCGGCCGACATGTACAAGCGTTATCTCGAAGCGCTGGACCCGAACAAGCAGTTCTTCAGCGCCGCCGACATCGGCCGCTTCGACGCGTTCAAGACCAAGCTCGACGACGCGATCAAGAGCGGCGACCTGACTCCGGCGTACACGATCTTCTCGACCTATCGCCAGCGCGTCGACGAGCGCGTCGCCTACGCGCGCAGCCTGCTCAAGCAGACCGGCAACTTCGAGTTCACCGGCAGCGAGCGCTACGAATACGACCGCAAGGAAGCGCCCTGGGCCGCCGACACCGCCGCGGTCGACGCGCTGTGGAAGCAGTCGGTGCGCAACGACTGGCTGCGCCTGAAGCTGGCCGGCAAGAAGCCCGACGACATCGCCAAGACGCTCGACAAGCGTTACGCCAACATGGCCAAGAGCATCGGCGAGCTCAAGGGCGAGGACGTGTTCCAGACCTTCGTCAACAGCTACGCCAACGCGATCGATCCGCACACCGACTACCTCACCCCGAAGTCGGCCGACAACTTCAACATGACCATGTCGCTGTCGCTCGACGGCATCGGCGCGCAGCTGCAGAAGCAGGACGACGTGGTCGCGATCCGCGAGATCATCCCCGGCGGCCCGGCCGCGCGCAGCCATCTGGTCAAGCCCGGCGACCGCATCGTCGGCGTCGGCCAG
Organism: Lysobacter enzymogenes; assembly: GCF_017355525.1. Lineage (NCBI taxonomy): Bacteria > Pseudomonadati > Pseudomonadota > Gammaproteobacteria > Lysobacterales > Lysobacteraceae > Lysobacter > Lysobacter enzymogenes. The sequence goes on along the minus strand of NZ_CP067395.1, from coordinate 3,079,382 downwards.
GGCGACAGCGGGCAGATGGAGGACGTGATCGGCTGGCGCATCGACGACGTCGTCGCCAAGATCCGCGGGCCCAAGGGCACCAAGGTGCGCCTGGACGTGATCCCGGCCGAAGCCGGCCAGGACAGCAAGCCCAACCGCATTGTGCTGGTGCGCGACAAGGTGCGCCTGGAAGAACAGGCGGCCAAGTCGGAAATCATCGACATTCCCGCGGCCAGCGACGGCCCGGCCAAGCGCATCGGCGTGATCAAGCTGCCGGGCTTCTATCAGGACTTCGAAGGCCGCCGCAAGAACGCCAACGACTACGCCTCGGCGACCCGCGACGTGGCCAAGCTGCTGGTCAAGCTGCGCGCCGACAAGGTCGACGGCGTGGTGTTGGACCTGCGCAACAACGGCGGCGGTTCGCTCAACGAAGCGATCGAGCTGACCGGTCTGTTCATCGACCGCGGCCCGGTGGTGCAGGTGCGCGAATCCGGCGGCCGGGTCAGCGTCGAAGGCGACAGCGACAACGGCATCGCCTGGGAAGGTCCGCTGGCGGTGCTGATCAACCGCGGTTCGGCCTCGGCTTCGGAAATCTTCGCCGGCGCGATCCAGGACTACGGCCGCGGCCTGGTCATCGGCGAGACCAGCTTCGGCAAGGGCACGGTGCAGAACCTGGTCGACCTGGACCGCTGGCCGGCCAACGAAAGCGCGCGCTTCGGCCAGGTCAAGCTGACCATCGCCCAGTTCTTCCGCGTCAGCGGCGGCTCGACCCAGAACAAGGGCGTGGTGCCGGATCTGGCCTTCCCGGTGTCGGTCGACGCGACCGAGTACGGCGAGAGCACCTACGACAACGCGCTGCCGTGGACCAAGATCGCCGCCGTGCAGCACACCAGCTACGGCAACTTCGCGCCGCTGCTGCCGAAGCTGGAGACGCTGCACAGCTCGCGCATCGCCGGCGACAAGGAATTCCAGTGGTGGTCGCAGGACGTGGCGCAGTTCCGCGAGGAGCGCGCCAAGAAGTGGATCTCGCTCAACGAGGCCGACCGCCGCGCCGAGCGCGACCGCGAGGACGGCAAGCGCAAGCAGCGCCAGGAAGAACGCAAGACCCTCGGCCTGGCCCTGGACCCGCTGGCCGACGACGCCAACGACGACGGCCTGGCCTCGTCGGAACGCGACATCGTCAAGGACGCAGCGCGCGAGAAGCTGGCCGACAAGCGTCCGGACCCGCTGCTGCGCGAATCGGCCTCGATCCTGGCCGACGCGGTGCGCCTGCTCAACAACGACCGTCAGCTGTCGGCGCAGGTGCTGCCGACCGCGACGCGGCCGGGGCATTGGGCCGACTGAGCCTGCCGGGTTTCATGCAGCACCGAAAGCGCGCCGAACGGCGCGCTTTCTTTTTGGCGCCGGCGAAGGCTGCGCAGCACCCCTGTAGGAGCGACGCGAGTCGCGACCGCGACATCCGGTTTGCGGCGCGGGATTGAGGCATCGCGGTCGCGGCTCGCGCCGCTCCTACAGGGGGCAGCCGTAGCTTCGCAGCAGGCGTGATTCCCTGTGGGAGGGGCCCGCGCCGCGACCGCACGGCAACGGCTTCGCGCCGAACGCCCCAGCCGACCCACGCCACCCGCAACAACCCCCCACCCACGCAAGATGCGGATAGCGACCCCGCGCGCACCGGCCTAGTCTTGCCCCATGAACGCCAAATCCCCCACCCGCAAGTCCGGTCCCGGTGCCGCCGATCAGGCGGTGGCCGGCGTTTCGTCCACCGCGCCCGCGGCCGACAAGCTCGAACGCGCGCGCCAGTTGCTCGAAGGCGGCGAACTGTCGCTGACCGAGCTGTCCGCCGCGGTCGGCCTGAGCCCGTCGCACCTGCAGCGCCGCTTCAGCGCGCGCTTCGGGCTGAGCCCGGCCGAGTACCTGGCCCAGCGCAAGCTCGGCAGCCTGCGCAGCGCGCTGCGCGAGGGCAACGACGTCAGCGCGGCGCTGTACGACGCCGGCTACGGCTCGCCCTCGCGCGTGTACGAGGCGGGCGCGGCGCGCCTGGGCATGACCCCGGCGCGCTACCGCGCCGGCGGCGCCGGCGAGCAGATCCGCTGGAGCGTGACCCGCACCGCGCTCGGTCTGGCGCTGGTGGCGACCACCGCGCGCGGCATCTGCATGGTCGAGCTCGGCGACGACGCGGCGGCGCTGGAGGCGCGGCTGCGCGAGGAGTTCCCGCGCGCGGCGCTGGAACGCGTCGACGCCGGCCGCGACGAGTTCCTGGCCCCGCGCGTGCAGGCCGTAGCCGACACCCTCGGCGGCGGCGAGCGCGAGGTCGCGATCGACCTGATCGGCACGGTGTTCCAGAAGAAAGTCTGGGACGCGCTGATGAAGATTCCGCCGGGACAGACCCGCAGCTACGAAGAAGTGGCGCGGCAGATCGGCTCGCCGCGCGGCGCGCGCGCGGTGGCTCAGGCCTGCGCCAACAACAAGGTGGCGGTGGTGGTGCCGTGCCATCGCGTGGTGCGCGGCGATGGCTCGCTGGGCGGGTATCGCTGGGGCTTGCCGCTCAAGGAGAAGCTGTTGCAGCGCGAGCGGGCGGCTTGAGCCCGCCGCGTCGTCGGACCTAGCGACTGTAGGAGCGGCGCGAGCCGCGACCGCGACCTCCGGCTTGCGGCGCGAGATTGAAGTGTCTCGTATCGCCGGGGTTTGCCGCCGAAGAAGAGGCTGCTGCGGAGCGAGCGGACGGCTAGCGGCGCAGTGCGCAGTCGGCCGCAGCGACTGCAGGAGCGGCGCGAGCCGCGACCGCGGCCTCCGGCTTGCGCCGCGAGATTGACGTTTCGCGGTCGCGGCTTGCGCCGCTCCTACAGGGGGCGAGGTCGAATCCGCCCTTTATCCGCCGCGCCGCTTGCGCGCCGCGCGCGGCGCGTCGCGGGTCGGCAGTTCCAGCCCGTGCTTGACCACGTCGAACACCAGATGGGTGTCGTAGCGCTTCACGTTGCCCTCGTCGAGGAACAAGCGGTCCACCACCTGCCGGCAGTGGGCGACGCCGGTGGTCGCCAGGATCACCAGGTAATCCCATTCGCCGGCCAGCGTGTAACACTGCTGGACCTCCGGCGCGGCGCGCACGCGCGCGTGGAAGGCGGCGTTGCCTTCGGCCGATTCGCGCTCCATCGTCACCCAGACCGCGGCCAGGGTGCTGCCGAGCGCCAGCGGGTCGAGCACCGCGACCTGGCGCATCAGGCCGTCCTGGCGGTAGCGGGTCATGCGCCTTTGCACCGCGCTCGGCGACAGGCCGACCGCGTCGCCGAGTTCGCTCAAGGTGGCGGAGGCGTCGTGTTGCAGCAGTTCGAGCAGCTTGTGGTCGAACTCGTCCAGGACCAGGGGGGCAACGTTCATGCAAGATTTTTGCGTCTGCGCGGACAAATATTCAACCGCAATTTGACTGACATCGATACGCTATTCCAACGCCGGGGTCATGAAGAATTTTTATGTTGCCGGCACACTCCCCCGACCCTACTAGAACGGACGCCCCCGGGATGTCCCGGTACGTGACGCAAGCCGCTGTACCCGAGCAGATCGGCGAGATCCTGACGCTGATCCGCGAACACGGGCCCAATCCCTGGAACTACCTGCCCGAGCGCGAGCTGGCGACGCATCTGGCGGGGATCCGCCGCGGCCGCACGCAGGCGCTGGTCGCGCAGGCCGACGGCGAAATCGTGGCGGTGGTCACGTTCGAGCCGAGCGACGCTTTCCACCGCTACCAGCCCAGCGGACGCGAGATCGCCTGGCAGGGCCACGTCGGCGAGGCCGTCGTGCATCGCGACCACCGCGCCCAGGGCCTGGGTTCGCGGCTGCTGTGCGAGGCGGTGGAACGGATGCGCGCGATGGGGCTGCGCGAGATCTACATCGAGCGCCACGAGGACAACGAAGGCTCGGCGGGGATGATGCGCAAGGCCGGCTTCGAGGTCATCGACGTGTACGACGACCCGCGCCGGCGCGTGGTCGGCAGCGGCCGCACCAGCGTGTCGCGCTTCCTCGCCCGGGAGTGAGCCGGGCCGGCCGCACGGCGCTGCGCCGCGGCGGCCGCGACGGGACCGCCGCGGCGTGCGGGCTGGCGGGTGGGGTGGAACGGCATCGCGGCAGCGGACCGGCTGGAGCCGATCCGTCGCGATCGGGCCGTGGCGGTGCGCGTCGCCGCGCGCTCGCGAGCGCTGCGCAGGAGCGCCGCGCACGGACGCAGGCGCGCGAGGACCGCGCGGACTCAAGCAGGGTTGCAGGCTGACTCAAGTTTTTCTCGCTCCCGCGCGGCCCGCGGGCGCGTCAAGCTATCGCGTTTTTCTTCGCCGCTTTTTCCCATCGCTTTTTTCGCGAGTACCGCCTTCATGAGCGCCGCCGCTTCTTCCGACTCTCGCGCTCCCGGCCCGCTGGCCGTCGGCCTGGCCCTGGCCTCGGTGTATGTGTTGTGGGGTTCCACCTACCTCGGCATCCGCTTCGCCCTGGAAAGCTATCCGCCGTTCCTGCTCGGCGCGGTGCGCATGTTCCTGGCCGGCGCGATCATGTACGTGGTGCTGCGCCGGCGCGGCGTGCCGGCGCCGACGCGCAAGCAGTGGCGCACGCTGTGGGTGCTGTCGATCTTCATGGTGCTGCTGTCCAACGGCCTGGTGAACCTGGCCGAGACCCAGGTCGATTCGGGCCTGGCGGCGATCGCGGTGGCGTCGATGCCGCTGTTCGCCGGGGTGTTCGCGATGATGCGCGGGCGGCATCCGTCGAAGATCGAATGGGTCGGGCTGGCGATCGGTTTCGCCGGCGTGGTCTGGCTCAACGCCGGCGGCAAGCTGTCGGCGTCGACGCTCGGGCTGGTGTGCCTGATCGTCGCGCCGATCGCCTGGGCCTGGGGGTCGATCTGGAGCCGCGACCTCGACCTGCCGGCGCCGTTCATGGCCGCCAGCGCGCAGATGCTGACCGGCAGCGCGTGGATGCTCGGCGCGGCGCTGGCCACCGGCGAACGCATGGACCATTGGCCGACGTTCGGCGCGACCGCGGCGGTGCTGTACCTGGTGGTGGCCGGCTCGATCTTCGGCTTCACCGCCTACATCTGGCTGCTGCATCACGTGCGTCCGGCGCTGGCGACCAGCTACGCCTACGTCAATCCGCCAATCGCGGTACTGTTCGGCGCGCTGCTGGCGGGCGAACGTTTCACCTCCCACGACCTGGGCGCGATGGCGGTGATCCTGGTCGGCGTGGTCATCATCACCCTGGCCAAAGCGCGCGCGGCCAAGACCGCGGCCGCCGCGGCCGCGCCCGCGCCGGTCGCCGTCGCCGCGGGCGAACTGGAGAAGCAGACATGAATACCGGCACCGACCGCCGCGGCTTGTGGATCGCGGTCGCGTCCTTCGTGCTGTGGGGGCTGATGCCGCTGTACTGGCATCTGCTCAACGCGGTCCCGTCGCTGATGATCGTGGCCCACCGCATCGTCTGGAGCACCTTGCTGGTCACCGCGTGGCTGAGCTGGAAGAACGGGCGGCACTGGTTCCGCGACGCGATGCGCGACCCGCGCAAGGCCGGCATGCTGGCGATCAGCGGCTGCCTGATCGCGTTCAACTGGGGCCTGTACATCTGGGCGGTCAACGCCGGCCACGTGATCGAGACCAGCCTGGGCTATTTCATCGGCCCGCTGGTCAGCGTGATGCTCGGCGTGCTGTTCCTCGGCGAGCGCCTGCGCGCGGTGCAGTGGGTGTCGGTGGCGCTGGCCTTCGCCGGCGTGGTGTGGCTGACCTTGCAGTACGGCCGGCCGCCGCTGATCGCGCTGGGGCTGGCGATCTCGTTCGCGGTGTACGGCCTGGTGCGCAAGCTGGTCGCGGTGGAAGCGGTGACCGGCCTGGGGGTGGAGAACGTCTACCTGTTCCCGGCCGCGCTGGGGCTGATGGTCTGGGGCGAAACCCAGGGCATGGGCGGCTTCTTCGGCCAATGGGGCCTGGGCCTCGACGCCTTGCTGGTGATCGCCGGCGCGCTGACCGCGCTGCCGCTGATCGGCTTCGCCTACGCGGTGCGGCGGGTGTCGCTGACCGCGATCGGGCTGCTGCAGTACGTGGCGCCGACGCTGCAGTTCCTGATCGGCTGGCTGGTGCTGCGCGAGGCCTTCGACGCCAAGCGCGCGGTCGGCTTCGCGCTGATCTGGGTCGGGCTGGTCGTGTTCGCCAGCGAGGGCGTGTTGCGGTCGCGCAGGTTGGCGGCGGCGAGCGCGGCCTGAGTCAGCCGAACAAACCTTCGCTCCAGGCCCGCAACGCGATGTAGCCGAGCGTCGCCGTCAGCAGGATCGCTGCGCGCACCGGCGCGGTTTCGCGCCAGCGCCGCTGGCGGGCGCGGTAGCGCAACTGGCGCCGCAGCGCGGCAGGATGCGCGTGCGCGGCGTCGAAGCGCGCATTCGCGTCGCCGTTCGCCGGCAACGCGGCGCGTGGCGCGGACGCGGCCAGCAACTCGTCGACTTCGGTTTCCTCCATCTGCGGCTGCCATCCGTCCACGAACGGCGCGCCGACGCGCCGGCGCAAGGTCACCGCGGCGACGTAGGCCGGTTCGACCGCGATACCGTAGAGATCCAGCGGCAACAGCAGCGGCGCGAAGCGTGCGCCGGCGAGGGGCAGGCCGCAATAGCGGCGTCGCCAGGCCGGCAGGCGCGCGATGTAGCGGTCGGGATCGCGCACCAGCAATTGCAGCCCTTCGCTGTCGGTTTCCAGCACCCGCATGCGATAGCGGCGCAAACCGACCACATCGGCCCAGGCGATCAGGCCGAAGTCGGGCGAATGCACGCCGGCCGCGTCGATGCGCAACTCGCGCCGCGCCGCGCGCGCGCGCCAGCGCCACAGCGCGCCGATCGCGCACACCGCGGCGAGCGCGCCAGGCACCAGCGCCAGGGCGATGCGGCCGCGTGCCGCCTCGGACCAGGCCAGCCACCCGCATAGCAGCGCGAACGCGGTCAGCGCGCCGAGTTTCCATGCGGGATCGGCGGCGAACGCGCGCACGCCGCCGTCGCGCAAGGCCTTGCGCACCTGTGCGCGACGCCGAGCCGGCGCGTCGAGGTCGATACGCCAGGCCGCGATCGCGCAAGCGCTGGCGGCGGCCAGGCCGATCAGCAGGGGCAGCAGGCCGAGCCAGGGCGAATGAGCGCCGGGCCGCACGCCTTCCAGCGCGAACATCATGGTGAGCATGCCCAGGACGACGGCAGCGATGCGGTAGAGGCGCTTGCGGACGCTGGCGCTCATTCGATCCCCGGACGCGATGGCGTTGCCGCAGCCTAGCGCGCATCGCGCATCGGCAGCCAGCGCCGTTTTTGCGCAGCCGCGCGGCGCGTGCACGCGGCGTGCGTCTCGTAGTGAATCGTGTGCACGGCGGATGCAAAAAAGCCCCCTTCGATGAAGGGGGCTTTCGGATCTGCGTGGAAGCGGCGCGGCTTACAAGGCCCGCAACGCCGCAGTCACCGGCAGCGTCGCCGCGCGCAGCGCCGGGAACAGGCCGCCGACGAAGCCGATCGCCAGCGCCCACTTCAAGCCGCTCCACAGCAAGGCGCCGGTGACGCGGAAGTCGAAGGTCAGCTGGCCGACGCCGCCGGCGATGGTCGATGCGGTGTAGCCGTTGAAGATGACCCAGGCCAGCAAGCCGCCGATCAGGCCGCCGACCAGCGCCAGCAGCATGGTTTCCAGCATCACCGCGACCACCACCGGCAGGCCGCGGAAGCCGATCGCGCGCAGGGTCGCGATCTCGCGCGCGCGGGTGGCGACGGTGGCGAACATGGTGTTGAGCGCGCCGAACACCGCGCCGATCGCCATGATCGAGCCGACCACGATGCCGATCACGCGGATCACCGTGGTCATGGTCTCGGACTGCTTGGCGAAGTAGTCGGCGGTGGTGGTCGCGTCGACCTGCAGGCGCGGGTCGCCGGCCAGCGCGGCCTTGAACGGCTTGAACTGCTTGGCCGAGGTCAGCTTGGCCACCACCGCGTTGCGCGAGGCGCCGCGGCGGTAGGTCGCGGCGACCATCTCGGCGTCGGACCACACTTCCGAGTCCATCGCGTCGCCGGACTTGAACACGCCGACCACGGTCCACTGCTCGCTGCCCAGGCGGATCTGCTTGCCGACGTCGAGGCCGGCGAACTGGCGCTGGGCGCCGCTGCCGACCACCACTTCGCGCTTGCCGGTCTCGAACTTGCGGCCCTGCACGATCTTGACCTGCGGCCGCACCAGCCAGGCGCGGTCGCCGACGCCGCGCAGCTGCACGCTGCCGTCCTGGTCGGGCGCGCCGCCCTTGATCGGCAGGTTCGCCGCGACCACCGTTTCCGGCGAGGCCAGCGGCCGGCCGTCGGGCGCGCGGGCGATGCCGGGCGCCTGTTCGATCACGTTGATGCTGGCCAGGTCGAGGGTCGACATCACTTCCGCCGCCGACGCGCCGCGCAGCACGATCACGCTGTCGTCGCTGCCGGTGCGGGCGAGGGTCTGGCGGTAGCCTTCGGCCATCGACAGCATCGCCACCAGCACCGCGACCACGCCGGCGATGCCGATCACCACCACCGACGAGGAACCCAGCCGCTGCCGCAGCGTGCTGATGCCGACGCCGGCGACCGAGGCGGCCTGCTGGCCGCTGCGGGTCAGCGCCATCCACAGCGCCATCGCCGCGGCCAGGGCCAGCAGCACCGGCCACGGCGCCATCGCCCACAGCGCCAGGCCGGCGATCAGGCCGATCGCGATGAGGAGGCCGCGGCCCAGTTTGAGGAGCTTGTTCATGAGCGGTCTCCGTTAGCGTCCGGACAGGGCGTCGACGATGTTGAGGCGCATCGCCCGGATCGCCGGCAGCGCGCCGACCACCAGGCCGATGGCGACCATCAACCCGAGCGCGAGCAGCCAGCTGCTGGCGCCGATCGGCGGCACGTTGATCGCGCCGCGGCTGCCGGCGCTGACGATCGGGCCGAGCACGCCGGCCAGGGCCACGCCGACGACGCCGCCGATCAGCAGCAGCAACACCGATTCGGCCAGCACCAGCATCAGCACGCTGCGGTCGGGGAAGCCGATCGTCTTGAGCACCGCCAGTTCCGAGGTGCGTTCGCGCACCGCCTGGGCCATGGTGTTGCCGGTCAGCAGCACCAGGGTGAAGAACACCGCGCCCATGATCGAGCCGACGATCAGGCCGATGTCGGCCATCTGCTTCATCCAGTTGGCGGCCGAGGCGGCTTCGGTTTGGGTCTTGCTCTCGTGGTCGGAGTTGGCCGAGATCGCGTCGATGGCCTTGGCCACGCGGTCGGCCTGGTTCACGTCGCTGACTTCGGTGACGTACCAGCCGACCTGGCCGCGGTTGTAGGGATTGGAATCGTCGAAGTACTTCCAGTGCATCAGGATCATCTGGTCGTACCAGCCGCCGGTCTTCTTGTCGGCGGCCGAGAGCACGCCGACGATGTCGAAGCTCCAGTTCTTGGTGCCGTCGCTGTTGGGGAAGATCGTCGATTGCAGCGGCAGCTTCTGCCCGACCTTCCAGCCGAAGCGCTGCATCAGCTGCGCGCCGACCAGCACGCCGGTGCGGGTCGCGGCGAAGGCCTTGCGCTGGGCCGGGTCGACGGAGATTTCCGGATACAGGTCGAGGTAGTTCGGCGCGACCGCGAAGCTGAAGATCTGGTTGTGCGGGTCCTGGTAGGCGCCGCCGAACCAGTTGGCGTACGACACCTGCTTCACGCCGGGCACCTGGCCGATGCGGTCGTTGAGCGACATCGGCAGCGGCTGGATGAAGGACAGGCGCGAACCGGTCTGCAGGCGCTTGACCCCGTTGGCGCTGTTGCCGGCCTGGTCGAAGCTTTCGCGCACGCCGTCGAGCAGGCCGAACAGCAGGAACGCGGCGACGATCGACAGCAGGGTCAGGGTGGTGCGGGTCTTGCGCCGCATCAGCTCCGCCCAGATGAGGTGGAAATATTTCATGGCCGGTCTCCCGCTCAGTGCGCGCCGGGCTGCTGCTCGACCAGGGTGCCCTTGTCGAGGTGCAGGGTGTGGGTGGCGTACTCGGCGGCCTTCGGGTCGTGGGTGACCATGACGATGGTCTTGCCGTGTTCGCGGTTGAGCAGGCGCAGCAGGTTGAGGATTTCCTCGGCCGCCTGGCGGTCCAGGTCGCCGGTGGGTTCGTCGCAGATCAGCAGGGTCGGGTCGGACACGATCGCGCGCGCGATCGCCACGCGCTGCTGCTGGCCGCCGGAGAGCTCGTTCGGGCGGTGGCTGAGGCGGTCCTGCAGGCCGACCAGGGTCAGCGCGATTTCGGCGTTTCGCTTGCGCTGGGCGCCGCCGAGCGGCGACAGCAGCAGCGGCAGTTCGACGTTGCGCTGCGCGGTCAGCGCCGGCATCAGGTTGTAGAACTGGAACACGAAGCCGACGTGGCGGCTGCGCCACTGCGACAGCTGGCCGGCGCTGAGGCGGTCGATGCGCTCGCCTTCGATGGTGATCTCGCCGCTGGTGGGATTGTCGAGGCCGCCGATCAGGTTCAGCAGGGTGCTCTTGCCCGAGCCCGAGGGGCCCATGAGCGCGACGAAATCGCCCTTGGCGATGTCCAGGTTGATGCCGTGCAGCACTTCGACCTTTTCCGGGCCGCGCTGATAGGTTTTGGTGAGGTGGTTGATCGAAACCAGGGTGTCCATCTTCGACGTCCTCGGGCGGTGTGCGGGTGCGGAGCGGCTGCGGGAGCAGAGGCGGGGCGGAACCAGAGCGGAACCTGTGCGGAGCCGGAGCGAGGCGCGCGCGGGCGCGCCGGTCGCGGACCGGTGGAGCGCGCGCGGCGTGGCGCTGCCGCGCGGGATTGCGGCGGCGGCCGGGCGGCGTGGGGCCGCGGCCGCCGGATCGGCGCCCGACGCTCGCGCGCCGGGGCGGACGCATCAACGCATGCGCGTCGTCGCGTCCATATTAGTCCGACGAATCGGCGCCGGCGTTTTCGACACGCACCTTGGCGCCGTCTTGCAGCGAATCCGGCGGGTCGAGCACCACGTTCTCGCCGCCGCTGAGGCCGGCGGTCACTTCGCGGTCGTCGCCGAGCTTGCGGCCCAGGGTCAGGTCGGCGCGGCGGACCTTGCCGTCCTCGACCACGAACGCCACGTCCTTGCCGTCGCGCTGGGCCAGCGCCGCGTTCGGCAGCATCGCGCTGGGCTTGGCCGGCGCGGCGCCGGCGGGCTTGGCCGCGGCCTGTTCGAGGAAGCTGACCCGCACGCCCATGTCGGGGACGATGCGCGCGTCGCGGCTCTTGATCGCGATGCGCACCTTGACCGTGGCCTTGCCGCGGTCGGCGGTCGGGATGATGGCGATGACCTCGGCCGGAATCTTCCAGTCCGGATACGCGTTGAGGGTCGCCTCCACCGGCATCTTCGGCTTGACCCGGCCGATGAAGGACTCGCCGACGTCGACTTCGATTTCCAGCGAATCCATGTCGACGATGGTGCCGATGCCGGTGCGGGTGAAGCCGCCGCCGGCCGACAGCGGCGAGACGATCTCGCCGGGCTGAGCGGCCTTGGCGGTGACCACGCCGGAGAACGGCGCGCGCACGATGGTGTTGTCGACGCCGATGTCGGAGATGCGCAGGCTGTCGCCGGACACCTTGACGTTGCGCTGCGCGGTCAGCAGCTGTGCGCGCAGCGAGTCGCGCTGGGCGACGGCCTGGTCGAACTGCGAGCGCGACACCAACTGTTGCTTCGTCAGCGACGACAAGCGCGCCGCATTGGCCTCGGCTTCCTTCAGCGAAGCCTGCACCCGCGCGACTTCGCTCTGCGCGGCGGCGAGCTGGCCGGCGCTGAGTTCGCGCTGGGCGTTGGCGTCGATCGGATCGAGCGTGGCCATGATCTGGCCCTGCTCGACGCGCTGGCCTTCTTCGATCATCACCTCGCGCACCTTGCCGGTGATCTTGGCCGACACCGTGGCGATGCGGCGGGCGACGATGTAGCCGGTGGCGTCGAGCACCGAGGCGCCGGCGCCGCCGTTGCCGGCGCCGATCGCAGTGACGCTGGCGGTGCGCACCTGGGCGCCGGCGCTGCGGCCGAACAGGTACCAGCCGCCCGCCGCCAGCACCGCCAGCAGCACCGCCGCGCCCACGATCAGGCCGCGGCCCGGGCCCGAGGGCGCCGGCGGGCGGTTGCGGTCGATGCGGAGTTCCTTCAACAGATCGGCGGATGCGCTCATGTTCCCAGCCAGGACGCGTGACGTCGGGTAGTGTGACCGCGGCACCGGTCCGATCCAACCTGCTTAAAGTCAGTTTTTGTCAGCGCCGCTGTCGTCGGTTCGGCCTGACAGTTGTCAGGCTCCGAGGATGTTCGCGCCGGGCCATTGTGCCGCGCCGGGGTATGCGCGGATTGCGCGTTTCGCCGGACCGGCACGCCGAAGCCGCCCGCCGCGGGCGAACGCAAAAACGGCCGTGCGGGCCGGGCGAACGCAAAAACGGCCGCCAGCCGGACATCCGGCGGCGGCCGTTGCGGGGCGAGCGGGCGGGGCTCAGTAAGCCGTCGGGCTCGGGTTGTAGAGCACCGGCACCTGCACGTTGATGCAGGCGCCGACCGGCAGCACCACGCCGGCGATGGCGACGCTGGCGTCGTTGATCGCGCCGCCGCTGGCCGGGCAGGTGCCGCCGCCGGTGCCGGTGCACTGCCAGCTCGCCGACAGGCGGGTGCCGGCCGGCAGCGGGTCGTTGATGGTGGCGCCGTTGGCCACCGCCGGCCCGTTCGGGTTGCAGGCCTGCAGGGTGTAGGTGGTCGGGCGGCCCGGGGTGTAGGTGGTCGACGGCGTCAGTTCGCTCTTGACCAGGCTCAGGCCGACGTTGACCGCGATCGGCGCCGGCGTCTGCGCGCACTGCGGGTTGCCGGCGGCCGGGCAGGCCGGCAGCGGATCCGGATCGCCGCCGCCGGCGAGGGCGACGTGGTTGATCGGCGAACCGGTCGCGGTGGCCGGGATGGCGACGTTGAGGCGCACCGTGGCGCTGTCGCCGGCGGCGATCGGGGCGGTCGGGGTGAAGGTGCAAGTGACCGTGCCGGTCGCCGGCAGCGTGCCGCAGCTGACCGGACCCTGCGCGCTCGACGCCGACACCAGGCTGAAGCCGGCGGGCAGGGTGTCGGCGATGGTGATCGCGCCGCTGGTCGCGCCGCTGCCGCTGTTCTGGATGCCGATGTTGAAGTAGCCGTCGGTGGCGATGCCGTTCTGGCCGGCGGCGAGCGCGCCGGACACCGACTTGCTCGCGGTCAGCTGCGGCCGCACCACGGTCAGCACTTCGTCGCCGACCAGGTTCACCAGGTTGGCGGTGTTGCTGATGCTGGCATTGGTGTTGTGGTAGACGCCGACCACGTTGGAGGTGACGTCGACCGCGATCTGGCAGGTGCGCGCGGTGCCGTTGCCGGTCGCGCCGTTGACGCTGGCGGCGGCGACCGAGATCGTCCCGCTGCCGGCGGTCGCGGTCACGGTCATGCCGTTCAGCGCGGTGCCGAGCGCGCCGCCGTTGGGGCAGCTGGTGCGCACGTTGGGGGTCGGCGCGACCACCACGTTGGCCGGCAGGGTGTCGGTGAAGGCGACGCTGTTGGCGCCGTTGACGCTCTTGTTGCTGAGGTCGAAGGTCAGCGTGGACACGCCGCCGGCGTTGATCGTCGTCGGCGCGAAGCGCTTGATCAGGTCGACCGAGCTCAGCGCGAAGGTGATGCGGTATTCGGCGGCGAAGGTGGCCGCGCCGGACGGCACGTTCCACTGCGCGGCCATGCCGTTGTCGACGCTGGCGGCGTTGATGGTGTTGCTGAGGTTGCCGCCGCTGGCGTTGCAGTTGTTCTGGGTGTTGGTGCCGTTGCAGATCTGCCACTGCGGGAAGGTGTACTCGCCGCTGAAGTAACGGTCCCAGTTCGGCGTGCCCGACGAGGGCTCCCACCACAGCGCTTCGAACACGTCGCCCTTGGCCACGCCGACCAGGTTCGGCCGGCCGCTGGTGTTGCCGGGGGTGGTGCGGCTGAAGCCGGGGCCGTTGTCGTCGCCTTGCAGATAGGTGTCGACGTTCTGGTAGACCTTGATCGTCGCGCCGGTGGCCGGCATCCCGCTCAGCTCGAGCCGGCGGGTGAACCACGCCTGCGGCCGGATGTAGCTGTCGATGACGGTCAGGGTGATGCCGCTGTCGTTGGTGTTGTTCGGGCGCAGCACCGTGCGGGTGGTGAACGGCGTGGCCACGCTGCCGTCGCCGCTGAGCGGGTCTTGCGAGACCTGGGTGAACTGCAGGAACTGCGCGGTCGCGGCGTTGTTGGCGTTGTTGTAGACGCGCACGCCGTTGCTGCGCTCGACCCGCAGGTAGACGCTGTTGAACATCGTGCCGTTGGTCGGCGTGGCGCCGGTGTTGTAGACCTGATCGGCGTTGCCCAGCCGCACCTGGAACTGGCTGTTGCTGCCCCAGGTGACGCGCAGGCCGTCGGAGCCGTTGGTCTGCACGCCGCCGGTGGCGTTGGCCACGCGCTGGCTGGTGGCGCCGCTGGCCAGGACGGTGCCGGCGAACGCCAGCGCGAACGCGCACAGCAGCGCGCCGGCCTTGCGGCCGAGTTGGGTCGAGCGATTCATGAATTCCCCTGTTTCGAGCCTTACTGCGAAGGTTCGGGCGCTGAGGCTGCCTGGCGGCCCTGAGACCCGGACGCAGGCCCGGGTCGGACTACGGTGATGCATAGCACTGAATTAATGTGCCACAAATCACATTTTGCCTGTAGCTGAAGCGCGGCGCCAGTCCCCTGGACGCCCCTGAAGCGAAAGGAATCAACGCGATACGGGGCGGGGACAGGACAGCCGGTGCGCGCGGGGCGGGGCCGGCCTGCCGGTTTTGTGGGGGTCGCTGTGAGCCGCGCCCATTCGTCGTGCCCGCGAAGGCGGGCATCCAGGGCTTTATCGCGACAGGGCGCTGAAGTCTCTGGATCCCCGCGTTCGCGGGGATGACGTTCTTGAAGGAGTCGCAGCGCGCCGCAAAGCGTCGCCGCTGGTAAAGCCTCGTCGTCCGCAACAGTGGCTGCGCGACCTCCCCGACCGTCATGCCCGCGAAGGCGGGCATCCAGGGCTTTATCGCGGCAGGGCGCTGAAGTCTCTGGATCCCCGCGTTCGCGGGGATGACGTTCTTGAAGGAGTCGCAGCGGGCCGCAAAGCATCGCCGCTGGTAAAGCCTTGTCGTCCACAACAGTGGCTGCGCGACTTCCCCGACCGTCATGCCCGCGAAGGCGGGCATCCAGGGCTTTATCCAGGCATGGCTCTGAAGTCTCTGGATCCCCGCGTTCGCGAGGATGACGTTCTTGAAGGAGTCGCAGCGGGCCGCAAAGCATCGCCGCTGGTAAAGCGTTGTCGTCCACAACAGTGGCTGCGCGACTTCCCCGACCGTCATGCCCGCGAAGGCGGGCATCCAGGGCTCTATCCAGGCATGACTCTGAAGTCTCTGGATCCCCGCGTTCGCGAGGATGACGTTCTTGAAGGAGTCGCAGCGGGCCGCAAAGCGTCCCCGCCGGTAAAGCGCCGTCGAACGCAGGATTCAGCGCGCCCGCGCCTGCCGCAGTTCCGCCAGCCGCGCGCGCACCGCCTGCGCCAGCGCCGGCAGCGAGTCGTAGTGCGGGATGCCGTAGCGCTCGGCGACGATGTCGACGTTGCCCTTGCGCCAGAAGCCGTCGGGGCAGGCCAGCAGGACCTTGCCCGAGCCCGCGTGCAGGCCCAGTTCGAGCAGGCTGACCGGCGCCTGCGAGCCCGGCGCCAGGTACATCGCGATCACGTCGGCGCGTTGCAGGGCGGCGAGTTCCCACTCGACCTGGCGGCGGAATTCGGGCTCCTCGGCGACCGGCTTCCACGCCGGGTTCCAGTCCTCGCGGCGCGGGTTGAGCAGCACCACGCCCTCGTCGGCCAGCTCGCGCGCGAACTGCGCCTGCCAGTCGGCGCTGCCGCCCATGTCGATGCTGCCGGCCAGGAACACCTTGAGCCGGTCGTCGGCCGGCACCGGCTGCGGCGAGCGCACCAGTTCCGAGTCCGCCGGCCGCGCCGCCTCGGCCGGGTTCGAGGCGATCCGTTGCGCGCCGGCCCGGCCCGGGCCCGCAGCGGCCTGTCCCGAATCGCTCCGCGCCGTCTCGTCCATGTTCGCCATGCCCGCCGTCTCCCGTTTCGTCCCGGCGCCCGCGCAACCGGCCGCGAGCGCGGCCGCAGCGGCCAACGCCAGCGCCATGCCTATCGATCGGTACCTCATCGGCCGTTCTCCCGCGCCGCCGGCCTCAGCCGGCCGCGCGCGCCTTGAGCATCGCGTACACCGCACGCAAGCCCTGGGCCTCGCCGCCGGCCGGGCGGCCGGGGCGGTCGGCGTCGTTCCAGCTGTAGACGTCGAGGTGCGCCCAGGCCTGATCGGCCGGAACGAAGCGCTCCAGGTACAGCGCCGCGGTGACCGAGCCGGCCATCTTCGACGGGCCGCCGTTGGCGAGGTCGGCGATGTGGCTGGTGAGGTAGCGCAGGTACGGGCGCCACAGCGGCATGCGCCAGACCGGGTCGCGCTGGACGATGCCGGCGTCGAGCCAGTCCTGCGCCAGCGTGTCCTGATTCGAGTACAGCGCCGGCAGATCCGGGCCCAGCGCGATGCGCGCCGCGCCGGTCAGGGTGGCGAAGTCGAGCAGCAGCGCCGGCTTGCGCTCGCCGGCGTAGGTCAGCGCGTCGCACAGGATCACCCGGCCCTCGGCGTCGGTGTTGTCGATCTCCACGCTGATGCCCTGGCGGGTGGCGATGACCTCGCCCGGGCGGAACGCGTCCGGGCCGACCGCGTTTTCCACCGCCGGCACCAGCAGGGTGATCCGCAGCGGCAGCTTGCGCGCCATGATCAGTTCGGCCAGCGCGATCGCGTGCGCCGCGCCGCCCATGTCCTTCTTCATCCAGCGCATGCCGTCGGCCGGCTTGAGGTCGAGGCCGCCGGTGTCGAAGCACACGCCCTTGCCGACCAGGGCCACGTGCGGATGCGCGGCGTCGCCCCATTCCAGCGCGATCAGCCGCGGCGCGCGGTGCGAGGCGCGGCCGACGGCGTGGATGGCGGGGAAGTTCTGCGCCAGCAGTTCGTCGCCGACGATGGCTTCGAACTTGGCGCCGTGGCGCTGGGCGATCTCGCGCGCGATCCGTTCGAGTTCGTCCGGGCCCATGTGCTCGGTCGGCGTGTTGACCAGATCGCGCACGCGCACGCTGGCGGCGAGCACGGCGAAGACTTCGTCGTCGGCGCCGTCGACCAGCAGCTGCGCCGGCGCGCGCGGCGGCGCCTTGTAGCGGTCGAAGCGGTACGCGCCCAGGCCCCAGCCCAGGCGCAGCGCATCGCGCACGCCGGGTTCGAGCCGTTCGCTGGTGCGCCACGCGCGCGCCGGCAGGGCGAACGGCGCGTGGCCGTAGGAATACGGATCGAGCGCGTCGCCGACGCCGATCGCCGCGCCCATCAGCTGGCCGTCGGGGCCGGGCAAGAGAGTCGCGCTGGCGGGGGAGCCGTCGAAGCCTTGCGCCTGCACCCAGGCGGCGGTCGGCGCGGGCAGCGCGTCGCGCCAGGCGGCGAAGTCGGCGCGACCGACGAGGTCCAGCGGCAGCGCGCCGGCGTCGGAAGAAGTGAAACCCAGGGGCAGAGTCATGCGGCGGCGGTGTCCGTGCGGGGCGTGCGGTCGTAAGGGCTGCGTTCCAGCCAGTCGGCCAGATCGGTGAGGGTGGCGAATTCCAGGTCCGGGCGCGGGTGGTGCGCCGGCCATTGGCGCGCTTCGCGGTTGATCCAGCAGGTGCGCAGCCCGGCCAGACGGCCGCCGACGACGTCGAGTTCGATGTCGTCGCCGACGTGCAGCACCTGCGCCGGATCCATCTCCAGGCGCGCGCAGGCGGCGTGGAAGATGCTGGCGTCGGGCTTGGCCCGGCCGTGCTCGCGCGCGCCGAGCTGGAAGCGGAACAGCGGCATCAGGCCGATCCGCTTGAGGTCGGCGTTGCCGTTGCTCAGCGCCGCCAGCGGCACCCGCGCGGCCAGCCGCGCCAGCGCGGCCTCGCTGTCGGCGTAATGCTCGACTTCGCAGCGCGCGGCGAAGAAGGCGTCGAACGCCGGCTCGGCCAGGGCGAGGTCGTCGCCGCCTTCGCGCAGCATCTGCTGCAGGGTCAGGCGGCGCTGGGTGGTGTAGTCGTGGGCCAGGTCCGGGCGCTCGCCGGCGATGCGGTCGCGCAGCGCGCGCACCGCGTCGATCGGGTACAGCGCGGCGGTGCGCGGCGCATGGGTGCGCAGCCAGGCGTCGAGGACCGCCTCGGCGCGCACCATCACCGGCGCGATCGGCCAGATGGTGTCGTCGAGGTCCAGGGTGATGGCGCGGACGGGAAAGCTCATGCCGGCCAGTTTAGCCTGCCGCGCCGCGGCCGATGGACGACGCGCGTCGCTGTGCGCGCGCCGCGCCGCGTTCAGCCGCCGCGCGCCAGCCGGTCGGCCCGCTTCAGCAACTCCGGCAGGCGATGCTCGCCGTGCATGCGCGCCACCGCGGCGCGCGCCAGCGCCGGGTCGAGGCCGGCCGCGGTCACGTACAGCGGCTGGGTGCCGCCGCCGCGCAGCACTTCGGCCGCGGCCGGGGTGTCGACGAAACGGGTCTTGGCCACGCCGACCACCGCCACGCGCCGTTGCAGCGCCTCCCACAGATGCGCGCCGAGCCCGGGCCGGCCGGCGCCGTCGAGCCAGACGTGGCCGTCGACGACGATGCACGCCGGCGCCGCGTCGAGCGTCGCCAGCAACGCGGTCAGGCACGGCAGCTCGCGGCGGTAGAACGCGCCGGGTTCGTACGCGGCGACGTTATCGATGTCCAAGCTCAGTTCGGCGGCCGCGGCCTCGTCGCCCCAGTCGCCGAACAGCACGCCGGCCGCGCGCGCGCCGGCATCGAAGTAATGCACGTCGGCGGCGAGGATCATTCCAGCAGCCGCGCCCAGCCTTCCATGCCCTGGATCCGCGCCAGCACCAGCTTCACGCACACCAGCATCGGCACCGCCAGCAGCAGGCCGACGATGCCCCACAGCCAGCCGAAGAACATCAGCGCCAGCATCAGCACCAGCGGCGACAGGCGCATGCGCCGGCCCAGCACCAGCGGCGTCACCAGCTGCGATTCGATCGTGTGCAGGCCCAGGTACAGCCCGGCCGGCAGCAGCGACGGCCACAGTTCGTCGAACGCCACCAGCCCCATCACCAGCATCACGCCGACGCCGATCAGCGGGCCGACGAAGGGCGCGAAGTTGAGGATCGCCGCCATCGTTCCCCATAGCAGCGCTTCCTGCAGCGGCGTGCCCAGCGCGTACAGCGCGCCGGCCAGGGCCAAGCCCAGGCCGGTGTTGATGAGGCTGATGGTCAGCACGTAACGCGAGATCTCGCGTTCGATCGAATGCAGGATGTCGATGGTCAGCTTCTTCTGCTGCTGGCTCGGCAGCAGGGCGATGGCGTTGCGCTGCAAGGACTCGCCGAACACCATGAAGAAGAAGGTCAGCAGCACCACCGCCAGCACCTGGGCGACGCGCTTGGGCGTGGAGGTCAGCGCGCGGTAGGGATCGTCGAGTTCGGTCTTGACCACCTGCACCGGCTTGGCGGTGTTCTCGCCGCCGGCGGCGCGGGCGAAGTTCTGCGCGGCGCGGTTGGCGTCCTGGAACGGTTTGGTCATCTGCCGCAGCTTGGGCCCGACCTGTTTGAGTTCCTTCGGCACCTGCCGCACCCATTCGCCGGCCGGCTCGGCCAGCTGCAGGGTCAGCGCGCCGGCGACGGCGAGGCCGCCGACCATCACGATCAGCGCGCCCAGCAGGCGCGGCAGGCGCAGCTTGCCGAGCAGGCGCAGGATCGGATTGCCGACCAGGGCGAAGAACGCGGCCAGCAGGATCGGCAGCAACAGTTCCTGCGCCGCCCACAAGGTGTAGCCGAAGGCCAGCGTGGCCAGGATCAGCAGCGACACCGGCGCGCGCGGGCGCGCGGACGCGGGCGTCGTGGCGTCGTCGCCTGCGGGCGCCGGGTCGGCAGGCGGCGGGATGGAATCGGAGTCGGACGCAGTGGGCGGGATCAAGGCGGCATCGTGCGGTGGAACCGGCGCAAACTGTGCGCTCTTGCGCGTGTACGCGCCAGCACGATGTGCGGGGACGCGGGGCGCATCGGGCCTGCCGAGGTTCCTCCGCCGGCTAGGGCCTGCGGCAAACGCCTGCGGGGAACTTCGGCAGGCCCGATGCTCCGGATTTTCGTGGGGCCGGCTTCAGAGGCGTACGCGACGAGCATCGAACGCAAACGAACCACCCGCCGCGGTGCAGGGCCTTGGGCCGGGGGAAGTTCCCCGTAAGCGTTTGCCGCAGGCCCTAGCGAACGGGGAACTTCCCCCGGCCCAAGGCCCGGAGTTGCGAAGTCTCGCCCCCGCGATCAAGCCGCGCTGCGTTCCGCAGCACGCGCACTGCCGGCCGCCTGATCGGCCGCGCGCGCCGCATGCCCGGCTTGACCCGCCGCCTGCCCGGCCTGATCCGCCGCTTCCTGCGCGCCGGCACCGGCGAACAAGCCCGACACCAAGCTGATGATCTGCATCAGATTGCCGCTCTTGACCGCGATCTTGACCGGCTCGGCGCGGCCCATGAAAAAGCCCGCGGCCAGACCGGCGACGACGATCCGCCCCGGCGTCCACGCCTCGCGCCACGACTTCACCAGCACCTGCTTGCGTTCCTGCACCTGCTCGTAGCGGCCCTCGAGCAAACGCTCGCGCTTGTCCACGCGCCGCTGCAGACGGTCGAACCGGCTCATCGCGCCTCCTGCTTCTCGATCTCGCGATCGTCGTCGTCGTCGTGGCCCAGGCCCATGCGCCGCAACTGCCGCCGCGTCGCCGACAGCCGCGTGTGTTCGAAATAACGCAGCGCCTGCCACACGCCGAGCGCGGTCACCACCAGGCTGAGCCCGGCCGCGGCCGACATCGACGCCAGCCACGACCAGCCCAGCACGCCCTGCAGCAACGCGATCAGCGCCGCCATCAGCAACAGCCACGAAGACGCGCCGAACACGATCGCCACCGCCACCCACATCAGCGCCCGGCCCAGCGCGCTGCGGGCCAGGGCGAGGTCGGCGATCAACAGGCCGCGCAGGGCGCGGCCGGTGTCGAGCGCGGCGGACAGGCCTTCGCGGCCGGCGTCGCCGATTTCGCGGACCGCGTCCTCCAGCGGCAGCGGCCCCTGGCGGGGCTCGCCGCTGCTGCCGGGCGCGCGCGCGTCGTCGCTATGGGGCGCGTCGCCTGCGCTCACTTACTTGTCGCCGCTGCGGGCGAGCTTGGCGATGATGAAGCCGGCGGCGAAGGCCACGCCGAACGAAGCCAGCGGACGCTCGCGCACCAGCTCGGCGGCGCTTTCGATCAGATCGCGGCCCTTGTCCATCAGCGCGTCGACCTGCTCGCGCGCGGCGCCGCCGGCGTGCTCGGCCGCGGCGATGCCGGCCAGCGCGCTGTCGGCGAGGTCGGACTTGACGTTGGCCTTGCCGATCTTCAGTTCTTCGCCCGCCACGCTGGTGGCGCTGCGGATCGCGTCGCCGGCGTCGCTGGCGGCCTGCTTGAGGTGGCTGCCGGCCTGGCCGAGGTTGCTCTTGACGTTGTCGGTCGAGGTGGGGGACATCGTGGTTTCCTCCGTGTTGCTGCGGGAATGAACCGCGGAACGTGTCCCGGGTTCGCGGGCCGTGGTCGGGCCGGGCAATGAAGCGGCCCTCGACGGCGATGAACGGGTGTCGCGGGTGGCGGCCGCCGCGGCGGCCGGATGAATGCGCGTGGGCGATCTTACTCAACCGCCCCAGGGTTGCGGTCCGATCTTAGCGGGACGATGTTAACGCGCCGCGTGCATCGCTCCGCGCGTCCCCGCGCGCACCGGTCCCGCACGCATCGCTGCGTGCGGGCGCGCATGCCGGCGCGCTCAGCGGATCGCCAGATTGCCGACGCTGTTGCCGCGCTGCACGCGCAGCAGCAACTGTGCCGGCGTGCGCGTGAAGCTCGCGCGGAAGCCCGGCAGATCGTCGAAATTGCCGCTGCTGGCTGCAAGAACGATGTCGTCCTTGCGCAAATCGTTGGCCTCGGCGCGGCTGCCGCGGGTCACGCTTTCGACCACCACGCCGGACAGGCCGGACTGGCGCAGGCGCTCGGGCAGTTCGCCGAAGGTGGCGCCGGTCAGGCGCGGATCCAGGTCGGCGCCGGTCAGCGAACGCGGCTGCTCGCGCAGGCTGGCGTTGAGTTGCAGCGATTGGCCTTCGCGGCGCACGTCCAGCGCGATCTTGCTGCCGATCGACTGCAGGCCTTCGAAATTGCGCAGCGCATCGCGCCCGTCCACGCGCTGGCCGTTGGCGGCCAGGATCACGTCGCCGGCGCGCAGCCCCGCCGCGGCCGCGGCGCTGCCGGCGAACACCCGCGACACCAGCGCGCCGCGCGGTTCGGCGAGCTTGAGCGCAGCGGCCAACTGCGGCGTCACGTCCTGCGACTCCAGCCCCAGGGTGCCGCGGCGCACGACGCCGTTGTTGGCGATCAACTGGTCCTTGATGTTGCGCGCCAGGTTCACCGGAATCGCGAAGCCCAGGCCGATGTTGCCGGCCATGCTGCCCTGCGGATTGAAGCTGGCGGTGTTGATGCCGACCAGTTCGCCGTTGAGATTGACCAGCGCGCCGCCGGAATTGCCCGGATTGATCGAGGCGTCGGTCTGGATGAAGTTCTGGTAGCCGAGCCCGCGCAGGCCGCTGCGGCCGACCGCCGAGACGATGCCGGAGGTGACGGTCTGGCCGATGCCGAACGGGTTGCCGACCGCGACCACGAAGTCGCCGACCCGCAGCGCGTCGGAGTCGGCCAGCGAAATCGCGCTGAGGTTCTGCGCCGGAATGCGCATCAGCGCCACGTCGGTGTCGGGGTCCGAGCCGATGAAGTCGGCCTTGACCGTGCGCCCGTCGGC
The DNA here is from genome assembly GCF_017355525.1 of Lysobacter enzymogenes. Taxonomy (NCBI): domain Bacteria; kingdom Pseudomonadati; phylum Pseudomonadota; class Gammaproteobacteria; order Lysobacterales; family Lysobacteraceae; genus Lysobacter; species Lysobacter enzymogenes. The sequence goes on along the minus strand of NZ_CP067395.1, from coordinate 3,056,490 downwards.
CAGCGTCACCGAGACCTCGTCGGCGCCCTCGATGACGTGGTGGTTGGTCAGCACGTAGCCGTTCTTGGCGTCGATGATGACGCCCGAACCGAGCGATTCGTTGATCCGTTCCTGCGGGATGTTGGGGAACATGCGGCGGAAGATCGGATCGTTGGCGAACGGGTTGCGGATGCGCACGGTCTGCTTGGTGTGCACGCTGACGACCGCCGGGGTGACCTTCTGCAGCATCGGCGCCAGCGACGGCAGCTGCTGGCCGGCGACCGAGGCCGGCAATGCGGCGGTGGCGGGCACCGCCAGGGTCGGCACGGCCGGCGGCGGCGCGGCCTGCGCCGGCGCTTCCAGGCCTTCGCGGATGGCGGTGGCGGCGAAACCGCCGAATGCGGCGGCCAAGGCAAGGGTCAGCAGGGTCGGCAAGGGGCGCATCGTGTCGCGGTTCCGAAGGTGCGTGGAAAGGAAGGCGGGCGGCAGGGCAATGCATAGGAACGTGGCGCGGATGGTCCCCACAAGCGATCGCCATGACAAGCAATCGTGGCGGCGGCCCGCGGCTTCAAGCGCCGCCGCGCCCGGGCTTGGACCGCGCCGGCCGCGACTCGTTCCAACGCCGCGCCCCGAGTGTTGGAGAGCGGCAATAAATACCCGATGAAGTCGCCGCCGTCGCGGCGCGCGGCGCAGGCGCGCATGCAAGCGCTGCGGCGCGCGCAGACGGTTGCGATGCAAGTCGCGGCGATGACAGCCGAAGCGTGATAGTCATCAACAAGCCGTTGACTTCCGGGAACGCCGGGCGTAGCGTTGAACCCCTGCGAGGCCACAACATCTAGTGGTCGGCCCCGCGGAGGGAGCCTAAGCGTAGGGGTTCGGCTTGGGAAGGTCTTCACGTCTCCTTGAGGCAGGACATGCTCATGACGAGAGCGGATACGAACCTCGCAAAGACACCAATGGCCGCACGCGACGCGTAGCCCAACGCGCCGCGCGCATCGTCGTCGGCGGGGGGCCGGCGGCGCGCCGCGAACAATCCGGATTTGGGTGCCATCGCCCGCCCGGATGCGACACCCGCGACGGTTCCTACACACGTGAATCGATACACAACACGTGAGTCAGGCATTCCGTTTCGGGGCACAAAGAAGAAAGTCCCGATGACCGTTCGACCTGCTGCGCCGATGTAGCTGTGGCACCACCCGTGCTGTGACTCAGCACACCCCGCACTTCGTACAAAGAAACCACCGGCGGCGGGCGCAACCCAACGGCCCGCCGCCATTGAAGGAGATGAAACAGGCATGAGCACCGTGCGCCTCGAGGCGGTCAAGCACCCGGCGGCAGAGCAGGACATCGCGCTGCAGCCCGCGTCCCAGGACATCTGGGACAAGAAGTACCGGCTCAAGACCAAGTCGGGGGAAGCGGTCGATGCCGACATCGACGGAACCTACCAGCGCGTGGCGCGGGCCCTGGCCGACGCCGAGCCCAACAGCGACAAGCAGCAGTACTGGTACGAGCGTTTCGTCTGGGCGCTGCGCCGCGGCGCCATCCCCGCCGGCCGCATCACCTCCAACGCCGGCGCGCTGGAACACAAGCCGGCCACCTCGACCATCAATTGCACGGTCTCGGGCACCATCGAGGATTCGATGGACGGGATCCTGGAAAAGGTCCACGAAGCGGGCCTGACCCTCAAGGCCGGCTGCGGCATCGGCTACGAATTCTCGACCCTGCGGCCGCGCGGCGCGTTCGTCGCCGGCGCCGGCGCCTATACCTCGGGTCCGATGTCCTTCATGGACATCTACGACAAGATGTGTTTCACCGTGTCCTCCGCCGGCGGCCGCCGCGGCGCGCAGATGGGCACCTTCGACGTCAGCCATCCCGACGTGAAGGACTTCATCCGCGCCAAGCGCGAAGACGGCCGCCTGCGCCAGTTCAACCTGTCGCTGCTGATCACCGACGGCTTCATGCAGGCGGTCGACCAGGACGCCGACTGGCCGCTGGTGTTCCCGGTCAACATCAAGGAGCGCGGCGACCTGGACCTCGACGACGCCGACCAGGTGGTCTGGCGCGACTGGCCGAGCCACCGCAACTACGTGGTCCGCGACGACGGCCTGGTGGCGTGCAAGATCTACGGCCACATCCGCGCGCGCCACCTGTGGGACATGATCATGGTCTCGACGTACGACTACGCCGAGCCGGGCTTCATCCTGATCGACCGCGTCAACGAGATGAACAACAACTGGTGGTGCGAGAGCATCCGCGCCACCAACCCCTGCGGCGAGCAGCCGCTGCCGCCGTACGGCGCCTGCCTGCTGGGTTCGGTCAACCTGACCAAGTTCGTGCGCAACGCCTTCACCGAGCGCGCCGAGTTCGACTGGGAGGAATACAAGGAAGTCGTGCGCGTGTTCACCCGCATGCTCGACAACGTGGTCGAGGTCAACGGCCTGCCGCTGGAGCAGCAGCGCAACGAGATCATGCGCAAGCGCCGCCACGGCATGGGCTTCCTCGGCCTCGGCAGCACGGTCACGATGCTGAAGATGAAGTACGGTTCGGCCGAATCCTGCGAGTTCACCGAGCGCATCGCCCGCGAAATGGCCGTGGCCGGCTGGGAGATGGGCCTGGCGCTGGCCAAGGAGAAGGGCGCCGCGCCGATCATGGAGGAGATCTTCGCCGTCACCGCCGAGATGCTGCGCAAGCGTCCGGAAATGCAGCGCGACGGCTGGAGCGTGGGCCAGGAGATCCCCGGCAAGGTCCTGCACGCCAAGTACTCGCGCTACATGCAGCGGGTCGCCGAGGTGGCGCCGGAGCTGGTCGACGAGCTGGCCGAGGTCGGCTCGCGCTTCACCCACCACAGCTCGATCGCCCCGACCGGGACCATCTCGCTGTCGCTGGCCAACAACGCCTCCAACGGCATCGAGCCCTCGTTCGCCCATCACTACAGCCGCAACGTGATCCGCGAAGGCAAGAAGTCCAAGGAAAAGGTCGACGTCTACTCGTTCGAGCTGCTGGCCTATCGCGAGCTCATCAACGCCAAGGCGATGCCGTTCAGCGACGAGGCCGAGGCCCGGCTGCCGGACTACTTCATCGCCGCCGACGACATCTCGCCGAAGGAGCACGTCGACGTCCAGGCCGCCGCGCAGAAGTGGGTGGATTCCTCGATTTCCAAGACCGCGAACGTGCCCACGGACTACCCGTACGAGCAGTTCAAGGACATCTACCGCTACGCCCACCAGCAGGGCCTCAAGGGCTGCACCACCTTCCGCTTCAACCCGGCCGCGTTCCAGGGCGTGCTGGTCAAGGAAGCGGACCTGGAGAACACCACCTACCGCTTCGAGCTCGAAGACGGCAGCGTGCTCGAGGTCAAGGGCAACGAGCAGATCGAATACGACGGCGAGATGCACACCGCCGCGAACCTGTTCGACGCGCTGAAAGAAGGCTATTACGGCAAGTTCTGACGGCGCGCCCGCCGCGCGCGGCCGGCCTGCGGGCCGGACTGCGCCAGGCGGGCGTTCCCGTTCAGGCGGCGGGCGGAGCGCGGCGCCCGACCGGTTTTCCGATCCCTCGCGCCGCGCGGATTTTCCGCCGTTGGTCGCAGTGCGGCGCGCCCTCTGTTTTTACAGCGCGCCGCGGGTATAGCATCACTCCGGCAACACCCCGATTGCTGCAACCGCAAGCGTATCGCCCAGCGCGTTCGCCAGAATGCGCGCCCAGACGGAAACCGCCCACGAGGAGGGCACAATGAGCAACGGTAATGGAGTGACGGCGACCCTGACCCAGGCGGCCGAGAACGTGAAGGAAACCGCGTCGAATCTCGGCACCGCCATCGCCAGCCGCGCCGAAGAAGCCGTGGCCTCGGTCAAGAAGACCGCGACCCGGGCGCGCAAGGCCGCCAAGAAAGCGGTCGGCACCGCCAAGAAGAAACTGGCCAAGGCCAGCGCCGAGGCCAAGAAGGAAGTGAACGCGCTCAAGGCCAAGGCCACCGGCAAGAAGAAGGCGGCGAAGAAGGCTGCGAAGAAGGTCGCCAAGAAGGCCGCGACCAAGAAGGCCGCGGCCAAGAAAGCGGTGAAGAAGGCGGTCAAGGCGGTCAAGAAGGCCGCGGCGAAGAAGGCTCCGGCGAAGAAGGCCGCGGCCAAGAAGACCGCCAAGAAGGCGGCGAAGAAAGCGCCCGCCAAGAAAGCCGCGAAGAAGGCGGTGAAGAAGGCCGCGGCCAAGAAGGCGCCGGCCAAGAAAGCCGCCAAGAAGGCCGCCAAGCGCTGAGTTCCCTGAAGCCCCTCTCCCGTCCCGCGACGGGAGAGGGCAGGGCGGCGTCCCCGCCCGGCAACGAGTTCCCCCATCAGCAATCGCAGCGCAGCAACGCAGGAGTCGGGCCCATGGCCGTCAAGATCGAAAAGAAAATCAAGGGCTACAGCGTGGTCACGCCGGAAGACAAGGCGAAGGACGCCGCCGCCAAGGCCGCCGCCGCGAGCGCGCCCGCCGCGCCGGCCGAGCTGCCGACCGCCGACGTGATCCAGATGCACGAACGCATCGAACGCCCCGAGATCCTGATCGGCTCGACCTACAAGATCAAATCGCCGCTGTTCGAGCACGCGCTGTACGTGACCATCAACGACATCGTGCTCAACGCCGGCACCGAACACGAATCGCGCCGTCCGTTCGAGATCTTCATCAACTCCAAGAACATGGACCACTTCCAGTGGATCGTGGCGCTGACGCGCATCATGTCGGCGGTGTTCCGCAAGGGCGGCGACGTGACCTTCCTGGTCGACGAGATGAAGGCCGTGTTCGATCCGCGCGGCGGCTACTTCAAGGCCGGCGGCGTGTACATGCCCTCGCTGGTGGCCGAACTCGGCGCGATAGTCGAAGACCACCTCAAGTCGATCGGCATGATCCACGACCCGGAAATGAGCGATTCGCAGCGCGAGCTCATCGCCGAGAAGCGCCGCGCCTACGAGGAACGCTCAAAAAAAAACGCTGACGCCGGCGGCTCGATCACCGTAGTCGCCCCGCGCAACGAAGACGTGACCGTGACCGGCGAAGGCGCCAGCTTCCCGCCCAGCGCGACGATGTGCCACAAGTGCAGCGCCAAGGCCGTGGTCATCATGGACGGGTGCGCGACGTGCTTGAACTGCGGGTATTCGAAGTGCGGGTGAGCGCATAAGTCGCCGGTCCTGCGCCGGGACGCGTCGCAAAAAACCAGACGGCGAAAAGGGGCTCTGCGGAGCCCCTTTTCTTTTCGCGGCGTCGGCGCCGACTCGCCGCCGATGCCGGCGGGGTTCGCGCGAGATCGCTCTCAGTTCTTCTTCAACATCCGCTCGCGCGCCTGCTCCGCGCGCGAAGCGCCGATCGCGGTCTCCACGTGCTTGACCTCCTCCGGCGGCGGCAGCACCGCCTTGAAGCCGAGGCTGCCGATCCACAGTTCCCGGCCCCAGCCCTTGGTGTGGTAGAGGTGGTGGTCTTCTTCTTTTTCGACCTGCTCATAGGCGTCCATCAGCGTCGCCGCTTCCTTGCCGCTGCTGTTCTTGGCGACGTGGCCGATCAGTTCCCAGTTCTGGTGGTCCTTGGTTTCGGCCAGCACCACGCACTCGGCCGCGACCAGTTCGGCGGCCTGCGGGTCGCCGGCGGCCATCGCCATGCGCATCGCCTTGACCAGCGACGCGCCGATGTGGGCGACGATCTCGCGGCCCGGCGTGCGCGCCTTCGGGTCGAGCCCCAATTCGGTCAGCACCGCGGTCAGGATTTCGTGGTGGCGACGGGTTTCGTCGAGGTAACCCTGCCATTCCTCGCGCAGGTCGGCATTGACGGCGCATTCGATCGCCGTCTCGTAGATCTTGATGCCGCCGCTTTCGGTTTCCAGCGCCTGGTAAAGCAGTTCGTTCAATTGCGCGCGGTCGTGTCGCTTGCTGGCCATCGGTGTCTCCGGGTGGGTTGCTGGCGTGTAGGCAACGTAAGGCCCGACAAATTCAGCGCTGGTGAACGTTCGCGTGAACATCGCGCTAACGCCGACCGGCGGATCGTGATTGCGACTCCACTGCGTTCGGAGCGCAACCGGCGATGCGACGCGAACCGTCTTTCTTTCGGCGCAACGGCCTCAGCCTGGTGCTGGCCGCGATCTTCATGGTCTTCCTGCTCGGCCAGATCCTGACCGGCCGCGCCGCCTGGAACGAAGAATTGCTGCGCGAGGGCCAGGCGCCGCTGGGCCTGTGGGCTTACTTCGACAGCGGGCACTTCATTTCCGCGACCTTCGAGAACTGGGAAAGCGAATTCCTGCAGATGAGCATGTATGTGCTGCTGACGGTGTGGCTGCGGCAACGCGGTTCGGCGGAGTCGCGTGGGTTCGACGAGGAGCCCGAGAAGATCGAGCCGGGTCCGGCGCCGTGGCCGGTGCGCAAGGGCGGATGGTGTCGCACGCTGTATTCGCATTCGCTGACCGCGGCGTTCATGGGCCTGTTCCTCGCATCGTTCGCGCTGCACGCCTACGGCAGTTGGCGCCACGAGAACGACGAGCGCCGGCTGCAAGGGCGCGCGCCGGAAACCTTGGTCGAACACGTCGGCGGTTCGACGTTCTGGTTCGAATCGTTCCAGAACTGGCAGAGCGAGTTCCTGGCGGTGCTGTCGATCGTGGTGCTGTCGATCGTGCTGCGCGAGGACAAGTCGCCCGAATCCAAGCCGGTGCGCGCGCCGCATCGTCAGACCGGGGCCTAGGCGCGCGCGGTGCGCGAGGCTCGCGCGCACGAGTGCGGACTGGATTCTGCCGCGCCGCAGAAGACGGCGGCCCCGCAGGCCGTCCTCAGATCGCCGCTGACGGCGCAACCCGATCCAGCGCGCGCAGGCCGGCCGATTCGAGCGATGCGCGCAGCCGTGCCTGGTCTTCCGCAGGCGCGTCGACCAGCAACAGAATCCTTCCTGCTTGGATTTCCTCCTCGAACTGCCGGCGCACCGATTCGGGCAGGGTTTCGCCGCTCAGCGCCGACGCCCACGACCCGACCGCCGCGCCGACCGCGCCGAGCACGGCCGCGCCGGCCAGGGTGATGCCGAGCGGCGGGAACGCCGTGGCCGCCAGCCCGGCCAGCAGGCCGGTGACGGCGCCGACGCCGGCCCCGCGCGAGGCCGCGTCGACGAAATCGACGTCGGCGTCGTGGTGCCGGTCGGAAATCGCTTCGAGTTCGACGTCCGAACGCGCGACCAGGGAAACGGCTTCCTCGCCGAGACCTTGTTCGCGCAGCACGACGACCGCTTCGCGTGCGGCCTGGATGTTTTCAGCGCGATAGACGCGTCGTTCGATCATAAACGCCTCAAGGGCAGCCCGATTCAGCGCTTACGGTGTAACCCGGCAGGTTAGCGAGCCGCGAAGGACGGGGCAGGGCCGTCGCCACGCCGAACGAACGATCGCTGCGCCATATAGTGGCGGCTATGAGCGCGAACGAACGCCCGGACGATCTGGTGGTGGTGCGTCCCGAAGGCCTGTACTGCCCGTCCGGCGACTTCTACATCGACCCGTGGCGGCCGGTCGCGCGCGCGGTGGTGACCCACGGCCACGGCGATCACGCCCGGCCCGACATGGGCGAGTACCACACCAGCGCGGCGGGCCTGCCGATCCTGCGCTGGCGGCTCGGCGAGCGGCGTTATCGCGCCCACCAGTACGGCGCGCCGTTCCAGATAGGCGAAGCCTGGGTGTCGTTGCACCCGGCCGGGCACGTGCTCGGCTCGGCCCAGGTCCGGATCGAAGCGCGCGGCCGGGTGTGGGTGGTCTCGGGCGACTACAAGCGCCAGAGCGATCCGACCTGCGCGGCGTTCGAGCCGGTCGCCTGCGACACCTTCGTGACCGAGGCGACGTTCGCCCTGCCGATCTACCGCTGGCCCGATACCCGCGACGAGATCGCGCAGATCGCGCAATGGCGCGAGCGTTGCGCCGAGCGCGGCGAAGCCGCGGTGCTGTGCTGCTACGCGCTGGGCAAGGCGCAGCGCGTGCTGGCCGAACTGCGCGGGTTGGACGACCGGCCGGTGTGGACCCACGGCGCGATCGAGGCCGGCGTGCAGGTCTACCGCGAGGCCGGCGTGGCGATGGTGGAAACCCGGCCTGTGGCCGAATTGCCTGCGCCGGGGCGATCGTCCGCCGCGGCCGCGCGCGACGCGTTCGCCGGCGAACTGGTGCTGGCGCCGCCGTCGGCGCTCGGCTCGGCGTGGATGCGCCGCTTCCGCGACGCCCAGACCGGGTTCGCCTCGGGCTGGATGCGCGTACGCGGCAACCGGCGCCGGCGCAACGTCGACCGCGGCTTCGTGATTTCCGACCACGCCGACTGGCCCGCCTTGCTCGACAGCATCCGCGCCACCGGCGCGCAGCGCGTGCTCGCCACGCACGGCCGCGCCGACGCGCTGGTGCGGGTGCTGCGCGAGGACGGCATCGACGCTGCGGCGCTGGCGACAGGCTTCGAAGGCGAGGGCGCATGAAGGCGTTCGCCGCCCTGTACCGCGATCTCGACCGCACCACCGCGACCTCGCACAAGCGCGCGGCGCTGATCGAGTACTTCGGCCGCGCGGCGCCGGCCGATCTGGCCTGGGCGCTGTGGCTGTTGTCCGGCGGCAAGCTGGCGCGCATCGCCAATCAACGCGAGTTGCGCGACTGGATCGCCGAGGAGTCCGCGGTGCCGGCGTGGCTGGTCGAGGAATGCTACGAACAGGTCGGCGACCTCGCCGAAACCCTGAACCTGTTGTTGAACGACCCTGCCGCGCCCGCGCCGGAGCGGCCGCTGCACGCATGGATCGAGCAGACGCTGGCGCCGGTCGCCGGCAGCGAGCCCGAACGGCGTCGCGAAGCGGTGCTGAGCGGCTGGCGCGAGCTGCCGCCGGAGCAGCGCTTCGTGTTCAACAAGTTGCTGACCGGCGCGCTGCGAGTGGGCGTTTCGCAACGGCTGGTGCAGCAGGCGTTGGCGCAATGGTCGGGCGTGGACATCGCCCTGATCGCGCAGCGCATGCTCGGCGCGTGGGCGCCGTCGCCGAGTTTCGTGGCCGGGCTGGTGTCGGCGCAGCCGCAACGCGGCGACCGCGAGCAACCGTATCCGTTCTTCCTGGCTTCGCCGCTGGAGCAGCCGCCCGAAGCGCTCGGCGAGCCCGCGCAGTGGCTGCTGGAGTGGAAGTGGGACGGCATCCGCCTGCAACTGATCCGGCGCCGCGGCGACATCGCGCTGTGGTCGCGCGGCGAGGAGCGCCTGGACGGCCGCTTTCCCGAGATCGAAGCCGCCGCGCAACGGCTTGCGCGCGATTGCGTGCTCGACGGCGAACTGCTCGCCTGGCGCGACGGCGAGCCGGCGCCGCTGCCGTTCGCCGCGCTGCAGACCCGGATCCAGCGCCGCAAGCCCGGCCCCAAGACGCTGGCCGAAGCGCCGGCGCGCATGCTCGCTTACGACCTGCTCGAACTCGACGGCGAGGACTGGCGCGAGCGGCCCTTGCACGAACGCCGCGCCGCGCTCGCCGCTGTAGTCGGCGAACTTTCCGATCCGCGCATCGCGCTGTCGCCGCAGCTGCAGGCGGCCGATTGGGACGAAGCCGCCGCGCAGCGCGAAGGTTCGCGCGAGCGCGGCGTGGAAGGCCTGATGCTCAAGCGCATCGATTCGCCGTACCGGGTCGGGCGCCGGCGCGGCGATTGGTGGAAGTGGAAGATCGACCCGCTGAACATCGACGCGGTGCTGATCTACGCCCAGGCCGGCCACGGCCGCCGCAGTTCGCTGTACACCGACTACACCTTCGGCCTGTGGCACGAAGGCGAACTGGTTCCGGTCGCCAAGGCGTATTCGGGGCTCGACGACGCCGAGATCCTCGAACTCGATCGCTGGATCCGCGCCAACACGCTGGAACGGTTCGGGCCGGTGCGCGCGGTGACGCCGACGCACGTGTTCGAACTGGGCTTCGGGGCGGTCAATCGGTCGAGCCGGCACAAATCGGGGATCGCCGTGCGCTTCCCGCGCATCCTGCGCTGGCGTCGCGACAAGCCCGCGGCCGAGGCCGACGCGCTGGAAACGTTGAAGTCGCTGGCGCGCTGAGCGCTGCGCACGCGCTTGCGCCGCCGTGCCGGCCGTCATGACTTATGGCAGACGCCGCTGCGCCGCGCATCGGCAAAATCGGCCGGATCAGGGACGCTTCGACAAGGAGTGCACGATGCGCTGGTTCGAAATCGCGCTGGTCTCGCTGACCGCCTTCAGCGGTCTGGTCTGGTTGCTCGACAAGCACGTGCTCGCCAAGCGCCGGCTGGCGCGGGCGGGATTGCTCGACGACGGCCAGGAGCCGTGGATCGTCGACTACTCCAAATCGTACTTCCCGGTGCTGCTGCTGGTGCTGTTGCTGCGCACCTTCCTCGCCGAGCCGTTCCGGATTCCGTCGAACTCGATGATGCCGACGCTGCTGACCGGCGATTTCATCCTGGTCAACAAGTTCGTCTACGGACTGCGCCTGCCGATCAGCAACCACAAGCTGCTGGCCCTGGGCGAGCCGGAGCGCGGCGATGTGGTGGTGTTCCATTCGGTGCAGCAGTCCGACGTCAACCTGGTCAAGCGCGTGGTCGGGTTGCCGGGCGACCGGGTCGAGTACCGCGACGGACGGCTGACGATCAACGGCGAAGCGGTGCCCTTGCGGCCCATCGGCGCCTACGCCGGCGTGCGCAGCGGCGCGGAGATGACCGGCGCGCAGGAGTTGGAGGAGACGCTCGGCCGCCATCGCCACCGCATCCTGCTGCGCGCGGAAATGCGCCGCCTGGAGCAGGCCGAGGGCGAGTGGACCGTGCCGGCCGGGCAGTACTTCGTTATGGGCGACAACCGCGACAACAGCGACGACAGCCGCTACTGGGGCTATCTGCCGGAAAGCAATCTGGTCGGACGCGCGTTCCTGATCTGGCTGAACTTCGACGACGGATTCGACACCGGCCGCATCGGCCGCTCGGTTCCGTAATCGCCGGCGGCGCGAGCGCCGCGCTCGTCCGCGCAACGCGGGCCGGTTCGCGCCGCGGTGCTGCGAGTGCAGCATGAAACGCCGCATCGCGACGAAATGTGATTGCGTCGGCACCGCGCTCGCCGTAGCGATCGGCGATCGCGCGGGCGAATCCGAAACGCGCTGAACGCGCGGGATCCATCGCGATGCGATACAAGCTGTTTTTCCTGGATTTTGCGGGAATTCGCGACAGACCAAACCGCTCAGGCGAGTTGCGGTTTCGCAAAACAAGCGCGTTCCCAATGCGTCGATTCGACTTGCGCGAGCCGCAGCTTCGCCGCGTACCGCCGGCGAGAAACTTCGATTCGCCGATACGGTCACTGTTTTATCGATTTTCCGATGAGCACGATGCGTCCCGACGAGCAAAGGACGGCTGCTGGATGTCGTGACTCTGCACTCAGGAAAGAGCTTGCGTTGCCGCCACTAGGAAGTGCGCGGCCCCTCCCCCGAACGACCGCTCCCTGTGCGCGCCTCCACGTCCGAGGCTGTGCCTCATCGCCTTTGGGATTTCGCCGGAACGGAGGCCGGCGGAGCGGTCAAGCACTGCAGGGCTTGATGCGAAGCGAGACCGGATCCCGGCGCCAGCCGCGTCCGGGCGTGTCCGAGGAGCCTTCAGGAAGGAGGTTTCGAGGTGCCAGGAATGATGTTCCTTTCATCAATCGACAAGGAGTTTTCAATGGACCGCATCCTCAAGCTGCAAGAACTGCCGACCTACAACGACCAGCAGCAGCCGGGCGACAGCACCGCGACGTCGGGTTCGACGTCGAGCTGCAACGCCTGCGTTTGCGAGACGATTCCGACCGCGGTGTAAGCCGGCCGTTCGGTTATCGCCTGCCTCGGCGGGTCGAGAGGGAGCGCGCGCTCCCTCTCTCTTGCGGGCCTGCGCGCGTCCGCGATGCGGATCGCGCAGCGACGCCGACGGCAACTCATGGGGAAGTACCACACGCGATCCAATGCGGGACGCAGCCGCGACATCGGCAGGGAGAGGGACATGGCGGAGATGCTGGTTGGGGACAAGGTGCTGTATTCGTTGGTCCGCGGCGACTACTACGAGCCGGTATCGCGCTACCGCCCTGCGCGCGAACACTTCTACGACCCGGTGCGGCGCCTGTTGCCCGAGGAGTGGGACATCCAGCAGCACAACGTCTGGTACGGCTGCACCTACAAGGGCGCCGAGATTCCCGCGCAAGGCTGGAAAATCCACTTGTCCGCCACGCCCGCGCATGCGCCGGCGATCCTGATGACGGTGGTGCGGCTGCTGGCGGAACAGAAAGTGACCTTCAAGTTCCTGACCGACCGCACCATGCTGTGGTTGTCGAACGGCAAGGGCTGGAGCCGCGGCGCGTCGGGCAAGTTCATCACCGTCTACCCGACCGACACCGAGCACTGCGCGCAACTGCTGGAATCGCTGTACGAGGCGACCATCGGCTACTGGGGGCCGTACATCCTGTCCGACCGCCGTTATCGCGACAACCGCATCCTGCATTACCGCTACGGCGGCCTGTTGCCGGTCAAGCGCCTGGACGTCAGCGGCACCGCCGTGCACGTGATCCAGGACAAGGACGGCAACTACGTCGACGACAAGCGCACGCCGTTCTTCCATCTGCCGCCCGAGGTCGAGGACCCGTTCCTCAAGCTCAGCACCGCGGCCGTCGACGATGCCGAGCCGGGCACGCTCAAGCACGGCCGCTACGAGATCGAGGCCGCGCTCGCGGTCAGCAATTCCGGCGGCGTGTACCTCGCGCTGGACCGGCACGAGGGGCGCAAGGTCGTCATCAAGGAAGGGCGGCCCTACACCAACGTGTCGGTGCGCGGGCTCGACGCGGTGCAGCTGACCAAGAAGGAACACCGGCTGCTGCGCCTGGTCGAGGACTTGAACATCTCGGCCAAGCCGCTGGATTTCTTCATCGACTGGGAGCACGCCTACCTGGTCGAAAGCTACCTGGAAGGCGGCAACACCCTGCGCAACTACTTCGCCAACATCAGCCTGACCATGCGCACGCGCGCCGGTCCCGACGAGAGCCGCGAGTACTACCGCCTCTACCGCACCTTGTTCACCCAACTGGCGAACATGCTCAAGGCGCTGCACGAACGCAACATCGTGTTCAGCGACTTGTCGATGACCAACGTGCTGGTGATCGAACGCGAAGGCGAGGACCCGGAACTCAAGCTGATCGACTTCGAGGGCGCCTACGAGGAAGGCATCGACCTGCCGACCCATCTGATGACGCCGGGTTTTTCGCCGCAGGAAGCGATGGACCGCGGCATGGCCACGCGCCAGGACGACTACTACGCCCTGGGCAGCCTGATGATGGTCGGCCTGTTCCCGATGAACCCGCTGCTGGTGCTCGACCGCGACGCGCACGAGCGCTATCTCGAAGCGTTCCAGCGCGACTTCGATTTCCCGCCGCACCTGGCCGACCTGATCCGCCGCCTGCTGTCGCGCGATGCCGGGCAGCGGCCGGACATCGACGAGATCCTGCGCATCCTGTCGGTCGGGCACGAGCCGCGCGCGCCGCATGTGGGCACCCACGAGGTCGACGCCACCGACCTGGAAGACACCATCGCGCGGGTGCTCGAGCATTGCGACGAAGCCGCCGATTTCGAACGCCGCGACCGGCTGTTCCCGGCCGATCCGACCGTGTTCGAGACCAATCCGCTGAGCCTGGGCCACGGCGCCTGCGGCGTCGCCTATGCCATGCACCGCATCCGCGGGCATGTCGATCCGCGCGTGCTGGAGTGGATCCGCTCGCATCCGGTCGACGGCGTCAACTATGCGCCGGGGCTCTACATCGGCCTGTCCGGCATCGCCTGGTCGATGCTGGAGATGGGCTTGCGCGACGAAGCGGTGACGATGCTCGGCCACGCCAAGGATCACCGCTTGCTGTGGAGTTCCCCGAACCTGTTCAACGGCGCGGCCGGCTGGGGCATGGCGCAACTGCGTTTCTTCCTCGCCACCGGCGACGGCGCCTATCTGGAAGAAGCCAGAAAGGCCGGACGCTTCCTGGTCGAGAGCCGCGAGGTCGAGCCGGAGCTGCACGACGGCTGTTTCTGGAGCTCGCCCGAAGGCATTTCCGCGAGCCTCGGGCACGGCACCGCAGGCGTCGCCTTGTTCCTGCTGTACCTGCATCGGGCGACCGGCGACGATTCGTATCTGGCGGTCGGGCGGCAGGGACTGAACTGGATCCTGGACAAGGCCGTGCGCCGGCGCGAGGAAGGCGGCATGAGCTGGATCGCGCGCGACCGCACGCCGAGCCTGATGCCGTACTGGCGCTGGGGCAGCTCGGGCATCGGCCGGACCTTCCTGCGCTACTGGCACGTCACCGGCGATCCGCTTTACGCCGAGGCGGTCGCCGACATCCATGTCGACTGCGACCGCAAGTACGCGATCTTCCCCGGCTATTTCCTCGGCCTGGCCGGCATCGTCGACTTCTACCTGGATCTGGCGCGCTTCCCGGACTGGGAAGACCGGGCCATGGCCAGCTCGCGCAAGCTGCTGGCCGGCTGCATGCTGTTCCCGGTGCGGCGCGGCAATGCGCTGGCGTTCCCGGGCGAGTCGCTCAACCGCATCAGCTGCGACTACGGCACCGGCGGCGCCGGCGTGGCCTTGATGATGCATCGCTACCGCACCCGCGGCGGCGCGTCGTTCATGCTCGACGAACTGCTGCCGGACTGGTCGGCGCAGGATCGGCCGGAATCGCTGCAGGCGGCGCTCGGATGAGCGCCGCCGTCGGCACGCGCGGGCTTCGCCGGTTTTCGCGGCGTCGGCGCGCAGCGGCGCGGTGCGGCGCGCGATGAACGACAGTGCGCGCGCGAGCGAGGCTGCCCGAGGCAACGCGCAAGGCGGCGTGCAACTGCGCCGCATCGCCGCGCTGAGCCGGCCGCACCTCGGCGGCATCCTGTACTGCCTGGCGTTGGTTATGGCCGCCACCGCGATCCAGCTGCTGATGCCGATGGGCATCCAGCAGTTGTTCGACCGCGCCCTGGTCGGGCGCGAGATCGGCACGATCCACCTGCTGGCGCTGGGGCTGCTGGGGATCCTGATCGTGCGCTCGGTGCTCAGCTACCTCGGCCAGTTCCGCCTGCAGGCGATCGGCGACATCATCATCGCCGACCTGCGCACGCGCCTGTTCGAGCACCTGCACACGCTCGGGCTCGACTACCACCACCGCCAGCGCATCGGCGACCTGCTGTCGCGGCTCAGCAACGACGTCGGCTCGGTGCGCCACATCGTCGCCAACCTGCCGGTGTTCGTGGCGATCAACAGCTTCCAGTGCATCGGCGCGACCGCGGTGATGCTGTCGATGAACTGGCGGCTGGGCCTGGTGGTGCTGACGATGGCGCCAATGGCGACGGTGCTGAGCCGGTTCTACGGGCCGAAGTTCGAGCGCCTGTCGACCCGGATCCAGGACGAACTCGCGCGTTCGACCACCATCGCCCAGGAATCGCTGAGCGGCATCGAGGTGGTCAAGACCTACGCGCGCGCGCCGTACGAGGCGCAGCGCTACCGCGGCGGCGTGCAGCGCTATCTGGAGGTGGTGCTGGGGATGCGCCGCACCGACGCGCTCTACAGCGCGCTGATGGTGTTCGTGACCACCCTGGCGACCATCGTGGTGTTCTGGTACGGCGGCCTGCAGGTCGTCGCCGGCGCGCTCAGCGCCGGCAGCCTGGTGGCGTTCCTGCTGTATTCGCTCAACATCACCCAGAGCGTGGCCTCGCTGTCGCAGCATTACTCCGCGTACAAGCAGGCCGCCGGCGCTTCGCGGCGGGTGTTCGAGCTGCTGGACGTGCAGCCGGACATCGTCGACCGGCCGGGCGCGCTCGCGCTGGCCTGCGAGCGCGCCACGGTGCGCTTCGCCGGCGTCGGCTTCGGCTATCGGCCGGACGCGCCGGTGTTGACCGATATCGACCTGGAAGCGCGCCCCGGCGAGACCGTGGCCCTGGTCGGCCACAGCGGCGCGGGCAAGTCGACCCTGGTCAAACTGATTCCGCGCCTGTACGAGGTCGGCGCCGGCGCGATCGAGATCGACGGGCGCGACATCCGCGAATACACGGTGGACTCGCTGCGCCAGGCGATCTCGGTGGTGTCGCAGGACGTGTTCCTGTTCGGCGCCAGCGTGCGCGACAACATCCGCTACGGCCGCCTCGACGCCAGCGACGAAGAAGTGGAAGCCGCGGCGCGCGCGGCCAACGCGCACGAGTTCATCGTGCGCATGAGCGAGGGCTACGACACCCAGGTCGGCGAACGCGGCCTGCAGCTCAGCGGCGGCCAGCGCCAGCGCCTGTCGATCGCCCGCGCCTTGCTCAAGGACGCGCCGATCCTGCTGCTCGACGAGGCGACCTCGGCGATCGACAACGAATCCGAAGCGCTGATCCAGTCGGCGATCGACCGGCTCAAGGCGCGACGCACGACCTTCGTCATCGCCCACCGGCTGGCGACGGTGCGCAACGCCCACCAGATCCTGGTCATGGCCGGCGGCCGCATCGTGCAGCGCCCCGGCTACGAGGAATTCATCGCCGGCAGCGCCGGCGAGGCGGCGCCGGCGCAGCGCCCGGGCGCGGCGCCGGCGGCGGACGAGGCCGGCGTACGCGTGGCGGTGGAGCGCGCCGCCTTGGCGCGCGTTGCATTGGAGCGCGGCGCATGACTGCCATACCGATGGACATTCCCAAGCAGAAAAAGGCCCGCGGCCTGCTGTCCCGACGCCGGCTCGTCTCGGCCGCGGCGCTGGCCGCGCTGGCCGCCGCGGCGTTCGCGATCATGGGCCTGGACGAGGCGATGCCGAGCGCGCCGCGTTCGGAGCTGTGGATCGACGAGGTCCAGCGCGGCGACATGGTCCAGGAAATCCGCGCCACCGGCACCCTGGTGCCGAAGCACGTGCGCTGGCTCGCCGCCGGCGGCGAGGGCGCGGTGCAGGAAATCCTGGTCCAGCCCGGCGCGCGGGTCGGCGCCGACACGGTCATCCTGCGGCTCAGCAACCCGCTGGCGCTGGCCACGCTGGAGAAGGCGCGCGCCGCGCTGGCCGGCGCCGATGCGGCGATCGCGGCCAAGCGCACCGAACTCGACTCGCAGCGCCTGGACCAGGAAGCGGTGCTGACCAAAGCCGAGTCGCAGCTCAAGATCAGCGCGGCCAAGACCGACGCCTTGCGCCGCGCCCTGGCCGCCGGGGTGATCTCCAAGCTCGAGCTGATGCAGAGCGAAGTCGGCATGGCCCAGGACCAGAGCATGGTCGCGATCGAGAAGCAGCGGGTCGGCGCGGCGCGCAGCAATTTCGCCGCGCAGATGCAGGCCGAGCGCGCGCGCCGCGACGAACTGGCCAGCGCGCTGCGCCTGGCCGAACGCAGCGTCGACGAGTTGCAGGTGCGCGCCGGCATCGACGGCATCCTGCAGCAGGTCGGGGTCGAGCCCGGCCAGCAGGTGGCGATCGGCGCGAGCCTGGCGCGGGTGGCGCGGCAGGACGAACTGATCGCGCGCCTGCTGGTGCCGGAGGCGCTGGCCAAGGATCTGGTGCTGGATCTGCCGGTGCGGGTCGACACCCGCAACGGCGTGGCCGAGGGCCGCATCGCCCGGATCGACCCGGCCGTGCACGAGGGCCGGGTCAGCGTCGACATCGATTTCGCCCAGCCGCTGCCGGCCGGCGCGCGGCCGGACCTGTCGGTCGACGGCAACATCGTGGTGGCGCGCCTGCGCGATGTCGTCAGCGTCGGCCGCGCTTCCTCGGCGACGCCGGGCGGCGCCTCGAGCCTGTTCGTGCTGCGCGGCGACGGCGAGATCGCGCAACGCACGCCGGTGGTCTACGGGCGGACCTCCAGCGACCGCATCGAGGTGAAGTCCGGCCTGCGCCCGGGCGACCGCGTGGTCCTGTCGGACACCGCGCAATGGAGCAAGTACCCGGCGCTGCGCGTGCGCTGAGCGCGCGGCGATCTTCAACCCAAGGACGCAACGGCGATGAATCTGCAAACCGGCATTGTGCCCCTCGACGACACCGCGCCCGCGACGCCCGCCGCGCTCGACCGGCCGCTGATCCGCCTGCGCGGCCTGGGCAAGGTGTTCGACGCCGACGAGGTGGAAACCCACGCGCTGGCGGACGTGTCGCTGGAGATCCGCGCCGGCGAGTTCGTCGCCATCACCGGCCCGTCGGGCTGCGGCAAGTCGACCTTGCTGTCGATCATGGGCTTGTTGGACACGCCTAGCTCGGGCGAATACTGGCTGGACGGCACCGCGGTCGCCGGCCTCGGCGCGGCCGCGCGCACCCGCCTGCGCAATCGCGCGGTCGGCTTCATCTTCCAGGCGTTCAATCTGATTGCCGACCTCAGCGTCGGCGAAAACGTCGAGCTGCCGCTGACCTACCGCGACGACATCGGCAAGGCCGAGCGCAAGCGCCGGGTCGAGGAAGCGCTGGAACGCGTCGACATGGCGCACCGGCGCCGGCATTACCCCGGGCAGCTGTCCGGCGGCCAGCAGCAGCGCGTGTCGGTCGCGCGCGCGCTGGTCACCCGGCCGGCGATCCTGCTCGCCGACGAGCCGACCGGCAACCTCGACCGGCACAACGGCGAGCTGGTCATGCGCTTGCTCGAAAGCCTGCACGAGAGCGGCTCGAGCCTGTGCATGGTCAGCCACGATCCGGATTTCGCCGCGCGCGCGCATCGCAGCGTGCGCATGCTCGACGGCCGCATCGACGCCGGCGCGGCGCAGCCGCGATGAGCGCGGTCGCCGTGAACATGGCGGCGATCCTGGCCGAATGGCGCCAGGCCTGGCGCGCGCTGTTGCGCCGGCCGGGCTATCTGGCCATCGCCAGCCTGACCCTGGCCCTGGGCATCGCCGCGGTCGTGGCCGTGTTCTCGCTGTTCTACCAAGGACTGCTGCGGCCGTTGCCGTTCCCGGACGCCGGACGGCTGGCCGCGGTCGGCATGGATTACGGCGACACCGTGGTGTCCGCGCCGGCCATGCTCGACAGCGTGCGCGCGATGCCCGGGACCGCCTCGGCGGGGATCGCGTCCGCCTATCTGCGCAACGTCAACATCGTGCGCGGCGACGCCTTGCTGGTCGGCCCGGTGCTGGCCGCCGACCACGGCTTTCTCGCCACGCTGGGCGTGAAGATGGCGCTGGGCCGCAACTTCAGCGCCGAGGAAGACCGGGTCGGCGGCGCCGATGCGGTGGTGCTGAGCCACGATTTCTGGATGCGCCGCTTCGGCGGCCGCAGCGACGCGCTCGGCGCCAGCATCGTCATGGACGGACGGCCCGCGAGCGTGGTCGGCGTGCTGCCCGAAAGCTTCGCCTGGCCGCAGGCGTTCGACCTGCTCGTCCCGATCCGCCTGCAGAGCGGGCCGCAGGACATGGACGCCAACCATTACGTGATCGCGCGCTTCGACGACGCCGGCGCCGGCCGCGACGCGCGCATCGACGCGCGCATGCACGCCCTGGTCGAGGCGCGGCGCGCGACCCTGCCGGCGGACAACTACGACTACCTCGCGCGCAACCGCTACAAGGCGATGCCGCTGCGCGACTTCTACACCGGCGGCAGCGGTTCGGCGCTGTGGCTGTTCTTCGCCGCGGCCTTGTGCGTGCTGGCGGTCGCAGCGATCAACCTCGCCAATCTGGTGATGCAGCGCTCGGCGCTGCGCTCGCACGACAGCGCGGTGCGCGCCGCGCTCGGCGCGCCGGCGCTGCGGCTGGCGATGCCGGCGTTGGGCGAAGGCTTGTTGATCGGCGCGGTCGGCGCGGCCGCGGGTCTGGCGCTGGCCTGGGCCTGCCTGCGCCTGCTCAAGCGCATGGCGCCGGCGCAGTGGCTGCCCAACGGCGACATCGCCTTGATCGATGCGAGCTGGGCGTTCGCGCTCGCGGTCGGGCTGCTGTTGGCATTGCTGGCGTCGGCGGTCGGCGCGTGGCGCGCGCGGGTCGGGTCGCTGACCGGCGAACTCGTCGGCGGCGGCCGCTCGGGCTTGAGCCGCGGCGCCGGCCGGCTGGCGCGCGCGATGGTAGTGGCGCAGGTCGCGCTGGCGGCGCTGTTGCTGGTCGTGTCCAGTCTGTTCATGCGCAGCCTGTACGAACTCAACGCGGTGCCGCTCGGCTTCGACGGCGCCTCGGTGCAGGTGTTCGCGTTGTCGCCGGTCGAGCCGCTGTACCCCGACGCGGCGGCGGTCGCGGCGCAAAGCCGGGCGATCATGCAGCGCCTGCGCGCGGTGCCCGGCGTCGAGCGGGTCGCGATGTCGACCAACCTGCCGATCGGCTCGCAGTTGAACATGCCCGCGACGCTCGCCGACGGCAGCGCCGTGCAACCGCAGTTCCGGCCGGTCGACGGCGAGTTCTTCGCGACCTTCGCCATCGCGTCCGTGCGCGGCCGCGTGTTCGACGCCCGCGACGACGCCGGCGCCGAGCCGGTGTGCGTGGTCAGCCGCTCGTTCGTCGACAAGCACCTGCGCGGCGATCCGATCGGGCAGACCCTGCGCATGGGCCGCGGCGCCGACAGCGAGACCTTGCCGGCGATGCGCATCGTCGGCGTGGTCGGCGACGTGCGCCAGTTCGGACCGGACCAGCCGGCGCCGCCGATCCTGTACCTCCCGTTCCGGCAACTGCCGCCCAAGCTGTGGACCAAGATCCGCGGATACGGGCCGCTGAACTACGCGATCGGCGCGCGCGGCGCGGGCGCCGATTTCGAGGTGCGGGTGCGCCGCGCGGTCGCCGAGGCGGCGCCGCAGCAGCCGATCGGCGAGGTGCGGCGGATGCGCGCCGTGGTCGAGGCGGGCCTGCAACGCAGCGCCATGCAGTTGCTGCTGGTCGGCCTGTTCTCGGCGATGACCTTGCTGTTGGCCGGCATCGGCCTGTACGCGGTGCTGTCGATCGCGGTCGCGTCCCGCCGCCACGAGTACGGCGTGCGCGCGGCGATGGGCGCGTCGCCGGCGCGGCTGGTGCGGCTGGTGCTGCGCGACAGCGGCGCGCAGGTCGCGCTCGGGCTCGCGCTCGGCATCGGCGCGGCGCTGGCCGCCTCGCGCCTGATCCGGCGCTTCGTGTTCGGCATCAGCACCGCCGATCCGCTGGCGATCGCCTTGGTGATCGGCGCGCTGGCGGCGGCCGCCGCCTTGGCTACGGTGTGGCCGGCGCTGCGCGCGGCGCGCAGCGATCCGATGCAGGCGTTCCGCGCGCAGTGAGGCGGCGCGGCCGGCGCAGCGTCCGGCCGCGCAGTGTTTGGAGTCATGAATTCTCATGACTTGTGGCAGTGAGAAAACCCGGCGCCGCGGCGCAGACTCGGCGCCGCCCGGGCCACTCCCGCCTACGACCGGATCCGCCGCAGATGCCGAAGCCGTCGCTTGTCCTGCCCGCCACCGGCCGTCGCCTGCGCGCGGCGCTGCTGGCCGCCTCGTTCGCGATCGCATCCGCCGCCGGCGCCGCCGAACCGGAAATCCGCATCGACGACGTCGAGCGTTTCTACGCGCTGTACAACGCCACCGACGGCAAGCCGAGCGTGGCCCAACTCGACGGGTATCTGGCCCAGGGCAGCCCCAGCCTCAAGGAGTTCGCGCAACTGCGCCGCGTCACCGGCGAGCGCATCGCCGCGCAGATGGCGGCCGATCCGGCGGTGTATCGCGACGCGCGCAAATGCCTGGCGTTGCTGCCGAAGGTCAAGCGCCGCGTCGCGGCCGCGCTGCGCACGCTCGGCGAGCTGTATCCGCAGGCGAAGTTCCCGCCGGTGGCGATCGTGGTCGGCCGCGGCAAGCCGGTCGGCATCACCAATCCTTCCGGCGTCACCGTCGGCCTGGAGGCGCTGTGCGCGGCGGACTTCATGAATCCCGATCCGGAAGACCGCTTCGTGCGGGTCATCGCGCACGAGTACGCGCACATCCAGCAGCCGGCGGCCGCCGAGGAACTGCCGCAGGGCGATCCGCGCGCGAACGTGCGGCTGATGTCGCTGACCGAGGGCGCCGCCGAGTTCGTCGCCGAACTGATCGCCGGCGGCGTGGCCAATCCCGGGCTGGCCGTGCGCGTGCGCGGACGCGAGAAGGAGATCGGCGAAGCGTTCCTGCGCGAGCAGGACAACACCGACTACAGCCAGTGGATGTACAACTACCGCAAGGACTCCGACGGGCCTTACGACCAGGGTTACTGGATCGGTTACCGCGTCGCCAAGGCGTATTACCGGCGCGCCGGCGACAAGCGCGCGGCGCTGGCGGAGATTCTGCTGATGCCCGATCCCAAGGCGTTCCTCGCCGAGAGCGGCTGGAAGCCGGGGGACTGAGCGCCGCCGCGCGCGGCCGCGCCGCGCGGGCAGCGCAACCGTTTCGTTACGCAGTTCGCGGCTGACGCGAACCTGATCGGCTGTCGAACTCACGCGCGCACCGCTTCTGCGTGCGCCACCGCCGCGCGCGCATCGACAATGCCGCGCCATCGGGATCGGCGCCATTTAGAACCGCGACCGTATTCACGGCCGCGTTCGTATCGCGTTCTTCAACGCTGAGCCGCGCCTGTGCCGGCTGCGGACGAACGTCCTAGGCGACGCATCGTCCGCAGCGCGCCTGCCGGCTTCCGACCGTCGCGCCCGCGGGCGTGGCCCTGCGCGCCTGTCGGCTTCGACCGCCGAATCCCCGATCCCGACAGGTGACCTATGAGCCGAATCATTTACAACGGTGCGCCCAACAATCCGCACTGGAGCACCAACCAGCCGATGTTCACGATCGCGCGCGAGCAACTGGGCCCGCTCGCGGTGCGCCAGATCGCCAACTTCGGCGCCAGTTCCGCCTCCGCGCTGCTCGGCCCCGACCTGATGATGCCCGGACAGCAGGGCAACAACGTGCCCACCGCGGTCGGCGCGCCGTGGAATCAGCTGCTGATCGGCGGCCCGCCGCTGGCCTTCACCCAGGATCTGAACTACCCGTGGATCCGCGGCCATCTGATCAACGGCCGCTGGGGCGGGCCGGGCAACAACTGGCAGAACCTGGTGCCGCTGACCGGCGTGGGCAACGCCAACCACGCCACGGTGGAGGGTTACATCGACGCCTTCATCAACGCGTGCTACCAGTACGAAACCGGCGGCCAGCGCCAGTCGTGGTACGGCGTGTACTACAGCGTGCAGTCCTCGGTGAGTCCGTTCTCGGCTCCGAACATGACCAACGCGCAGAACCTGTACTCGTACGCGCCGGAATTCATCCTGGTGACCTGGCGCGCGGTGAGCATCGTCAAGCCGGTCAACGTCATGCCCGCCAACGCCGCGGCCAACATCAACAACTACGCGTTCAACGCGGTGCCGGCGTTCCCGCAAGGCTTCGTGGTGCCGCAGTTGCCGGCGGTGATGAACGGCACCCAGGTGCTGCCGGCCGCCGGCAACGTCGCCGGCGGCGCGGTGCTGGGCGGGTTGCCGCCGGGGTTCCCTGCGGCGCAGGCCAACGGGTTCGACGGCAGCATCGAGATCCATCAGAGCTGAGCAGGGGCCGCGGCGGCGCGGTGCGGGAGTCGCGGCGCGCCGCCGCGTGTTCGTGGGCGTGAACCGGGCGTCGGCCTGTTCCGACGGCCACGCGGTATCGCGCGCGCCGATGGCGGCACCCGCGCAGGCCGCGGTTTTCGGCTTTTCTTGCCGGCCAGGCGAGCCCGCCGGGCTCGGCACAGCGCCTGCAACGGATGTGAAACACAGGTGACATACCTTGCCGCGGCGCGGACAATACCGCCCCCCGCGGCCGGCCCAGCGTCGGCCGGCCGCATTCGCAGCCTCGGCGCCACGAAAGGATCCCACCCCCATGTCCGTTGTTTCCGCCGCACGCCTGCCGCAGCGCAGCCGCGTCGCCCACCGCCCGTCCACCGGCGCGAACCGCCGTCCGCCGGCGAAAACCGCGCTGGCCAGCGCCTGCGCCAGCCTGCTGCTGCTCGCCGCCGCGCTGCCGGCCGCGGCCCAGGACGCGCCGGCGACGCAGGCGCAAGCCGAGCGCGCCGCGGAAGCCAAGGCCACTTCGCTCGATTCGATCACCGTCACCGCCGACCGCCGCGAGCGCAATCTGCAGGACGTGCCGGTCTCGGTCGGCGTGGTCCAGGGCGATGCGATGCGCGCCTTCACCGCCGGCGGCGACGACACCCTGCTGGCGCTGTCGGGCAAGGTTCCGAGCTTCTACGCCGAAACCACCACCGGCCGCATCTTCCCGCGCTTCTACATCCGCGGCCTGGGCAACATCGACTTCTACCTCGGCGCCTCGCAGCCGGTCTCGATCATCCAGGACGACGTCGTGCTCGAGCACGTCGTACTCAAGTCCAACCCGGTGTTCGACGTCGATCAGGTCGAAGTGCTGCGCGGCCCGCAGGGCTCGCTGTTCGGCCGCAACACCACCGCCGGCATCGTCAAGTTCGACAGCATCAAGCCGAGCCAGGACTGGTCCGGCCGCCTGGCCGCCAGCTACGGCAGCTACAACACCGTCTCGCTCGACGGCGGCATCGGCGGCCCGATCAACGACGTGCTGTCGTTCCGCGTCTCGGCGCTGTACCAGCACCGCGACGACTGGGTCGACAACACCTACGCCGGACCCAGCGCCGACGGCACCGTGTCGCCGAAGAAGGACGCGATGGGCGGCTACAACGACCGCAACCTGCGCGCGCAGTTCCTGCTCCAGCCGAGCGAGAACTTCTCGCTGCTGGCCTCGGCCCACGCCCGCGACTACGACGGCACCTCGACCCTGTTCCTGCGCAACGCGCTGACCAAGGGTTCCAACGAAGTGCGCGTGCCGCGCGACCAGGTCGCCTACGACGAAGCCGGCGACAACCCGCAGGCGTACAAGACCTACGGCGGTTCGCTGAAGGCCACCTGGCGCTTCAACGAGATGTCGCTGACCTCGATCACCGCGTACGAAACCACCTCGGGCTACAGCCGCGGCGACACCGACGGCGGCGCGGCGGCGAACTATCCGGTGGGCGGCGTGCCCAACGGCTACGGCCAGTCGATGGGCCAGGTCCGCGACCTGGACCAGTACACCCAGGAAATCCGCCTCGCCAGCGAAAGCGACAATCCGCTGCAATGGCAGGTCGGCGCGTTCTACTTCGACGGCAGCGACACCACCGATTTCTATCAGCGCGCCTGGTTCCTCAAGGGCGCCGCGCGCAACCCGAACAACTGGGTGCGCCTGCGCAACAGCAACACCTCGTGGGCGGCGTTCGGCCAGCTGAGCTACAAGTTCACCGATAAGTTCACCGTCACCGCCGGTGTGCGCGAAACTCGCGACAGCAAGCGCACGCGCCTGCTCAAGACCGCCGACACTGTCGCCGGCGTGTCGACCTACAAGGGCCGCCGCGACGTCGAGATGTCCGACACCACGCCCAGCTGGGACCTGAGCGCGATGTACGAGATCAGCCCGCAGGTCAGCGTGTACGGCCGCGTCGCCCGCGGTTTCCGCGGCCCGACCATCCAGGGCCGTTCGGCGGTGTTCAACGCCGACTTCACCACCGCCGATTCGGAAACCATCCTGTCGTGGGAAGCGGGCGTGAAGTCGAGCCTGTTCGACAACCGCCTGCGCCTGAACGCCGCGGCGTTCACCTACACCGTCGACGACATCCAGCTCAACGGCAACGACTCCAACGGCAACGGCGTGCTGTTCAACGCCGACAAGGCCCGCGCCTACGGCCTGGAAGCCGACCTGGACTGGCGTCCGATCCCAAACCTGTCGATCACCGCCGGCGCCAGCTGGCTGCACAGCGAAATCCAGGACAAGCGCGTCTACGCCCAGGTCTGCGGCCTCAACGGCCAGGTGGTGTGCACGGTCAACGACCCGACCATCAAGATCGGCTCGAACGTGTTCGCCCAGATCGACGGCAACCCGCTGCCGAACGCGCCCAAGTACAACCTGAGCCTCGGCGCGCGTTACGACATCCCGGTCAGCGACGCCGGCGCGTTCTTCGTCGCCACCGACTGGAACAAGCAGGGCTACACCAGCTTCGTGCTGTACGACTCGAAGGAGTTCACCTCCAGCGGCAACTTCGAAGGCGGTCTGCGCCTGGGCTACACCGGCGGCTACGGCGCTTACGAGGTCGCGCTGTTCGCGCGCAACATCACCAACGAGAAGAACCTCAAGGGCGTGATCGAGAACTACATGGCGGCGGTGTACAACGAGCCGCGCGTGGTCGGCGTTTCGGTGAACCTCAACTGGCCGTGATCGCCGGCTGAGGCGTTGAGTGCGACCCGGACGGGGCTCTTTGGAGCCCCGTTTTTGTTGGGCGGGGGGATGGTTCGACGGAGACTGGGAACAAGGTCGAAGTTGGAGTGCGTTCCTGCGAGCGCTGCATTTTTTTGCCGTTGCTATACAGGCAAACAGAGACCCGAAGGGCGCGCGCATGGATGCGCGCGTGCGGGACCGGGCCAGGATGGCCCTTGTCCCGCATCCCTGCGCAAGCTCCGAACCATAGTGGCTCTTGATTCGAAAACAAGGAAAGCGCCTTTCTTTGGTTACTTTCTTTGGCAAGACAAAGAAAGTAACTCGGCCGCTTGCGGACGAAAGCTTTGGATTGTCGCTTGTCCTCACCCGCCATGAAGACAACGACGAAGCCAACCGCGGAACGCTCCCTGTAGGAGCGACGCAAGTCGCGACCGCGAAAACACAACTACGACGAAACCTGCGCAATGGCTGCGGTTTCGCGGTCGCGACTTGCGTCGCTCCTACAGTCGGGTACGAACCTTTAGCGGATCTCGTTGCAACGCGTGACGACAAGCCAGGATCAAAGGCTTCCGTCCGCAAGCGGCCGGGTCACTTTCTTTGTCTTGCCAAAGAAAGTAACCAAAGAAAGGCGCCTCCCTGTTTTTCGAATCAAGAGCCACTAAGGTTCGTTGCCTGCGCAGGGATGCGGGACAAGGGCCATCCTGGCCCGGTCCCGCACGCGCGCATCCATGCGCGCGCCCTTCGGGTCTGCTTTTGTCTGTGGCGAGTTCGTAGCGGCGGGGGAGCAAAGAGCGAAAGCAACAGCAGAATGGCTTGCAGCTTTCGCCGCACCGGCCATGTCGAGATGCAGGATTTCGAAAGAACTGCAGGGGAGCCGCTTTCGAATACCGCCCGCCCCCGCAAACCCCACCGCTTGCCGCCCCCCGCCGCAGGCGCCAAGCTCGCAATCCATCCGTCCAACCTACGAGAGCCGCCTTGAACGCGTCCGCCCTTCGTCCCTGGAGCCTGGGCCTGGCCCTGTACGCCGCCTGCCTGGGCAGCGCCTCGGCCGAAACGCCGGCCGCTGCCGCAGCGTCGCCCGCGGCCGAAACCGCGTTCGACGACGGCCCCTACATCCGCTACGGCGAAGGCGAAATCGTCGTGCGCTGGGTCTGCGCCGGGCAAACCTTCGAACGCCGCTATCCGTCCAAGCGCTGGCCGGTGCGGGTGCCGCCGCGTTGCGGCGTGGACCGCCCGATCCTGGTGCGCGCGCCGGCGCAGGCGCGCAGCGACGCGCCGGCCGGCGCGGTCGAACGCATCGCGGTGTTGTCGGACGTGCACGGCCAATACGACTTGCTGGTTCGGCTGCTGCAGAACAACGGCGTCGTCGGCCGCGATCTGCGCTGGCGTTACGGCCGCGGCCATCTGGTCGTGGTCGGCGACGTGTTCGATCGCGGCCCCAAGGTCAATCAGGCGCTGTGGCTGCTGTACGCGCTGGAGCAGCAGGCGCGCGAGGCCGGCGGCGCGGTGCATTACCTGATCGGCAACCACGAGACGATGGCCTTGGGCGGCGACCTGCGCTACGTCAACGCCGGTTACGCGCGCAGCGCCGCCGCGCTGGGCGAGAGCTATCCGCAGCTGTACGGCCCGCAGACCGTGCTCGGCCAATGGCTGCGCACGCGCCAGACCATCGCCCGGGTCGGCGACAGCCTGTTCGTGCACGGCGGCATCGCGCCCGACTACGTCGCCGGCGACTTCGACACGCAGCGCAGCAACGCCGGCTATCGCGATTCGCTGGGCACGCCCAAGGCGGTATGGCAGAACGATGCGCGCTTGCTGCCGCTGTACAACGGCAAGACCAGCCCGATCTGGTATCGCGGCTATTTCACCGATCCGGCGCTGGACCAGGCCCAGGTCGACGCCATCGCCGGCAAGCTCGGCGTCGCCCGCATCGTCGTCGGCCACACCACCCACCACCACATCGCCAGCTACTTCGACGGCCGGGTGATCGGCGTGGACAGCGGCATCAAGAACGGCGAAAGCGGCGAAATCCTGCTGATCGAACGCGGCCGCTTCAGCCGCGGCACGCCCGACGGCGCGCGCCTGCCGTTGCTGCCGGGCGAGCGCCTCAAAGACGAGGACTGAACGACGAGGACACGAACGGCAAAATTGAGCGCGGCACGGCCGCCGCGCGGGTTTTGCCGGCGCGCGCACGCCGAGTGTGCGCCGCGTCGGAGCCGCGGCGCGAACCTGATCGGAACATGAGCGCACGGCCCGAAACTGCAATCTCGCTTACGCATGCCTGCGCTATCCTCGCGCCGCTCGCCGCCACCGGCGAGTGCATTGCGGTCCAGGAGCGACAAGGATGAACAGGGGCAAGTCGGGTCGGGCCGCGATGTTCGCGGCCGTGTATGCGGCGATGTTCGCCAGCGCGGCGCTGCCGGCCGCGGCGGCCGATTGGACGCTCAGCGGCCGCTACCAATACTTCAGCGAAACCGCGCTGGGCGGGCAGGGCGCCAACGGTTGCCAGGATCAGGCCGTGCCCTTGCCCTCGGGCGACTGCCGCGCCGATCCGGCCAGCGGCTGGGCCGTCAACTTCACCGCCTCGATGGCCGCCGCGGACGCCGACGAAGCCGCCGCCGCCTGCGTGCCCGGCTATCCCGGCGCCTGCCGCGCCACCGGTTACGCCATCGACGGCCGCGGCGTCGCGGCCGGCGAATACTTCGAACCCGCGCGCGACCTGCCGCGGCCGTGCGCCGCGGGCGCCTACGCGGTGGGCTACAGCATCGTCCGGCGCGCGAATCCGGACGCGGACGCCGGCGCGGGCGAGCAGGCGATCGAAAGCGAGTATCGGGCCGACGAGTTCCGCTGCCGCTGACCAAGCGAACGCATCGGGCCGAGCGTTCGCGCCGGCTTTCAGCCGGCTTCGGCCAGCGCCGTGGCGATGCGCACCTCGCCGGTCAGCACCTTGTGGATCGGGCAGGCGTTGGCGATCTGCAACAGACGCTCGCGCTGCTCGTCGCTGAGTTCGCCGCGCAACACGATGCGGCGTTCGATGTCGGTGCCGGCCGCCGGCTTGCCGTCGGGATTGAAGCGCAGCGCTACTTCGACCTGCGCCAGCGGCCACTGTTTGCGTTGCGCGTACATGCGCACGGTGATCGCGGTGCAGGCGCCCAGGCTCGACAGCAGCAGGCGCTCGGGCGAGGGACCGCTGTCGCCGCCGCCGAGTTCGGCCGGTTCGTCGGCGTGCCAGCGGTGCTGGCCGTCGTCGACGAAGGTGACCAGGTAAGGCGCGGGCTCGCTGTGGGCGTGCACGGTGGGAACGGTGGCGGTGCTCATGCGGACTCCAGGGAACAGATGGCGGGGCGGTGTCGACAGTAAGGCCGATGCGGCCGCGGCGACAGGGGGCGGGGCCGCATGCAGCGTCCCATGCGGCGAACGCCCGACCGTCGCCGAAACCCACACCCCCGTCATCCCCGCGAAAGCGGGGATCCAGGGCTTCATCGCGGCATGGCTCTGAAGTCTCTGGATCCCCGCTTTCGCGGGGATGACGGTAGGCGAGGGCGCGGATTCCTGCTGCTTCGTCATGGAGCGGCGGAGCGGGCTTTTCGCGCGCGAAGACCGCTTGCGAACTGCCCATCGCCGGCAACGATGGCCTCCCGACCGTGCATCACCGCACAAAGATGACCTTCGACAGTAGGAACCGCCCCGCCGCCGTGCCGATCATCGGGCGATCCCTCCGGAGAATCGCCCATGCCGTGCAAACCGTTAGCGTTCGCGCTCGCCCTGGCCTTGTCGCCGCTGTGCGCCGGCGCGCAAACCATCGGCGTGGCGGTCGACGCCAAAGTGATCCTGCGCAACGGCGAAGGCGCGATTCCGGACCAGCCCGCCGCCGACTCGGCCGCGTTCTTCCGGCTCGAACACGGGCAGTTGCGCAAGCTCGGCGAAGTCGCCGTGCCGACCAGCTATCTCGGCCCGCCGACCTCCATCGCGGTGTCGCCGCGCGGCGATCTGGCGCTGGTGGCAGCGTCGACGAGGCTCGATCCGGCCGATCCCAAGCGTTACGCCGCCGACGACCGGCTCTCGGTCGTGGACCTGTCGGGCAAGACGCCGAAGCTCGTGCAAACCCTCGCGCTCGGCGTGCGGCCCTCGTCGGTCAAGTTCGACCGCAGCGGCACGACCGCGCTGGTGTCGTCGAATCCCGACAACGGCTTCGTCTATCTGTCGATCGACAAGCGCCGCGCCGCCATCGCCGGAAAACTGACCCTGGCGCCGAACACCGGCCCGCTGTCGAGCGCGTTCGCACCCGACGGCAAGCGTCTGCTGGTCGCCCAGCCCGACGCCCAGCGCGTGTCGCTGTACGACTGGCGCGACGGCCGCATCGTGCAGCCGGCGGTGCGCGACATGGTCGCGGGCGTCACCCCGTTCACCGTCGCCTACTGCGGCGCCGATCTGGCCGTGGTCGGCAACTTCGGCATTCCCGACAACGGCAACGGCGACATCGATACGGTCAGCCTGATCGATCTGGCCGGCGCCAGGCCGCGCGTGATCGATACCGTCGCGGTCGGCTCCGCGCCCGAGGACGTGGCCTGCTCGCCCGACGGCCGCTTTGCTGCGGCCGCGGTGCAGAACATGAGCAACCGCCCGGCCAGCCATCCCTGGCATTCGCCGCACAGTCTGGTGGTGCTGCTGAAGATCGAAGACCGCCGCTTGCGCCGCGTCGCCGCCGCGCCGATCGGCGCCTGGGCCGAAGGCGTGGCGTTCGGCGACGACAACGCGACCGTGCTGGCGCAGAGCATCGACGACCGCGCGCTGCATGTGCTGCGGATCGAAGGCGACACCCTGAAGCCGGCCGGCGCGCCGGTGGTGTTCGAAAACGGCGCGCCGGCAGCGATCGGCGTGGCCGGGCGTTGAACTCGCAGGCGTGCGATCATGCCGCCCGCCGCGGCCGCGAGGAATTCTGAAGCGATGTTCGACCACGCTCATCTGCTGGCCAACTGGCGCTCGCAGCCGCCGGCGGCGCCCGAAACGCTGCATATTCACGAATTCGACTGCCGCGACTTCCCCAGTGGCAGCGAGCAGCAACTCGAGTTGGGATACGGCTCGCGAGAGGACTTTCTAAGCCCGTTGCATTTTTGGATGTCCGCCTACTGCGCCACCTCCATTTATCTCCAGCCCATATCGCCGACGGAGCTGCCCGATGCAGAGGGCATCGGCATCGAGTCCGCAGTGTGCGAACGGATTTCGCGCGAAGAATTCGCGCGTGTCGTGGCGGAGTACAGCGGTTCGCTGAGAAGGGATCTGCCAGCCTATATCCGCGATCTCGACGGCTGGAAGGACGGCTTGTGCCTTCATCGCGACTGGAACCACGTAGAAATCATCGCAGCGCTCGATCACCAGTATCTGTGGTTTAAATGGTGGACCACGGCTTGAGGCGCCGCCGTCCGGCGTCGCCTCAAGGCCGCTTGCGGATCAAGCGTGCGGCAAATCCGCGATGCCGAAATCGCGCACGATCGCATCCAGATGCCCGACCGTGCTCGCGTTCGCGTACACCTTGGCCGGGAACCCGCCCGAGTTGATGTAAGTCTCCGGGCGATACACCGTGGCATCGGTACCGAGCTTCGACACATCGCCGTCGAAATCGTCGAGCGTGTAGTGCAGCTGATCGCGCAGCTTGTCGAGCTTGTCGGCCGGCATGCCGTTGACCCAGTCGACGAACTTCTGCCGCTGGCCGGCGTCGTCGAGCTTGTAGCCCTTGGCTTCGGCGTAACGCACCAGCAGCGGCACCGGGCTCCAGCCTTCGCCGCTTTGATCGACCAGTGCCTTCGACGCGGCTTCGTTGAAGTCCGAATGCTTGAGGAACGCGGCCGAGGTGTCGTTCATATGGATGTTCGACTGGTCGACGCGGTCCTTGATGCCTAAACCGATCGTCGCGATCGCGACCAAGGCGATGCCGACCGGTCCGGCCCAGCTGCCCGCGCCGAGCGATGCGGCGAAGCTGGTGCCCGACAGCGCCGCCATCGTGCCGCCGACGCCGCTGGCGAGGTACAGCCCGCCCTTGACCGGGTCGCCGTTCTTGGACAGGAACTGCTCGCCGGCGTTGTAGTAATCGAAGCCGGCCGAGAGATAGCCGAACACGCGGTCGGCGCGGCCGAGGCGACCCGGGTCGATGCTCTGGCCGTTGAGCTTGTTGCCCGCGCCGAAGCGGCCGAGTGTGGAATCTTCCACCACCAGTCCCAGGCCGACCGCGAGCTCGGTGCCCTTCTGGCCGAGGCCAGCGGCATCGACGATGGCTTTCAGATCGTTCTTGTTGATCTGCCCGTCCTGCGCCTTGCTCGCCGAATTGACGAAGCCGACGGTGGCGAAGCCGATGCCGACCATGCGCAGCAACTGCCCCGCAGGCTGGTTCTTCTCGAAGGTCGGCTTGTAGCCCTCGGCGGTGAGGCGGTCGTCGATGTTGTTCATCGCATCGGCGTGGGTCTTGAGCTTGGCCACGATCTGCTCGGTGCCGTCGCCGGCCGCGGGCAGCGTGGTCTTCAGCTGGTCGACCAGCTTGATGTAGTTCTGATACTTGCTGCCCTCGGTGTCCATGCCGAGCAGCTTGATCAGCGCCGGATTCTTGAGCTTGTCGATCGCCTGCTCGGCCTGGCGGATGCTGGCGGCGTTGGCCGGGTCGTAGCCGTGCGCGGCGTCGAGCACGTCGGTGCGGATGTAGGCGTTGACCAGTTCCTTGCCGAGCTTGATGCCTTGCTCGCCGAGCTTGGCGTCGTAGGCCAGGCTCTGCATCAGGCGCTTGCCGGCGGTGGTGTCGATGTAGTCGGGATGCTTCTTCAGCGCCAGGCTGATCGCGTACGACGACTTGGGGTCGGCCATGATCGCGTCGATGGCCTTCTGCGCCTCGCCCGACTGGCCGGAACCGGCGCTGCGCAGCGCATCGATCTGGTCGAGCAGGGTGCGGCCTTCGCCGGCGACCTTGTTTTCCAGGTCGGCGACCTTCTTTTCCCAGTCCGGGCCCTTGGCTTTGGTGTAGTCCTTGATCGCCTGGTCGAGCTGGGCCGGCGTCATCGAACCGCCGTGGTTGCTGATGAGCCAGGTCAGCTCGTCGGTTTCCTTGGCCAGCGCGTCGACATCGCCCTTGACCGAGCCGGCGTACATCTGCACGCCCTGGGTCGCCGAATCCATGACCCGGCTGCCGCCGCCGGCCTGGGCGATGGCGAGCAGCAGGTCCGGGCGCGCGCCTTCGGCGACGGCCATGTGCAACTGGCTCGCGTCGATCGGCAGCTGCGCCAGTTTGCTCAAGGTGGAACCGGCTTCCGCCGGGCCGCCGAGCTTGCCGGCGATGTGCACCAACGAACGCGTGCCTTCGATGCCGAGGCGGATGCTGTAGCCGTCGTTCTCGGCGCGGGCGAAGAAATCGGTCAGCGCGTCGCTGCCGTGTTCGGCGAGCTTCTGCGCCAGCGCCGGGTCGGCGTTCTCGACCAGCTTCTCAAGCTTCTGCAGGCTCTCCATCGGCTTGGCGCTGGGCCCCATGCGGCCGTCGCGCCACGGCTCGCCCTGCAGCGGGCCGGTGAATTCGGGGCCGATCTTGTTCTTCAGCAACGTATCGAAGCCGGGGCTCGACAACAGCTCGCTGCGCGCTTCGGCGCTGAGCTTGGGCAGCTGATCGTTGAGCGCGGCGACCGCGCCCTTGGCGTCGGGCGCGCGGTTGGCCGCGCTCAGCGCGCCGTCGACTTCGGTGGCGATGACGAACTTGTCGACCGCGCCCTGCGCCGCAGCCTTGGCCGCCGGATCGTTGTCGAAGCGCTTGACCACGTCGGCGCCGTACTGCTTCGCCGCGGCGGCGTCGAAGCTCTGGCCCGGCGGATGCGGCTGCGCGTCGTACGCCGCGCGCACTTCGGCTGCGACGGCGGTGTTCAGGTCCTCGCCGCTACGGGTCACCAGATTCTGGTAACCGCCGCGCGTGCTCTGGTAACCCTCGTCGTTGCGCGGGCCTTGGTAATGCGAAGTGAACGCCGACAGGTTGTCGCCGGCGGTGAGATGCTGGTCCATCGCCGCGTTGGTCGCGTCTTGCTGCGGCGTGGCGTTGGCCGCGGGCCTGGGCTCGGCGTGCTGCTTGATCGTCGGCACGATCAGCTGCTGGCCGGGCTTGAGCTCGCCGACTTCGATGCCGTTGCGTTGCGCGATCTGCTCGGCGCTGACCGGCGCCTCGGGCGTGCTGTACTTCTTGGCGATCGACGACAGGCTTTCGCCGTGCGTCACCTCGTGCACTTGTTCCTGAGGTTGCGGCGGCGGAGGCGGGGGCGGCGCGGGCGCCTGTTGCGGGAAACGCAGATAAGCCGGGACGCCGTCGAGAGTCGGGAAGCCCATGGTCGCCGTGGGAGCTGTGGGGAGAGCGCGATTACAGCAAGCGCGCAGCGCCGCCGATAGCTAGGGCGACTCCCGATATTCCGTGTCATCGCCTTGCAACATTGCGCGCGGCGGGATCGCGCGCGGCGTGTCGGCAAGCGCCTCGCGCTGGGCTAGACTGCCGGCGCGTCCGCGTCGCGGATGCGCATTCAGGGGGAACACCGCATGAAGAATCCACTCCGCGCCGCCGCGCTCGCGGCGGCCCTGCTCGTCGCCGGCGGCGCCCAGGCGCAGATGCAGATGGTCATCAACGACGCGATTTCCGCGACCGTCGCCGGCCAGCGCCACGGCCCGCTCAAGCTCGCCGCGCCGGAACCAGGCCAGGCGCTGGTGGTGTTCTACCGGGACGTGCCGTTCTGGGGCAACCGCCAGATCTTCGAAGTGCGCGACGGCGACGCCAGCCTAGCCAGCCTGCGCTTCGGCCAGTACGCGGCGATCAGCGTGACGCCGGGCGAACACGCCTTCGCGCTGGCCGAAGGCGACGGCGAGCCGCTGCGCCTGTTGGCCGAGCCCGGCCAGACCTACTACGTCGAAGGCGTGACCGCGAAGGTCGACAAGGTCAAGCGTCAGCGCCTGAACCGGGTCGATGCGCAACGCTTCGACAGCGCCTCGTTCAAGCTGTCGCCGTCCGCGCCGGAACTCGCCGGCACCGGCCCGCAGGATCCCAACCCGTTCGAGTGAGCGCGCGCGGCGCGGGCGTCACTGCACCCGCACCGCCAGCTCGCGCCGCCCGCCGGCTTCGTTGCCGCTGTAGTCGCGCGCGCTGACCCGCAGCAGGTAGTCGCCGGCCGCCAACTCGCTCGGCAGCCACAGGCCTTGCTCGACCCGCCCGCCGCGCACGCGGTTGCTGAGCACGTAGCGGAAGCGGGTGATCGCGCTGCCGTGCACGGTGATGCCGCTGCCCGGCGCGTAGATCGTCTGGGTGGCGTCGTCCGGCGGCAGCTTGTCGAATTCGATGTTCATGCGCGGGGTTTCGTAGCCCGGCAGCGGCTGGCCCGCGGCGTCGAGCCATTGATAACCCAGCGTGTACAGGCCAAGGCGGCGACGCGGAAGGTTGTCGTCGACTTGGTCCCAGCCTTCGGCGACGATCTGCAGGCCCGACAGCGCGCGCGACACCAGCAGGCGGCCGTCGCGCTTGTCCTTCAGCGGCTGGCCGAGCGCGTCGATCAGTTCGATGCGTTCCAGCCGCGGCGGCACGTGATCGGCGTAACCGACGAAATTCAGCGCGATCGCGTTGCGCTCGTAGCCGCTCGGGCCCAGGCTCAGGTGCACGTGCGCCATCGGGTTGATCGTGCCGAGGGTGTCGCCGACGACGAAGCGCGCGCCGCGGCGCAGGCGCAGGCGCGCGAGTTCGCCGTCGTCGCCGTAGACCGGCTTGAAGCGTTCGGTGTCGAACAGTTCGCCGCGCGCGCTGCGGCCCACGCGCATGTGGATGTAGGACAGGCGCCCGAGCTCGGCGCCTTCGCCGAGGTTGCCGAAGCCCCACGAGGCCACCGGCGCGGACACCTTGGCGTCGGCGATGGCCAGCACCGCTTGGCCGATGTCGCCGCGGATGTCGAGCCCGCCGTGCAAGTGATGGCGCGCTTCGCCGCCGCCGTCGCCGCGCACTTCGCCGAGCGTGCCGACGACTTCGTGCCAGCCGTCCTGCGGTTTCAGCGGCCAACGGCCGGCGGTGTCGGGCAGCGGATCGTCGTCGGCCGGCCCGACCGGACCGTTGGCCAGCGGCGCCACCGCCGGCGCGGCGGGCGCGATGCGGTGCAGGCGATGGCTGGTCGCATCGGTGACGTACAGCGAACCGTCGTCGCTGAGCGCGAGGCCGGCCGGGCGCGACAAACGCTGGTCCTGGGTGTCGCCGCTGAGCACCACCCAATTGCCGTCGCGACGGATCTGGAAGGTCATGCCCATCGCCTGATCGGCGACATACAACAGGCCGTCGTGGGTGATCGCCAGCGCTGCCGGGCGCGCCAGCGGACCTGCGCCGCTCGTGCTCGGCACTAAATTCAGCGTCGACACGTCGCCGTCGGGTTCGACCCGGCGCAGCGCCTTGTTGCGCGTGTCGGCGACCCACAGCAGCCCTTGCGCGTCTAAAGCCAGCGCGGTCGGCGTATCGAATTGGGCGATCGCCGCGGCGCCGTCGGCCAAACCCGGCCGGCCGTTGCCGGCCAGCGTGCTGACGGTGCCGTCGGGTTCGATCACGCGGATGCGGTCGTTGTACGTATCGGCGACGAACACGCGCCCGCGCCGGCTCACCGCCACGCCCATCGGCCCGTCGAACTGCGCCTGCGCGCCGGCGCCGTCGCGATAGCCGGGCGTGCCGTCGCCGGCCAGCGTGGTCACCGCGCCTTGTCTGGAAATCTTGCGGATGGCGTGGTTGCCGGTGTCGGCGACATACAGGTTGCCGTCGCCGTCCAGGGCCAGCCCCGACGGCGTATTGAACGCCGCCGCCAGACCGATGCCGTCGGCGAAGCCTTCCTTCGAACCGGCCACCGTCGCCACGCGCCCGTCGGGCGTCAGCAGGCGGATGCGGTTGTTGTCGCCGGCATCGCTGAAGTACAGCGTGCCGTCGTTGGTGCGCACCAGGCCGTAGGGATCGTCGAGCCGCGCCTGTTTCGCCGTGCCGTTGCGCAAACCGCGCACGCCGTCGCCGGCGATCCATTCCACCTGCGCGCTCCAGTCGTACTGGGTCGGCGGCGGCTGTGCGGGCTTGAGCGCGAGCAGCGCGCCGGGCTTGGACGGAAGCAGGAAGGTCGCGGCGAGGGCGACACCGGTGACGGCGGCGACGAGCAGAATCCAGGGCTTGCGGGACATGCGGTTCCTTGTGGCGCGCGCCGCGCGGGCGGCGCGCGGCGTGCTTGGATCCCGATTCTAAACCCGCCTGCTGCGGGTTTGTCCGGCTCGCCGGTCCGCCTTGCCGCGCATCGCTGGCGACCGGCCGTGCGCGCGCAACCGCGCACGCGCGGAGGCATTCAAGCGGCCTGGATCCAATGCGCCGTCAACGTGCGCGCCACATCGGCCAGCACCGAGTTGCGCAGCTCGTCGTCGCCCCAGGCTTGGGTCAGATAGCTGGCGATCAACACCGGCTTGCGCCGCCCGGGCCAGACGATGGCGACATCGTTGGCGGTGCCGTCGCCGCTGCCGGTCTTGTGGCCGATGCGCCAGTCTTTCGGCAAGCCCGCGCGCAGGCGGGTCGGGCCGGTCGTGCTGGCGATCAGCCAGCCGGTCAGGCGGCGGCGCGAGGCGTCGTTCAAGGCGTCGCCGAGCAGCACGCTGCGCATCGTGCCGAGCATGGCGTTGGGCGAGGTGACATCGTCGGGATCGCCGGCGCGCAGCGGCACGCCTTCGGGGCGGTGCAGCGCGGTGACCGTGTCGCCGAGTCCGCGCAGGTAGCGGTTGAAGCCGGACGGATCGCCGACCAGCGGCAGCAGCAGATTGGCCGCGGTGTTGTCGCTGGCGACCACGATCGCCTCGCACAGCTGCGCCACGCTGGCATCGCCGCCGGCGCGGGCGATCGGCTCGGTGACCGGCGAATACGGCACCAGCGCCGCCGACGGCACCGCGAGCTTCGCATTCAGGTCGACCCGGCCGAGTTCGGCCTCGCGCAGCACCGCGGCCGCCAGCGGCAGCTTGAACGTGCTGCACATCGAAAAGCGCTCGTCGCCGCGCATCGCCCAGCGGCGTCCGTCGCCGGTGTCCAGCACCGCCACGCCGAGGCGGCCGCCGCTGCGTTGTTCCAGCTTGCGCAGGCGTTCGCGCAGGTCGTCGTCGGCCGCAGGCGCGGCCGCCGTCAGCGCGTGGGCGCCGAAGCTGGCGCCCGCGCCGGCGACCAACATCAGCGTCATCGCATTGCCCAGAAAATCGCGTCGTTGCATGGTCGTGCTCCTTGTCGGTTGGGGACCTGCAGTATTCGAAGCGGGCGAGGCGACTACAAACGAAGAATTCTCGTCCCGGGCACAAGAAATTCTCGCGCCGGGACGCGCGCTCAGGCCGGCGCGATCCAATGCGCGGCCAACACGCGCGCGGCGTCGGCGAGAATCGCACTGCGCTGTTCGTCTTCGCCTTTGGCCTGGGTCAGGTAGGTCGTAACGAACACCGGCTTGCGCCCGCTCGGCCAGATAATCGCGATGTCGTTGGTGGTGCCGTTGCCGCTGCCGGTCTTGTCGCCGATGCGCCAGTCTTTCGGCAGGCCCGCGCGCAGGCGCTTGTCGCCGGTCTGGTTGGCGATCAGCCAATCGGTGAGCTGGCGCCGCGAGCCCGCGCTCAGCGCATCGCCGAGCAGCAGCGTGCGCATCGTCGCCAGCATCGCGTTCGGCGAGGTGGTGTCGCGCGGATCGCCCGGGATCGCGGTGTTGAGTTCGGGTTCGTTGCGGTCCAGGCGGGTGACCTTGTCGCCGACGCCGCGCAGGAACTTCGTCAGCCCGGCCGGATTGCCGACCCGCGCCAGCAGCAGATTGGCGGCGGCGTTGTCGCTGATGATCATGGCCGCTTCGCACAACTGGGCGAGGCTGGCGTCGCCGCCGGCTTCGGCGATCGGCTGGGTGATCGGCGAATGCGCGATCAGCGCCGAGGTCGGCACGGCGATGCGGTGTTGCAGGTCCAGCTCGCCGCGGTCGGCCTTGCGCAGCACCGCGGCGGCGAGCAGGAACTTGAACGTGCTGCACATGGCGAAACGCTCGTCGCCGCGCACGTCGAAGCGGCGGCCGTCGCCGGTGTCCAGCGCCGACACGCCGAGACGGCCGCCGCTGCGCTGCTCCAGTTCGGCCAGACGCGCGCGCAGCGCCGCGTCGGCGGGCGCGGGCTTGTTCGGGCTCAGCGCCGCGGCGCCGAAACTGGCGGCGGCGCCGCCGGCGAGCAGCAAGGTGCCGGTGCATTGGAGGAACGCGCGTCGTTGCATGGGGGACTCCATCGGGGCGAATCCCGATTATTCGCAGCGCAGCGCGGCGCCGCAAACAAGCAATTCTCGCGGCTGGCAAAAGAAATCCTTGCAGCGGCCGTCATGGGTGACACAGTTTGCCCAAGCGGTCGGTTGGCCTGACGGTCGTCAGATGCAGGTAACCGAGCGTGCGGATGTGACCGCGCGCAGGTTCGCCGGCAGCGGCATCGCTACGGTGGCGGCTTCTTCCCCCGCCGCAGGTGTCGTCATGTTCAAGCTGAATCCATCGGTTCTCATCCTTGCCGCCACGCTGTCGGCCGGCGCAGCGCCTGCGTTCGCGGGCGATGCCGTCGAGGCCGGGAGCCTGCGCAGCTATCCGGGCGTGCGCGCCCTGCTGTTCGCCGGCGTACCGCTGACCGCGGTGTTCACTCCGGGCGACTGCGCCAGCGCGCCGCCCGGCACGCCGCCGGTCAAAGGCGGCTTCGCGGTTCGCGATTTCATCGAGGTCGCCGGCAGCAACCTGTCGTTCTCCAACCAACACATCACCTTGCGGCCCGACGGGACCGCGGTGCTCGAACTGGCGCAGTACCGGTTGTTGCCCGATGGCAGCGCGACGGTGAAGACGAATTTCCTGTCGCCCGTGACCTATCAACCGGTGTCGCCCGCGTTGAGTTTCCAGTGCGCGTTGGGCCGCGGCCTGGATTTCGCGCTCTGACCCGAAGCCCCTGTAGGAGCGGCGCGAGCCGCGACCGCGACACTGCGCTTACGGCGAAACTTTCGCCGCGAGCGGAAGCTCCGCGGTCGCGGCTCGCGCCGCTCCTACAGGGGGATACGCGGCTTGCGCGGTCAGTGATACGCGCGCAGTTCGGAAGCCGCCTGCGGCGCGTCGCCGCGCGCATGCGCCCGGCGCTGCGCCGCAAACAGCCGCCAGCTCAGCGCCGCCAGCACCAGCACGCCGAAGCCGCCGTACCACCACAGCCAGGCGAACCCATGCACCAGCGCGCTGTGCGCCACGGCGCCCGCCCCGGATCCCAAACCCAACGACTGCGCCGCGCCGAGGTCGCCGACCGCGATCCGCGCCGCCAACGCGCGCAACGCATCGCCGTCGAGCGCCGCGCCGACCGCGCCGCGCAGGTGCGAGGCGATGCCCGCGATCAGGATCAGGCCCATCAGCGCGATGTTGATCGCCAGCGTAATCAGCCGCGCGCTCATATCGATGCCCGACGCCATGCCCGCGCGCGACGCCGGCACCGAGCCGGTGGTGGTGTTGCTGACCAAGGTGTTGGTCAGGCCCAGGCCTACGCCCGACAACACCGCGCCCGGCAGCAGGGTCTTCCAGCTCGCCGCTTCGGGCAGGCTGCCCGCATACATCGCCAGGAAGCCGACGCCGATCATCGCCAGCCCCAGCGGAATCACCCGCCCGGCGCCGTAACGCTGCGCCCAGCGCTCGGCCAGCGGCGGCATCGCCAGGGTCGGCACGGTGTAGGCCAGCAGCGCCGTGCCCGCGCGGACCGCGTCGTAGCCGAGCGCGCTCTGGAAATAGATCGGCAGGTAGATCATCAGCGGCCAGAAACTGAAGTTCATCCCGATCGAGCCCATGATCGCGCCGGAGAACGCGCGGATGCGGAACACGCCGAAGTCGAACATCGGGTGCGCGTGGCGCCGTTCGACGCGCACGAACGCGATCAGCCCGGCCACTGCGACCGCCAACACGCCGAGCAACCACGCATCGCCATAGCCGGCTTCCGGCGCCTGGGTGATGTAGAACGTCAGCCCCAGCACCGCCAGCGACAGCGTCGCCAGGCCGGCGACATCGAGCGGATGGCTCTGCGCCTCGCGCGATTCCTGCGCGCCGGCGCTCACCATCGCCCAGGTCAGCGCCGCCAGCGGCGCGTGCACCAGGAACACCCACGGCCAGCTCGACAGCGCGACGATGCCGCCGCCGATGATCGGCCCGAAGCCCAGGCCGAAGCCGAACACGATGCCGAACACCGCGAACGCGCGGCTGCGCTCGCGCCCTTCGCGGAACTGGTGCGAGAGGATCGCGAACTGGCTGGTCAGCATCGCGCCGCCGGCCAGTCCTTGCAGGAAACGCCCGCCGATCAGCACCGGCATGTTCGGCGCCAGCCCGCACAGCAGCGAGGTCAGCCCGAACGCGATCGTGCTGATGACGAACACGCGCCGGCGGCCGTAGCGGTCGGCGAAGGTGCCGGCGGCCATCAGCACCGTGGTGCAGGCCAGGGTGTAGGCGTTCATCACCCACTGCAGGTCGCGCAGGCTGCCGTGCAGCTGCTTTTCCAGGGTCGGCAGGATCACCGGCACGCTGGATATCTCCAGGCCGAACATCAAGGCGGCCAGGCTGATCGCGCCGAGGGCGAGCGCGTTTCGTGTCGCGACGGACAAGGTCATGGGGCGGTTTCCAAGGAATCGTCGGCGAAGCGCGGGCGAACGGACGCGCCGCGGGCCCGCGGGCTTCGCGTGTGGGGCAGGGCGGGGCACGGGCGCGCCGGCGGCACAGCCTCGCGCAGGGCTGCTGCCAGCGTGGTGGCGGCGGTCAAGCCGGTTCGCGCGAACCGGCCGTTGCGGCGAACCGCCGGCCGCCGGGGCGCGAGGCGCATCATCCCGGCGGCGTAGCCATTGTGTTCCCCGGCTACTCATGAGGGAAATGATTTGATTTTGTAGAATCCATCAACGGTCATCATCAATCGCGAGGCGCGTCCGTGGACTTCGACCCGACCCTGCTGCGCACCTTCGTCGCCGTCGTCGAAACCGGCGGCTTCACCCGCGCCGGCGAGCGTCTGCACCTGACCCAATCGGCGATCAGCCACCAGATCCGCCGCCTCGAAGACCAGGTCGGCCGCGCCTTGCTCCACCGCACCACGCGCCGGCTGACCCTGACCGAAGACGGCGAAGACTTCCTGCGCCACGCGCAACAGATCCTGCATTCGCTGGAAGCGCTGTCGCGCCGCTTCCAGCCTTCGCCGATCGCCGGCAGCGTGCGCTTCGGCGTGCCCGAGAACTTCATCGGCGACCGCCTGCCCGGCCTGCTGCGCCAGTTCGCCTGCGCGTTCCCGAACGTGCGCATGGACGTCAACGTCAGCATGAGCATGGATCTGCGGCAGATGGTCGACAACGACGAACTCGACCTCGCCGTGGTCATCGGCCTGCCCGAACGCAGCGGCGAACAGGTGCTGCGGCGCACACGCTTCGTCTGGGTCGCCGCCGAGCATTTCGACATCGCCGCCGGCCGCTCGCTGCCGTTCGCGTTCTTCCCGTCGCCGTGCGTCAACCGCCACATCGGTGTCTCCGCGCTCGACGGCACCGGCGTGGATTGGCATGTGGTGTTCACCTCGCCGAGCCAGCAAGGTTTGCTGGCCGCGGTCGCCGCGGGCCTGGGCATCACGGTGATGGTCGAAGACGACGTCGAGCCCGGCATGCGCATTGTCGACGGCCATTACGGGCTGCCGAAGCTGCCGCCGGCCGAGTTCGTGCTGTTGCGGCGGCCGGGCGCGTGCACGCCGGCGGTGGCTGCGTTCGGGCGGATGATCGAGGAATTGCCCGAGACCGCGCCGCTGCCGGCGCGGACCTTGCGCAGCGCCTGAGCCCAAACGGGGCGCTTGCTGGAAAGCGGCGCCGGTGTTCGTGTTGTCGCGGTCGCGACTCGCGTCGCTCCTACAGGGCCCGATCGCTGCCACGTATCCCCCTGTAGGAGCGACGCGAGTCGCGACCGCGCCCCCACGCCGCCCAGCGCAAGCAGCCTGTGCGCGACATCACGCCCAAGTCACGGTCCCGGACCGGCGCATTCCGCCCGCCACGCCTCCGACAGCGCCGGCCGCGGCCGCCCAAAACCCCCGTCCGAAGCGCCGTTCGGCCGCTGCGGCCCGATGCCCCGAACACGCCGATTCCGCGGGCTTCGGCTTGAGCGCTTGCGTACACCGCTTCGGTTAGTATCGCCCGACCACCCCTGGGGCCCCACCTATGAAACTGAGCGCCACTCCGCTGGCGGTGCTTTGCGCCGCGATCCTGTCGATGCCCGCCTACGCCGCCAAGCCGGCCAAGGCGCCGAAAGCGCCCAAGGCGCCGACCTTCGACACCAAGCGCCTGTCCGACGAAGTCAAAACCCTGTCCTCCGACGAGTTCCAGGGCCGCGGCCCGGCCACCGAGGGCGAGACCAAGACCGTCGACTACCTGATCGCCCAGTTCAAGGCGGCCGGCGTCCAGCCCGGCGGCGAACTCAAGGACGGCAAGCGCACGTGGACCCAGCCGGTGCCGCTGCTGCGCGCGCAGATCAGCGGCACGCCGACGCTGTCGGTCGCGGTCAAGAAGAAGGCCCGCGCGCTGACCCAGGGCAACGAAATCGCCGTGCGCGCCGCGCTCGACGGCTCCAAGGCGGTCAGCATCAAGAACGCGCCGCTGGTGTTCGCCGGCTACGGCGTCAGCGCCCCCGA
Source organism: Lysobacter enzymogenes (assembly GCF_017355525.1). Taxonomy (NCBI): domain Bacteria; kingdom Pseudomonadati; phylum Pseudomonadota; class Gammaproteobacteria; order Lysobacterales; family Lysobacteraceae; genus Lysobacter; species Lysobacter enzymogenes. The sequence goes on along the minus strand of NZ_CP067395.1, from coordinate 3,012,720 downwards.
GCGCCAGTGGGACGACTTCAAGGGCGTCGACCTCAAGGGCAAGATCGCGGTCGTGCTGATCAACGACCCCGATTTCGAAACCGGCAACGGCGCGTTCGGCGGCAAGGCCATGACCTACTACGGCCGCTGGACCTACAAGTACGAAGAAGCCGCGCGCCGCGGCGCCGCCGGCCTGCTGATCGTGCACGAGACCGACCCGGCGTCCTACGGCTGGGCCACGGTCAAGAACTCCAACACCAACACCATGTTCGACGTGGTCCGCGACAACCCGCGCGCCAGCCACCCCGCGCTGGAAGGCTGGATCCAGCGCGACACCGCGGTGAGCCTGTTCAAGAGCGCCGGCCTGGACTTCGACAAGCTCAAGAAGCAGGCGCAGACGCGCGAGTTCAAGCCGGTGCTGCTGAAGAACGTCACCTTCTCGGCCAACTACAACGTCGACAGCGAAGTGATCACCTCGCAGAACGTCGTCGGCCGCATCGAAGGCAGCAAGCGTCCCGACGAAACCGTCATCTACTCCGCGCACTGGGACCACCTCGGCGTCGGCCAGCCGGACGCCAAGGGCGACACCATCTACAACGGCGCCGTCGACAACGCCACCGGCACCGCCGCGCTGATCGAAATGGGCCGCAGCTTCGCCAAGGCCAAGAAGCCGCAGCGCTCGGTCGTGTTCCTGGCCGTGACCGCGGAAGAAAAGGGCCTGCTCGGCTCGGAGTACTACAGCGCCAAGCCGCTGTACCCGCTGGCCAAGACCGTCGCCGTCATCAACACCGACGCCCTCGACCCGGGCGGCCTCTCGCGCGACTTCACCACCTCCGGCAGCGCCAAGCAGGAACTGCTGGACGACCTGATCGCCACCGCGCAGAAGTGGAACGTGACCTACGCGCCCGACCCCAAGCCCGAAGCCGGCCACTTCTTCCGCTCCGACCACTTCCCGTTCGCCAAGCGCGGCGTCCCTGCGGTGTCGTTCGGCTCGGGCGAAGACAAGGTCGACGGCGGCGAAGCCGCGGGCAAGGCCGAGGCCGAAGCGTACGTGAAGGACCGTTACCACCAGCCGGCGGACCAGTGGGAACCGACCTGGACGTTCGCTGGGATGGCGCGGGATTTGCAGATCATCTACACCTTGGGCAGCGATCTGGCGAATTCGAATCGGTGGCCGAATTGGGCGGAGGATTCGGAGTTTAGGGCGACTCGGGATGAGTCGAGCGCAGAGCGAACCGGTAAGTAAATACGTACTACGGCCCCTAAGTTGCCGAGCGGGTGCTCCTCGCGAATTTTAAATATTGATGACTGAGTTGTAGAAAAAGGATTTCATACGATGAGTGTGACGCCGCGCGGCATGAGTGTTCAGGAGGCATATCGATCCTTTCGGGACGGCGCCTTTAGAGTGAATAGGCAGTATCAGAGAAAGTTGGTTTGGACGCTTCAGGAAAAGCAAAAGCTAATAGATAGTCTTCTTCGCGGTTACCCGATCCCTTTGATTCTTCTAGCCGTCCGGCCGCTGCAAGATGGATCGCGAGAATTTGAAATTCTTGATGGAATGCAGCGGCTCAACGCGGTTTTTTCATTCATCGAGAATAAGTTTTCAATAGACGGGCACTACTTTGATGTGCAACAACTTTCGCGGGCAAAACAACTTGCGGATGAGGGGGTATTCAAAGCGCAAGAAAGTGACGTATTAGCTCCGGACTTGTGCGCGGATTTCTTGGATTACACGCTTGCTGTAACCGAATTTCCCGCAGTGGATGGCGATGCTGTAAATGAGGTCTTCAGTAGAATTAATTCATACGGACGCCAGCTTAGTCCCCAGGAGCGTCGTCAAGCGGGTGTGCTAACGCCTTTCGCTAATGCCATTCGAGAGGTTGCCGCTGAAATCAGAGGTGATGTTTCACGAATTTCCCTTGACCTCGCTGATATGCCAGAGATCAGTGTGGATGTTAATGCTGATGATCCTGGCCTCGGTATTCGCGCAGATGATACGTTCTGGTGCAAGCAAGGAGTTCTGCGAAAGAATCAACTCCGCGAGGGGGAAGATGAGCAGCTTCTGGCTGATTTGGCAATATCGATATTGCTGGAAGAGCCATTCGCCTTTAGCGGCGCCGCTCTCGACGAAGTCTATGACGAGGACTCCATTGAGTCGCAACGGGTGAGCGATGCTCTTAGGCAGTACGGGGTTGACGCACTTAAGCACGACCTGCTGACAACCATTTCTATTCTCCGTGGAGTGGTGGAGGATGTGGACTCATCTCCAAATGCAATGCGTCGAATTGTCCATCCGACTGCAGGTAGCAACCCAATAAAAACGGCCTTTTACGCTATCGCAATGGCCTTTTACGAGTTGTGCATTCGTGAGGAGAAGTCGCCTCGTGATTCTGCGCTTGTCATGAGGGCTTTGGCGAATATTCAACCGAGGCTTTCGATCGCGGCAGGTCAGATAGGCAGTGATTCTCGTCGGCAGAACATAAATGTTGCGAAAGGAGTGATTTCGTCACTTTTTGATGAGCGTAGTCCGCCCGCATCTGTGCAGGGGGCTGGCCTCATGATTCGCTTCGAAAATTCTTTGAGGCGGTCAAAGGTTGAAACAGCTGCATTTGAATGTAAGCAGGGTTTTTTGTCTCTGAATGGCTCTCGTGAGATAAATTTATCTTTATTGGATCGATTGCTTGAGACAATATGCGGTATTGCAAATGTAGGCCCTTCTTCCGAAGGGGCTATTTTCGTGGGCGTGGCCGATAATTTAAAGGACGCTAACCGCATCGCGGCGTTAGATGGATTGGAGTCTTTGAAAGTAGGGGAGCGCTTCGTGGTAGGAGTAGATAGGGAAGCTCGACTCCTTGGAGAGGATCTCGATGTGTACAAGAGGAGGTTTGTCCAGCACGTTAGAGCTTCAAATATGAGTGAGCCCCTTAAGACCTCAGTTCTCTCGAATGTGGATTGCATTACTTATCGAGGGATGTCCGTGTTGTGTATTTGGGTCCCCTCTCAAAAGAAGCTTTCCAGTGTGGGAGACATGGTTTTTCTAAGGCACGGTGCGGAGACTGTAAAGGTGGAGGGACTGACTCGCATGCAGGCGGCAATGGAAATATTTCAACATGCCAACTAAGTAATCATAGCTGCGCCCCAGAAAAGCTGGGCCTCGTTTCCAACTGCGTGGCTTTAGCTGAGTTCGATTGTTTCTACAGTGCTGCGGCATTGGCGTTTCCAGCCGCAGACGCGCGGCGGCGAGGCGGTGGAAGCGGTGGCGCGGGTGCCGGTAGAGTTCGTGTTGCCGCGCGGCGTGGCCCGCGGTTGACGGAGGCGCGATGTCCTGGGAAACGGCATGGAGATGGATCGGCTGGCTGGCGGTGCTGTCGAGCTACAGCTTTGTCCCGCTGTTGATTTGCTGGTGGCTGCTGCGGTCGCGCCTGTATTTCAAAGTCTCCGAACACGGCATCGACTCGACGCTGGAAGACTGCGCCGGTTCGCTGAAGTGGGCCGACGTGCGTTACGTGGCGCTGCTGCGCGAGGGCGGCGATTACGAATGCTGTTTCGGTCTCGACCAGGGCGGGTTCACGGTCGATGCGGACACGGAGTTTTGGGTGCGCTCGCGCCTGCTCGCGGCGATGTCGGCGCACTTGCCCGGGTTTTCCGCCGATAGCGCGCGCAAGGCGATCAAGGCGCGGGCGGACATGTGGCGCTGGGAGCGCGGGGCGGTGGGCGAGGCGTTCCTTGATCTCGATTCGGCGGGGCGGCGTCACCTGCTTTGAGGTGGCACGACGGCCGGACTGGCCGTCGACGGCGCCAGGAGCGGACCGATCCGACCCGGCCGCCGCCTGTTCATCCGGCTTGAATCCCCAAGGCACCGGTTTTGAGCGCAAACTCCGTCCACCCGCCCTAGACTGCGGCGGGCGAGGTATCGCCGCAGACCGCACCGCGACACAATGTCGGCCCCCCTTAGGATGAGATCGGAGGTAGCGTGAGACTGGTTCAGACCCTGAGCGCGATGGCGCTGTGCGCGGCCCTGGCGGCCTGCAACTCCGGCGCTTCGTCGTCCGCTCCGGCCGCCGATGCGGCCAAGGCTCCGGCCGATGCCGCCGCCGCGCCGGCGCCCGTAGCCGCCCCCACGCCCACCGCGCCCGCTGCCGCGCCCGAAACCACCGCGTCCGCCGCGCCGGCCAGCACCGGCGATGCGGTCGAGACCACCGAAGCCCAGCTCAAGAAGGGCATGGCCTACGGCGACTTCCGCAAGGCCGTGCTGGCGCAGGGCTGGGAGCCGGTGCCGGAACCGCAGTGCAAGGCCAATGTGGTCGGCGCCAACTACGAGAAGGTCTGCAAGGCCGATCCGGGCCTGTGCAAGGTCTGCGACGATCTGCCGGAACTGGAAGCGTGCAGCGGCGACGCGCATTGCCTGGTGCGGTTCAAGCATCCCCAGGGCGCGACCTTGCAGGCCACCGGTTACGGCGAAGCGCAGTACTGGAGCGCGACCGGCAAGGATTCGGGCTTCCAGGTGACCGATTGGGAATTCGGCGCCGCCAAGGCCAACTGAGCGGCGCCCTTCGCGCCGCTTGATCCGCACGACCGAACACCGGACACCGGCCGCGGCCCTAGACGCGGCCCCCATCCGATCCGCAGGGGACCACAGCGGCGCGTGCGCCGCGGGGCGGATCGACACGACTAGGCAGGAATCGGGAAAATAAGGAGATCCGCATGACCCACAATCCTTTGCTGGAACTGATGCACCGCGGCGAGTCCGGCGCGGCCGGCTACAACGCGTACAACCGCGGCACCTACGTCGGCGACGACGGCCGCGAGCACATCCGCGGCGCCGACCGCCGCATCGACTTCTCGCAGATGACGGTCGGCCAGCTGCTCGACGCGCAGGCGCTGCCCAACGGCGATCCCAACCGCGTGTTCGCGGTCGGCAAGTACCAGATCATTCCGCAGACCATGCGCGGCGCGGTCGCGGAGCTGGGCATCGACCGCAACCAGCAGTTCACGCCGGAGTTGCAGGACCGGGTGTTCTCCGAGTACCTGATCGCCGACAAGCGTCCGGACATCCGCAACTACATCACCGGCCAGCCCGGCACCAGCCTGGCCCAGGCGCAGCACGCGCTGTCGCTGGAATGGGCGAGCTTCGGCGATCCGAACAAGGGCGGCGCGAGCCATTACGGCGGCGCCAACCACGCCAGCATCACCTTGCAGCAATCGGGCGATGCGCTCAATCAGATGCGCACCGAATACCGCGCGGCGATCGACGCCGGCAAGACGCCCGAGCAGGCCTGGCGCGCGACCATCGGCGACGATCCCAACCGCACCCTGCCGGCCTCGATCACCCAGCCCGGCCGCAACCAGGGCGGCGCCAGCCGCGATGCGATGGCCGACGGCATGCTGACGCTCAACGAGCGCGGCCCGGCGGTCACCGCCTTGCAGGAGCGCCTGAGCGCGCTGGGCTACAAGGACGCCGACGGCAACCCGCTCAAGCCCGACGGCCATTACGGCGAGCGCACCAAGGAAGTGGTCGAACGCTTCCAGCGCGAGCACAACCTCACCGACGACGGCAAGGCCGGGCGCAACACGCTCGAAGCGCTGCGCACCGCGCAGCCGGGGCAGACGCCGCAACAGCCGGGCGCGCAGACGCCCGACGCGCGCCAGCCGGCGGCCGATCCGCAGCAGCCGGCCAACGGCGAGCGCCAGCCGCTCGGCCCGGCGCCGCTGTCGAATCCGCACAACCCCAATCACCCGCTGTACCAGCAGGCGATGACCGGGTTGGAGAAGCTCGGCCCGAACGGCGGCTTCGGCAATCGCGACCAGATGGAACGCGCCGCGGCGACGCTGGCGTACGAAGCCGGCGTCAGCGGCCTGAAGCAGATCGACCATGTCGTGCCGAACGCCAACGGCACCGGCCTGTTCGCGGTGCAGGGCGGCTTGAACGATCCCAGCCACCATCGCGTGCACGTGGATCGCCAGCAGGCGACGAGCCAGAGCGTGGAGCAGACCAGCCAGCAGATGCGTCAGGACGTGCCGCAGCCGCAACTGCAGCAGGCGCCGGACTCGCAGGCGCAGGAGCGCGCGCCGCGCACGATGCTGGCGTAAGCGCTTCGTCGCATCGCAAACGACGGGCCGCCGGTGCATCGCGCCGGCGGCCCGTTGCGTTTGCGCGGCCGCGTTCAACATTACAGGGCGCATATTTGCGAGGACGTTCGCGTATTTAGCGGACGTAGCGCCGCGCCCGGATTGAACCGGTTCCGGCGCGGCCGTATAGCTGGCGGGCAGGCCGTCGGAACTGCGCGGAACCCCTGGTTCCGTCCGGCGTCGCTGCGCAGAAGTTCTGCCGTTCCATCATCACGACAAGAGGACGTCATGAAGAAGCCGATTGGCACCAGCGTGTTCAAGAACCCCATCTATCTGATTCCGGCCGCGCAGCAGGAGGTGGGCCAGAGCCAGGCCCCGGCGCCGACGCCGGAAGAGAAGGCGATCTTGGAGCAACTGGCGAAGTAAGCCGGTTGCGCGACATCGGGCGGCGCGGCCTCGGCCGCGCCGCTTCGCATGGGGACTACGCGCAAGGAGCGCGGCATGATTCCGTTGGAACGCGAACGCACGCTGGCGCAGGCCGGGCGGGCCATCGAGTCGTTTCTGGCGCGCGCCGGCTGGCGCGCGCGCATCGAGGATTGCGGCGAACGCCTGCAGGCGGCGATCTGCTGGCTGCACGACGGCGACGGCGAGGCCTTCGCCAACGGTTACGGCAAGGGCGAGCGCGAGGCCGCGCGCATCGGCGCGCTGTACGAGGCGGTCGAGCACGTCTACGCCAATGCGCAGTCGCCGCACGAGCGCATCGAGCTGCTGCCGGCGCAGGCGCTGGCCGACGACCCGCGTTACGCCGCGCTGCCGTTCGCGGCCGAGCTCGGCCGTCAGGGCGAACGGCAGCTGAGTTGCCGGCGCTACCTGCCGTTCTTCGCCGACGACGAGCGCGATGCGCTGGCGGTGCCGTTGTTCCTGGTGCGCCCGTCGGCGACCGAGGCGCTGCTGCCCGGCGACGATTTCGATTATTCCAGCGTGATCCGCTACGGCTCCAACAGCGGCGTGGCGATCGGCGCCAGCGTCGAGGAAGCGGCGGTGCACGCGATCGGCGAGCTGGTCGAACGCGACTCGTGGTCGCTGTTCCTGGCCGCGCATTTTCTCGGCGATCCGGCCTCGTTCGGCGCCTGGATCGAGCCCGGGTCGTTGCCGGAGGAAGTCGCGCGCGTGCACGCGGCGGCGCAGCGCCAGCTCGGCCGCGAGGTGCGGTTGATCGAGGCCACCAGCGACCTCGGCGTTCCGGTGTTCATCGCCACCACCGACCGCATCGCCGCGGGCGAGGCGGTGTTTCCCGGCGGCTACGGCGCGTCGCTGTACGCCGGGCACGCCGCGATCCGCGCGCTGACCGAGCTGGTGCAGGCGGTGTTGATCGGCCGGCGGCTGGAGACGGTGAGCGCGTACAGCCGGCAGACGCTGGAGGCGTTGGCCGAGTATCCGAAACTGCGCGACTGCGCGTATTTCCAGGTGGATTTCGAACGTCTGCCGCGCCGGCGCTGGGACCACGCGCCGCGCGAGCGGCAGGCGCCGGCGGTGTTGCTACGCGAATTGCTGGCGCGGCTCGGCGAGCGCGGCATCCAGGTGCGGCATGCGATCAACCACCGCGAAGGCGATGCGTTCTGCGTGGTCAGCTGCGTCGCGCTGGAGCTGGAGCGCTTCTTGCTGGTGACCACCGGCATGGTGATGGCGCCGGGGCGGCGCGGGATGGCTTTGCTGGCGCGGGCGCGCAGCGCGGCGGCGCAGGAAACCGCCGCGGCTTGAGGCGCGATGGGGTGTTGGGTGAGCTGATACAGGAGCGTCGGGACCGAAGTCCCTCCCGCCTCAGTGCTCGTGACCGTGCCCGTTGCGCTTGAGGTAAGCCACCGCGAACGGATCGAGTTCCATGTCGCCCAGGTCGGTGTAGTCGATCTCGCGATACCCCGCGGTGGCGGTGAACGCGCTCGCCGCGTCGACGCGTTCGAGCTTGACCAGCCTGAGTTCGTAGAATCCGGCATCGCCGGCTTTCGGCTTCGCCGGGCCGGTGCGGTAGTAAGCCGGCAGGCCTGCATCGGCCAGCCATTCCAGCGCGATCGGCCGGCCTTCGGCGCTCTCGCCGCGATAGCGCTGCGCGCTCAGTCCCAGCGCCTTGGCGTTGCCGTCGCGCTTGAGCTTGTCGCGCAGCTGCGCGTTGATCGGGCTGGCGAGCTGTTCCCATTGCGGCATGCGGCCGGCGGTGCGCAGGTCGCCGGGCGCCCAGGCCACGCTGCGTTGTTCCGCGGCGAACAGTTCCAGCCGGCTGATGCCGTCCGGCGTCTGCCGCCACAGTTCGACCGGTTCGCCTTGCTGACGGTACTCGATGCGGTCGGCGCTGCGCACCAGGACCAGGCTGCGTTCGCCGCGCGCGTCGCGCAGCACGTACTGGGCGAGCAAGGCCTCCGCGTCGGGCGCCGCGACCGGCGCGGCGACGGTTTCGACGGCGGACGGCGCGGCGTTCGCAGACGCCGCCTCGCCGGCCCACGCGGGGCCGGCGAGAACGAACGCGAGCGCGAGCGCGGCGACGCGTCCCGCCGCGACCCGCCGCGCGCTGGCGGCGGGTCGCTTCGAAGCCCGATGCATCACAGCTTGGCCTGATTGCGCGCCATGCCGGCGCGCAGGTCTTCTTCCATCAGCGGCACCGACAGCGCGCCGCGGCCGTGGCTCCAGCCGCCGTTGCCGCAGTAGCCGAACAGGGCGCACAGGAACGTGCTGGTGCTGCGCTGCGACTGCGCCATCACGTGGAAGATCGTGTTCTGCTCGACTACGCCCTGGAACGCGTGCGCGCCGGGGCCGCGGGCGTAGATGGCGACGTCTTCGGCGGCGTGGGTTTCGTCGCCGAGCGGCACGGTCGCTTCCTGCAGGTAATCCGGATGCGCGGTGTCGACGTTGCTCAGGTCCGGACGCGCGTTCGGGCCGCGGTAGCCGGGGCCGTTGACGTAGCCGAGCGTGGTGTAGGGCTTGCCGTTCTTGTCCAGCGCCAGCTGGCCGTTGGTGACGACCTTGCCGAGGATGTCGTTGCCGCGGTCGGGATAGCCGGCGACGGTGAAGGTGTGGCTGTGGTCGGCGGTGACGATGATCAGCGTCTCGCGCTCGTCGGTCTTCTTCAGCGCGGCGCGCACCGCGTCGGACAGGGCGATCGCGTCGGTCAGCGCGCGGCTGGCGTTGCCGGCGTGGTGGGCGTGGTCGACGCGGCCGCCTTCGACCATCAGGAAATAGCCCTTGCGGCTGTTGTTGCTGAGCACGTCGATGGCCTTGCTGGTCATCTCGGCCAGGCTCGGCTCCTTGCCGGTGTCGTTCGGGCGGTCCTGTTCGTATTCCATGTGCGAGCGTTCGAACAGGCCGAGCAGGTGACGGGTGCGGCGCGGGTCGATGGCGTCGAACTGGGCCTTGTTCCAGACGTAGTTCGAACCCGGGCGCGCGGCCCATTCCTGCGGCAGGTTGCGTCCGTCCTTGCGCCGGCCGGACGCGCCGGCGTCTTCCGGATCGCTGACGGTGGCCGGCAGGAAGTAGCTGCGGCCGCCGCCGAGCGCGACTTCCAGGCCGTCGCCGTAGGGGAATTCGATCAGCTGGCGGGCGATGTCCTTGCAGCCGTTGGCCTTGGCCTCGGCGCTGAGTTCGGCGTCGCTTTCCCAGTCGCGGTTGGGCGTGTGCGCATACGTCGCCGCCGGCGTGGCGTGGGTGATGCGCGCGGTGCTGACGATGCCGGTCGCCAGGCCCAGCGCCTCGGACAGTTCCAGCATGGTGACCACGCCCTGGCCGCGCGCGGACGCGCAGTTGCCGTACTTGGCCTTCTGGGTGACGCTGAGCACGCCCTGGTTGGTCTTGATGCCGGTGACCATCGCGGTCATGGTCGGCGCCGAGTCCGGGGTCTGGCCGTCGACCGAATAGGTCTTGGACAGGCTCACGTACGGCAGCTTCTCGAACGACAGCGAATTCTCCTCGCCGCTGCCGCCCTTGAGCTGGCCTTCGCGGATGCGCGCGGCGGCGATGGTGGAGATGCCCATGCCGTCGCCGACGAACAGGATCACGTTCTTGGCCTTGAACGGCAGCGGGCGCAGGTTGGCGCCCTTGCGCGCGGTTTCCGCGCCTTCCTCGAACCAGCGCTGCGCGCTTTCTTCGCGCGGCGGCGCCTTGGACGCGGCCTGCTTCGGCGCGGCCAGCGCGGGCAGGGCGATCAGGACGGTGCACAGGGCGGCGCCCAGGACGGTGCAAGCGGGCAGGGCGGTGCGATGCGGAGTGCGCATGGGACGTGGCTCGTCGGTGGTTCGGGGGAGCGGCCACTGTCCGGCGGCTTCGTTGCAGTCGCGTGACTGACTGGGAAGCGCATCGCAAAAGCGCGACCGGCATCGTGCTTGCGCGCGCCATGCGCGGGCGCACGGGCGTGCGGCGCGCTTCGCGATGGTCTTCGCAGTTCGCTTGCGCGCGTGAGCGGGCGGTGCCTGTTTCGGCCCGATTCGTTCCCGCAATATTCCTCGCCAACGCGCAGGTATTTGCCTAGCGTGGGTGAGGCGGGCACCCCACGCCGCGGCGTGTGGAAAGACAGGCCAATAGCTGGATCGCCGAGCATCGACCCGAGTCACCGCCGCACTGCGGCCGCCGCCGTTCTCCCTGTGAACGGCGGCGGCTCGCGGTGCGGTTTTGTTCGAAGTCCGACTGTAGGAGCTGCGCAAGCTGCGACCGCGATAGCGCGCTTACGGCGCAACCGGCTACCCCGCGGTCGCAGCTAGCGCAGCTCCTACAGTCGGAATCGAGGCGGCGCAGGTCAGTGCGGCGGCGCTTCGAGCAGGTACAGCGCGATGTTCTCGAACAACACCTGCGTACCCTCGCGCCTGTCTTCGAGCGTCTGCAAGCCGTCGAAGAACGCAAGTTGCTCGGTGAACACCATCCGCGCCCCGTCGCCGTCGGCGATGAACTGCACCGTCGCCAGCGATGCGGTCAGGCGGTCGTCGCCGACGTCCATCGAGAAGCCGTAGACGATGCGCTGGTTTTCGACGATGCCGAAGTAATGCCCATGAAAGCGGTGGATCAGGCCATCGGGCCCGCGATTGACGATGACTTCTTCGCCGCCGCGGCGGAACTCCATGCGGTGCTCGACGACCTCCATGCCGTTCTCGCAGGTGCTCCAGGCGCGCTTGGCCTGCGGGTCGGCCCAGGCGCGGAACAGCTTGCGCGGGCTGGCCGCGAACCGGCGTTCGATGGTGAATTCGCCGTGCTGCACGCTGCGCTCGCTCATGTCTCGTCCTCGTCGTCGGGTTGGCTGGCCAGATAGCGTTCGAGCGCGTCGAACTGCACCTGGTAGCGGGCCTTGCGCTGCGCCAGCCAGGTTTCCACCGCGGCCAGCGCGTCGGGCGCGATGCGGTAGGTGCGCACGCGGCCGCGTTTTTCCGACAGTACGATTCCGCCGGATTCGAGCACGGCCAGATGCTTGACCACCGACGGCAGCGCCATCGCCAGCGGCTGCGCCAGTTCCGACACCGAGGCCGGGCCGGCGCTGAGGCGGTCGATCATGCTGCGGCGGCTGGCGTCGGCCAGGGCCTGGAACAAACGGTCCAGGCGTTCGGGATCCTCGCCGCGGCGGGCGGTGCGGTTCGGCATGGCGTCAGTCTTCGAGGAAGCGCGCGGGAATGCGGTCGCGCAACGGGAACAGCGGGAAGTACGGCCGCGCTTCGGCCAGCGTGCGGCGCACCGAGGCGCGGTCCATCAAGCGGTCGTAGTAATCGCGCAAGCGCGTCTGTTCCGGCGCGGACGGCGCGACGATGGCGGCGTAGAACAAGGCCGGCGCGGCCGCGCAGTCGGCGAGGGTGAACGCGTCGCCGCAGATCCAGTCGCGCTCGGCCTGGCGCTCGATCATCGCGTAGGCGACCGCCAGCGTCGCGCGCGCGTCGGCGGCGCCGCGCGGGTCTTTTTCGTCGACGCCGCGCATTTCCTCGGCGACGAGGCGCTGCATCGGCGTCTGCACGTACAGATCGAAGAAGCGGTCCCACAGGCGCACCTCCAGGCGCGCGTCCGCATCCGCCGGCAGCAGCGCGCGCGGGCCGGGATAGTGCTGTTGCAGGTACTCGACGATGATCGAGGTCTCCGGCACCGTGCGCCCGCGCGCTTCGTCGCGCAGCACCGGCATCTTGCCGACCGGCCACAAGTCGAGGAAATCGGCCTTGCTGTCGGGATTGCCGAGATCGACCAGATGCGCCTGGAACGGGGTGTCGTTCTCGTACAGCGCGATCAGCACCTTGTGGCAGAACGAGGCCAAGGGGTGCGAATACAGGTGCAAGGACATGGCGGGCTCACGGGTCGGGGTAAGGTTTCCTTCGTGGCTAAGTATTGCCACGGCTCCCGGACGATTGCAACGACTGTTTCCTGGCCGGCTAAGTATTGGCCGGCGCCGCGGCGGACCGGCTAGAGTCGGCGGACACAAGACAGCGCCGCGGGGTTCCGGCGCCCAGGGAGCGGCGATGCGCAGGGACGAGGGCACAGCGGATCGGTGTAGGGCTCGCGCGCCCGCAGGCGCGGCGGAGGCTGGGATTCGATGAAGCTCGTGGTCGCGAACCCGCGTTGGAAGTCGGTGCTGGCGCTGCTCGGCGCCTTGTCGTTCGTCGCCGCCGGCGCGTTCATCGTGCTGTGCGAGTCGGGCCTGGCCGCGTTCCTGGTCGGCGGCGCCGCGATCGTGTTCTTCGGCGCGTGCGCGGTGGTCTGCGCGTTCCAGCTGATCGATCGCAGGCCGCGGCTGTCGATCGACGACGACGGTTTGTACGACGGCACTCTCGGCATCGGTGTCATCGTGTGGCGCGATATCGCCGATGCGCAGTTGCTCTCGGTGGGGAACGGCCATTTCGTCTGCTTGCGGTTGCGCGACCCCGAACGCTGGCGCAGCGAGTTGCCGCCGCATCTGCAGCCACTGTTCGGGCTTCACGAGCATGCGGGCTTCGCTACGATCAACGTGAATCTGTCGGGCCTGGCGGTGGACCCGCACGCGATGCTGGCGCTGATACTCAAGTATTCGGCGATGTACGAGCCGGGCAGGGGATGAACATGCAAGATTCGCATGAAGACGAAACGCGACTGCTGGCGTTCCTGCAGGACGAATGGCGCCGCTATTCGCCGGCGCAACTGCGCCGGGGCGTATGGGTGTCGTCGCACGAGGCCATCGTCTGCGAGCTTGGTTCGGAGCGGGCCGACCCGATGGCGCAGCCGCTGCAGCGCGCGTGGTGGGTCGACTGGGACTCGATTCAGCCGCGTCCGCCGCAGTCGTTCAAGGTGTTTTGCGACTATCTGACGGTGGGGCGCGCGCAGGAGCCGCATCCGATCGGCTGGTCGAGTTTCGCGCCATTTCCGCAGGCGCCGTTCTATTTCGTGGACAATTTCCGCGGCCCTTTGGATGGCGACGGCTGGCGGGTGCGGGTGAGCGCTGGCGGCGTGGAAGTACTGGAAAAGCTTTGGGTGTCGTAACCTCGGCGAGCTCACGGTTTCGGCCGGACCGGGCCGACCAAAAATGCACGAGGAGCCGCGAATGGAAATCGCCCTGTTGGAAAACACGCTGGCGGTAGTCGCCCAGCCTGTCGGCGTGTCCGTCTATGATTTCGACTTCGCTTTGTACTACGACTGCCGGCATCCGCCGTTCTTCGCGCCCGATACGCCCTGCGTTCTGCGCGTCGGCGCGGTCGAGGATTACCCCGCGCGCTATGCCGAATTGGCGGAACTGGGGCTGCGGCCGGTCAACTCGCCATCCGAGCACGAGCGCGCCAGCGAACTGGATCATTGGTACCCACTGCTGCACGACCTGACCCCTCGAACACGGATATTCGAGCGCTTGCCGCCGGCCGAACGCATCGAGGCCGAGTTCGCCTGGCCGATCTTTCTCAAGGGCTCGCGTCAGACCAGCAAGCACAACGCCAAGCTGTCGGTGATCGGAGACCGCGAGCATTACGCATGGGCGGTGGAGCAGTACCAGCGCGATCCGGTATTGCACTGGCAGCGGCCGGCGGTTCGCGAATTCGTGCCGTTGGCGCCGGTGGCGGGCGGTATCGCCGGCAAGGTGCCCGCATCGTTGGAATTCCGCAGCTTCTGGTGGCGCGGAACCTGCGTGGGTTGGGGACGCTACTGGTATCAAGCCGCCGCCTACGCTTGCGACGACATCGAAGCGGGGCTGACCATCGCCGGTGAAGCGGCACGGCGGTTGCAGGTGCCGTTCCTGGTGGTCGACATCGCCAAAACTGCGGATGGTCGCTGGATCGTGATCGAATGCAACGACGCGCAGGAGTCGGGTTATGCGGCGGCGCCGCCGCGGGCGATCTGGGATGCGGTACTGGCTGCGGCGACGGCCGAGAGGAAGCGCGAAAGCGCGCCTGAAGGCGATAGGCCATGAAGGCGCTGTGTATCGCGCTCGCGTTGGCCGTCGCTTTGTCCGGGTGCGGGGTGCTGGATTCCAGGGAACTATGGTCGTCGGGAAACTATGTGATCTTGTGGATCGATGGCCCCGACGATGCGCATCTGGCCTATCGGGTAGGGCCCGCGACCACAATGGGAGTTTCCGATCCCTGCGTATCTGCGGTTGCCGAAAACGCCGCCTACATCGCCATCGAGCAACGGCCGCCGCAATCGACCCTGCGGCCGATGTATGTGATCTACGCGAAGCAGGCGCGCGCGCCGGGCGAGCCGCCTGCACAGGCCCTGGGCGAGCCGATGCATCGGGAAGCCTATAAAGCGATAGCGGCGCGGTTGGGCCTGCCGACGCTGCGGCCGGTCGGTGCCGAGGGCGTATGCGGATGGGATAACTGATCGGCGAAGTGGCCGTCGGCCCGATGGGCTTCGACTCGGGATGACGAACTGGCAGGCAGTGTCGCGAACCGCCTCCGCAGCCGGAATTCAGCGCATCTTCGCCGCCCGCGCCCGCGCCGCCTTGCCCCGCTCCGCCATCGCCCGCGACCCGGCCAGGATCATCCGCACCATCGCGCTCATCTGTTCGATCAGCTCCGGATCCTTCTCGCGCGGCATGTCCATCGCGGTGGCGCCCATCGCGAACACCAGGCGGGTGATCGAACGCGCCACCAGCGCCGGTTCGTACAGTTCGACGTTGTCGAACGCGGCCAATCGGATCAGGTCGACGCGCAGTTCTTCCTCGAAGAACGACAGTTCGCGGTCGACCGCGCGCTTGAACGCGTCCGAGCCGACCGTGCCTTCGCGCAGCAGCACGTGCAGCAGGCGGTCATCGGCGCGCAACTGTTCCATGAAAGCCTCGATGGAACTGCGCACGATGCTGCGCCGCGTGGTCAGCCGGTGGCGGGCCTCGCCGACGATCTTGCGCAGCGATTGTCCGGCCAGGTCGATCAGCGCCACCGCCAGTTCGTCGGTGTCGCGGAACTGGCGGTAGAAGCTGTTCGGCGCGATGCCGGCTTCGCGCGCGACTTCGCGCAGGCTCAGCGAGGACACGCTGCGGTGCGGGCCGACCAGCTTCAGCGCGGCGTAAATGATGTCCTCGCGCGAAATCGTCGCCTTGCGGCCCGGGTGGCTGTCGACGTCGATGTCGGTGATAAGGCGTTGGCTCACGGGGCGGCGGCGCGTGGACGGGCAGCGGACATGATACTCCCGTTGCTGAATTAATATACGGTTGTGCACACAACTGTGCGGATATCTGTATAGTGCCCCCCATGAACGCTGCCGTCCGCCCCGCCGCCGCCCGTCCGCGCAGTCGCCTGCGCCGCCTGGTTTCGCCGTTTGTTTCGCCGCAAGTCTTTGATTTTTGGGCTTCCCGGCTCCATCCGACCTGGTCGTGGGAGCGCCCGCTGGCGCGCATCGTCGGCTGCAGCGAGGCCTCGGCCGACGCGGTGACGCTGCTGCTGGCGCCGAACCGGCACTGGGCCGGTGCCGTCGCCGGCCAGCATCTGCTCATCGGCGCGCGCATCGACGGCGCCCTGGTGACGCGCAGCTACAGCCTGTCGGACGCCCCGCGCGCCGACGGCCGCATCGAGATCACGGTCAAGGCGATCGAAGGCGGCAAGCTCAGCGGCTATCTGCACAGCCGCGCGCGCATCGGCGACGTGCTCGAGCTCGGCCCTGCGTTCGGCGAGATGACCTTGCCCGAACGCGCCGACGGGGCGCGCGTGTTCCTCGCCGCCGGCAGCGGCATCACCCCGCTGATGGCGATGGTGCGCGCGCAAGCCGCGCTGGCCATGCCGGCGCCGCTGACCCTGCTGTACTGGGCGCGCCGCCGCGAGGAGCTGTGCTTCGCCGACGAACTGCGCGAGCTGGCCGCGCAACATCCGAATTTCCGCGTGCGCTTCCTGCTGACCCGGCAGGAGCCGCGCGCCGGCGACGAAGACGCCGGCCGCATCGACGCCGATCTGCTCGCGCGCCATGCCGGCGATCTGCGCGAATGCGCCGTGTTCGCCTGCGGCCCCGGCGGTTTCGTCGACAGCGCGCGCGCGCTGGCCGAAACCGGCGCGCGCGCGTTCGCCAGCGAAGCCTTCACCCCGCCGCCGCGCGCGGCCGGCGACGAGGGCCATGCCGAAGTCGTGCTCGCGCGCAGCGGCCGCAGTTTCCAGTTGCCGCGCGGCGAATCGCTGCTGACCGCGCTGGAAGCGCAGGGCCTGAAGCTGCCGTCGGGCTGCCGCATGGGCCTGTGCAACACCTGCGCCTGCGGCAAGTCCGCCGGCGCCACTCGCCATCTGCATACCGGCGAGCTGCACGCCGAACCGGCGTCGGCGCTGCGGCTGTGCGTCAGCGCGCCGGCCGGCGATCTCGTCCTCGACCTTTGACGTTCCCTCTTTCCTCCTTGAAGCCCCTCGCATGAGCAAGCAACGCAACCGCGCGCTGAGCGCGCTGGAACTCGACCGCTTCGGCGAAGAACTCGACGCTCTGCGCGCGCGCACGCTGGCGCAGGTGGGCGAGGTCGACGCCGTCTACATCCGCCGGGTGGTCGCGGCGGTGCGCTGGACCGGACTGGCCGGGCGCCTGCTGCTGTACGTCGGCGCGATCGGCGGCGCGTTCGTGTCGTGGCTGCTGTGGCCGGCCTGCGTGCTCGGCGCGCTGCTGCTGGCGGCGTCGAAGATCATGGAGAACATGGAAGTCGGCCACAACGTCATGCACGGCCAGTACGACTGGATGCGCGATCCGCACCTGGACGGCCGCAGCTACGAATGGGACATCGTCGCCACCGGCGACAACTGGCGCAAGACGCACAACTACCAGCACCACACCTGGACCAACGTGCGCGGCATGGACGACGACATCGGCTACGGCCTGCTGCGGATCTTCCCGGAGCAGCGCTGGCGCCCGTTCTATCTGCTGCAGCCGCCGATCGCGGTGGTGTTCGCGCTGCTGTTCCAGTGGGGCGTGGCGATCCAGGAACTGCGCGTCGGCCGCTGGCTGGCCGGCAAGACCACGCACCGCCAGATGTGGCGCAAGTTCGCGCCGGTCGGGCGCAAGATGGGCAAGCAGCTGTTCAAGGACTACGTGCTGTTCCCGGCCTTGGCCGGCCCGTTCTTCCTGCCGGTGCTGCTCGGCAACCTGGTCGCCAACGGCATCCGCAACGTGTGGACCTACGTGGTGATCTTCTGCGGCCACTTCACCCACGACGTGGAAGTGTTCCCGAAGGAGTCGGTGCGCAACGAATCGCGCGGGCATTGGTATCTGCGCCAGCTGCGCGGCTCGGCCAACCTGACCGGCGGCAAGCCGATGAACCTGATGACCGGCAACCTCAGCCATCAGATCGAGCACCACTTCTATCCCGACATCCCGGCGTGGCGTTATGCGGCGATGGCGGTGGAAGTGCGCGAGATCTGCGAGCGCTACGGCCAGCATTACGACACCGGCTCGCTGCCGCGGCAGTTCGCCGAGGTCAGCTGGCGGATCGTCCGCCACGCCTTCCCGAGCCGCCCGCGCAAGCGCCGGCCGCTGGTGCGGGCCGAGGTGGCGATGGAAGCGCAAGGCTAAGCGCGCAGCGCCATCGGCAAGACCCTTCGCGAATCCCCCGGCGCCTCGCGGCTCCGGGGGATTCGTCGTTTCGGGGCCTATGTCAGGCCGCGCGCCGGAACGCGACCGACTCGGCGATGCCGACTTCGCCCTCGAAGCGGCCGGTGCTGACGGCCGGGCGCTGCTGCTCGATGGCGTGGGCGAACGCCACCGCCGGATCGGCCTCCAGCTGATCGAACAGGCGTTGCAGGTTCGGGTAATCGCGGCGGTCGACCACGCTGTGGTACTTGGTCCAGCGCGCGATGCCGATGAAGTAAGCGTCGGCGAGGGTGCGCTGTTCGCCGAGCAGCCAGCGCTTGTCGCCGAGCATACGCTCCAGCTCCTGATGCGCGCGCACCACGCGCATGCGGCCGTACTCGGTCAGCACGCGCTTGGTCTCGTCGTCGGATTCGTGTTCCAGCAGCCACCACAGCGACGAGAACGAGCCGAAGAAGGTGGTGTTGAGGAACGCCAGCATGCGGTTGAGCTCGTCGAACTCCGGCGTGCCTTGCTTGAACGAGATGCCGGCGTCCAGCGCGCCCGGCAGCGCGCCGATGTGGTTGAGGATGGCCAGGCTCTCGGCGAGGAAATCGCCGCGCGCGGTGGTCAGCGCCGGCGTCTCGCGCACCGGGTTGATCGCGGCGAACAGCTCGGTCTGCATGTCTTCGGGCATGTTGACCCGCGCCAGCCGGTACGGCTGGCCGGACCATTCCAGGGCGACGATGGAGCCGAACGAGCAGCCGGAGGGGACGCCGTAGTAGAGGATCGGGGACATGGTGGGTTCCTTGGGTTCGTGTGAGCCGCGTCGTTCGCGGCGGGTGCGAGAACTGTAGGTTCGTGGACTTTGGCCGTGTAGTCGGCAAAAAGTGGACTCAAAGTCCACATATGTGTACTTTTCGCGCATGTTGAACCTCAACGATCTGGTCCTGTTCGCGACCGCCGTCGACAGCGGCGGCTTCGCCGCGGCCTCGCGCCGGCTCGGCGTGCCGAAGTCGACCATCAGCAAGCGCGTGGCCGCGCTCGAGGACGAACTGGGCGTGCGCCTGATCCACCGCACCTCGCGCAGCTTCGTGCTGACCGACACCGGCCGCGATTTCCACGAGCACGCGCGCGCGGCGCTGATCGAAACCGAGGCGGCCGAGAACGCGGTGCGCAGCCGCGTCGCCGAACCCAGTGGGCGGGTCCGCATCACCTGCGGCGTGCCGACCGCGCAGGAATATCTGGCGCCGCACTTGCCGGCGCTGGCGCGCGCGTATCCGCGCCTGCAGGTCGAAGTCGACGTCAGCGACCGCTTCGTCGATCTGGTCCAGGAGGGTTACGACATCGGCGTGCGCAGCCACTTCGCGCCGTTGCCGGATTCGGGGCTGATCCAGCGGCAGGCCGCGGTCGAGGCGATCGTGCTGGTGGCGGCGCCGGCGTACCTGGACGAGCGCGGCCTGCCGCAGGCGCCGCTGGAACTGAGCGCGCACGACGGCTTGCTGACCGGGCCGAACAACGGCGTGTGGACGCTGCGCGCGGACGGCGCCGCCAGCGTCGCGGCGACGCCGCGGCCGCGCATGGTCGCCAACGAAAGCCGGGTGCTGGCCGCGGCTGCGGTCGCGGGGCTGGGGATCGCGGTGTTGCCCGAGCGGTTGTGCGCGGCCGAGCTCGGCGACGGGCGCTTGCGGCGGGTGTTGCCGTCGTGGAATGCGGGCTCGGTGACCACGACGCTGGTGATGCCGCATCGGCGCGGGCAGTTGCCGGGCGTGCGCGCGACGGTGGAGTTTCTGGTCGGGTGTTTGGCGCACGAGCGCGCAGCGCAGTAGCCCGCCTGTGCGCAACCTCAATCGGCGCCGTCGTCCTCGTCCACCGGAATCGCCAGCCCGCGCTTGACCAGGCTCAACGCGACATTGGTGCCGAAGCGGCGCACGTTCGGATTCTCCGCCACCAGCCGCAGCATCAGCGCGTCGAAGGCTTCGGTGTCCGGCGCAGTCACCACCAGCACGAAATCGGCCTCGCCGGTGACGTAGAACGCCTGCTGCACCTGCGCGCACGCGGCCAGCCAGTGGCGCAGCTGGGTCAGCAGTTCCGGCCGCTCGCGTTCGACCTGCAGCGAGACCACGAAGAACGTCGGTTTGCCGACCCGCTTGGGATCGAGCACCGCGGCGTGGCGCTGGATCACCCCGGCCTCGCGCAGCCGCCGCAGCCGGCGCTGGATCGCCGACGGCGACAGCGCGACCTGTTCGGCCAAGCGTTCGGCGGTCTGGTCGGCGTCGTCCTGGACCCGATTGAGCAATTGGCGGTCGAAGCGATCGAGTTTCATGGCCGCCATCTTAGCCGCCGCGTGCGCGGCCGCCGGCGGGCGCGATGCGGCGCGCGCACGCCGGAAAACCGCGTGGGCTCCGGCGCGGATGCGGCGAAAACGCGCGGCCGCGCCGTTAGCCTGTGCGCCTGCACTCAAGCCGCCCCGACCCCGAAGGACGCCCCCCATGCGCCTGCTGTACCAGACCCACTCGCCGTTCGCCCGCAAAGCCCTGGTGTTCGCCCTGGAAGCGGGCCTGGGCGAACGCATCGAAGTGATCCACCACGAGACCAGCCCGACCCTGCGCAACGAAGCCGTCTACGCCGAAAACCCGCTCGGCAAGGTGCCGGTGCTGCTGCGTCCGGGCCTGCCGCCGCTGTTCGACTCCGACATCATCTGCGCCTACCTCGACACCTTGCACGAGCGTGACCCGCTGATCCCCGCGCACGGCGAAGCGCGCTGGCACGTGCTGCGCCTGCAGGCGGTGGCGCAGGGTCTCGCCGACAGCGGAATCAAGGTGCGCTGGGAAACCGTGCGCCGCCCGGAGGCGCTGCGCTACGAGGCGCTGCGCGAGGGCTATACGCAGAAGCTGCTGGAAAGCTACGACTGGCTGGAACGCGAACTGGACGTCGATTCGCCCGTGCACCTGGGCCATATCGCGGTCGCCACCGCGCTGGGCTGGCTGGAGTTCCGCGAGTTGCCCGACTTCCGCGCGGGCCGCCCGCGGCTGAGCGCCTGGTTCGACGGATTCGCGCGCCGCGCGTCGATGCAGGCCACGCCGCTGTCGGGCGAAACCCAGGACTGAGCGGCGCGCCGGAGCCGTCCGATCGGAGCGGGCCGTTCGAAGTCGTCTTCTTCAAGCCGCTGCGGCGGGCGTGTCCTGCACGGCCGCGGCGCTTCGTTCGCATAGGCAGGTGGAGCGCGTGCGGGGGCGGACGCTCCGCCGCGCGCGCAGCCGCGCGCCGCGCCGGCCGCCGCCACGACTGCGAGGTGGACGATGAAAAAGGTTTTCGGCGGAGTGATCTCGGTGATCCTGCTCGGGATCTACGTGCACCTGATCAGCCTCGCCGTGCGGGTGGCGCTGTGCGTGGGCAAGACCGGTTGCACCGAGTACGCGGCCAGCCACTTCAACGACGGCATGGCCCAGGCCTTGTCGGTGATCGGCGGGCTGGTGTCGGCGCTGGTGATCGCCGAACTGGCCCTGTCCAAGCCCGGCGAAGCGCCGGGCGCGCGCGTGCTCGACAGCGACGCCTCGACCGGCGCGGTGCGCACGCTGACGATCGTGTCGGTGTTCTTCGTCCTGGTCTGGATCGGCACCGGCCTGACCGCGTTCCTGGTCGGCCTGTACCACCCGGCGGCGCTGCCGGTGCTGACCACGCACGGGCAGGCGTGGCTGGGGCTGGCGGTGTCGGCGGCGTACGCTTACTTCGGACTGCAACCCAAATAGCGGTGCGCCGCGCTCAGCGCGCGGCCGCGTCTTCGCCGCCGCCGCGGCGCAGATGCGCCAGCGAACGCTCCGGCGGCCCGAACAACTGCCCGAACGCGCCGCGCAGGCCGCGCGCGCGCCAGGCGTCGGCGAACATCGCGATCCATTCGTGGAAGGTCAGCTTGATCGGATTGTGGCTGCGGATCTGGCCGACGATGCCGTACTCGCACGGCGTGGCCGCGTCTTCTTCGACATAGGTGCCGAACAGCTTGTCCCAGACGATCAGCACGCCGGCGTAGTTGCGGTCGATGTACTGCGGATTGCGCGCGTGGTGCACGCGGTGGTGCGAGGGCGTGTTGAACACCTTCTCCAGCCAGCCGAGCTTGCCGACCGCCTCGGTGTGGACGAAGAACTGGAACGCGAGATTGATCGCCACCACCGCGACGATGTGCTTGGGCTCGAAGCCGATCCAGGCCAGCGGCAGCCAGAACACCCACATGCCCGAGATCGGGTACGTCAGGCTCTGGCGGAAAGCGGTCGATAGGTTCAGGCGCTCGGAGGAATGGTGGGTGACGTGCGAGGCCCACAGCCAGCGGATGCGGTGGCTGGCGCGGTGGAACCAGTAGTAGAAGAAATCCTGCGCGACGAACAAGGCGGCGATGGTCCAGACCGAGGCCGGCAGGTCGAACAGTCGGTGGGCATAGACCGCGTAATACAGGCCGATGACGATCAGCCACGCGATCGCGTCGCTGGCCTGATGCATCAGCGCCAGCGCCGCGTTCGACAAGGTGTCGCGCAGGCTGTACTGGCCGGGCCGGCGCTTGCGCCAATACCACGCCTCCCAACCGATCAGGGCCAGGAACACCGGCGCCAGCGCCAGCAGGATCCATTCTTCCATCAGCGCCGCTCCGTGCGCCAGGCGCCTTCCAGCGCCTGCGCCATGCGTTCCAGGCAACGCGCCATCGCCGCGCGCATGCAGCCGCGCAGCAACGGCGCGGCCAGCGGCCACGCCAACGGCGAGGTCAGTTCGAATTCGTAGCGCCAGCGCACCCGGGTGGCGTCGGCGCCGTCGTCGCGGTCGGCCGTGAAGTCCCAGCGCGCGTGGCCCTCGCGCGCCAGCCACGCCAGCGGCGGGCGCAGGCCGCTGAGGGTGTAGGCGTGCAGGCGCGGCGCGTCCAGTTCGGTGATGCGCTCCATCAGCTTGGAGCCGTCGCTGTTCTCCAGCGACCGCAGCGCGCCGACCGCCGGCGGCGCCAGCGCGGTGATGCGCTTGAGCGCGGGAATCGGGCCGTAGCCGGGGAACAGGGCCGGGAAGCGCTCGCTGTCCAGGGCCAAGGCGAACACCGCCTCGGGCGGCGCGTCGATGCGGCGTTCGGCGGTGAGGGACAGGCGCATGGGGCGAGTCTAGGAGCGGGCCGGAGGGCTGTCCACACGCTTGCGTATGTTTCGTGGGCGATGCCTCAAGCCCGGGCGCTGCGTTCGCAGCGCGGCGCGATCCGGCCGCTCAGGAAAGCGCGGCGGCGACCGCGCCGCCGCGCCCGTGGCCGGCCGGTTTCAAGCCTGCGCCAACCACTCCTCGACCAACCCCGGCACCGTCTCCACCGCGGTTCCGCGCAGGAAGCGGTAATCGTCCGGCACGTCCTGCAGGTCCGGCGAGACGAACACGCGCTCGGCCTCGGCCGGGGCGTAGTCGACCAGTCCCGCCGCCGGCCACACGGTCAGCGAGGTGCCGATCGCCAGCACCTTGTCGGCTTCGGCGAAGTGCTGCGCCGATTCGCTCAGGTGGCGCACGTTCTCGCCGAACCAGACCACGTCCGGGCGCAGCTGGCTGCCGAGCTCGCACAGGTCGCCCAATTCGATCAGCGGGCTGCGCATCGGGTAGATGCGCGACTCGTCGGCGGTGCTGCGCGCCTTGAGGATTTCGCCGTGCACGTGCAGCACCCGGGTCGAACCGGCGCGCTCGTGCAGGTCGTCGATGTTCTGGGTGACGATGGTCACCTCGTACTTGTCTTCGAGCCGGGCGATGGCCTCGTGCGCGGCGTTGGGGCTGGCCGCGAGCACGCCGATGCGGCGCTCGTTGTAGAAGCGCAGCACGGTGGCCGGGTCGCGGCGCCAGCCGTCGGGCGAGGCCACGTCTTCGAGCCGGTGCTCGTGCCACAGCCCGCCCATGTCGCGGAAGGTCTTGAGCCCGCTTTCGGCGCTGACTCCGGCGCCGGTGAAAATCACGATCTTGCGTTTCATCCTTGTGCCGTCCATGTAGCGAAAAAAGCGCCCGTGCGGGGCGCGTTTCAACCATAGCGCGGCATGGCGCATCTGCCCATGCCGTCGGTCTGCGATCGGAGGCCGGCGAAGGCCGCGCGCCGTTATGATCGCAACCACTGGCAGGAGAACCGCATGAACGTCCGCTTCCTCGTCCTGGGCCTGGCCCTGAGCATCGCCGCGCCGGCTTGCGCGCAGGCCGCCGCGCAGGCGCCGCCGCGTTACTGGGTGCGCGACGTCGCGGTGATTCCGCTCGACACCGACGAGGTGCTGACCCATCGCGACGTGCTGATCGAAAGCGGTCGGATCCGCCGCATCGCCGCCGCCAGCGGCAAGCTGCGGGTCGGCGATGCGACAGTGGTGGACGGACGCGGCAAGTACCTGCTGCCGGGCTTCGTCGACGCGCACGTGCACCTGGCCACCGAAGGCGGGATCCGCGCCAGCAAGGACCCGACGATCAGCGGCCTGGACCTCGGCGCGGAGCATCGGTTCGACCGCCACGTGATGCTGAGCCTGCTCAAGGCCGGCGTGACCGGCGCGGCCAACCTCGGCGGCAGCGTCGGCAGCGACGACGACCTGCTGCGCCAGCGCGACGAGATCGACGCCGGCCGCGAGGTCGGTCCCAAGCTCTATGTCGGCAAGCTCATCAACGGCCCGCTCGCCGCGGTGGCGGTAAAGCCCGACGGCCAGCCGGTGCCGGCGTCGAAGCCCGAGGCGCCGACCACCGCCGCCGACGGCATCGCCGCGGTGCAGCGCGCCAGGCAGCGCGGTTACGACTTCATCAAGCCCTACCAGTTCCTCAACCGCGAGACCTACCTCGCCATCGTCGAGGAAGCCAAGCGCCAGGGCTACATCACCACCGGCCATCTGCCGGAACTGGGCTGCGCCAGCTGCGCCGACCGCGCGTTCGCCTTCGCCCATCCGATGAACAACATCGCCCACAGCGAGGAACTGGCGCGCTACGGCCGCATCGGCAGCGATCTGGCGCCGACCGACATCGAGGCGCTGGCGCAGGCGGTCGCCGACAGCGGCATGTCGGTGACGCCGACCCTGGTCACGCTGAAGACCATCGTGACCATGTACGCGCAGCGCGAAGTGCCGGCGGTGCCGCACGGCTGGGACGATACGGTCGATCCGGTGACCCGGCGCGACTGGGCGGCGCCGGGCAACCGTTACCTGAGCCAGGCCTTCCGCGACCAGGAAGGCGCCGACACCTTCTCCGCCGGCTACGACTTCGCCCGCGTGCTGACCCGCGCGCTGTGGAAGCGCAAGGTGCCGCTGACCGTCGGCACCGACGCGGCATTGCCGGGGCTGGCGTTCGGGGTGTCGGTGCAGCAGGAAATGATCGAGCTGCGCGAGATCGGCCTGAAGCCGCTGGAGGTGCTGCGCGCGGCCTCGCTCAACGCCCACCGCCTGTTCGACCCGCAGGCCGGCAGCGGCGCGGCGCGCGAGGGCGAGCGCGCCAATCTGGTGTTGCTCGACGCCGATCCGCTCGCCGACATCCACAACACCGGCAAGGTCGCCGGCGTGTTCGCGCAGGGGCGCTGGCTGTCGATCGGCGAGATCGACCGCCAGCTCGCGCAGGGCGCCGCGTTCGAACGCGGCTTGCAGCGGCAGATCGAGCAGCGCAAGGCCGCCGCGGCGAAGTGAGCCGGCGCGCTCAGCGCAGCGCGGCGAGCGCCTGATCCAGATCGATCGCCCAGATGCGGCGTTCGGACAGGAAATACAGCGTATCGGCGCGGCCGTGGAAACGCTCGGCGGGCAGCGGCGCGCCGTCGTCGTCGCAGGCCTGGAAGCGGGCGAGGATCGCGCATTGCGCGGCGTCGTCGAGCCGCAGCAACGTCAAGCGGTCGTGCTCGCGGTAGCCGCCGGTGAACAGCGCGTGCTCGCCGCGCGCGGCGAAGGCATGCGCGCCTGCGACCGGCACGTTCCAGTAGCGCGCCACCCGGCGTCCGCGCAGCAACACCAGCGGAAAAGCGGTGTAGTAGTACAGCCAGGTTTCGCGGTCGTCGGCGACGTTGAGCGCGTAGCAGTCGCAGATGTGGTCGAGCCCGGCCAGATCGGGGTGGAAGCGGTAGACGCACTCGCCGTCCGCGTCCCAGGCGGCGAGCCCGTGTTGCGAGACCGGGTCGTCGCCGAACACGCCCTCGTCGAAATACGCGGTCCAGATCGCGCCCTTGAGCGTGGTCTGGACATGTTCGATGCCGTCGCCCAGATGCAGCTCGCGCAGCGGCCGGCCTTCGCGCGAATACACCCGGCCGTTGCCGGCGCTGCGGCGGTCGGGGCCGAGCGGAACGCCCAGGAACAACAGGTCGGCGCCGAGCGGCTGCAAGGCGTAGAGCAGGCAGGTCGGGCTTTCGAAGCGCAGGTCGAGCGTGCACTGGCCGTCGAGCCACGCGCGCACGGGGTACGCCGGCGGCGGCTGTCCGCGCCCGTGCGGGCCTAACGCCTGCAAGACGTAGACCGCGCGCTCGGGGCCGATGGCGAACGCGATCACGTCGTCCTGGCCGTCGATTTCGACGATGCAGCGTGCGGTCAGCGAGAGGGTGGGCGGCGGCTGGGCCATGCGGGTCCCGATCCTTGCGACGAAGCGCGTCGGTACGCAGCGCGATGGTAACGCAGCCGCTGTCGCGTTCGGCCGGCCGCGGCTTGCGACGCGAACCGCTTCAGCGCGATCCGCGCGCGAAGCGCTCGCGATAATCGCGCGGCCCGACCCCGAGCTTGCGGCGGAAGTGGTGGCGCATCGTCACCGCGCTGCCGAAACCGGCGTCGCCGGCGATGCGTTCCAGCGGCGCGTCGGTGGTTTCCAGCAGTTCGCGCGCGCGTTCGACCCGCGCCTGGATCAGCCAGTCGGCCGGGCTGGCGCCGGTGGCCTGCTTGAACCGGCGCAGGAAGCTGCGCTCGCTCATCGCCGCCAGCCGCGCCAGTTCGGTCACGCTCCACGGCTCGCCCAGGCGCTTGCGCACGCGTTCGAGCAACGGCGCCAGCGCGCCGCGCTCGCTGCGCTGCACCGGCCGTTCGATGTATTGCGCCTGGCCGCCTTCGCGATGCGGCGCGATCACCAGCCGCCGCGCCACGTGGTTGGCGATGCGCGCGCCCCAGTCGCGCCGCACCAGATGCAGGCACAGGTCCAGGCCGGCGGCGCTGCCGGCCGAGGTCAGCAGGCGGCCTTCGTCGACGTAGATCGCATCGGCGTCGACGTCGATGCGCGGATAGCGCGCGCGCAAGGTTTCGGCGTAGCGCCAATGGGTGGTCGCGCGACGGCCGTCGAGCAATCCGGCGGCGGCCAGCACGAACGCGCCCGAGCAGATCGACAGCACCCGCGCGCCGCGCGCATGCGCTGCGCGTACGGCCGCGGCGATGTCGGCCGGCACCGGTTCGTCGCAGCCGCGCCAGCCCGGCACGATCACCGTGCCGGCCTCGGCCAGGCGGTCCAGACCGGCGTCGGCGCGCAGGCTCAGCCCGTACTGGCCGCGCAGCGGGCGGCGCTGCGCGGCGCAGGTTTCGAAGCCGTACCAGGCGCGGCCGCGCAGCTCGGCCTGCAGTTCCGGGCGCGGCAGGCCGAACACTTCGGCCGCGCAGCCGAACTCGAACGCGCACAGGCCGTCGTAGACCAACACCGCGACCCGTGGATTGGACGGGCCGGCGCGGCGCAGCGGGGCAGGGCGGGGCGACATTGGCGGGATCTGATCGATGCTTGGCGATTGCGCCAATCCTCGCGCAAGCGGCTGCGGCCGACAATGGCCGCGTCCCCACCCGGAGCTCGACCATGCGCAACGCCGTCACCG
This sequence comes from Lysobacter enzymogenes, assembly GCF_017355525.1. Classification (NCBI taxonomy): domain Bacteria; kingdom Pseudomonadati; phylum Pseudomonadota; class Gammaproteobacteria; order Lysobacterales; family Lysobacteraceae; genus Lysobacter; species Lysobacter enzymogenes. The sequence continues at coordinate 2,984,957 of NZ_CP067395.1, read as the reverse complement.
AAATCCCCGCCGCCGCGTCCGCCCAGGCGTTGGCCCACTTCAGCGCCCAGTTCGGCTTCGAAACCGATTGCTGGGACGTGCACGCCGCGCTGGCCGCGGGCGAGCCCGGCTTCGTCCTGGTCGATGCGCGCGGCCCGGAGCAGTTCGCCGCCGGCCACGTGCCCGGCGCGGTCAATATCCCGCACCGCAAGCTGATCGCCTCGCGGCTGGCGGCGTATCCGCCGCAGACCTTGTTCGTGGTGTATTGCGCCGGCCCGCACTGCAACGGCGCAGCGCGCGCGGCGGTGCGGCTGGCCGAGCTGGAGCGGCCGGTGAAGCTGATGGCCGGCGGCGTGACCGGCTGGCTCGACGAGGGCTTCGCGCTCGCGCACGGGCAGGCCGACGCGGCCTGAGCCCATCGACGTCACAACCGCGGAGGGTGCATCGTCGTCCCGATAACTCCCCCGCACAGGATTCGCGATGAACGCTTCCGTCTTCACCCTGGACAACCCCGTCGGCCTCTACGACCCCGCGCCCAACGGCTACTCGCACCTCGCCCGCGTCGCCGCCGGCGCGCGCTGGGTGCTGGTGGCCGGGCAGGGCGGCGAAACCGCCGACGGCGCGCTGGCCGCGGACTTCCGCGCGCAGGTGCGGCAGGCCTTCGCCAACCTCGGCACCGCGTTGGCCGCGGCCGGCGCCGGGCCGCGCGACGTGGTCAAGCTGACCGTGCTGGTGGTCGACCACAGCCACGCGCGGCTGGCGGTGTTCGGCGAAGAACTCGCCGCCGCGTTCGGCGCCGGTCACCGGCCGACCTGCACCCTGATTCCGGTGCCGCGGCTGGCGCTCGACGGCATGCTGTTCGAAATCGAGGCGATGGCCGCGCTGTCGGCCTGAGCCCGCGCTACAATGGCGACGCGGCCGCAACGGCCGCGTCCCGCGGCGCATCGCCGCACACTCCCCAAGTCCATCGCGTCGCCCAGCCCCCAGCTGCGCGGCGCCGGCGGCTGGGCGACCACGCAGGAGCACGCATGCACACCGAACACGGACTCGTCCTTCGCGCCGCGGCCTTCGCCGCGCAACGTCACCGCCGCCAGCGCCGGCTCGACGCCGAGCGCAGCCCCTACATCAACCACCCGCTGGCGCTGGCCGACACCCTGGCCAACCTCGGCGGCATCGCCGACCCGGTGGTGCTGTGCGCGGCCTTGCTGCACGACACCGTCGAGGACACCGCGACCACGTTCGAGGAGATCGAACTGGCGTTCGGCGCGCGCATCGCCGCGGTGGTGCGCGAGGTCACCGACGACAAGGCCCTGCCCAAGGCCGAGCGCAAGCGCCTGCAGATCGAGCGTGCGCCGCACATCTCGGCCGAAGCCAAGCTGGTCAAGCTGGCCGACAAGATCTGCAATCTGAGCGACCTGCTCGACGCGCCGCCGGCGTGGCCGCGCCAGCGCAAGCGCGATTATTTCGACTGGACCGCGCAGGTGATCGCCGGCGTGCGCGGCGCGCATCCGCTGCTGGAGGCGCATTTCGACGCCTTGTACGCGCGCATCGACGAGTTGACCGACAGCGCTTGACCCACGGCAGGACCGTCGTGGTTTGCGGCCGCCGTCGCGGCTGCGGCGAACCCATCGCCGCCGCGGCGCGGCTAGACTGGCGGTCCTCCTCGCCGTCCTCGCCCCGCATGAGCGCTGCCGAACCGCTGAACCTGTCCCCCATCGTCGCCGGTTGCTGGCGCATGGCCGAATGGAACCTCGATCCCGGCCAGCGCCTGCGCTGGATCGGCCAGGCGCTGGACCTGGGCATCGACAGCTTCGATCACGCCGACATCTACGGCGACTATTCGGTCGAAGGTCTGTTCGGCGAAGCCCTGGCCTTGCAGCCGGCGCTGCGCCAGCGCATCCGCCTCATCAGCAAGTGCGGGATCAAGCTGACCTCGGCGCAACGGCCCGCGCATGCGATCAAGTCCTACGACACCTCGCGCGCGCACGTGCTCGCCAGCGTCGACAACTCCCTGCGCGCGCTGCGCACCGATTATCTCGATGTGCTGCTGATCCACCGCCCCGACTTGCTGATGGACGCCGACGAACTCGCCGCGACCTTCGCCGAGCTCAAGGCCGCCGGCAAGCTGCTGCACGCGGGCGTGTCCAACCACACCCCGGCGCAGCTGGCGCTGCTGCAGGCGCGGCATCCGCTGGCGACCCATCAGGTCGAACTCTCGCCGCTGCACCTGCCGCCGCTGGACGACGGCACCCTGGAGCAATGCCAGGCGCTGCGGATGCGGCCGATGCTGTGGTCGCCGCTGGCCGGCGGCCGTTTGTTCGGCGGCGGCGACGAACGCGCGCAGCGCGTGCGCGCGGTGCTGGAAGACCTCGGCCGCCGCCACGGCGGCGCATCGGTGGCGACGATGGCCTACGCCTGGCTGCTGCGGCACCCGTCGCAGCCGTGGCCGATCACCGGCAGCGGCCGCGAACAAGGCCTGCGCGACGCGGTCGACGCGTTGGCGATCCGGTTGTCGGCGCAGGACTGGTACGAGGTGTGGCAGGCCAGCGCCGGCCGCGAAATCGCGTAACTGCGCGATCCTCCCTGTAGGAGCGGCGCGAGCCGCGACTGCGACAACGCAACTACCGCGAAACTCGCGCAATGGTTGCGTTGTCGCAGTCGCGGCTCGCGCCGCTCCTACAGGAAGCCCTCAGGCCTGCTGCGGCGCCTCGAACCCTTCGACCGCCTTCTTCACGTCTTCCGGGAAATCCTCGACGTCCATCATCTGCCGCACCTCGATGGTCTCGTTGTCCGCGCCCGGGCAACGCTTGGCCCATTCGACCGCTTCCTCGCGCGAGGCGACCTCGATGACCCAGTAGCCGCCGAGCACTTCCTTGGCCTCCGGGAACGGGCCGTCGGTCACGCTCGGCCGGCCGCCGCGGAAGCTGACCCGCGCGCCCATCGACGGCGGGTGCAGGCCGTCGAGCGCGCGCAGCACGCCGGCCGCCTGCAGGGAATGGTTGTAGGCCATCATCGCCACCACCTGCTCGGCGCTGGGCAGGGTGCCCGGCGCGGCGGATTCGTAGCCCTGGGGGATCATCAGCATCATGAAGCGCATGGCGGTTCTCCTGAGAAGTCGTTCGGTTTGAGGGGAAGCGACCCCGTTTCGGCCGCTTCTGTCATGGCGACGAACCACGGCGGCCGAAATCGACACGGCGTTTGCCATCGGCTTGCGAACGGCCTTGCCGCGGTGCAGCGGAACTGAATCGAGTCTGTCTTGCGCGTGCCGGGGGGCGCCGGCAACCGCTCCGGTCTTGCTTACCATCGCCGCTTCATTGATCGGGCGGGGCGGCGATGGACGCGGCACGCGGAACACTAAGGCATACCACCAGCGCGGCGATGGCGGCGGCCTTGATGGCGGTCGCGGCCGGCGCCGTCGGCGCGCCGGCCAAGCCCGCGGCGCGGGCCAAGCCGCGGCCGCCGGCGGACACCAGCCTGGACGTCTACGCCGAACCCGGCGAGCGCATCGACATCGGCGGCGGGCGCAAGCTCAACCTGCGCTGCAGCGGCGAAGGCTCGCCGACGGTGCTGCTGGAATCCGGCTTCGGCTCCGACTCGCTGGCCTGGGCCAAGGCCCAGCCGCAGATCGCCCAGCGCAACCGGGTCTGCGCCTACGACCGCGCCGGCCTGGGCTTCAGCGACGGCGGCCCGCTGCCGCGCGACCTCAAGGCCGACGTCGCCGACCTGCGCGCATTGATCGACGCGGCCGACCTTGACACCCCGCTGATCCTGGTCGGCCATTCCTACGGCAGCCAACTGGTGCGCCGTTACGACGAGCTCTATCCCAAGCAGGTCGCGGCGCTGGTGCTGGTCGACCCGCCGGAGCAGAACGTCGGCGAATTCTCCGCCTCCTACGCCAAGACCGAAGCCGAGATGGCGCCGCGCATGCTGGCGATGTACCGCGGCTGCGAGCAGGGCGCGCGCGACGGCCGCCTGGCGGCGGCGCGGCCGCCGTCGGACCTGAAGAACTGCCTGCGTCCGCCGAACCCGAACTACAGCGACAAACTCAACGCCTCGATCCGCGCCTGGCGTTCCAAGCCGGCGTTCTGGGAGACGGTGATTTCCGGCTCGCAGGACCGCCTGTCGATGTACGGCAGCGCGGTGGCCAAGAGCGAGCGCCACGACGGCAAGCCGGTGATCGTGCTCAGCGCCGAGCAGCCCTACGCCGGCGCGCCGGCCGACGACCTCAAGGCCTTGCTGGCCGCGCGCGAGCAGACCCACATGGCCTTGATCGGCACCTCGCGCTACGCCAAGCGGGTGACCATCGCCGACAGTTCGCACGACATCCCCAACGACCAGCCGGCGGCCGCGGCGATCGCGGTGTTCGAGGCGATGGAGATGCGCAAGCAGATCGGGCGCTGAGGCGGTCGCGCGAAGGTTCTGTGGGCGACGGCCTGTTGTGGCAGGACCGTCGGGCCCGACGCTGCCCGCTGCGATGGCGGCGTCGTAGCGGAAACGCAAGCCTGGGGCCTGAAAGCCATCCCACGAAAGCTTTCGGCCAAGCGCCGCGATCCATGCGGCCAAAGTCGGTCGATCCGCCGCCTTTATTTCGCCGCGATCGCTCACACTTCCTTACCGAGACGGGCACCAAGATCGCCTGTCCCGCGCGCCGGCACCGGCGCGGCGGTCATCGAACACGACATCGGGAGACGGTATGGAACTGGGCATGGTCGGCCTCGGCCGCATGGGCGCGAATATGGCCGAGCGCTTGGTGCGCGGCGGCCACAAGGTCACGGGCGTCGACCCCGGCGCCGCGGCGCGCGAGCAGGCCGCGGCGCGCGGCATCGGCGCGGCGGCGACGCTGGCGGAGTTGGTCGCGGCCTTGCCCGCGCCGCGCGCGGTGTGGCTGATGGTGCCGGCCGGCGCGGTCGACGCGACCCTGGTCGAACTGCGGCCGCTGCTGGCGCCGGGCGACACGGTGATCGACGGCGGCAATTCCAACTACAAGGACACCGTGCGGCGCGCCGAAGAACTGCGCGCGCACGGCCTGCACTACGTCGATTCGGGCACCAGCGGCGGCGTGTGGGGCTTGCAGGAGGGCTACAGCCTGATGATCGGCGGCGACGAGGCCGCGGTCGAACGCCTGCGGCCGATCTTCGAAACCCTGGCGCCGGCGGCCGACCGCGGCTGGGGCCGGGTCGGGCCGAGCGGCGCGGGCCATTTCACCAAGATGATCCACAACGGCATCGAGTACGGAATGATGCAGGCCTACGCCGAGGGCTTCGCGATCCTCGGGCGCAAGGCCGAGTTCGGCCTGGACCTGGAGCAGATCGCGCAGATCTGGCGCCACGGCAGCGTGGTGCGTTCGTGGCTGCTCGACCTCAGCGCCGACGCGCTGGCCAAGAATCCGACGCTGCAGGGCATCGCGCCGTACGTGGAGGATTCCGGCGAAGGCCGCTGGACCGTGGCCGAAGCCATCGATCTGGACGTATCGGCGCCGGTGATCACCGCCTCGCTGATGGAACGCCTGCGTTCGCGCGAGAAGGATTCCTTCGCCGACAAGCTGCTCGCGGCGATGCGCAACGAGTTCGGCGGGCACGCGGTGCGCAAGGAATAAGCGGCAAGGAATAAGCGGCGTTATTCGAGCGGAAACCCGCGGCCGCGAGGCCGCGGCGGCGCGCGCTATACTCGGCGCGCGCCGCTGCCGGCGCCGTTTCGGGAACCGAGCATGGCGCAGCCTGGGGGCAACGCGGCAGCCGATCCTGCCGAAGTAGATGCTGCCGAAGCCGCATCCGTTGGCGCGGCCTTCGCGCCCGCGGCGGCCGACGCCGGCCTGACCCGCTCGGGCGCGATGCGCCTGGAGCTGATCGACGTGTTGCGCGGCTGGGTGATCGCGCTGATGGTGCTCGATCACGTCCGCGACTATTTCCACAGCGACGCGTTCGCGTTCAATCCGCTCGACCTCGACCGGACCACGCCGCTGCTGTTCGCCACGCGCTGGATCACCCATCTGTGCGCGCCGACCTTCGTGTTCCTGGCCGGGGTCTCGATCCATCTGCAACTGGCCTCCGGCGTCGCCCGCGCGCGCGTCGCGCGGCTGGCGCTGACCCGCGGCCTGTGGCTGATCGCGCTGGAACTGACGGTGATCGTGTTCGGCTTCAACTTCCAGTGGCCGTTCCTGTTCCTGCAAGTGATCTGGGCGATCGGCCTGGGCATGGTCGCGCTGGCGGCGCTGGTGTGGCTGCCGCGTTCGGCGGTGTTGCTGCTGGGCGCGGCCATCGTAGTGGGGCACGCCGCGTTGGCGGGTTTCGCGCCGCCGGCGACGTCGCTGTGGGCGCCGCTGTGGACCGTCTTGCTGCGTCCCGGCGTCATCGCCGGCGTGCCCGGATTCGTCGCTTACCCGGCGGTGCCGTGGATCGGCCTGATGCTGCTCGGCTACGGCCTCGGGCCGGTGTTCGCGTGGCCGCCGGCGCGGCGCCGGCGCGCGCTCGCCGCGCTCGCGATGTTCGCGTTGGCGGCGTACGTCGGCCTGCGCCTGTCCGGCCTCGGCGACCCGCGCGCGTGGCGGCGCATGGCCGATCCCTGGCTCGATGCGGCGTCGTTCTTCAACGTGACCAAGTACCCGCCTTCGTTGCAGTACGCGTTGGTCACGCTGGGCGCGGCGCTGCTGCTGGGACTGGCGCTGGAACGTTTGCGCGGACCGTTGCGCGCGGTGTTGCTGGCGTACGGCCGCACGCCGTTGTTCACCTATCTGCTGCACATCTACGTCGTGCACGGTCTGGCCTTGATCGCGGGCGTGGCCAGCGGCGTGCCGGCGGCCGCCTTCATCGGCTTCCTCGACCGCCCGCAGCGTTTGACCGAAGCCGGCTGGGGCGTAAGCCTCGGCGCGGTGTATGCGGTCTGGCTGCTGGTGCTGGCGCTGCTGTATCCGCTGTCGCGCTGGTTCGCCGGGGTCAAGCGGCGCCGGCGCGATCGCTGGCTGAGCTATTTGTAGGCGCGGCTGCGAATTCGAGGCGCGGCGACGCGCTCGCCGCTCGCGATTCGCGTCCCGAGGCGACGCCCGCGCGCAGCGGCGCGTGCGAACCGTCGCCGCCGACACCCGTATACCGCGACGCCGCGCAAGCGCCGCGGTACGACCAAAGTCGATCTGCGAACCCGCGCAGGCATGTTCGCGCGTGGGTTGACGGCGGTCGCGCTTTGGCGTGGCCGCGCGCGCTAGCCTGCTTGCGCCCGCGGCGCCGAAGCATGCGCGTCGTCGCGGTCGACCACGACCGCGCGCGCCGCGATGCATCCGCTGCCTGCGTTCCCCTCCTCCCGCCGCTGCCGCGGCGCGGGCGCTGCGCGCCCGTGCGCGCCGCCGCCTGCGCGGTCGCCCACCGACCCTCTTTAGCGGAGATATCCCATGCACAACGCTTCAGCCCGGCCGCGCCGCGGCTTGCACACCCTGGCCCTGGTATTGGCCACCGCCGCCGCGCTCGGCGCTTCGCTCGCCGCGCAGGCCGCGCCGAACTATCCCTTCGGCAGCCATCGCCAGAGCTACGTCAGCGGCACCCTGAGCCCCAGCGTCGGCCGCGCCGCCGCCGACCAATCCACCGCGTCGTTCTATCGCGCCTGGAAGCAGCGCTATCTGGTCGCCGGCTGCAAGGCCGGCGAATACCGGGTCAAGGCCAGCACCGACACCGCGTACGTGGTGTCGGAAGGGCAGGGCTACGGCATGCTGATCACGGTGATGATGGCCGGCAGCGATCCCGACGCGCAGGCGTTGTTCGACGGCCTGCACCGCTACAACCGCGGCCATCCCAGCAGCGGCAACCCGGCGTTGCTGGCGTGGGCGCAGGACGCCAACTGCAAGAACGTCGCCGGCCCCGATTCGGCCACCGACGGCGACCTCGACATCGCCTATGCGCTGCTGCTCGCCGACCTGCAATGGGGCTCGGCCGGCTCGATCAATTACCTGTCCGAAGCGCGCAAGGTCATCGCCGCGATCCGCAGCAGCAACGTCAATGCCAACACCAAGCTGGTCACCCTCGGCGACTGGGTCAGCAGCAGCGAGCCGAACTACTACAACTCCACCCGCAGCTCGGACTGGATGCTCGGCCATTTCCGCGGCTTCGCCAGCAAGCTCGGCGACAGCTACTGGACCGGCGTGCTCGACGCCCACCAGACCCTGATCGGCAAGATGCAGAGCAGCTACGCGCCCAATACCGGCCTGCTGCCGGACTTCATCGTCAACACCAACACCACCGCCAAGCCGGCGCCGGCGAACTTCCTGGAATCCGAATACGACGGCGCGTATTCGTGGAACGCCGGGCGGGTGCCGTGGCGCATCGGCATCGACGCGGCGGTCAGCGGCGACAGCCGTTCGCGCAACGCCGCGCGCAAGCTCAGCCAGTGGATCAAGGGCAAGGCCGGCAACAACGCCAACAACATCCGCAGCGGGTACAAGCTCGACGGCACGGTGACCGAGAACTACAACAGCACCTTCTTCACCGCGCCGTTCGCGGTCGCCGCCACGGTCGATACCGACCAGGCCTGGCTCGACAAGCTGTGGACCTACATGGCCAACGGCGGCACCAGCGATTACTACGGCGACAGCGTCAAGCTGCTGTCGATGATCGCGGTGTCGAACAACTGGCTCAAGCCCTGAGCCAGGACGCACGGCCGGCCCGCGCTGCGCGGGCCGGCCGTTCCCGCGCCTGTCAAGCACCCGAGTCGGCAAAGTTTTGACAGGTCGCCTAGGTCGAAAGTCTATGGAGTTGTGCCCGCCGTCTCTCTAGGATCGGTGTGTCGGTCGCGTTGGGGAGCGCGCCGCAAGCCTGTCCCCACGCGGTTCCGGCACCACCCAATGGAAGGCGAACGGGCCGCTGCGGCCCCATCCTGCGGCGTTCGCGGCCGCCATCGACGAGGCACAGGGAGCCATGCGCAAGATCGAATCGAAGCCGTTGTCCAACGGCAGCAATGCGTTCAACAAGGCCTTGGTCGGCCTGATTCTGGCCGGCGTGTGCGCGGTGGCGTCCGCCTCCGGCGAGCCCAAGCCGTTCGACAGCGCGCATGTGCTGGAGCAGCAGAAGCAAATCCGCAGCGACGTCGACGCCGGCCGCGGCGACTACGCCAAGCTCGAGCCGGCCAAGCGCGACGAGCTTCGCTCGCGCCAGGACCGTCTGGGCCAGCTGCTGCAAGGCCGCAGCTACGATCAGCTCAGCGCGTCGGAACGCGAGCAGGCGCATCAAGACTTGGCCTGGATCGCGCAGGCCGGCGGCACCGTCGCCGCTGCGGCCGAGCCCGAAGAAAAAGTCGTCTGCCAGCGCGTGCGTACGATCGGTTCCAACCGCACCGAAAAGGTGTGTAAGAGCGTCTCGCAGCGGCGCGAAGATCAGAAGAACCGGGTCGAACCGCAGCTCGATCGTCCCGGTATCCGCTGAACGCGGTATCCGCGCGACGCGCGGACGTTCGGTCGGTCTTCGCGGCAGCGCCGCGCGGTTTCGCCCGCGCGGCGTTGGCCGCTTGAGCCGGCCGGCTCAGTCGCAACAACGGCACGGCTGGCCGTTGCCGGGGCTCCAGCCCGGCAGGCCGCCGCAGCGGTCCTGACAGACTTTGATGCTGCACAGCGCTTTGTCCGGCGGCGCCGACGAAGCGGCCTGGACGCCGAAGCCGAAGCCGAACGCGGCCAGCGCGAACGCGGCGAGCCAGCCATACGATTTGCGTTTCATGCGCGATCCTCCCGAAGTGGCGGACGACGCGGGCACCGCCCGCGTCGCCGGCACTGTAGGCGCGCGTCCGCGCCGCCGGCGCCGACTGCGTCACCGAACGCGGCCGGGGTGACAGTTGTAAGCGCGCCGGGCCGCGCGCAACGGCGCCGGCGCGCTTGGCCTACACTGCGGTTTTCCGCCGTTGGCTAGCGCATGGACCTTCGCCGCCTTCCTTCGCTGTGCGCGATCGCGCTGGCGCTGCTCGTCGCCGGTTGCGCCAGCGCGCCGCCGCACAATCCGCTCGCGCAATGGCGCGGCTCGCCGAACTTCAACGAACGCCGCGCGCAGCTGATCGTGCTGCACCACACCCAGATGGACAGCGTCGGCGAAGCCCTGCGCACGCTGCAGACGGCGAATTCGCAGGGCAAGGTCAGCGCGCATTACCTGATCGGCGAGGACGGCCGCATCTATCAGCTGGTGGCCGAGGAGCGGCGCGCCTGGCACGCCGGCGCCGGCAGTTGGGGCGATGTGTCGGATCTGAATTCGGCGTCGATCGGCATCGAGCTCGACAACGACGGCAGCGAGCCGTTCGCCGAGGCGCAGATCCAGAGCCTGCTGCGCTTGCTCGAAGACCTGACCAAACGACTGGGATTGCCGCGCCAGGCGATCCTCGCCCACGGCGACCTCGCGCCGGGCCGCAAGACCGACCCCAGCGTGCAGTTCCCGTGGCAGCGCCTCGCCGACGCCGGCTTCGGGTTGTGGCCGCGCGCCTCGCTCGCGCCGCCGCCGCCGGGATTCGATCCGTGGGTGGCGCTGCGCCTGATCGGCTACGACCTGCGCGATCCCGGCGCCGCGCTGGCCGCATTCCACCGCCGCTTCCGCGGCAACGAAGCGCGCGAGTGGCAGCCGGGCGACGCCGAAGCGCTGTACGACCTGCAACAGCAGATGCTGGCGCTGCCTGAAGGCGCGCCGAAACCGCTGCCGGCGCCGCCGCTGCGCTGAGCGGTTGCGATGGTGGGAGGGGCTTCAAGCCCGAGGCTTTCCGTTCTGTCGTAGCGAAACCTCGCGGCGCCGCTGTGGGAGGGCCCTTCAGGCCCGACGCTTTCCGCTCCGCTGTAACGAAACCCGGTTGCGCCGCTGTGGGAGGGCCTTTCGATCCGCCGCATCGAAGCTCCGCTGCGCCGCCTCAAGCCGCCGCCTCATACGGCATCGCCTCGCGCGCATCGCGCAAGGCCAGCGCCCACCAGCGCAACCGCGCCAGCGTCGCTTCCATCGCTTGATGCGCCGCCTGCGGCTCGCGCAGTTCGCCGTCCGGACCGAACTGGCGCCAGGCGTGCGCCAGGCACACGCAGTCGCGCAAGGTCGCCGCATGCAGTTCGCCGAACACCTGGCGCAACTGCTCGATCGCGCGCAGCCCGCCGGAACTGGCGCCGTAACTGACGAACGCCACCGGCTTGGCCCGCCACGGCTCGTAGCACGCATCGATCAGCGCCTTCAGCGGCGCCGGATAGCCGTGGTTGTACTCGGGCGTGACGATCAGGAACGCATCGGCCGCATCCAGGCGCTGGCGCAGCGATTGCAGCTGCGCCTCGTCGGCGCGGCTGGGGCGGCCCGACAGCGGCCAGTCGAGCGGATCGATCAGATCGGTATCGAAGCCGCCGTGGCGGGCGACGCGGCGCTGCGCCCAGGCGCCGACCACATCGCAGAAGCGGCCTTCGCGCGCGCTGCCGTAGATCAGCGCGAGGCGTAGAGGGGAAGCCATGAGCGCAATCCTGCTGGGAAAGCCGGCAGGCTAAGACCTTAACTAAAGTTGAGGTCAAGCCGGCCGCAGCCCCCTGTAGGAGCGGCGCAAGCCGCGACCGCGGCATCGCGGCTACGACACAAGCGCGGTTTCGCGGTCGCGGCTTGCGCCGCTCCTACAGCGGGCTATCGCCGCATCGACGCGCTCAACCCGCCGCCTCGGCTTCAGGCTTGCGCCGCAGCTTGTAGATCGCCGCGCCGACCACCAGTGCGATCGCCGCGGCGATCAGGTTCTGCGCGCTGGCGCTGGCCAGCAGCCCCAGCGACAGCACGATCGCGGCGAGCGGAATCAGCGGCCCGCCGGGCAGGTGCAGCGCGCCTTCGCGGCCGTGGTGGCGCTTCTGCAGCACCAGCACCGACACCGCGGTGCCGATGTAGGTGCACAGGCGCGCGACCACCGACAGCAGCGCCAACTGCTGGAAAGAACCGGTCAGCGCCAGCACCAGCGCGATCGCGCCGAGGAACAGCACCGCCCGCGCCGGGGTGTGGAAGCGCGGATGGATCGCGCCCAGCGCGCGCGGCCCGTAACCGTCGCGCGACAGCGCCAGCAGATAGCGCGGCCCCATCATCACCGTGTTGCTGTTGGTGCCCAGGATCGAGATCGCCGCGCCGACCGTCAGCACCAGCGCCAGGCCGGTGCCGCTGAAATGCGCGGCGGCTTCGGCCAACGGACTGGACGATGCGGCGATTCCAGGCAGCGTCCCCAGCGCGACGAGCTGCACGGTGAAGTACACGACCGTGACGATCACGATCATCGTCAGCAGCGCGAACGGCACGTCGCGACGCGGATTGCGGTATTCGCCCGCCGCCGCCGGCAGGTTTTCGAAACCGGCGTAGGCGAACAGCAGCAACAGCGCGGCTTCGCCGAGATGATCCATCGGCAGCGGCGCGCCGCTGCGCAGCAGCGAAGGATCGAAGTAGAACGCGCCGATCGCCACGAACAGCACCAGCGGCACCAGCTTGCCGATCGCCAGCGCGACGCCGGCGCGCGCGGCGGTACGCACGCCGAGCACGTTGATCAGCACCAGCAGCCCGAGCGAACCGGCGACGATGAACACCCGCGCCGGCCCGGCCTTCGCCGCCGGCCAGAACAGCGCCACCGCCTCGGCCAGGCCGTTGCTGAGCGAGGCGGCGGTGGAGATGCGCGTGACCAGCAGCATCCAGCCGACTTCGAAACCGGCGAACGGGCCGAAGGCTTCGCGCGCATACAGGTAACCGCCGCCGGGCTGGTCGAAGTAGCTCGCCGCCTGCGCGTAGCACAGCACCAGCAAGGCGACGGCGAAGCCGGCCAGCAGCACCGCCCACAGGCTGGCCGGGCCGAGCAGGGCGGCGGCGGTGGCCGGCAGCAGGTAGATGCCGCTGCCGATGACGTCGTTGATCGACAGGCCGACGATCTGCCAGCGGCTGACCGCGCGGACGGTGTGGTCGGGGCCGGGCTCGGAGCCGGAGGAAGAAGCGACGGGTACGGCGGATGCGCCGACGGAGGTCGGCTCGCTCGACGGCTGGCTCAAAACGTGGTTCCCCTCGCTCGTGGCGGGCGGCGCGCGCGGGCGGCCGCAGTCGGGCCACCTTAGTGCCAGCGCGGCGCCGACTGCAATGCGCACTGCGGCATGTGCGCCGCTGCGAGGGGCATGAGCGCGCTGCGGCCGCCGCAGACCTTGGCGATGACCGCCGAATCAGCCCGGTTCGTAAACGTTTTGTTGCGTTCAGCCGCGCAGCGACGCGCGGCCGCGCGATTAGCGACTAAGCGATCACGCTTTTCGCGACGATCCGGTCGCGGCCTAACGCAGCGCCAACGCGGGTTGGTTAAACAAACGTAGCCATGGCCGGCGCGGCACCGCTTTCGTTCATCGCGATGACGGCAGTGTGCAGCCCGTGCCGTCCACTTCCCCTGCGGCACGAGCAGCCGGCCGCGGCTGCGGCGGTCCCCCGGTGTTCCCCCGCACCGCGCCGCAGCCGCGGCCGTGGCCACACATCGGCCGCGCCGCGACCCCGAGGCCGGCCGAACCAACCCGAGGTGCATGCTTCCATGAAGATCGATCTGCGTACTGCCGCCTATGCGTCCATCGTGCTCGGCGCGTTGTCGCTCGCCGCGTGCAAGAGCAAGGGCGAAACCACGCCGGACGCGCCGGCGGCGTCGACCACACCGTCGAGCGCGCCGGCCGACGCGGCCACCGCGCCGCCGCCGGCCAACGGCGGCGGTTGATCGACGCGGCGGCCGGTGAATCCGGCCGCCGCTGCCGGGTCCGCGCGCGATGCGGCGGACCCGGCGCTGAATCCGCTCTGAGAACGCCGCCGCCGTGCGGATCCGGCGGCGTCGCTCAGACAACACCGGCCGGGACGCACCGGTCGGATCGCCAAGCCCGGAACGGGTTTACTCGGGCGCGGCGCGGTTGGGCGAGTCGATCGCGTTGCGCCCGCTTTTTGTCGGACAGTCGGCGTCGTCTCGGCGATCGCCGCTGCGGCGGACAGGAACGCGCCGGCCCTGAAGGCCGTCCCAGAGAGGCTTCCACTACCAGGCGCCGCTGGCATCGGGCACCGTTGCGGCAGGGGCTTGAGCCCCGACGCCTTCGCTCCGGATCGTCGCACCCATGGCCCCATCGGCCTGCAAACCCCGCAGCCGCTGCGCGGCACCGGCGAATGCACAGTCTCTTTACCTGAATGAACGTCGCCCCCGACCCCTGACTTCCGGCGCTGTGCCGCCGCCCGCGCGGGCCTAGAATCGCGCCCCATGACCGTCGCCGCGCCCGCCCGCACCGCCGCCCTGCGCCTGGCCGCCGCCGTGGCGCTGCTGGCGCTGGCCAGCACCGCCGCGCAGGCGCGCACCGTGTACCGCTGCGTGCGCGACGGCACCGTCAGCCTCGCCACCGCGCCCGAACCCGGCTCGCGCTGCGAGCCCAAGCAGTTCGACGACAACGCAGTGAAGCTGCCGAACCTGTGGGGCGAACTCGGCGTCATCAACGGCAACCTCTACGAACGCCAGCAGGACGGCAAGACCGTCTACAGCACGCGCAACCTGCCGGGCTCGGTCCGGGTGATGGGCTTCAGCGTGGAAACGCCGCCGGGTGAACCGGCGCATCCGGGCCTGGGCAAGGTCGGCAAGCCGCAACTGGACAAGTTCGCCGTGCAGTTCCGCAGCGCGGCCAAGGCCAACGGCCTGGACGACGCCTGGCTGCGCGCGATCGCCCACGCCGAAAGCGGCTTCGACGCCAAGGCGGTGTCGAGCAAGGGCGCGCAAGGCGTGATGCAGCTGATGCCGGAGACCGCGAAGGAATACGGGGTCAGCGATCCGTTCTCCTCGGACGAATCGATCAAGGCCGGCGCGCGCCACCTCAAGTCGCTGCTGCGGCGCTACAACAACGACGTGACCTTGGCCACGGCCGCGTACAACGCCGGCATCGGCACGGTGACGCGCTACCGCGGCGTGCCGCCGTACCGCGAGACCCAGGAGTACATCGCCAAGGTCGAGGCTTTGGTGCAGCGTTATCAATTGGCGTTGGGGACGCGCAAGCCGGCGCTGCGCGCGGCGCAGTAAGGCATCGCGTAGTCGCGTCGCGATGAAGCCCTGGATGCCCGCGTTCGCGGGCATGACGACAGGTAGGTTGCGTCGGTCGGTACTTGGTGGGCCTTTTCTACGCCGTTATCGCTTTCGTTGCGTTTCTTCCGCGCCGTTATCGCTTTCGCGGCGTCTCTCCCCGACCGTCATCCCCGCGAACGCGGGGATCCAGAGACTTCAGCGCGATGCCGCGACAGCTTTCAGCCCCGGTGCGAACACGGCATCGCAGGATCGCGACGCAACGCATCCGACGCTCCTGACGAAAAGAGCGGGCCGAAGCCCGCTCTCTCGCGTATCGGATTACACCGCTACGGCTCAGATCGGCGTCAAACGCAGCAACCGCGCATTCGTCCCATCCTCCAGCAACCACACATCGCCGTTGGGCCCTTGCTCGACCTCGCGAATGCGCTTGCCCATCGGATAGCGCTCGGCTTCCGCCGCGGTGTTGCCGTTGAACTTGACCCGCACCAGCGCCTGCGAAGCCAGGCCGCCGATCAGCCCGCTGCCGGCCCAGTTCGGGAAGCGCGTGCCCGAATAGATCACGAAACCGGCCGGCGCGATCACCGGGTTCCACCACGCTTCCGGCGCGTTGAGGTCGGGGCGGGTGTTGTGGCGCGGGATCGGCGTGCCGTCGTAATGGTCGCCCTGCGATACCAGCGGCCAACCGTAGTTGGAGCCGCGCTCGATCAGGTTGAGCTCGTCGCCGCCCATCGGCCCCATCTCGTGGATCCACAGCTTGTTCTGCGCATCGAAAGCGATGCCGAGCAGGTTGCGGTGGCCGTACGACCACACCGTCGCGGCGACGCCGCCGCGGCTGTAGAAGGGATTGTCGGTCGGCACGCTGCCGTCGTCGTTGAGCCGGATCACCTTGCCCAGCGGCGAATTGAGGTCCTGCGCCGGATCGAACTTCTGCCGTTCGCTGGAAGTGATCCACAGCTTGCGGTCCGGCCCGAACGCGAGGCGGTGGCCGTAATGGTTGCTGCCGGTGACCTTGGGCTGGCGCCACAGCACCTGCAGATTGCTCAACGAACCGCCGCTGCTGGTCAGGGTCAGCTTGGCGCGCGCGACGGTGGCGCCGGCGGTGCCGCTGGTCGTGCCTTTTTCGGCGTAGCTGATGTAGACCAGATTATTGGTCGCGAACTGCGGATGCAGGATCACGTCGCCGAATCCGCCCTGGCCGCCGTAGGCCACGGCCGGCACGCCGGTGATCGTCTGCGCGGTGCCGCCAATGGTCAGCACCTTGAGCACGCCGCGTTTTTCGGTGACGAGCAGGCGGCCGTTCGGCAGGAACGTCATCGCCCACGGTTCGTTGAAGCGCGCCACTTCGGTGGCGGTGAACGGATTGGCCTTGGCGGCGGTCGCGGTGTCGGCGGCTTCGCTGCGCGCCTGGTGAGCGAGCGCGGCAGGCGCGTCATGGGCGAGCGCTGCGCTCGCGGGCAGCGCCAGCGCGGCGGCGCACAGCAGGCTGAGGGTGTTGGGCTTCATGGCGGTTCTCCGGCGTGGTGCGTGGGGAAGGCCGGCCGAGAGTGCCACCCGCCGCGCGCGCGATCTTGCGACCGCCTCGGCAGTTCCCCGCGCGCGCGCGGCCACCGCGAGCGATCTTCAACCGCGATCACGCGGGCAATGAGGCTTGCGCGCTAGGAAATCGTAAGCGCGCGAGATGCCGCGAAGCGTGCGTGCGCCTCGGCGCCGTACCGGCGTCACGCGATTGCTGCGCGTGCGCGCGCCGCGCGCGGATGCGGCGCATGTTGCGAACGCGCGTTCGCTCGCGCCGGCACGCCGGCGCCGCGCACCGATCTTTCAGGCCAAGGCCTTCGGCGCATCGAACGGCAGGATTTCCACGCCGGGCGCGCGCGCCAGCACGAAGGCTTCGGCGCGGCCGAGCAGCTCGCGGTCGCCGTCGATGACCACCAGGATGCGGCCGGCGCGGATATGCGCGTCGAACTTGCGCCGGATCGGATCGGGCAGGGCCGATCCCATCAGCGCCGAGGCCCAGCAACCGACCATCGCGCCGGCGGCCAGCGCGGCGGCGGTGCCGGCCACGGTCAGGCCGATCGGCGTGACCACCACCGCGAGCAAGCCGGCCAGCAGACCGGCCGCGCCGCCGTAGCCGGCGCCGCGCAAGGCCGCCGGCATCAGGTCGGTGTCGGCTTCCTTGCGTTCGTTGGGGATCGATTCGAGCTCGATGTCCGAGCGCGCGATCAACAGGATGTCGTCGTCGCGCACGCCGGCTTCGCGCGCGGCGTCCATCGCGGTCTGCGCGACGATCAGGTCCGGAGTGCTGAACACATGGCGGGTTTTCATGACGCCCTCCGCGCGCCGCCGTCGCGGCGTTCGCGCGAGCGTCGCCGCAGGCACCGGTCCGGCACGGCGGCGTGCCCGCCGGACCGTGTGCCGCCAGCGTCCGCCGGGCCGGGTTAAGCCGCGGTGAGCCCGCCGCCGACGGTTCGCCGCCGGGGGTGAGGAACGTCACTGGACGCGCACGGCCCGGGCCGCGCATCCTGCCGCCGCCTCGTCTGCTTCCGTCCCGAACCTTCCGGAGTCGCGCATGCTGCCCAGCGTGGAAGTGCACTGCCCTTATTGCGGCGAGCCGATCGAATTGCTGGTCGACGAATCGGCCGGCGATCAGCGCTATATCGAGGACTGCCAGGTCTGCTGCCGCCCGATCGTGGTCGCGGTCAACATCGACGAAGACGGCGCGGCGGAAGTGTCCGTGTACGCGGAGAACGACGCGTGAGGCGCGCGCTGGCGATCGCGGCGCTGTGGCTGAGCGCGGGCGCGGCGGCCGCAGCGGTGCCGGGCTTCGGCGCGCGCGGCGAAAGCGTGGAGCCGTGGGCGCCGGCGCGCATCGCCAGCGACCGTTTCGAATCGCACCCGGCGTTCGATCCGCTGACCGGCGATCTGTATTTCGTGCGCAGCGCGCCGGACTTCACCGGTTGGCGCATCCTCACCAGCCATTGCGGCAACGACGGCTGGAGCGAGCCGGTCGAACCCGCGTTCGCCGGCGACGGGGTCGAAGCCGATCCCTGGTTCACGCCCGATGGCCGCACGCTGTACTTCATTTCCTCGCGCAGCCCCGACGGCGCGCCGCCGCCGGCCGGCGCCAAACGCAAGGACCTCGATCTGTGGCGGGTCGAGCGCGACGCGCATGGGCAATGGGGCCGGCCGCAGCGCCTGCCCGAGCCGGTCAATTCGCCCGGCGCCGAGTGGTTTCCGCGTCTGGCCGCGGACGGCTGGCTGTACTTCGGCTCGACGGGCCGCCCCGGCGGCCTCGGCAAGACCGACCTGTGGCGCGCGCGCCAGGGCGGCGACGGCGCGTGGACGGTAGAGAACCTCGGCCCCAACCTCAACACGCCCGACGACGAGTACGAACCCTTGGTGTCGGCCGACGGAAAACGCATGGTGCTGATGGCGGCCGACGGCCTGTACCAAAGCCTGCGCGGCGCGCATGGCTGGTCGAAGCGAACCAAGCTCGGCCCGCGCATCGACGCCAACGGCAGCGAGATCGGCGCGCTGCTGTCGCCGGACGGGCATTCGATGCTGTTCGCCCGCGATCTCAAGGGCGAGCGTTCCGGCGAACTGTTCCTGTGGCGCGACGGCAAGGGCGATCCGAACTGGCCGCCGCGCTGCCCGCGGCCGCGCTGAGGCCCGGCGCGATGGCGGCGAACGCGCGCGGAGCCGCGCCGGCGACCCTGTCGGCGCGCGCGCTCAATCGCGCCTTGCTGGCGCGGCAGAGCCTGCTGGAGCGCAGCGACGAATCGGTCGTGGCGATGGCCGAGCGTCTGATCGGCTTGCAGGCGCAGGCGCCGAATCCGCCGTACCTGGGCTTGTGGACGCGCCTGCAGCGGTTCGCGCTGGACGATCTGAGCGCGGCCCTGCGCGAACGCCGCATCGTCCGCGCGACGATGATGCGCGGCACCTTGCATCTGGTCAGCGCCGACGATTACCGCGCGCTGCGCCCGGTGTTGCAGCCGGCGCTGCGGCGCCTGAGCCTGGCCAGCGGCCACGCCAAGGCGCTGCGCGGGCTGGAACTGGAACCGCTGCGGCGCGCCGGCTTCGAGGCCTTGCGCGCGCAGCCGCTGAACGCCGCCGCGCTGGCCGAAGCGTTGCGCGCGCACTGGCCGGATCGCGATTGCGCGCAACTCGCGGCGCTGGTGCGCAGCGCCGAGCCGCTGGTGCACGTGCCGCCGGCCGGCGAATGGGACTGGCACAAGCCGGCGGCCTTCGCCACCGCGCTGGACTGGCTCGGCGCCGCCGTCGCCGACGCGCCGGACGAGGCGGCGGTGGATGCGATGGTGCTGCGCTACCTCGGCGCGTTCGGCCCGGCCAGCGCGCGCGACCTCGGCGCGTGGTCGGGCCTGTCCGCGCCGGCCGAGCGCTTGCAGCGGCTGCGGCCGCAACTGCGCGTCTTCCGCGACGAACACGGCACGGAGCTGTTCGATCTGCCCGACGCGCCGCTGCCGCCGGCGGACCTGCCGGCGCCGCCGCGGCTGCTGCCGGAGTTCGACAACGTCGTGCTCGCGCATGCGCGGCGCGAACGCATCCTCGACGATTCCGTGCGCGCGGCGGTGTACACCCGCAACGGCCTGGTCGCCGCCACGGTGTTGCTCGACGGCTTCGTCGCCGGCGTGTGGACGCTGCAACGCGACGCGCGTTCGGCGACGCTGACGATATCGCCGTTCCGGCGCCTGGCCGCGGCCGAGCGCGCCGCCTTGGAAGCGCAGGCCGCCGATTGCCTGCGCGTGGCCGCGGCGGATCGCGGAAAGCACGAGGTGCGCTTCGCGCGCGTGCACAAGCCGGCGTAGCCGGCGGGCAGGGCGCGTGCGTTGCAATCCGGCGCCCAACGCACGCAATCGAAATCGTTTTCTCGTTCGCGCAGCGTTTCGTCGCGGCGACGGGCGTCGCTTGTCGCCAACCTTCCGCGAACGCAACACACGGCGCGCGCGTCGCCACGCGCGTTCGTAAACGTTGTGTTGCATTCAGCCAGAAGCGTCGAACGAAGCGCTAACGATTTGCCGCCGAGAGTCACGTTTTGCCGTGCCGCGTCGCCTCGATTCGCGTCGTGCCTAACGTCTGCGCTGCGCGCTGTGGTTAAACGAACGTAGCTTTAACTCTCTCGCGCAGCGATCGGTTCAGAACCGCATCGGCAAGGTTGGCCCCGTGCTTAGCAGCACCACACACCCCGCGATCCGCCGGCAGAGGCGGCGATCGCGCACCACGGCCCACTATCGAGGAGTACCGACGGATGAACATCAAGTCCCGCAAGCCGCTGATCGCCGCTCTGGCCCTGACCGCCGCGCTCGCCACGCCGATGGCCTTCGCTCAATCCGCGACCGAACAGGCGCCCCCGGGCGGTGACGCCGCCGCTACCGCCGCCCAGGATCCGGCCGCCGCCACCGCCGCGCCGGCGCCGAGCGCGCAGAAGAAGAGCTGGGCCGACGTCGACACCGACAAGAGCGGCAACCTCAGCAAGGGCGAAGCGGCGGCCGTGCCGGCGCTGAGCCAGGTGTTCGAACAGGCCGACAGCGACGCCAACGGCCAGCTGACGCCGGACGAATACAAGAATTACGTGGCCAAGGCCCAGTCGGGCGGCGGCGCCGCCAGCGGCAACAGCGGCGGCAAGTAAGCGCAAGTCAGGGCGGCCGGGCGTGCCCGGCCGCTCCCTTGGGGTGCAGGAACTTCCTGCGTTGTGCGAGGGCGGCCCGTTGGGGTCGCCCTTTTTTTCGTGCCGGGCCAGGGCGGTGGGTGCGGACCTGCGGCGGTCTGGTGCGGCCGCCACCGATAGCTCGCGGTTTTGCGACCTAGGTCGCGGCCCGTCGTCGGCGCGAATGTGCGCGCGCTGGCGGAACCGCCGCCGCGCCGGTAACGGCCGTCGGCGCCGGGCAAATCGGCGCCGTACAAATCGGCGATAATCCGCGCATGAGCGCACCTCTCCGCATGGTCGGCTTCGACGCCGACGACACTCTCTGGCGCAGCCAGGATTATTTCGACCAGGCCCAGCTCGATTTCGAGCGCATCGTCGGCCAGTACGTCGACCTCGGCGACGCGCGTCTGCACGAGCGCCTGTACGAGATCGAAAAGAACAACATCGGCGTGTTCGGCTACGGCGTCAAAGGCATGACCTTGTCGATGATCGAGGCGGCGGTGGCGATCACCGATCAGCGCATCGGCGCCGCCGATCTGCACCGCATCGTCGAGCTCGGCAAGGACCTGCTGCGGCATCCGGTCGAAATGCTGCCGGGCATTCCCGAAGCGGTCGCGGCGATCGCCGCCGATTTCGAGATCGTGCTGATCACCAAGGGCGACCTGTTCCACCAGGAAGCCAAGGTCAAGCAATGCGGCCTGGCCGACCTGTTCCGGCGCATCGAGATCGTCAGCGAGAAGGACGCCGGCACCTACGCCCGCCTGCTGCGCGAGTTCGGCCTGCCGGCCGCGCAGTTCGCGATGATCGGCAATTCGCTGCGCTCGGACATCGCGCCGGTGCTGGAACTCGGCGGCTGGGGCATCCACGTCCCGTACCACACCACCTGGGCGCACGAGAACGAGGCCGAGGTCGCCGCCGACGCGCCGCGCCTGCGCCGCGTGGCCGCGGCCGCCGAGCTGCCGCAGGCGGTGCGCGAACTGGCGCGCGCGGCGGACGCCGACTGAAAACGTTATCGGTCCGCAACGGCGCGGCGGCGCGCGACAACCGCGACTGAGCGGCCGTGAAGGCGACGCGAACGGTTAAAAACCGGTTCACCCTGGCGGCCGCACAGTCGCACTGCCCGCCGACGATGCGGGCATCCCCCAGGAGACCGCCATGACCGCTTTTACCCGTTGGCTCGCCCCCGTCGCCCTCGCCGCCGGTCTCGGCGCGGCGGCCGTCGCGCTGCCCGCGCCGGCCCGTGCCGACGATCTGACCCGGGTCATCGTCGATATCGCCGACGTGATCGTGCGCAACAACACCCCGTACTGGCGTTACGGCAACTACGGCTACAACGACCGCCTGATCGTGGTGCGCGACCGTTGGGGCCGCCCGACCTACTACCGCAACGCCCCGCGCTACGTCGATTACCGCTATCGCCCGGCGCCGCCGCCGCGCTATTACGCCAACGACCGCTACTACAACAATCGCTACTACGACCGCGATTGCAACCACCACGGCAAGTGCCGCAGCAGCTATTACGATGCGCGCTACGACCGCCGCAACGACCATCGCTGGGACAACCGCTATTACGACCGCGGCCGCCACAACGGCCACTGGCGCGGCCGCGACGACGATTGATCCGGGCTCGCCGCGGCGCATCGGCTTCGTAGGCCGGCGCCACGCCAGTCCTGCCACGACGGCGCCCCTCGGGCGCCGTCGCTGTTTGCGGCCGGCGCGCGCTGGCCGCCGATCCAGAACGTCGCGGTGCGCGTCCGTTGCGACAGCGAGCGCAAGCCGGGAGTGATAGCCTGCCCTCCCGCGGCCGCCGCCGGCGACCGCGCTCCGTCCGCACGAGGCCCGTCATGCCCCACGTTTCCGTCTCCGCTTCCGGACCCCGCCGCCTGCGCGGCGTCGCGCTCGCCATCGCGCTGCTGGCCGCGCTGGCGCTGCCGGGCACCGCCGCGGCGCGCGACACGCTGACCTGCAAGCTGCGCTTCTCGATGTCGGGCTGGTCGGTGTTCTACAAGACCTCGTCGGGCTCGGGCACGGTCAGTTGCAGCAACGGCCAGAGTTTCGGGGTCAAGATCAGCGCCAAGGGCGGCGGCCTGACCGTCGGCAAGTCGCGGATCGATCACGGCACCGGCGAATTCGCCGGCGTGCACAGCATCTCCGACGTGCTCGGCAGCTACGCCACCGCCGAAGCCCACGCCGGCGCGGCGCGTTCGAGCAAGGCCCAGGTGATGACCAAGGGCGAGGTCTCGCTGGCGCTGGCCGGTACCGGCCGCGGCTGGGATCTCGGCGTGGCGTTCGGCAAGTTCACGATTTCGCGCTGACGCCACCGCGCTGACTGGATCGCTAACGTGCGGTGGCTGCCGGCTGAATCGGGAAAACGGCGCGCGTTGATCCGCGCGCGCTCAGCCCGATCTAGTCCGGGCACGAGCGATTCGGGCGCGACCCGGCCCGCACGTTCGACCCGGGAGTCCAGAGCAGAGGTTTGCGCCCTGCGGCTCCAGCGACGCTGCCGACGCGACGACGACGCGAGGAACCCGCCATGCCGCATCCGCTGAAACGAAAATTCTTCGCCCTGACCGCCTCGCTGGCCGCGTTGCTGGGCACGCCGCTGCACGCCCAGGACTTGCCGGCGGGCTGGCAGCCGCGCAGCGGCGACGGTTGGGTCGATGTGTGGCTCGGCGACATCAACCGCTACGGCGCGCGCTATCGCGAGCCGTTCGTGGACGAGATGGTGCGCTACTACGGCGCGCCGCGCGAACTGGTCGGCGAATTGCTCGACCGCCGCCATTGGACCCCGGGCGATGTCTATTACGCCTGCGCCATCGCCCAGGTGCTCGGCCGGCCGTGCCGCTACGTGGTCGACGAGTGGGACCGCGACCACGCCGAAGGCTGGGGCGCGGTCGCGCAGCGTCTGGGGATCAAGCCGGGTTCGGGCGATTTCCACAAACTCAAGCGCGGCTTCGTGCCGACGTACGACCGTTGGGGCCGGCCGATCCTGATCGACAGCGAACTGCGCCGCGACTTTCCGAACCGGCCGTTCCGCGATGTGGAAACGCCGGCGCCGGCGAAGGCCAACGACGCCAAGGCCGGCGGCGGCAAGAGCAAGCCGGGCGACAAGGGCAAGTCCGGCAAGCCGCAGCCCGCGGGCAAGGCGTCGACCAAGGACAAGTCCGGCAAGGGGCAGGGCAAGGGCTGAGCGTCGCGGCGGCGGTTGGCCGTCGTATACGGATCATCCCATCGCCTCGCCGCAGCGCGCTGCGCCCGGGCGCGGCTATGATCGCGGCATGAACGATTCTTCACCCGCCGCATCGGTCCGCATCGTCGACTACCACCCGCGCTGGCGCGCCGATTTCGCCCGCCTCAACATCGAATGGCTGGAGCGCTGGTTCGCGGTCGAACCGATCGACCGCGAAGTGCTCGGCGATCCGGAAACCCACTTGCTCGCCGGCGGCGGCCGCATCCTGTTCGCGGTCGACGCGGACGACCGCGCGCTGGGCACGGTGGCGTTGCTGCCGCATCCGGACGGCAGCGTGGAGCTGACCAAGATGGCGGTGGCGCCGGAACTGCGCGGCGCCGGCATCGGGCGCCAGCTGATGCGCGGGGTGATCGCCGCGTTCCAGCAGATGGGCGGGCGCGAACTGTTCCTGGAATCGAGCACCAAGCTCGCCCCGGCGCTGAAGCTGTACGAGAGCGTCGGCTTCCGCCACCACCCGGCGCCGCGGCCCGGCTCGCACTACCAGCGCGCCGACGTCTACATGATCTGGCAACCCGAAAGCGCCGAATAACCGCGCTGCCCGCTGGCCTGCCTGTAGGAGCGGCGCAAGCCGCGACCGCGAATCCCGGCTTGCGGCGCAAGCCTGAAGCTGCGAATGCGCGAATCCTGGCTCGCGACGCGGGCTCGAAGCTGCGCGGTCGCGGCTCGCGCCGCTCCTGCAGGGAGCGATCGCGGCGACGGCTCAAGCCGGGGTTTCTTCGCCCTGCCGCAATTGCAGATCCCACATCTGCGCATACACCCCGTCCATCGCCAGCAACTGCGCATGCGTGCCGCGTTCGAGGATGCGCCCGGCGTCCATGACCAGAATCTGGTCGGCGTCCATCACCGTCGACAGGCGGTGCGCGATCACCAGGGTGGTGCGGCCCACCGCCAGCCGGTCCAGTTCGGACTGGATCGCGCGTTCGGACTTGGAATCCAGGGCCGAGGTGGCTTCGTCGAAGATCAGGATCGACGGGTTCTTGAGCAGCGCGCGGGCGATCGCCACGCGTTGCTTCTCGCCGCCCGACAGCTTCAGGCCGCGCTCGCCGACCGGCGTGTCGTAGCCGTCGGGCAGGCCGGCGATGAAGTCGTGGATGTGCGCCGCGCGCGCGGCCGCTTCGACTTCGGCGGTATCGGCTTCGGGCCGGCCGTAGCGGATGTTGTAGCCGATGGTGTCGTTGAACAGCACCGTGTCCTGCGGAACGATGCCGATCGCGCCGCGCAGCGAGGACTGGGCCAGCGCGCGCAGGTCGATGCCGTCGATCTCGATCGCGCCGGCGTCGACGTCGTAGAAGCGGTACAGCAGGCGCGCCAGGGTCGATTTGCCCGAGCCGGAGTGGCCGACCACGGCGACGGTGGCGCCGGCGGGGAT
The DNA here is from genome assembly GCF_017355525.1 of Lysobacter enzymogenes. NCBI lineage: Bacteria > Pseudomonadati > Pseudomonadota > Gammaproteobacteria > Lysobacterales > Lysobacteraceae > Lysobacter > Lysobacter enzymogenes. Next base: position 2,959,691 of record NZ_CP067395.1, on the reverse strand, counting down.
TTCGAAATCCACGCCGCGCAGGATTTCGCGGCGCGGGTCGTAGCCGAAGCGCACGTCGCGGAAACGCACCGCCGGCCGGGTCGAGGCCAGCGCCGCGGCGGCGTCGCCGTCGCGCACGTCCTGGCGCTCGTCGAGCAGGCCGAACAGGCGTTCCATATTGGTCAGCGCCTGCTTCACCTCGCGGTACATCATGCCGAGCATGAACAACGGCGCGGACAGTTGCAGCAGATACGCGTTGACCAGCACCAGGTCGCCGACCGTCATGCGGCCTTCGACCACGCCTTGCGCGGCCAGCCACATCATCGCGGTCACGCCCAAGGCCACGGTCAGGCTCTGGCCGAGGTTGAGCACGGCCAGGGTCTTGATCGACATCACCTGGGCGTTTTCGAGCTGGCGCAGGTTGTCGTCGTAGCGGCGCGCTTCGTGCTCCTCGTTGTTGAAGTATTTGACCGTTTCGTAGTTCAGCAGCGAATCCACCGCGCGCTCGTTGGCGCGGGTGTCGGCTTCGACCGAGGCGCGGTAGTAGCGGGTGCGCCATTCGGTCACCGCGACCGTCCACAGGCCGTAGAGCAGCAGCGTGCCGATCGCGACCGCGGCGAAGCGCCAGTCGTAGATCCACACCAGGATCGTGGTCACCAGCGCCACTTCGATCAGCACCGGGACGATGGTGTAGAGCGTCCAGTCGAGCAGGTCGGCGATCGCGCTGCCGCCGCGCTCGACGTCGCGGGCGACGCCGCCGGTGCGGCGGGCGAGGTGGAAGCGCAGGCTCAGGCCGTGCAGATGGCGGAACACCTGCAGGGTGACCTGGCGCGAGGTGCGCGCCATGACCCGCGCGAACACTACCTGGCGCAGTTCGGTGAACAAGGTCACGCCGACGCGCGAGGCGCCGTAGGCCAGCAACAGCCCGACCGGCAGCAACAGCGGCGTGACCGGGACGTTGAGCCGGTCGATCAGCTGCTTGAGCGCCATCGGCACGTACAGGTTCAACAGCTTGGCCGCCAGCACCATCAGCAGGGCGATGGCGATGCGGCCGGCGTACGGGCGCAGGTAAGGCAGCAGCGAGGCGATCACCGACCACTCGCCGCGACGGCCTTCGGCGCGCGCGACCGGCGCGGCGCCTTCCTGGGCGTCGCCGTCGGCGATGGGGTCGGGCGGGGGCGGGGCAGCGCTCATGCGGTCGGGTCGCGGCGGGAAAGACGCGAGGATAGGACCTCAAGCGCGCTTGCGGTCAAGCCGGGCGCTGGCGGAGTTGCGTGCGGACGCGGCGTTGGTCGAGCGGGCGGGATCGGGACGGAGGGATCGAACCGGCGAAATCGGTCGGGCGGGATCGATCCCGCTGGCGCAATGGCGATCGTGCGCAATCCGGCGGCGTTCGCCGGATCGGCGCCGGCGCGCTCGAAAACCGCGCGCCGGGCATGGCATCCTGGGCCTCCCGCGCGCGTTCGCGCGCGTCTGCCCGGGCGGGCCGGCGTGAGGCCGGTCGCGCCGCTGCAAGGAGCCGCAGGCATGTACGCCATCGATCGCGCCACCCGTCGCCGTCTCGTTCCCCTCGTCGTCGCCGCGTTGTGCGCCGCGGCCGCGGCGCCGCTGGCGGCGCAGGACTACCGCTACCGGGCGCAGGCGCAAGCCGCGCAGGCGCCGCAGCCGACGCCGGTGCGCGCCTGCTTCCTGCTCAGCGAACTCGGCGGCGGCGAACTGCGCCGGCGGCCGGCCGACGGCTGCGACCGCCAGGTGTCGCCGGCCGCGACCTTCGAACTGGCCGCGGCGGTCGCGGGGCTCGACGCCTCGGTGGTGCGCGCCAACAGCGTGTCGAACGGCCAGACCCTGGATTCCGCGCTGGCCTCGTCGAACCCCGGCTATTTCCGCGACATCGACCAGCAGATGGGTTCGGTGCGCATGGGCGAATACCTCAGCCGCTTCGGCTACGGCAACGCCGACACCCGCAGCGGCGGCGAGTACTGGAACGGCGGTTCGCTGCGGATCTCGCCGAGCGAGCAGATGAGCTTCCTGCAGAAGCTGTTCGGCAATCAGCTGCCGGTTTCGCGCCAGGCCACGACCGCCGTGAGCGAAGGCCTGGAGCCGCCGGGCTGGATCATGACCTCGCGCGGCCGGGTGATCGCCGCCGCCGGGGCGATGCGCGGCGGCGTGCCGCCGATGATCAAGACCGGCGCGGTCGATGCCGGCGCCGAAGCGGTGCGCTGGCAAGTCGGCCTGCTGACCAGCGGCAGCCGCCGCTACGTGTTCGTCAGCTGCGTGACCGGTCCGGCCGGGCTGCCGCAGGACGCGGCGGCGGTGGTGGCGAACAACGAACTGCGCAACGCAGGCGTGCTGTAACTGTCTCGCGGCGGCGCAAGCGCCGCGCCAGGTCCGCGCGGGCGCCGCCGCTCAGCCCGACCCGCGCACGCGTTCCCAATCCAGGCCGAAGCGCGCGAGGTATTTGCGCAGCCGGTCGGCGTCGTTGCTGCTGGCCTTGCTCGCGCGCGACACCGCGAACAGCTCGCGGCCGGCCTGCGACAGGCTCTTGCTGCGCCGGCAGACGCTCAGCACGTCGTCGAGCTGCACGCGATCGAAGCGGTCGAGCTGCGCGGCCTGCGCGCCGAGCGCTTCGTCCAGCAGCGAAGCCGGGCGCGCGCCGTGCCATTGCGCGCGCAGCCGGCCGATCTCCTCGTCGACCAGATCGGCGCGGATGCGCCCGCCCTCGGCCAACGTCGCCAGCCGCATCACCGAGGCGCCGAGATCGCGAAAATTGCCGCTCCAGCTGGCCTCGCCGCTGAGCGCGAAGGCGAGGTAGCGCTCGCGCGCCTCGCGGTTGAAGGTCACCCGCTGGTGGTTCTCGCGCGAGTGCCGCTCCAGTTCGAACTCCAGGTTCGGTTCGATGTCCTCGGCGCGCTCGGCCAAGCCGGGCAACCGGTACGTCCACAAATTCAGGCGCGCCAGCAGGTCTTCGCGGAAGCGGCCTTCCAGCACGCTGACCTGCAAGTCGCGGTTGGTGCCGGCGATGAGCTGGAAATCGCTCTCCACTTCCTTGTCGCCGCCGACCGGCAGGAAGCGCTTTTCTTCCAGTGCGCGCAGCAGCATCGCCTGCTCGTCCAGGCCCAGTTCGCCGATCTCGTCGAGGAACAGCAGGCCCTGGTGGGCCGAGCGCAGCAGGCCGGCGCGGTCGGCCGAGGCGCCGGTGTAGGCGCCCTTGATATGGCCGAACAGCGTGCTCATCGCGCCGTCGCCGCGCAGGGTCGCGCAGTTGACCTCGACGAAGCGGCCCGGCAGCTGATGCTTCTGCTTCTTCAGGTCGAACACGCGCCGCGCCAGCTGGCTCTTGCCGGCGCCGGTTGGGCCCATCAGCAGCAGCGGCGACTTCGAACGCGTGGCCACGGTTTCGATCTGCTCGATCATGCGGTTGAAGGCCGGGTTGCGCGTGGCGATGCCGCTCTTGAGCAGGTCGCGATCGTGCAGGCGCTGTTCGGCGAAACGCTGCGCGATGCGGTCGTAGCGCGACAGGTCCAGATCGATGACCGCGAAACCGCCCGGCGAGCGGCCGTCCTGCTTGCGCGGCGGCACGGTCTGCAACAGCCGGCCCGGGAACAGCCGGCTCTCGGCCAGCAGGAACCAGCAGATCTGCGAGACGTGGGTGCCGGTGGTGATGTGGACGTAGTAGTCCTCCTCGTCCGGGCGGAACTCGTAGCCGCGGACGAAGTCGTCGAGCGCGCCGTAGACCGTCTCGAAGTCCCAGGGATCGTTGAGGTACAGGTCGTGGCGGCGCAGCTGCGTTTCCGGCGAGACCTGGACGAGGTCGGCGGCGACCTGCCCGGCGAGCTTGGCGAAGCGGCGCTCGTCGGCGAGCAGCTCCATGCGGTCGAGCAGGAAGTCCTCGTGCATGCCCAGCGACACGGTCGGACGCCACTTCTCCCAGCGCCCGGCGCCGGAGGCGGCGTCGAGCTGGGTGCCGAGCATGCCGATGACGACCTGGCGCTTCATGGGGATATCCGATCAGATAAATTCGTATATTCAAGTATAGAAACGGATCGGGTCTGCTGACGAGTGCCGACGGTCGTATTTCATCTGATTTCTTTTAAATCAATCGGTTGGTGTTGCTCCGGAAAAGTTGGCACGGTCATTGCTCTAGTCCTGGCAAGTCCCGAACCAAGGAATGCCCCGATGGCCAACACTTCGCTCTTCGCTTCCCTCCGTAGCCGCCTGGCTCCGGCGGCGCGCGTGCGCAACGAGGCCGGCGGCGTGGCCTACGCCCGTCGTCCCGAGTCGGCGCTGGCGCTGTACGCGGCCACCGGTTGCTTGAACGGCACCTTCTACGCCAGCGCCGGCGAGCAGCTCGATTACGTGCTCCAGCTCAGCGCCGCGGTCGATGCCGAGTTCGTCGCCAAGACCGCGGTCTACGCCCGCCAGCGCGGCCACATGAAGGACATGCCGGCGCTGTTGCTGGCCAGCCTGAGCCTGCGCGACGGCGAGTCGATGGAGCGCGCGTTCGGCCAGGTGATCGACAACGGCCGCATGCTGCGCAACTTCGTGCAGATCCTGCGCAGCGGCCGGGTCGGCCGCCGTTCGCTGGGCTCGCGGCCGAAGCGGCTGGTGCGGCAGTGGATCCAGAACGCCTCGGTCGAGCAGTTGCTGGCCGCGGCGGTCGGCAACGATCCCTCGCTCGCCGACGTGATCAAGATGGTCCGGCCGAAGCCGGCCGACGCGCAGCGCGCCGCGCTGTACGCCTGGCTGATCGGCAAGCCCTGCGACGAGTCGGCGTTGCCGGCGCCGGTGCGCGCGTACGAGGCGTTCAAGCGCGATCCGTCCGGGCCGCTGCCGAAGCTGCCGTTCCAGCACTTCAGCTCGCTGCCGCTGAGTGCGGCGCAGTGGGCGCAGTTGGCGCGGAGCATGTCGTGGCAGAGCCTGCGCATGAACCTCAACACCTTGCAGCGCAACGGCGTGTTCGACGACCCGGCGATGGTGGTCGAGGTGGCGGCGCGGTTGACCGACGCCGAAGCGATCGGCCGGGGGCGGGTGTTCCCGTACCAGCTGATGAGCGCGTACAGCGCCGGTGCCGGCTTGCCGGCGCCGATCCTGGAAGCCTTGCAGGACGCGATGGAGATCGCGACCCGGCAGGTGCCGACGCTGGACGGCGCGGTGGTGGTGGCGGTCGACGTGTCGGGCTCGATGAGCTCGCCGGTCACCGGTTACCGCCCCGGCGCGACCAGCAAGGTGCGTTGCGTGGACGTGGCGGCGTTGATCGCCGCCTGCATCCAGCGCAGCAACCCGGGCGCGCGGGTGTTGCCGTTCGACACCCAAGTGCGGCCGTTGCGCTTGAACCCGCGCGACAGCGTCATGACCCAGGCCGGTCAGCTCGCCGCGTTGTGCGGCGGCGGCACCTCGGTCAGCGCGCCGTTCGCGGAGTTGAACCGCAGCAAGGCCAAGGTCGACCTGATGGTGCTGGTGTCCGACAACGAAAGCTGGCGCGACACCCGCCACGGCGGCGCGACCGCGACCATGCGCGAGTGGGCGCAGATCAAGGCGCGCAACCCGCAGGCGCGGCTGGTCTGCATCGACTTGCAGCCGGTGGCGACCGCGCAGACCGTGGAGTCGGCCGACGTGTTGCACGTCGGCGGTTTCAGCGACGCGGTGTTCGACCTGATCGCGGTGTTCGCCGCGCAGGGCGGCGACAGCGCGCGCTGGGCCGAGCGGATCGGATCGATACCGTTGTGAGGCTGGGCTGCCGAGCAGCGACAAGCGGCGACACGGAAGTCGCCGCAGCGGCGCAAGGACGCGCCGCGACGTGGATGCACGGATCGCATCCGCGCGGCGGGCCAGGACGGCCCGCCGGCCGCACGCGCCACGGAGGTGCGGGGCGGCGCAGGGAAGACGCCGGCGGGCGATAGGGCCCGCCGGCCCGGTTGGGCGGCCGACGCATCGCGAATGCTTGGCGGAACTACACCATTAATGTCCGGGTCGCGGGTTCGAGTCCCGCCCGCCGCAAGGCGGTAGCTCAGTTGGTTAGAGCAGGAAACGTTCCGTCGCCACTGGTCTCGATGTGTCGGTTTTTTGTTTTCGGTTTATGCGGTTGTTCTGCGAATGCTGTCGGAACTACATGAACCTTGCGGTCGGCTTCGAACCCGACCACGTCGCAAGACGGCGGCTCAGCGTCAGAGCCCGAGGAAGACGTTCCACGTCCTTGGTCGCAGGACGGCCGCACCTTCGGTCTCGATGTTTCGGTTTTTGATTTGCTTGTTTACGCGGTCGTCCGGCGAATGCCGGTGGAACTACATCGTACCCCTGCGGTCGCGGGTTCGACTCCCGCCCGTCACGGACTGTAACGACGGTAGCTCAGTGGGAGAGCACAGGGAAAACGTTCCGCCAAACCTGGTCGCAGGACGGCCGCACCCTTTGACGCCCCGCGCGGCGAATGCGCGGCGGACTACATAAACCTGACCGTTTGAACGTGTCCGCCGCATCCTCGTCTCCGTGCGTAGCGTTTTCTGTATCAGCCGCATCCGCGGCCCGGCGCATGCGCTGGCCGCGCTCTTGAATGTCTACGAATCCGATCTCACCGGCTCGACCGAGCCACGGGCACGAAGCCCGAACAGCAGGAACTGCACCCATGAACGCAAACGCCAACTACGACGTCATCCACGACCCGGGCTCGGTGCCGATCAAGCACTGGACCCGCGGCGTACCGCTCGAAGACGAAGCGCGCCAGCAGCTGCGCAACATCGCCAAGCTGCCGTTCGTGCACCGCTGGATCGCGGTGATGCCCGACGTGCACCTGGGCAAGGGCGCGACCGTGGGCTCGGTGGTGCCGACCCTCGGCGCGATCGTGCCGGCGGCGGTCGGCGTGGACATCGGCTGCGGCATGATCGCGGTGCGCACCACCCTGGTCGCGAGCGATCTGCCGGATCAGCTCGGCCCGCTGCGCGCGGCGATCGAAAAAGCCGTGCCGCACGGCCGCACCATCGGCCGAGGCCAGCGCGACAAAGGCGCGTGGGCGAACCCGCCGGCGGCGTCGCTGCAGGCCTGGGAAAACCTGCACGAGGGTTTCGACCGCATCGTCGCCAAGCATCCCAAGCTCGAGCGCAGCAACCACTTGAACCACCTGGGCACCTTGGGCACCGGCAACCACTTCGTCGAAGTCTGCCTGGACGAGGAACAGCGCGTGTGGTTCATGCTGCACTCGGGTTCGCGCGGCGTCGGCAACGCGATCGGCAGCCACTTCATCGAGCTGGCCAAGCAGGACATGCGCCGCTGGATGATCAACCTGCCGGACCAGGACCTCGCGTACTTGCCGGAAGGCAGCGAGCACTACGACGACTACGTGTTCGCGGTCGATTGGGCGCAGCGGTTCGCGCGCAGCAACCGCGAGATCATGATGCGGCACGTCGTCGAGGCGGCGCGCAAGGCCATCGCCAAGCCGTTCGAGGCCCAGGCCGAGGCGGTCAACTGCCATCACAACTACGTCAACCGCGAGCATCACTTCGGCAAGGACGTGCTGGTGACGCGCAAGGGCGCGGTCAGCGCGCGCAAGGGCGAGCTCGGCATCATCCCGGGCAGCATGGGCGCCAAGAGCTTCATCGTGCGCGGCCTCGGCAACGCCGACAGCTTCCACAGCTGCAGCCACGGCGCCGGCCGCGTGATGAGCCGCACCGAGGCGAAGAAGCGCATCAGCCTGGAGGAGCACGCCCGCGCCACCGCGCACGTGGAATGCCGCAAGGACGCCGAAGTGGTCGACGAATCGCCGGCCGCTTACAAGTCGATTGACGCGGTCATGGCCGCGCAGAGCGATTTGGTCGAGATCGTGCACACCTTGCGTCAAGTCGTCTGCGTGAAGGGTTGAGCGACGAATGGATGCGAGCGGCGAATTCAACCAGTACCGCGGGCTGCGCAAGCCGCCCGCACCGAACCACGAAAGGAAACGACAGCGCGCGGCGGAGCCCGCGCGCGCGAGAAAGACCATGGACAAGAAAATGGAAATGATCGAAATCAGCGGCGCGAGCGGCGGCGGCCAGCTGCTGCGCACGGCGCTGGCGCTGAGCCTGTGCACCGGCACCGCGTTCGAGATGCAGCACATCCGCGCCAAGCGCAAGCGCCCCGGCCTGATGCGCCAGCACCTCACCGCGGTCGGCGCGGCCGCGCAGATCGGCCGCGCCTACGTCGACGGCGCCCAGCTCGGCGCTACCACGCTGCGCTTCGTGCCCGGCCAGGTCCAGCCCGGCCGCTACCGCTTCTCGATCGGCACCGCCGGTTCGGCGACGCTGGTGTTGCAGACGGTGTTGCCGGCGCTGTGGTCCTGCGCTGCGGCGTCGGAGCTGATCGTGGAAGGCGGCACCCACAACCCGCTCGCGCCCAGCGCCGACTTCCTGGCCGAGTGCTATCTGCCGGCGCTGCGCCGTTTCGGCGTGGACGCTTCGTTCGCGCTGCAGCGGCACGGTTTCTTCCCGGCCGGCGGCGGGTGCGTGCAGTTGCGGATCGCGCCGGGCGCGGCCTTGCGCGAGGCGAGTTTCGTCGAGCGCGACCCCGCGCCGCGCCTGCAGGCGACCGCGTTGCTGGCCTCGCTGGCCGACTCGATCGGCCAGCGCGAGCTGCAGGTGTTGGCCGAGCAGTTGAAGCTGGGCCCCGACGCGCTGCAGCTGCGCCGCGCGCCGACTGCGCAGAGCCCGGCCAACGTGCTGATGCTGCGGGTCGACGGCGAAGGCCAGCACACCGAGCTGTTCGACGCGCTCGGCGAGCGCGGCGTCGGCGCCGAGCAGATCGCCGTCGGCCTCGCGCGGCGCGTGTCCGAGTACCTGAGCTCGGATGCGGCGGTCGGCGAATACCTGTCCGACCAGTTGCTGTTGCCGATGGCGCTGGCCGGTGGCGGCGAGTTCACCACCGCCTTCGTCAGCGATCATCTGTCCAGCAATGCGCGTCTGATCGAGAAGTTCCTGCCGGTGGAGATCGACTGGGTCCAGCAGGGCAAGCGTTGCTGGCGGGTGACGGTGAGCTCGTGATGACGCCCTCCGACAGCGCAAACCAAAAGGCCGCGCGGCCAGGCCGCGCGGCCTTTTTCATGGCGCCCGCGGCGCGCGTCAGTAGTTGGCCGGATTGGAACTGAAGTTCACCGGCACGGTCACGCTGACGCAGCCGCCGACCGGCAGGACGATGCCGGTCACGCTGATCGACGTGTTGCCCGCGGCGCCGCCGCCGGCGGGGCAGGTGCCCGGCGTGGCGCCGCTGCCGGCGCAGGTCCAGCCCGGCGCGGCGAGGGTCGCGCCGGCCGGCAGGTTGTCGGTGATGGTGGCGCCGTTGGCCGCGTCCGGCCCGCTCTGGTTGCAGGCGGTAAGGACGTAGCTGGTGCTGCCACCGGGCGTGTAGGTGGCGCTGCTGTCATCCTTGCGGATGCGCAGGTTGACCGACGGCCGCACCACCGGCGTGCTGGTCGGCGTCGAGTCGGGGCAAGGCGTGGCCAGGGTGCAGTTGGGATCGCCGCCGCCGGCGACGCGCGCGGTGTTGACCAACGGCCCGGTCGCGGCGAAGGCGACGTTGACGGCGAACGAGAAACTGGAACTGCCGGCCGCCGCGATGGCGGTATTGCTTTGGCAGGTGAGGACGTTGCTGGCCGCGGTGCAGGCCCAGTTGGCCGCGTTCGCGCCGCCGAGGGCGACCGCGCCGTCGGGCACGCTGAGCCCGGCCGGCAGCGCGTCGGTGACGGTGAGCTGGCCGACCGTGGCGATGTTGCCGGCGTTGGCGACGGCGATGGCGTAGGTGCCGGTGCCGCCGGCGGTGAAGCTGGCCGGCGTCGCGGTCTTGTCGACCGACAGGTTCACGCAGTCGACCGCGAAGTTCGCGCTGGCGCTGTTGTTGGCGGCGTTGATGTCGCCGAAGCGGTCGGTGTCGGAGAAGGCGACGGTGGCGGTGTTGGCGACGTTGCCGTTGCAGGTGGCGTTGTTGGCGACCGTGCCGGTCACGGTGAAGGTCAAGGTGCCGCCGGGCAGCATCGAATAGCCGCCGGTGATGGCGATGTTGCCGGTGCCGCTGGCGGCCGGGCAGGTCGAGCCGGCGCTGGCGGCGCAGGTCCAGCTCGCGCCGGTCACCTGGGCGGGGAAGGTGTCGGTGATGTCGGCCGCGTCGGTGCCGGGAATGGTCGGCGCCTGATTGCCGGCGACCACCGCATTGATGTCGTTGTTGCTGACGACCAAAGTGTAGGTCACCGGCTGGCCTCGGCGGATGCGCGCGGCGGAAACGGTCTTGGTGATGCCGACGTCGGCCGGCACCGAGGCCAGCACGTTGCGCACCTCGTGGATGTTGTTGACGCCACCGGTGGACGCGGCGAAGCCCATGCGCAGCGTAGCCGGCGCGGTGTAGTTGAAGTTGACGTTGTTGAGCAGCGTCGCCTGGGTGCCGCCGGTCGGGCCTTGCGAAACAGTGACGGTGTAGCCGGGTTGCGGCGTGTTCGGGATCAACGCCACCATCAGGTGGTTGCTGGTCGGGCGGGTGGTGGCGCTCGGCGAGTCGATGCCGCCGCTCACCGCCGCATTGGCCAGCCAGCGATAGTTGTCGCTGGCCGGACCGCGCAGCACCAGACGGTCGGCCTGGCTGCCAGGGCTGCCGCTGTTGGCCGGGCAGCCGCCGGAGACGCCCGGCAACTGGCCGGAAAAATTGCCGAACTCGTCCAGGCCAAGGCCGAGATAGGCGCCGTTGCCGCCGCAATAGCCGAGGCTGCCGCCGGGCGCGCCGTTCATCGTGCCGCCGGAGTCGTAGAGGAAGAAGGTCGTGCCGTCCGCGCCGTTGCCGCCCCAGTTGACGTAGTCGAACTCGATGGTCACGCCCTGGGTCGAGGGAAACGAGCCGCCGGTATACAGCGCCTGGCCCTGATGGTTGTTGAGGTTGGTGGTCAGGCGCAGCCAGCCGCTGCCGTTGGCATCGTTGACGTTGTTCGGAATGGCGCCGTAGCCGCCGGTGAGGATGCCGCTGCGGTTGGTGCCGGGGTTGGTGCCGGTGATCGTCCAGCCAGCCTCGGTGTTGTTGCGGAAGGTCGAGGAAACCTTGAACTGGGCCTGCGCAGCCGGCGCGCACAGCAGCGCGAGCGCCGCCAGCGGGGCAGCCAGACGCGCGGCGGCGTTGCGCGAACGTCGATGGAGTGGGTGCATAGCGATGGCGGCGGTAGGCCGACGTCCCCCTTGGGCGCGTCCAGGCGCTGCTTGAAGCTCTGCCTTCGCAGATGAAAAACACGTAAAGATCGCTCGCGCCGACGAGATCCGGCGCCGAATGCCTAGAGACAGTCGCAGTTTTTCGGCGATCCAAGGCACACCCGGCGAACCGTCTGGACGGGGTTGTGCGCAAGCCGGCTCGCCGCAGCACCGCTCCAGGCAGGGCGGAGCGGTGTGGCACCCGCAGGCGCGCCGAGCCGCGACGGCCGCACCGGGCCGACCGGCCGCGTCCGGGGCGCCCGCGCCCGAGGCCTTACAATGGCCGCGATGAACGCCGTTCCCACCCCTGCCGCCGTCTCTCCCGCCATCGCCGCGCCGCAGGTGCGCCTGTCGGTGGCGCCGATGATGGACTGGACCGACACCCACTGCCGCGTCTTCCACCGCAGCATCGCCCCGCACGCCCGGCTGTATACCGAAATGGTCCACGCCAACGCGGTCATCCACGGCGACCGCCCGCGGCTGCTGGCGATGGACCCGGTCGAGCACCCGGTCGCGCTGCAGCTCGGCGGCAGCGAGCCGGCGCTGCTGGCGCAGGCGGCGCGGATCGGCGCCGAGTGGGGCTTCGACGAGATCAATCTCAACTGCGGCTGTCCGTCCGACCGGGTCCAGGCCGGCCGCTTCGGCGCCTGCCTGATGCGCGAACCGGATCTGGTCGCCGAGTCGGTGGCGGCGATGATCGCCGCCTGCGACGTGCCGGTGACGGTCAAGTGCCGGCTCGGCGTCGACGATGAGCACCGCTTCGAGGTGTTCCTCGACTTCGTCGACCGGGTCGCCGCGGCCGGCTGCCGCAGTTTCGTCGTGCATGCCCGCAACGCCTGGCTCAAGGGCCTGTCGCCGAAGGAGAACCGCGAGGTGCCGCCGCTGCGCTACGACTGGGCCTACCAGCTCAAGCGCGAGCGGCCGCAGTTGCAAGTGGTGGTCAACGGCGGCATCGCCGACCTGGCCGAGGCGACCGCGCACCTGGAGCACGCCGACGGCGCCATGCTCGGCCGCGCCGCCTATCACGACCCCTACCTGCTGCACCGGCTGGACGCGGCCTGGTTCGGCGGCGCCGAACGCAGCCGCGCCGAGCTGCTGCGCGCGCTGCGGCCTTACGTGGAAGGCCAGCTCGAACGCGGCGTGTTCCTCAAGCACATCACCCGCCACCTGCTCGGCCTGTTCCACGGCGAGCGCGGCGGGCGCGCGTTCCGCCAGATCCTCAGCGAGGGCGCGCACCGCCCCGGCGCGGACTGGGCGCTGATCGAGCGCGCCCTGGAGGTCACCGAATCCTTCGCCGGGCGCGATGCCGCCTGAGCGCGCGTCCCGTTCCTGCCGTGGCCGGCGCGGCCGCGCCGCCGCGTATCGATTGTCCGCATGAGCGCCGACCGATGATCACCCGCGACCCGACCGCTTTCTTCGACCACGCCCGCGGCCTCGCGCCCGACTTCGGCGCGGCCACCGCGCGCGCGGCGTTCCTGGTCGCCCCGGACGGTTTCGCCCGCGCCGAGCAGTCGGCCGGCGACAACCGCTACATGGCCGCGGCCGAGGACTTCGACCCCGTCCGCGCCGGCGCCCAGCACCGCGATCTGCATCTGGCCTTGTCGCAGACCCTGCCGACGATCTGCTTCGCCGGCGACGCCGCCACCCCCGACGCGTTGTTCCCCAACAACGTCTTCGCCACCGCGCGCGCGGCCGGCGCCGGCCCGCGCTACCTGGTCGGGCGCATGCGCCATCCGGTGCGCCAGCTCGAAGCCGGGCGCGCCGACATCCGCCGCTTCTTCGAGCAGGTGCTGGGCTACGAAGAACGCGACCTGTCGCAGCAGCCGCACCCGTGCGAACTGACCGGCGCGCTGGTGATCGACCGCGCCCGCGGCCTCGGCTACGCCGGGCTGTCGGAGCGCTGCGACGAGCGCGGCGCGGCGCTGATGCACGAGGCCTTCGGCCTGCGCGCGACCCTGTTGTTCGACCTGGCCCCCGGCGAATACCACACCAATGTGGTGCTGGCGGTGCTGGCCGGCCGCGCCGCGCTGGTCAGCCCCGCCGGCTTCGCCGATCCGGCGGTGGCCGCGGCCATCGCCGGGTTCTACGGCCCGCGCGGGATCGTGCTCGACGCGGCCGAGCAGGCCGGTTTCGTCGCCAACGCGATCGCCCTGTCGACGTATACGGTCTGGATGAGCGCCGGCGCCGCCCGCGCGGCCCGCCCGGCCACCCAACAGGCGCTGGCGGCGGCCGGATTCGCCGTGGCCGCGGTCGAGCTGGACGCGATCGAGGCCGCCGGCGGCTCGCTGCGCTGCTGCGTCGGCGAGGTGTTCTGAGCGCCGCGCGGGCCCGGCAACCGTCCGCACGGCTACGATGTGACCCGGTTCCGCACGGGCTGAATGCCGCCCGGAAGGCCCGGGAAAGTTCAGATCGGATTCACCGCTGCGTTCCGAAAATGCCGGCACGTCGCTTATTCGCCACCATATCGTTCCGCCGGGGACTCGTCACGAACGCCATGCGCCTCCGCACTGCCCGTGCTCCTTCGCTGCTGCTCGTCGCCTTTCTGGCGGCCGGCAACGCCTGGGCGCAGCACGACGACGGCCGCTGGCGCGGGCACGAGCGCCGCGAGGAACGCAGCTCCCTGTCCGACTCGGTACGTCGGTTCGAGCGCGAGAGCGGCGGCGGCCAGGTCTTGAGCGCCGAGCGCGTTCCCTTCGACGGCCGCGACGTCAATCGGGTGAAAGTGGTCGATTCCAGCGGCCGGGTCCGGGTATACATGGACGACCCGCAGCAACGGGGCGGGCGCCGCGACGACGACCGCCCTACACGCCGCGACGACAACAATAACGACTAACCTTCGCTCCGACGGTCCGCAAAACGATCCTGTCGGGCCGCAATTTATCAAGGGAGTGCCCATGCGAATTCTGCTGGTCGAAGACGAAGCGCCGCTGCGCGAGACCCTGGCCGCGCGCCTCAAGCGCGAGGGCTTCGCGGTCGATGCCGCGCAAGACGGCGAGGAGGGCCTGTACATGGGCCGCGAAGTGCCGTTCGACCTGGGCATCATCGACCTGGGCCTGCCCAAGATGTCGGGCATGGAACTGATCAAGGCCCTGCGCGACGAGGGCAAGAAATTCCCGGTGCTGATCCTGACCGCGCGTTCGAGCTGGCAGGACAAGGTCGAAGGCCTCAAGCAGGGCGCCGACGATTATCTGGTCAAGCCCTTCCACGTCGAAGAACTGCTGGCGCGCCTCAACGCCCTGGTCCGCCGCGCCGCCGGCTGGAGCAAGCCGACCCTGGAATGCGGCCCGGTGATGCTCGACCTGGCCGCGCAGACGGTCAGCGTCAACGGCGGCAACGTCGATCTGACCAGCTACGAATACAAGGTGCTGGAATATCTGATGATGCACGCCGGCGAGCTGGTCTCGAAGGCCGACCTGACCGAGCACATCTACCAGCAGGATTTCGACCGCGACTCCAACGTGCTGGAAGTCTTCATCGGCCGTCTGCGCAAGAAGCTCGATCCGGACGGCGCGCTCAAGCCGATCGAGACCGTGCGCGGCCGCGGCTACCGTTTCGCCATCCCCCGCAGCGGCGACTGAGCTGTCCGTCCGCTGACGCGCCCCTCGCGGCGCCATCGTCCGCCGATTGACAGGTTTCGCACGGCGGCGATCCAATAGGCCGCCGCATTCGCGGCGGCAAGCACTTTCTCCCAGTTCGGTCCCAGGAGCAGTTCGGACCCATGCGGCCCGCGTCTTCCACCGCAGCGGGCCGGACGGCCCACGCATCGCCATGAGCTGGGGCCAACCCCGCTCGCTGCGCGCGCGCCAGTTGCTGGCCGCCAGCCTCGGCCTGCTCGCGTTCCTGGCCCTGGCCGGCGTCGCCCTGGACCGGGCATTCCTGGAAACCGCCGAGAACAACCTGCGCCAGCGCCTGACCAGCTATGCGCTGGCCTACGCCGCCGACACCGACTTCGGCCGCGGCGGCGAAATCATCCCGCCCTACGACCCGCCGGACCCGCGTTTCGACCGTCCGGGCAGCGGCCTGTACGCGGAAGTGATCCTGCCCAACGGGCATTGGGATTCGATGTCGGCGCAGGGGCCGGTGCTGCCCGACGGCGGCATGCTCAAGGCCGCCGAGGAGTCCTTCGAAGGCCCGCTGTCGCTGACCGAGATCAACGGCAAGTCCGGCGAGGCGTACCGCTACGGGCGCGGCCTGATCTGGAGCGTCGACGGCGATCCCAAGAGCGAGTTCCAGTACACGATTTACATCCTCGAGGACACCAGCGAGCTGCGCCATCAGGTCGGCGTGTTCCGCCAGGCGCTGTGGCGCTATCTCGGCGGCGCCGGCGTGATCCTGCTGCTGTTGCAGGCATTGATCATGCAGTGGAGCCTGCGTCCGTTGCAGCGCGTGATCGAGGAGCTCAAGCGCGTGCAGCGCGGCGCGGCCTCGCGCATGAGCGAGCGCCATCCGCGCGAGCTGGAGCCGCTGACCGAGAGCATCAACGCCTTCATCGAGAGCGAGCGCGAGAACCTCGACCGCCAGCGCAACACCCTGGCCGACCTCGCGCACAGCCTGAAAACGCCGCTGGCGGTGCTGCACGCGCGCCTGGACGACCGCAACGGCGCGCCGCTGGATCCGGAGCTGCGCGAGGACTTGAACCTGCAACTGCGGCGCATGAACGAGCTGGTGTCGTACCAGCTCGCGCGCGCCGCGTCCGGCGGCCACGCCTTGTTCGCTGCGCCGATCGCGATCGAGCCGCACGCCGAGGAAATCGTGCGCGGGCTGGAGAAGGTGTACGCGTCCAAGGGCATCCTGTGCGAGTTCGATCTGGCCGACGGCGTGCAGTTCCACGGCGAGCCGGGCGATCTGCAGGAACTGCTCGGCAACCTGCTGGAAAACGCGTTCAAGTGGGCCAATTCGCGGGTGCTGCTGACGGTCAAGCCCGGCGAGACCGCGTCCAACCGGCGTCCCGGTTTGTTGCTCGCGGTCGACGACGACGGCCCGGGCATTCCGGCCGAGAAGGTCGCCACGATCCTGCAGCGCGGCGTGCGCGGCGACGAGCGCGTGCAGGGCCACGGCATCGGTCTGGCGATCGTGCAGGATCTGGTGCGCGGGTATCGCGGGACGCTCGATGTCATCGCGTCCGAAGAACTCGGCGGTACGCGGTTCGAAGTGAAGTTGCCGCCGGGGTTGTGAGCGGGTGGGCACGGCGCGGGAGAGCGCGGGCGCCGCGAGGATTTCGATGTAGGTGTGTTGTCGCGGTCGCGGCTTGCGCCGCTCCTACAGGAAAACGCGATCTACCTGTAGGAGCGGCGCAAGCCGCGACCGCGAATCGTCGTCAACGACGCCGCCAGCCTATTGCGGCATCGACGCCAGCCGCCGCATCCTCAAGCGAACGGCGACGCCCCATACAACCGCCGCAAATGCTCGGCCACCTCCGGCATCGCCTCGCGCAGCAACTGCGGATCGCTGAAGTGGTACTCGGTGGCGACGGCGAAGAATTCTTCCGGCGCTTCGCCCGCATACGGATCGATCAAGGTCTCGCGCCCGCTGTCGACCTCCTCGATGAACGCGTCGTACGCGCTCTGGAAATCGCGCGCCCATTCGCGTTGCCACGGCCGCGGCAGCGGCGGGGTGCCGTCGAGCGCGCCGTCGAGCACGTCGAGCTTGTGCGCCATCTCGTGCGCGGCCACGCAGAAGCCGGCGCGCGGGTCGGCGCAGTCGGCGGCGACGTCGGCCCAGGACAGGATCAAAGGGCCGGCGTCCCAGGATTCGCCGATCAACTCGTCTTCCCATTCGTGCAGCACGCCGGCCGCGTCGAGGTGGGTGCGGCCGACCCGGAACGCCTCGGGATAGACGATCAGCTGCGACCAGCCGCGCAGGCCTTCGCTGCCGAACTCCAGCAGCGGCAGGCAGCACAAGGTCGCCAACTGCGCGCGTTGCAGGTCGGCGAGTTCGAACTCGCCGATCGCGCTGATGGTTTTTTCGTGCAGGAAGCGCGCGGCCAGTTCGCGCAGGCGCTCGCGGCGCGGCGCGTCGAGCGCTTGCGCCCACGGCACCGCGGCGACGGTGTCGCGCCACAGGGCATCGTCGATGACGGCGGGCCGCCGCAGGCGGCGCAGGAACTCGAACAAGGCGGACCCGGCGAAAGGCGGGCTAAGCGTCGCGCGTCAGCGGAACATGCCCGGCAGGAAATTATGCCAGCGCGGCGACTGCAGCCGGTTGCCGCTGTCGCTGTCGCTATGCACGCTGGGCTTGGCCTTGGTGTCGCGCGCGGTCTGCGGCGGATTGCCGCCGCGCGACTGGGCCCGCGCCGGGACGTCCTTGGCCGCCGCGTTGCTGCTGGAGCAGGCGTCGTTCGGGCTGAGCTTGCTGACCTCGCGCGCGCTCGCATGCGTCACCGCCAGGCTCGCGGACAGGAACAGCAGGCACAGGCAGATCCGTAACATGGCGGAATCCTTGGGAGCGGCGCGACCCCGCCCGGGGGTCGTGGCAGTTGCCGACTATAACGCGAAAACCGTACCGAATCCGGCGGCTCGCGGCGGCGCCCATTGTGCGCCGCAGCAAACCGTGGCACGCATTTGCGCCAGACTCCCGTTCATGCCGACGCCCCGCCCGCCGTTGACCGCCCCGGCCCTGCGCCGGGCCTTGATCGCCGGCGCGCGCCGGGTCATCGCCGGGCGCGACGCGCTCAACCGCATCAACGTCTTCCCGGTCGCCGACGGCGACACCGGCAGCAACCTGGCCTACACCCTGGGCAGCCTGCTGAACGGGGCGCTGAGCCGGCGCAGCCGGCACATCGGCGAGTTGCTCAGGCAGGTCGGCGACGACGCCATCGACGGCGCACGCGGCAATTCCGGGGCGATCCTGGCCCAGTTCCTGTTCGGCGTGGCCGAGTACGCGCGCGCCCAACCCGTGCTGGACGCGGCGACCCTGGCCGCGGCGGTGCGCCACGGCGCCGGCAACGCGCGCGCGGCGCTGGCGCATCCGGTCGAGGGCACCATCCTCAGCGTCATCAACGCCTTCGCCGACGCCCTCGACGAGGCCGCGCGCGCCAGCGCCGACGGCGACCCGCGCCCGGGCTTCGTCCAGGCCCTGGCGCGTGCGCGCAGCGCGCTGGCGCGCACGCCGTCGCAGATGGCGGTGCTGCAGCGCGCCGGGGTGGTCGACGCCGGCGCGCAGGGCTTCGTCGACCTGCTCGAAGGCATCGCCGAATTCGTCGACGGCGGCCCGCGCGCGCTGCGCATGCGCGCGGCGGCGGCCGCGGCCAACGAGGCCTGCGGACACGAACACGGCCACGGCGAGGCGGTGCCGGCCGCGCACGACGCGGTCGACCCGCTCAAGCGCTGGTGCAGCGAATGCCTGCTGCTCGGCGAGGGCTTGCCGCGCGAGGCGCTGCGCGACGCGCTTGAGGCGATCGGCGCCGATTCGCTGGTGCTCGCCGGCGGCGCCACACGCATGCGCGTGCACGGCCACGTCGGCGCGCCGCAGGCGCTGTTCGACGTCTGCGCAAGGTTCGGTTCGGTCGAAGGCATGAAGGCCGACGACATGCTCGCCCAGCAGCGCAGCATCGAGCGTGCGCAGGCGTTGGCGGTGGCCACCGACAGCGCCGCCGATCTGCCCGAGGAACTGGCCGAGCGCTACCGCATCGCGCTGGTGCCGGTGCGGGTGTCGGTGGACGGCCGCGACTATCTCGACAAGGCCGGGCTCAGCACCGCCGAGTTCTACCGGCGCATGGCCGCCGGCGGCGAGCTGCCGCGCACCAGTCAGCCGCCGCCGGGCGATTTCCGCCGGGTCTTCGATTTCCTGCTCGGCCATCGCGAACAGGTGCTGTACGTGGGCCTGTCGCGCGCGGTCTCCGGCACCTTGCAGGCCGGCGAACAGGCCGCCGCGCGCAGCGATGCGCGGCGGGTGCGGGTGTTCGACACCGGCAACGCCGCCGGCGGCCAGGCGCTGCTGGCCTGGCGCGCGGCCGAACTGGCCGCCGACGGGATCGCCGCGGACGCGGTGCTGGCCGAACTGGAGCGGCTCAAGCCGCTGACCGCGACCTGGGCGATGGCGCGCGACATCTC
The DNA here is from genome assembly GCF_017355525.1 of Lysobacter enzymogenes. Lineage (NCBI taxonomy): Bacteria > Pseudomonadati > Pseudomonadota > Gammaproteobacteria > Lysobacterales > Lysobacteraceae > Lysobacter > Lysobacter enzymogenes. Next base: position 2,940,481 of record NZ_CP067395.1, on the reverse strand, counting down.
GCACGCGGTGCGCGGCGGCCGGATCCCGCCGTGGGCCGGGCGGCTGGTGCGCTGGACCGGGCTGACCCCGATCGCGCGGATCCGCGCCGACGGCCGCCTCGGCGTGGTCGGCGGGGTGTTCGCCCGCGCCGGCGCGCCGGAGGCGTTCGCCGGCTACATCGCCCGGCGCACGCCGCGCGGGCAGCGCTGGCGCGCCATCGTCGGCCACTGCGACGCGCGCGAGGACGGCGAGCGGCTGCTGGAGGCGTTGCGGCGGCGGCTCGATCTGGAGCAGGCCTTCCTGGTCGAAACCGGGCCGGCGCTGGGCGCGCATGCGGGGCGCGGGGCGCTGCTGGCGTCGTTGCAGCCGGTGCCGGGAGCGGTTTGAGGTCGCGGGCTGCGGCGTTCGAGGGAGCATTGCTGTGGCCGGGCTTTTGCGGGAGGGCCTTCAGGCCCGACGCTGTTGTGCCGGATCGCGGCGAATCGACCGGAAAGCGTCGGGCCTGAAGACCCTCCCACAAAAGCGGCCGCCCACAAAGAGGCGGCTCTCGCAAAAGCCGGCTCTCGCTATAGGGCGCCCTCACAATAGGGCGCCCTCACAAAAGCGCGCTCCCACAACAGTCAGTCGCGTCGCGCCCGCAGCGAAAATCCCGCCGCCTCCCGCATAATCCGCGCCATGCCGTTTTCCGCCCTCGCGCCGACCCTGTCCCTCGCCGTCCCGGAGCCGCGCTCGCTGGCGCTGCTGGCCGCGGCGTACGCGATCGGTTCGGTGTCCGGCAGCCTGACGCTCGGCAAGCTGCGCGGCGTCGACATCCGCACTCAAGGCAGCGGCAACGCCGGCGGCACCAATGCGCTGCGCACGCAAGGCCTGCGCTTCGCCCTCGGCGTGGTCGCCATCGATATCGGCAAGGGCGCGCTGGCCGCATGGCTGGCGCTGCGGTACGCGCCGCTCGGCGACGGGCTGTCGGTGACCGCGCACGGCTATCTGGCCGCGTTCGCGGCGGTGCTCGGGCACGTCTGGCCGCTGTGGCACGGCTTCCGCGGCGGCAAGGGCGTGGCGACCGTGGTCGGCGGGCTCGCGGTGTTGTGGCCGTTCGCGATTCCGGTGTTGTTGCTGGTGTGGGGTACGACCCTCGTCGTCAGCGGCTATGTCGGCCTGGCCAGCGTGGTCGCCGCGCTGTGCCTGCCGTTGCTGGCCTGGCTGAGCGACGCCGGCGCGCCGCGGCTGTGGTTCTGCGTGGCCGCGGCGGCGCTGGTGGCGTTCACCCATCGCGGCAATCTGGCGCGGCTGCGCGCCGGCACCGAATCGCGCTTCGCCCGCGCGCGCCTGCTGCATCGTTGGCGCAAGGGCTGATGGACGACCGCGCGCTGTTGCAACGCCTGATCGCGGGCCCGGCCACCGGCGATGCGCTCGCCGCGGCGGCGGGGCAGACCCGCGCCGCGGTATGGAAACGCATCGAGGCGTTGCGCGAAGCCGGCGTGGCGATCGAAGCCAAGCCCGGGCGCGGCTATGCCTTGTCGCAACCGCTCGATTTGCTCGACGCCGCAACGATCCAAGCCGCCTTGGCGCCGACGGCGCGCGCGCGCCTGGATTCGCTCGACATCGCCTGGACCATCGATTCGACCAACAGCGAGCTGCTGCGCCGCCACACGCCGGCGCGCGGCGCCGCGGTGCTGCTGGCCGAACGCCAGACCGGCGGCCGCGGCCGTCGCGGCCGGGTCTGGGCGTCGCCGCTGGCCGCGCACCTGTATCTGTCGCTGGCGCGCGCGTTCGGCGGCGGGCTGGCGCGGCTGGGCGGCCTGAGTCTGGTCGCCGGCATCGCCGCGGCCGAAGCGCTGCACGCGCTCGGGTTCGATTCGGTGCGGCTGAAGTGGCCGAACGATCTGGTCGCGCTCGACGGCGACGGCCTGCGCAAGCTCGGCGGGCTGTTGGTCGAAGGCGGCGGCGAATACGCGGGCCCGGCGCGCGCGGTGATCGGCCTGGGCCTCAACGTGCGCATGCCGGCCGCGGCCGCGGCGCAGATCGATCAGCCCTGGTGCGATCTGGCCGCGCTGGCCGGCGCGCGGCCGCTGGCGCGCAACGACGTCGTCGCCGCGCTGCTCGACGCGCTGCTGCCGGCGCTGGACGAATTCGACGCGCACGGCCTGGCGCCGTTCCGCGATCGTTACGCCGCGTTCGACGCGTTGGCCGGACAAGCGGTCGGCGTGCTCGGCCACGACGCGGAGCACCGCGGCACCGCGCTCGGCCTGGCCGACGACGGCTCGCTGCGCGTGCGCCTGGACGACGGCGAGGAGCGCCGCTTCCATGCCGGCGAAGTCAGCGTGCGCCGCGGCGGAGCGCCGCGATGAACGCTTGGCTGTTCGATCTGGGCAACACTCGGCTCAAGTGCGCGCCGCTGCGTGCCGACGGCCGTCCCGGCGCGGCGCTGGCGTTGCCGCACCGCGAGGAAGACATCGCCGCCGCGCTGAGCGAACACCTGCCGCGCGAGCGCATCGACGTGGCCTATCTGGCCAGCGTCGCCCATCCGGCCCAGCGCATGGCGGTGTTGCAGGCGCTGAGCGCGCGCTGCGGCCGCATTTCCATCGCCCGCACCCAGACCCGTTTCCGCGCGCCCGGTTTCGGCGAAGTGCGCATCGCCTATGCCGAACCGCGCAAGTTCGGCGTCGACCGCTTCCTCGGCCTGCTCGGCGCTCATGCGCAGGCGCGCGGCGCGAGCCTGATCTGCGGCGTCGGCACCGCGCTGACGATCGACCTGCTCGACGCCGACGGATCGCACCACGGCGGCCTGATCGCGCCGTCGCCGACGCTGATGCGCGAAGCCCTGCACGCGCGCGCGCCGCAACTGCCCGAGCACGGCGGACGCGCCCTGGATTTCGCCGCCGACACCGAGGACGCGCTCGCGTCCGGCGCCGACGGCGCGGCGATCGCGCTGATCGAGCGCAGCCTCGCCCGCGCCGCGCAGCGCCTGGGCGCGACGCCGCGGCTGCTGTTGCACGGCGGCGGCAGCGATGCGCTCGCGGCCGCGTTGCCGATGGCGCAGGCCGCGCCGTCGCTGGTGCTGGAAGGGCTGGCGATCTGGGCGGCGGTCGAAACTTCATCCTGACCGCGCAGGCTAGAATCCCCGCATGCTCGTTCGCGCCCTCATCGTCCTGCTGACCGCTCTGAACCTCGGCGTCGCCGCGTGGTGGATCGCGCGTCCCGCGCCGCCGCCGCCGGCCGAAGAAACACTGCCGCTCGGCGTGGCGCGGCTGCAACTGGCCGACGAAGGCCGGCGCGGCGCGCCGGTTGCGGCCGCCAGCCGGCCGGTCGAAGCGCTCAAGCCCGCCGAGGCGAAGCCGCTCGAAGCGAAGGCGGATGAAGCGAAGGCCGGCGAAACCAAAGCCGGCGACAGCAAGCCCAGCGACAGCAAGCCCAACGACGCCAAGCTTGCCGAAACCAAGCCCGGCGAAGCCAAGCCCGAACCGGCCGCCGCCGTGGCCGCCACACCGCCGCCCGCGCCGGCGACGCCGCCGCAATGTTTCAGCGTCGGGCCGTTCGCCGATGACGCGGCCGCCTCCGCGGCGCGGGCGAAGCTGGCGCCGCTGACGCAGAAAGTCTCCAGCCGCAGCCTGGCCGGCGGCGGCAACTCGCGCGGCTGGCGGGTGTACTTGCCGGCCGCGAACTCCGAGGCCGCGCAGGCCGCCGCGCAGCGCATCCGTGCGGCCGGCTTCAGCGATCTGTTCGTGATGAGCGGCGCCGAAGCCAATGCCATCGCCCTGGGCCGTTTCCGCAGCGAGGAGTCCGCGCGCCGGCGCGGCGACGAACTGGCCGCCAAGGGGTTCGCGGTCAAGGTCGAGGCGCTCGGCGAGAGCAGCGGCCAGGTGTGGCTGGACGCCGCCAGCGTCGGCGCCAAGGGCGAAGCCCTGCGCGTGGCCGCCGGCGCGCAGCGCTGGCGCGGCATTTCCTGCGACAAGGTCCGCTGAAGGCGGGCGCCGGCCGCGCTTGTCCGCCGGGCGCGCCGGCGCGATAGAATGCCCCGGCCGGCCGTGCCGGCTCGCGTTTCGTTGCCGCTTTAGCTCAGTTGGTAGAGCACTCGCCTTGTAAGCGAGCGGTCGTCCGTTCGATTCGGACAAGCGGCACCACGTGAAACCGAGACAACGCAACCGCCCGGCCGCCTCATCCGAAGGCCGCCCTCGTTCCGGCCCCCCGCCGCAACCGCGCCGATCCCCGCGCACACCGCATCGACGAACTCACCCGCCCGCAGAAGGCCGGCATCGCTGCGACCCACCGCTGCATCGAAACGCGGCCTGGCGTCGTCCGCAATCTTGCGCATGGTCGTCGCTCGGTATCGATCGATCCACGCACCGCACGTTTCCGGATACGGCCTTGTCGCCCCGCGACAGCCGACGCGCAGCGCGCTAATGCGCGCGCGGCGCCGTCGCTTTGACCTGTTCCTGCTGGGACTGCTGTTCCTGCTGCGCCTGCGCCGGTTGCGGCGTTTGCGCGAGCTCCCGCAGCCCCGGGCCATTGCCGGAGACTTCCACCGCGGCATGGAAGCCCGGTGTAGTGCCCTCGACCCACAGGCGCTCTCCGCTGAGCCGTGCCGAGGCGATCTGATCCGGCCGCTCGATGCCGGCCGCCTTGGTCGCCGCCAGCGCGCGCCCGAGCACGTCCTCGGGCAGATGCGCCGGCGCCTGCTCGCGTAAGCGCTCGAACATCGCCCGGTCGTTCGGCGACAGCCGCTCCAGCGCCGACGGTGCGGGCGGCGTGCCGGCGATGGGGACGTGGGTGTGGTCGTTGGCGCCGCTTTGGGTGTGATCGAAATGATGCAGCGCCGGCGGCGTTTGGCCGCTGTCGTAATACGGTTGCGGCGTGCCCGGATTGATCCGGATGTCGATGCCTTCGCGTTCGAGCAGGTTTTCGTTCAAGCGCAGGCTGCCCATGTTGATGGTCATGCGATGGGTCACGCCCGGATGCACGCTGCCCGAATGGGTCTGGGCATGCGCGCGCTCGGCGCCGATCGCGGTTTCGATGGCGAACGTGCCGTAATAGTTGGAGTAATCCGAGGATCCGCGCTCGCCCACGCCGAGCGGACGGTCGACGGCGGGCGCCGGATTCGGCGGACGGTCGAAGTACTGCCGCCCCATTGCCGCGACATTGTCGGGCGTGGGGTTGAGCGAGCCGTCGGCGTTGAAACTCAGCGGCTGCTTTCCGGCCGGCGCGGGCAGCGGAACCACCGCGCCGCTGGTCGGATCGCGCTGGACGAAATCGCGCATGCGCGAGTTGTTGGTGTTGAGCATGTCGGTCTGGTTGGCGGCCGGATTGGTCTGCTGCAGCCGGCTCAGCGCGGCGTTCCAACCCGCGATTTCGGCTTCGGCCTCGTCCTTGCGGCTGGATTCCAGATAAGCGCCGATGGTGCCGGTGTAGTCGTGCGTCGCGCCGGGTTGCGCGGCGATGGCCGCAGCGCCGGTGCGCAGCGTCTGGGTGGCGGCGCGGGTGGTCGGATGGTTGAAGCCGTGTTCGATTTCGTGCCCGAGCACGAAGGTCATGTCCACCGGATCGTAGTTCGGCGTCTGCAGGCGCGCCGCGGGCAGGCGCATGGTCTTGTCCCCGCCGTAATAGGCGCCGCCGGCGCTCATTCCGGAGACGAAGCCGAAGTTCTCCAGATGGTTGCGGTGCGGCGTTTGGGTGTCGCCGGGATCGGCCGTGGTCGCGGCTTTCTTCACCTCGCGCGCCAGCACCGGCGAGCCGTTGATGGCGCCCTGCAGGTTGTCGATCATGTCCTGGGTGACGGGCAGGGTCGCCGCGGCGTTATTGGGGTCCTGGAACCGGCTGTTGCCGAAACGCACCGACATTTCCTGCACCTGGACCACCGCGCGCAGGTCGGCGCTGGAGGTGGTGCCGGTCGCCTGAAAACTCGCCGCGGGCAAGGTGACGACGCCGGTGCTCAGGTCGTAGCTGCCGACCAGGCTGGGCGGTGTCGTCGCGGCCGGCTGCACCGCGAAGCCGCGCAACTGCCCCGCGGTGGCTTCCTGGTTCAGGTCGCGCAGCATGCCGGGATCGGACGCCAGCGCGTGGCGCAATTGCGCGACCTGCTGCGCGGTGACGCCGGGCTGCTTTTCGAAACTGGTCAGCGCCGCGTTGAGTTCGGTGTTGGGCTCGATGGGCATGGCCGGGCTTCCTTGCTCAATTGAGCGTGGCGATCGATTTCACGCAGACCGGCGCCTTCGCGTCCGCAGGATCCTGCGGCCACGGCACCACCGCGACCGTCAGATCGCCCTTGCGGTAACGCCAGTCGATCAACTGGCCGATCTCGCCGTAGTTGGGTTCGTCGCTGAAGCCCAGCGCGCGCAAGCGCTGGTGATAGTCCTGGAAGCTCAGCGAACAGATCGGCCGCGGATCGGCCGGCGCATCGCCGCGATGGCCGAATTCCAGGCCGACGCCGCGCTTGACCGCGCCGGACCCCTCGACGTAGTTCAACAGGTAGTACCAACCCGCTTGCAGGTCGCGGGTGTAGAACGGGCCGCCGCCGCCCGGCTTGAGGGCGACGCCGGTCGCCTGTTCGAGCCGGGCCAGGCTCAGGTCGTCGCGGCGGTGGAGCCCGCCCAGCAGTTGCAGGAAGCGCGTGCCGATTTGTTCGGCGTCGGGAATGCGGTCGGACGGTGCGGACGACTGGGACATGGCGGCGCTCTCCTTGGCCGGCGTCGGTGTCGAAGGGGATGGGGCGCTCGCGCAGGCGCTCAAGGCGCAGCCGCACAGCGCGGCGAACAGTACGGCGGATGGGGATTCGGCAAGCCGCACAAGGCCCTCCTTGGATCCTGCTGTGCCGCCATCATTAGCAAACTCAGGCGATCGCGGGCAACGGAAACCGGGCCGGAGCCCGACCGCTGGTCGGATTCCGCGCGAGGTTCGGCGGATGATGTGCCCTGGGTCCGTGTTGTCGCGCCGATAGCCACCTTAGCGGTGGCGCCCTAAAATGCCCGCATCGTCGGCGGCCGCAACGGCCCTGTTGCGGCGATCGCGCGGTGCCGCCGGCATTGGCGCGTTCACCTAACGATGCCGCGCCGTGGAGCTTTCCGGTGCGGCGATGAGGACATTCGCATGAGTCGCACTTATCCCCCGGTTTCGCTGATCGGCGCGCCCACCGACGTCGGTGCCGGCCATCGCGGCGCGCGGCTGGGGCCGGAAGCGTTGCGCATCGCCGGTCTCGGCGAGGCGCTGGTCGCGCGCGGCGTCGACGTGGTCGACCGCGGCAATCTCGACGGCCCGCGCAATCCCTGGCAAAAGCCGGTCGCCGGTTATCGCCATCTGGCCGAAGTGGTGGCGTGGAACCGCGCGGTGATGGACGCGGTCGGCGCGGAACTGCGCGTCGGCCGGTTACCGATCCTGCTCGGCGGCGATCACTGCCTCGGCCTGGGTTCGATCACCGCGGTCGCGCGCCATTGCCGCGACACGGGCAAGCAATTGCGCGTGCTGTGGCTCGACGCGCACGCCGACTTCAACACCAGCCAGGTGACGCCGTCGGGCAACATCCACGGCATGCCGGTGTCGTGCCTGTGCGGCATCGGCCCGGACGAGCTGACCCAGCTCGGCGGCGACGCGCCGGCGATGCGCGCCGACGAGATCCGCCAGATCGGCATCCGCTCGGTCGATCCGGGCGAGAAGCAGTTGATCAAGCAGCACGGGCTCGACGTGTACGACATGCGCTACATCGATGAGATCGGCATGCGCCGGGTCATGGAGGAAGCGCTCGAAGGCCTCGACGAGAACACCCATCTGCACGTCAGCTTCGACGTCGATTTCCTCGACCCGAGCATCGCGCCGGGCGTCGGCACCACGGTGCCGGGCGGCCCGAACTATCGCGAAGCGCAGTTGGTGATGGAGATGATCGCCGACAGCGGCCGGCTGGCCTCGCTCGACATCGTCGAACTCAATCCGATCCTGGACAAACGCAACCGCACCGCCAAGCTCGCGGTGAATCTGGTCGAGAGCCTGTTCGGCAAGTCGACCCTGATGCGCGACTGAGGCGCGGCGGCGGCGCGGCCGCGAATGAATCGCGGCTGACGCCGGCCGCCGCCGCGGCGCGCGTAAGGCCTTGTTTCGCAGTGCGGGCCGATGCCGCTGCACGCCGGCTTCACATTCGCTCGCGTTTTATCCCGACCCAGGACGCGACCCACGGCGCGGCCGCAACCACGACCCGCAACGACGAAACGAGGAGATTCCCATGAAGCGTTTGACCGCCCTGTTGCTGCTGGCCCTGTTTTCGCTGGGAACCCTGACCGCGTGCAACACCGTCGCCGGCGCAGGCAAGGACGTGAAGAAGGCCGGCGAGAAGGTCGAGCAGAAGGCCGAGGAAGTGCGCGACGGCAAGTGATGCCGGTCGGCGCCTGAGCCGCATTCACGCGATACGCCGCGAAGGCCGGGGAAACCCGGCCTTCGCTTTTTGTTGCGTTCCAGGTCGCGCTTCGAAGCTGAAGCGTTCAAAGCGTTCATCGAGATCAAGCGCCAGCTAACGCATTCGTGACCGATCGCGAATGCGGCCGATGCGAAGCTGGCCCTGCGTGACCGGACAGCGGCGATGCGCAGCGTCGTTCGCGACGTCGCGATGCCAGCGCCGCAACGCATTCCCCCAACGAAGGAGTGGAACGATGAACAAAGACATCATTGCCGGCAAGTGGACCCAGATCAAAGGCAAGGCCCAGGCCAAGTGGGGCGATCTGACCGACGATGTGTTCGACGTCGCCGAAGGCAATGCCGAATACCTCGCCGGCAAGCTGCAGGAACGCTACGGCTGGGAACGCGATCGCGCGGAGAAGGAAGTGCGCGAGTTCGGCAAGACCTTGAACTGATCGCGAGCGAGCATCAGCGACGCGAAAGGCCGGGCAATGCCCGGCCTTTCGCGTTGCGGCCTGTGCCCCTTGTAGCAGCGGCGCGAGCCGCGACCGCGCCAATGCGACAACGACGACCGCTGGTTCCGTTGCGAATGCAGCGGTCGTTCGTTGTTGTCGTTGATGCAACCGGGTCAGGAAACGTGCGTCGTGGTTCTGTTGGCGCGGTCGCGGTTTGCGCCGCTCCTGCAGGCAGTACACGAATTGATGCGAGTGAGGCTTACCAGCGGCGCGGCGGCGGATCGGCGACGAAGCCGTCGGGAAACGCGCGCGGCGTGTCGGGGCGATAGACCGGATCGCGGTAGCGCGGAACCACGCCGCGCGCGACCAGGCTGGTGTAGTCGTCGTAGCGCAGTTCGACCAGCTGCGCCGGCGAACGCGAGGCGCGCACGAATTCGGTCTGCGAGACCGGCGACCATTCGCGCGCGCCGTGGCCGGTGCCGATGCTTTGCGCGGCGACGGAGTCGGCGGCGACCGATTCGCGCGCGCGCTCGGCCGCCGGCGCGGCGGGCGCGGCATTGCCGGCGGCGCGGCTTTCGGCCTTGGCCGCGCCGTCCTCGGCGCGCGCGTACGGCGGATACGGGTAGGGCGACGGATACGGGCGCGGCGCCGGTCGGTAGACCTGACGCTCCTGGAACACCGCCGCGCCGATCACGCCGATGTTGTCGGGGCGGCCGGTGCGCGCGGCGTAGCTGTCGCCGAGGTCGGTGAACACGAACTGGGCGACATCGTCGAGCGATTTGCGCCAGCCGTTGATCTCGGTGGATTGCCAGGCGTCGAGCACATAGCCCGATTGCGACGGGCTCGCGGTCTGGCCGCTGACCGCGTTGACGCCGTCGACCGACAGCACCACCAGCACGCGCTGGCCGGTGTTGTTGGTCAGGCGCACCGAATAGCGATGGCCGGGGGCGCCGGCGATCCACTGCTGGCCGCGCCAGGACCAGGCCGGCAGCCAGTCGCCGTTGTCGCGGTCGATCACCGCCAGTTCGACCAGCGGGCGGGCCTGGACCGGGACGCAGGCGCCGGCGGTCAGCGCGGCGGCGAGCAAGGCGAATGAGCGGAACATGACGATCTCCTGTGGGGCCGCGCGCGGCGCGGCGGGGCCGGGTACGCAGGCTGCTAACGCGCCCCGGCCGGTGACGGGGTTAGCGCGGTCGCTGGCCGGCTGCGGGGCGGGGCGGCGTCGTTGCCTGCGGTTTAGCCAATCCGCGCCGGTGCGCACTCTGCGCGCGGCGCGAGCCGCTACACTGGCCGATCAGGCTCCACCACAGATTCCCCATGACCACGACCCGCGTTCTGACCGGCATCACCACCTCCGGCACTCCCCACCTCGGCAACTACGTCGGCGCGATCCGCCCGGCGGTGGCCGCCAGCCGCGACCCCGGCGTGGAGAGCTTCTACTTCCTGGCCGACCTGCATGCGCTGATCAAGGTGCAGCAGCCCGGGCGCGTGCAGCGCTCGACCCTGGAAATCGCCGCGACCTGGCTGGCCTGCGGCCTGGAACCGGACAAGGTGTGGTTCTACCGGCAGAGCGAAATCGTCGAGATCCCCGAGCTGTCGTGGTTCCTGACCTGCGTCGCCGGCAAGGGCATCCTCAACCGCGCGCACGCCTACAAGGCGGCGGTGGACAAGAACCGCGAAGAAGGCCTGGACGAAGACGCCGGCATCAACGCCGGATTGTTCATGTACCCGGTGCTGATGGCCGCCGACATCCTGATCTTCAACGCGCATAAGGTGCCGGTCGGCCGCGACCAGATCCAGCACATCGAGATGGCGCGCGATTTCGGCCAGCGTTTCAACCATCTGTACGGCGAACATTTCGTCCTGCCCGAAGCGCTGATCGAAGAAAGCGTGGCGACCTTGCCGGGCCTGGACGGCCGCAAGATGAGCAAGAGCTACGACAACACGATTCCGCTGTTCGTGCCGCGCGAGCAGCTCAAGAAGCTGATCTATTCGATCGTCACCGACTCGCGCGCGCCCGGCGAGGCGAAGGACACCGAAGGCTCGGCGCTGTTCCAGATCTATCAGGCCTTCGCCAGCGCCGAGGAGACCCAGGCCATGCGCCAGGCCTTCGCCGACGGCATCGCCTGGGGCGAGGCCAAGCAGGCGCTGTTCGAACGCATCGACAGCGAGATCGCGCCGCTGCGCGAGAAGTACGAGGCGCTGATGGCGCGGCCGCAGGACATCGAGGCGCTGCTGCGCGACGGCGCGCGCCGGGTGCGCGAGCGCTACGTGATCGCGCAGATGCGCGAGCTGCGCGAGGCGGTGGGGCTGCGCGATCTGTCCACCGCGGGCGATCGCTCGGCGGCCGATGCCGTGGCGGGCGAGATCGTCGCGGCGACGGCGCTGCCGGCGTTCAAGCAGTACCGCGAAGCCGACGGGCAGTTCTACTTCAAGCTCGCGCTCGAGGACGAAGTGCTGTTGCAGAGCCGCGGCTTCGCCGCGCCGAAGGAGATCGGGCAGTTGCTCGGCCGGGCCAAGTCCGACGCGTCGGCCGAACTGCTCGACGCGCTGCTGGCGGCGAGCGAACCGGTCGACGCCGCGGCGCGCGAGCGCGTCGCGCAGGCGCTGGCCGCGATCCGCCAGGCCGACGAAGCCGCACGCCAGGCCAAGGCCGCCGCCGCGCAGGAACGCGCCGCCTCGTGAGCCGCTTCGTCGAGCTCAATCTGGCCTTGATCCTGTTCCTGCCGTGGTTCGCGATCCTCGGCGCGCTGTTCTGGCTGTATCCGCGGCGTCCGCGCACCTCGGCGCGCAAGCTGTTCGATGCGGTGTCGCTGGTGGTGTCGGCGTGCGCGTTCGTGCTGGCGGTGCATTGGGCGCATGTGCACGCCGGGCGCGAGTACGGGACGATGTGGCCGCAGATCCTGGCCACCTCGCTCGGCTACGGCGTGTTCCTGGCGGTGCTGGCGGTGGCGGTGGCGCTGCGTTGGCGGTGGTTGCGCGGGGTCAAGGATTACCGCGACTGAGCCGGCGGCTGTGGACGCGCACTGAAGGACCCGCCTGTGGGAGAGCCTTCAGGCCCGACGCTTTTCGATACGCTGCTGCGGAGTTCCCGGCGAACCGAGCCGAAAGCCTCGGAGCTGAAGCCCCTGCCACGGCAGTCGCGTCGGCTATCGCGCCCAGCGCAGGCCATTCCGACCAAAGCCGCATCGCGGCCGGCGCGCGCCGCGGCCTAGACTGAAGGCCGGCCCCCGCCCCGCCTTCGTCATGAGCGCAGCCCACGCCACCGCCGATCTCGGCATCGTCACCGTCGACACCGGCTTCCATCGGCCGAATTTCGATGCCGCGTATCTGCTGATCGAGAACGGCCGCGCCGCCTTCGTCGACTGCGGCACCCAGCATTCGATTCCGGCCCTGCTCGGCGCGCTCGACGCGCACGGGCTGACCCCGGCGCAGGTCGATTGGCTGATCCTGACCCACGTGCACCTGGACCACGCCGGCGGCGCCGGCGCGCTGATGCGGCGTTTGCCGAACGCGCGCCTGGCGGTGCATCCGCGCGGCGCGCCGCACATGATCGATCCCTCGCGCCTGGTCGCCGGCGCGACCGCGGTGTACGGCGAGGCGGAGATGGCGCGCAGCTACGGCGAGATCCTGCCGGTGCCGGCCGAGCGCGTGGTCGTCGCCGGCGACGGCTACACGGTCGATCTGGCCGGCCGCCCGCTGCTGTGCGTGGATACGCCGGGCCATGCCCGCCATCACCTGTGCGTGTGGGACCAGCGCAGCCGCGCCTGGTTCACCGGCGACACCTTCGGTCTGTCGTATCGCGAGTTCGATTCGGCGCGCGGCGCGTTCGCGCTGCCGACCAGTTCGCCGGTGCAGTTCGAACCCGAACCGCTGAAACAATCGATCCGCACGATGCTGGCGCGCGACCCGGCGGCGATGTACCTGACCCATTACGGCCGGGTCGAGGACGTGCAGCGCCTCGGCGCCGAGTTGATCGAACAGATCGACGCGATGGTGCGGATCGCGCGCGCGGCCGCGCAGGCCGGCGGCGAGGATCTGCATGCGCGCCTGAGCGCGGCGTTGGCCGATTACTTCCTGGCCCGCGCGCGCGAACACGGCAGTCCGCTCGACGAGGCGCAGGTACGCGAGGCGCTGGCGGTCGACGTGGAGCTCAACGCGCAGGGGCTGGAGGTCTGGCTGGCGCGCGCCGGCTGAGCCGCCGCCCCCGGTGCGCCGACGGTCGCGCCGCACGCTGGACAGGCCGCGGACGCCGTCACGAATGCTGAATCGCCGCCGCAGTAGCCTGCGGGGGCCCCGAGCCTAAGCCTGCCGCGCCGACCGTGTCCCGCCCCCGCCCGTTGCACGCCGTGCCCGTTCCGTCCGCGCCGTCGCCGCCGGCCGACGAATCCGCGCGGCTGTTGGCGCTGGGCGCGTACGGCCTGCTCGACAGCGTGGCGGAGAGCGCCTACGACGACATCGTCCGCCTCGCCGCGACCCTGTGCGACACGCCGGCCGCGGCGATCGCCCTGCTCGACCGCGAGCGGGTCTGGTTCAAGGCCCGGGTCGGGGTCGCGCCGAGCGAACTGCCGCGTTCGCATTCGATCTGTTCGGAACTGATCTGGCATTCGCAGCCCGACCGCTTGCTGGTGATCGACGACGTCGCCGCCGACCCGCGCTTCGCCGCGCTCGGCCTGAGCCTGGAGGACGGCCGGCCGCTGCGTTTCTACGCCGGCGCGCCGCTGTGGACGCCCGACGGCCATCCGCTGGGAACGGTGTGCGTGCTCGACGCGGCGCCGCGCGCGCTGCGCGCGGCGCAGGCCGAAGGCCTGGCGGCGCTGGGGCGGCAGATCCAGCACCTGTTCGAACTGCGCCGTTACGCGATGGAGCAGCGCCGGCTGCTGTCCGAGCGCGAGGCGTTCGCGCTGCAGCTCGAACGCGCGCAGGCCGACCTGCAGCTGCGCAACGAAGAACTGCTGCACAGCGCCAGCCACGATGCCCTGACCGGGCTGCTCAACCGCACCGCGCTGGCGCAGTTGCAGGGCAATCCCGAGACCATGCGCCAGCTCGGCCGGGTCGCGTACACGATGATGTTGATCGACGTGGACCACTTCAAGCAGGTCAACGACCGCTACGGCCATCTGCTCGGCGATCGCGCGCTGCGCGCGGTCGCCGATGCGGTGGCCGGTTCGATCCGCGAAGGCGACGTGGCGATCCGCTACGGCGGCGAGGAATTCCTGGTGGTGTTGCCGGGCACGCGGCTGGCGGTCGCGGCCGAGGTCGGCGAGCGCATCCGCGCGCGGGTCGCGCGCTCGGCGCTGCCGTTCGCGCTGACCGTGTCGATCGGCGTGGCCGCGGGCGAGCCCGGGCGCGACGCGCCGGATCACGTGTTCGACCGCGCCGATCAGGCTCTGTACCGCGCCAAGGCCGGCGGCCGCGACCGGCTGGTGGCGGACGACGGCTGAGCGCGGTCGCGGCGACGCAATGTTGACGCAATGCCGATGCGGACAATCGAGGCAGACCCGCTTCGGAGCCACGCCCGCATGAGCAGCCCGCCCCTGACCCCCGCCGTCCGCGCCGCCGCGCCGCGCCCAGCGCCCGCGCGCGGCGATTTGTGGTCGTTCCTGCGTTCGTGGTCGCGCGCGCCCGGGCGGGTCGGCGCGATCGCCCCGTCCGGCGCGGCGCTGGCGCGGCTGATCACCGCGCAGATCGACGCCGGCACCGGGCCGGTGCTGGAACTGGGCCCGGGCACCGGCGTGTTCACCCGCGCCTTGCTCGAACGCGGCGTGGCCGAACGCGACCTGACCCTGATCGAGTTCGGCCCGGAGTTCGCGCAGCTGCTCGGCGAACGCTTCCCGCAAGCGCGGGTGCTGTGCGCCGACGCGCGCCGCCTGCGCCGCGCGCGCCTGTTCGGCGAGGCCGGCGCCGGCGCGGTGGTCAGCGGCCTACCGCTGCGCAACCTGCCGCCGCGCCAGCGCCTGGCGGTGCTGCTCGGCGCGTTCGCCCAGCTCGGCGAGGACGGCGCCTATTACCAGTTCACTTACGGCCTGAGCTTCCCGCTGCCGCGCGCGTGGCTGGAGCGTTACGGCTTCAAGGTCCAGCGTCTGGGCCGGGCGCGCTTGAACCTGCCGCCGGCCTCGGTGTACCGGGTCACCCGTCGCCGCGACTGGCGGTCGATGGGGGTATGAGCGCGGCGACGGCGCAGTGCGCGCCGGACCCGGGCGGGCGATGATCGGCGCATGCGCATCCTGTTGATCGAAGACGAACCCGAGCTGGCCGCGGCCCTGGCCGCCGCGCTCAAGCGCTACGGCATGGTCGCCGACCACGCCGCCAGCCTGGCCGACGGCGAGGCCGCGGCGGCGAGCCAGGCGCACGATGTGATCGTGCTCGACCGCGGACTGCCGGACGGCGACGGGCTGGCGCTGATCCCGCGCCTGCATGCGCGCGGGCTCGACACGCCGGTGATCGTGCTGACCGCGCGCGGCGATCTGGCCGACCGCGTGGTCGGCCTGGACGCCGGCGCCGACGATTATCTGGTCAAGCCGTTCGCGGTCGAAGAACTGCTGGCGCGCTTGCGCGCGCTGCGCCGGCGGCCGCCGCGCGCGGAGACCGACACGGTGCGGATCGGCCGGCTCGCGTTCGACCTGGACGCGCGCACCGGCGAAGTCGACGGCCGCGCGCTGGAGCTGCCGCGGCGCGAGCTGCTGTTGCTGGAAGCGCTGCTGCGCCGGTGCGGCCGCACCGTGCTGCGCGAAACCATCGAACAGGCGGTGTACGGCTACGACGACGAGATCCAGTCGAACACGCTCGACGCCCACGTCTCGCGCCTGCGCCGGCGCTTGGCCGAAGCCGGCGCGGGCGTGGAGATCCACGGCATCCGCGGGGTCGGCTATCTGTTGCGGGAGAGCGCATGAAATCCTCCGGCTCGCTGCGCAGCCGCTTGCTGTGGCGCATGCTCGGGCTGCAATGCCTGTTGCTGACCGCGTTCGGCGTGCTGGTGGCGCTGAGCCTGCACGCGGCCAACGTCGCGGTCGACGAAGACAATGCGGTGGAAGTGCTGCAGGCGGCGCTGCAACGCGACGCCGCCGGCCGCCTGAGCCTGCGCGACACCGCCGACCTGCGCGAGTTGCGCGAGGAGATCCCGCGGCTGTGGTACGTGATCCGCGACGAGGGCGGCCGCGAGCTGCGCCACGGCCCGGTGCCGGCCGAGTTCGCCGGCATCGGCGGCGCGCTCGATCAGGTCAGCCAGGCGCGCCTGGGCTATTTGTTCGGCGACGACCGCATCGCCGGCGCGCGGCTCAAGCGCGTCGACGCGGGCTTCGGCCCGGTGCGGATCCTGACCACCGAGAAGGGCCGGGTGATGTCGGCCTCGCGCCTGATGTGGATGACGCTGTCGCTGTTCGCGACCCTGATCCTGCCGCTGCTGGCGGTGATGGCGCTGGTGACCGCGATCGCCACGCCGAAGGTGGTGCGTTGGTCGCTGCGCAGCCTGGAGCCGGTGATCGAACAGGCGCGCGCGCTCGACGTGGAGCGGCGCGGCGCGCGCCTGCCCGAGGCCGGCGTGCCCGACGAGGTGCGGCCGCTGGTCAGCGCGGTCAACGGCGCGCTGTCGCGCTACGACGAGGGGTTCGAACGGCGCCGGCGCTTTCTCGCCGACGCCGCGCACGAGTTGCGCACGCCGATCGCGATCCTCAGCGCGCGCCTGGAAGCGATGCCGGCCTCGCCCGAGCGCGAGCGGCTGCTGCAGGACGTGGCGCGGATGTCGGTGCTGGCCGAGCACCTGCTGGACCTGCAACGGCTCGACCGCACCGAGCCGCAGCTGGAACCGTTGGACCTGGGCGAGCTGGGCCAGCGCGTGGCCGCCGATCTGGCGCCGCTGGCGATCGCCGCCGGCTACGAACTCGCGTTCGATGCCCAGGCCGCGCCGGTGCCGGTCAACGGCGATGCGCTGGCGCTGGAGCGGGTGCTGGTGAATCTGGTCCAGAACGCGATCGAGTACGGCGGCAACCGCGGCACGGTGACGATCCGGGTCGGCTGCCGCGGCAGCGACGGCGTGGTCGAGGTCTGCGACGAAGGGCCGGGCATTCCGCCGGCGCATCGCGAGCGCGTGTTCGAACGCTTCTTCCGTCTGCAGCCGCACGAGCGCGGCGCCGGAGTCGGGCTGAACCTGGTGCGCGACATCGTCAGCCTGCACCGCGGCGCGGTGGAGGCGATGGATGCGGACGGCGGCGGCGCGTGTTTCCGGGTGTCGCTGCCGTTGGCGGCGAAGACGCGCGGCGAGGCCTGAGTTCAGGGCGCGGTCTTGCTTGCACGAAGGCCTTCGGGCGCGACGCTTTGGTTCCGGTTCGCGGCGACCCGAAACGAAAACGCCGGGCCCGAAGGCCGTCCCACAACGGTTCACTCCCAGACGTTCGGCGCCGGACCCTTTTCGGGGTGGTGCATCTTCACCACGCAGAAGCGATGCCCGGTCGGCGCTTCCATGACCCACCAACGCTTCACGAACTTGAGCTTCTTCGCGCCGAGCTTCTCCAGCCGCGCGGCTTCGGCGTCGATATCGTCGCTCTCGATGTCCAGGTGCACGCGTGAGGGGTGGTCGACCTTCTGCACCGCGACGTACAGGTGCGCGGGATGCTGGTCCAGGCTGACGTAGAGCGCGCCCTCGTCGTCCTCGGCCTTGCCCGGCGGCAGGCCCAGCGCGCCGCCCCAGAAACGCGCGGCGGCGTCGATGTCGCCGGTCTCGCAATCGATGATGAAACCGGCCAAGCGGCTGCGGTGCGCCATGGGCTGTCTCCGGTGCAGGGAGCGGCCAGACTGCCGCGTCCGCGCCCTGGGCGGTAGTGCCGGGACCGGCATTCAGCGCATCGGATACTCGCGTTCGTGACCGTCGCCGTCGACCGCGCGTTCGGCGGCCTGGCGGTACAGCGCGTATTCGCTGCGGTTCATGGCGAAGTTCTGCAGCGCGAACACCGCGGCGTTGCGGGTCTCGCCGTCGCTGCGCGGGTCGCCGGCGAGCGCGAGCAGGGCGTCCTTGAGCCGGTCCGAGCGCACGCCGCTGGCGTTGATGCCGGCGATCGCGGCCTGGCGCACGCCGGCGTCGCTGTCGAGGATGGCGCGGTGCAGGATGTCTTCGTTGTCGCCGGATTTGTTCCACTGCACCGATTGCAGCACGCTGCTGGCGCGCACCGCCGGGTCGGGGTGGCGGCGCAGGGCGTCGAGACGGTTCAGCACGGGCGCGGCGTCTTCGCTGGCGATCACGGTCGGCGCGAGCATGTCGACGAGCTGCTTGAGCATCGCCGGGTCGCGTTCGTCCTGCAGCTGGCGTTGCAGCAGTTCGCGCACTTCGGTCACGTCGAGCGGGAACGACTTGAGCAGGTCCAGGCCGAGCTGGCGCTGGCGCGGGTCGCCGCTGTCGGCCAGTTCGCGGCCGGCGCGCAGCACGTCCTGGTTGGCCACGCCTTGCAGCACCGCGAGCAGAGCGCCGCGGCGGTCGAGTTCGGTTTCGAAGCGGTAGTTGCCGATCAGTTCGCGCAGGTAGGCCGGGTCGCGGCGCGCGCGCTGGATGTTGCGGTCGAAGCTGTCGGCGCCGCGCGCGGGGTAAGTGTAGGCGGCCAGATCGTTGCCGCGCGGCGCGCCCGATGCGGGCGCGGCGTTCGCCGCCCCGCCGCGCGTTTGCGCCGGCGATGCGTTCGGCGCGACCGAGGCGCGGGTCAGCGAGCTGCCGACGATGCCGCCGAACACGGCGGCAGCGAGCAGGGCGCTGGCGAATTGCAGCGGGTTGTTCATGCGTGTGCTCCTGCGCGCGCGGCGCGCGGCGGACTCGCGGCGGCGGGACGCGCCGCCGCGAGGGTCGTTGCTTGCGGCGATGCGGTCAGCAATCCGGCGCGACCCGGCCGTCGGAACCGGTGAAGGTGTAGGCGTCGGGGATGTACTTGTTGGTTCCCGCCGCGCCGACGTTGTTCCAGATATTGCTGGTGCCGTAGGTGCCGGTGATGGTTTCGCCGGTCTTCTGGCAGCGGATCGTCACCGCGGCGCCGTTGGCGAGCGAACCGACCACGCTGTAAGTCGTGCCCGGGCCGGAGCGCACGTTGAGCGGGCTGCCGGCGGTGCGCACGGTGCCGGCGACGCCGCCCGGCGCGGTGCCGCAGCTGTTGCGGCTCTTGTAGGCGACTTCGTACTGGTCGTAGACGATGGTCGAACCGTTCCAGACGATCTTCTGGTCGTCGCCGTTGAGGCGCTGTTCGTAGTGCAGGTGCGCGGAGATGCTGTTGCCCGGGCGCGTGGTCTTGCCGAGCGTGCCGATCTTCTGGCCCTGGCTGACGTTGGCGCCGTTGCCGACGGCGATGCTGTCCAGGTGCGCGTACCAGGTGGTCCAGCCGCCGCCGTGGTCGATCACCACCAGCTTGCCGTAGCCGGTGCCCGGATGCGGGTTGTAGGTGGTCGCCTTGCCGGCGGCGGAAGCGACCACGGGCGAGCCGAGGTCGGCGTCGCTGAGCGGGCGCGGCTTGTGGTTGAGGTCGACGGCGTAGCGCAGGCCGTGGCCGGGATAGGTGTCGCCGTACCAGGTCTGGTTGCAGGCGAACGGCATCTGGAAGTTCGGGCGCGCGGCGTGCGCGGCGCTGGCGCACAGGCCGAGGCCGAGCACGGCCAGCAGGGCGGCGGTGCGCGGCGCGCGGCGGCGCGGCGGGGTATGGATACGGGAAGTCGGCATGGTCGAAACCTCTCTGGCATGGATGGAGTGCTGGGCAGAGGCCTCGGTTACGTGGGTGCCGAGGCGGGTGCGGCGTGCTGCGTTGCGTGATGCGCTGTCGCGCGAAGTTGCGCAGGTCGCATCGGCGCGTTGCTGCGCGTCTTGTTCGATGCGCCGCTGCGCGGCGGTCAGCAGTCCGGCGCGACCCGGCCGTCGGAACCGGTCTGGGTGTAGGCGTCGGGGATGTACTTGTTGGTTCCGGCCGCGCCGACGTTGTTCCAGAGGCTGCTGGTGCCGTAGGTGCCGCTGATGGTTTCGCCGGTCTTCTGGCAGCGGATCGTCACCGCGGCGCCGTTGGCGAGCGTGCCGACGACGCTGTAGCTCGTACCCGGGCCGGAGCGCACGTTGAGCGGCGAACCGCTGGTGCCGACCGTGCCCGGCGCGCCGCCGGGCGCGCTGCCGCAGCTGTTCTTGCTGGTGTAGTTCTTCTTCTCGAAGTACTTCAGCGCCACGCCGTTCCACTTCGCCTTCTGCACCGCGCCGTTGTAGATCTGTTCGTAGTGCAGGTGCGGGGCGAGGGTGTAGATCGCGCTGGAGTTGCCGACAGCGCCGATCTTCTGGCCTTGCTTGACCTTGTCGCCGGCCGCGACCGCGCGCGATTGCAGGTGCGCGTGCAGGGTCTTCCAGCCGCCGCCGTGGTCGATGACCACGTAATGGCCGTAGCCGGTGTTGGTGGAATAGGTCGAGGTCTGCACGGTGCCGGCGGCCGAGGCGACCACGGTGGAGCCGGCGGTGGAGCCGCCGCCGGCCGGGCGGTTCATGTCGACCGAATTGGCGGGCTTGTGGCCGTCCCAGGTGTTGGCGACCCAGACGTCGTTGCAGGCGAACGGCATCTGGAAGTTCGGCGCGGCGGCCTGGGCGGCGCCGGCGGCCAGCAGGCTGCCGGCGAGCGACGCCAGCGCGAGCGCGCGGCGTGAGCGGTGGTTCATGGTGAATCCCCTAGCGGTCGATGGGCTTGCGCGTCCGCGCCGGCGCACCGGGCGGAGCGCTCCGGGGCGGCGCCGGCCGGGCTGACAGGAGGCCCGGCCGGCGCGCGCCGGAGTCGCATAGCGCACGCTAGCGATATTCCCTGTCGCGTTCCTGGCGGAATTTATTATTCCTAGACGCGCAAGGAAGAACCGCCGTGATCGCAGTCGCGGTTGCTCGTTTTGGGGAAGGGGGCTGCGCGGTGCCGGCGGGCCGCGCCGGGCGCTCAGGCTCGTTCGTCGTTCTTCGCCGTCGCCGCGGGCCGACTGGAAACCGTCCGGACCGCGGTCAGGCCGACATCCCGGCGATGCGCTTCTGGATGGCCTTCTTCAGCGCCTGGGTCTTGGCGTGCCCGAGCAGCGCTTCCAGCACCGGCCGGGTGCTGTGCGGGCTTTCGAGCACGAACGCGTGGAAGTGCGGGTCGCCGGCGCGGATCAGCGCTTCCACGCTGGCCAGATCGCGCGGCGCCGCGAGGAAGCGGCCGATGCGCTCCTCGAGCCGGTAGTGGTCTTCCGCCGTCTGCTCGCTCATGTCCTGCTCGAACAGGGCCAGTTCCAGGCCGTCGCCGTCGCGCGGCGTGGCGAACAGGAACAGCGAGAAACCGCCGTGGAACCGCGCGCGGAAGTCGGCGCGGTCGGGCACGTAGAACTGTTTGAGGAACACGTACAGACCGCCGTCGGCGCGCACCGGGATCGCGCCGGCGTCGCGTTTCCAGCGCGGCTTCGCGGTCAGGCAGGCGATGGCCGAGGGCGCGATCATGTCGGCCATCTCGTCGGCGTTGTCGGCATCGGCGGCGATCCACATCGCGCTGCGATGACCCTCGCGCTGGGCCAGATGGTGTTGCAGCGTCGCGCCGTCGGCGCGGCGTTCGCGCACCGCGTATTCGCTGCGCCAGGCGTCGGGGCCGTACGCGGGAGCGGGCGCCTTGGCGCCGTAGACGAAAAATTCGCGCGCGGACGTTATGCCCAGCGTCGTTGCGTCTTCCGCGCGAAGCGCCCATTGCGCCAGCAGAACCGAGGGCTGTCCTTCGATCGTGGGCGGCGTTGAAGCAGGCATGGGCGGCGAGCTCGTTCGATTTCGCGGGGAATGCGCGCGGCGATCCGGTCGGCCGGATCGCCGCGGCGGCGTCCGTCCCGCACGCGTCGGTGCGGGCCGGACGCGGGGCTCAGTTCGCCCGCGCCAGATCGTCGATCATCGCCTTCAGGAACCGCGCCGCCTCGCCGCCGGTGCAGGCGCGGTGGTCGAAGGTCAGCGACAGCGGAATGACCTTGTGCGATTCGAACCCGCCCATGACCGGGGTCATCTGGTGGCGGCCCTTGCCCGCGGCGACGATCGCGACCGTCGGCGGCACCACCACCGGGGTCGCGTAGCGGCCGGCGAACATGCCGAAGTTCGACAGCGAGATGGTGTAGCCGGTCAGTTCCGAGGCCGGAATGCTGCGGTCTTCGACCTGCACGCGCAGGCGGTTGATCGCCTCGCGCACGCCGCGCGTGTCGAGCACGTCGGCGTTGCGCAGCGCCGGCACGAACAGGCCGTCGTCGGTGTCCACGGCGATGCCGATGTCGACGTGCGGGTGCAGGGTGCGGGTCAGCTTGTCGCCGTCGAACCAGGCGTTGAGCGCCGGCACGGCCTTGCATGCGGCGACGATCGCGCGCACGAGGCGGCCGGTGATGTCGTTGCCGGGCGCCCAGGCGTGGATGTCGGCGTCGTCGGCGAGCGTGGTCGGCACGACCTTGCTGTGCGCGTCGGCCATCACCCGCGCCATGTTGCGGCGCACGCCCTTGAGCTGCTCGGGCTGGCCGGTGACGGCGGCGCCCGGCGGCTGGGTGCGCATCGGCCGGCCCGACTGCGACAAGGTGCTGCGCGCGGGCGCGGCGGCGGGAGCGGGCGCTTGTGCGACCTCAGCCGCGCGCGGCGCGACCGCGGCGGCCGGCGCGGCGCCGGCTCTGATCGAACCCGCCTTGGCCGAACCGTCGGCGGCGGCGCGCTTGACGTCGTCGCTGCTGACCGTGCCGTCGGCGCCGGTGGCGCGCACGCGGCCCAGGTCGACGCCGAGCTTGCGCGCCAGCGCGCGCACCGCCGGCATCGCCTTGACCCCGCCGACCGCGACCGCCTGTTCGCTGCGCACGGCGTCGGAGGACTGCATCGCGCCGACCACGGTGCCGCTGTCGGCGCGTTCGCCGCCTTCGGCCTTGGCCGGCGCTGCTTCCGCCTTCGCAGGCGCGGGCGCCGCCGGCGCGGCGTGGCCGCCGCCGTGGTGGTGGCCGGTGTCCTGGCCGTCGGCGCGTTGCGGCAGGTTCGGATCGATCTCGAACTCGGCCAGCATGGTGCCGGTGACGATCACGTCGCCCGCGGCGCCGGCCAGCTTGAGTACCTTGCCCGACACGGGCGAGGGCACTTCGACCACGGCCTTGGCGGTCTCCATCGACACCAGGGTGTCGTCGAGGCGGATGGTGTCGCCGACCTTGACCGACCATTCGACGATGGTCGCGTCGGGCAGGCCTTCGCCGAGGTCGGGAAGCAGGAAGGTCTTGGTATCGCTCATTGCCGGTCGTCCCTAATTGAATGCTTTCGAATGTCGTTGCGTTCGTCGCGGCTCGATGCCGGGTTCGGGCGCGATATCGCTGCGCGCGCCGACGCGCGCCGGAGGATGCAGCGATCCGGCGCGCGGCGAAGACCCCGGCGCGAACCCATCGCTCAGCCGTGGCCGAGCGTGCGCTTGGCCGCGGCGACGATCTTGTCGACGCTGGGCAGGTACTTCATTTCCAGGCGGAACAGCGGGATGTGGGTGTCGAAGCCGGTGACGCGCTCGACCGGCGCGAGCAGGTCGTACATCGATTCCTCGGCCAGGCGCGCGGCGATTTCGGCGCCGAAACCGGCGGTCTTCGGCGCCTCGTGCACGATCACGCAGCGGCCGGTCTTGGCCACCGATTCGGCGATGGTGGCGAAGTCCAGCGGCTTGAGCGTGGCCACGTCGATCACCTCGGCGCTGATGCCTTCGCCGGCGAGCTTGTCGGCGGCTTCCAGCGCTTCCTTGACCTGCGCGCCCCAGCTGACCAGGGTGATGTCGCTGCCGTCGCGCAGCACGTAGCACACGTCCAGCGGCAGCGCCTCGCCGTCGTCGGCGACGATTTCCTTGTACTGGCGGTAGATGCGCTTGGGTTCGTAGAAGATCACCGGATCCGGATCGCGGATCGCCGCCAGCAGCAGGCCGTACGCGCGCGCCGGCGACGACGGCAGCACCACGCGCAGGCCCGGCACGTTGGTGAACAAGGCTTCGTTGGCTTCGCTGTGGTGTTCCGGCGCGCGGATGCCGCCGCCCCACGGCACCCGCAGCACCAGCGGGCAGGTCAAACGGCCGCGGGTGCGGTGGCGCAGGCGCGCGGCGTGGCAGATCAGATGATCGAGCATCGGATAGACGAAGCCGTCGAACTGCGCTTCGGCCACCGGCTTCATGCCCTGCGCGGCGAGGCCGACGCTGAGGCCGGCGATGGTGGTTTCGTCGAGCGGCGTGTCGAGCACGCGCTCGCTGCCGAAGATCTGCTGCAGGCCGGCGGTGGCGCGGAACACGCCGCCGTTGACGCCGACGTCCTCGCCGAGCACCAGCACGCTCGGGTCGTTGCGCATCTCGTAGGCGAGCGCTTGGGTGATCGCTTCGATCAGGGTGATCGCGGCCGGCGTGGCGGCGGTCTGCGCGGTTTCGATCTTGCTCTGGGTGGCGGCGTTCATCGACGGTTCTCCTGCAGCGCCTGTTCGCGTTGCGCGGCGAGGTCCGCCGGCATGTCGCCGTAAAGGAAGTCGAACATCGCCTCGACCGGCTGCACCGGCGTTTCCAGATAGGCGTTGATCTCGACGTCGACCTTCTTGCCGCATTCCTCCAGCCAGGCTTTTTCCAGTTCCTCGTTCCACACGCCCTGGTCGGTGAGATAAGTGCGCAGGCGCGGCATCGGGTCGCGCGTCCACGCGTCCTTGACCTCGGCCTCGTCGCGGTAGCGGCGCGCGTCGTCGGCGGTGGTGTGGTCGTGCAGGCGGTAGGTCATGAATTCGATCACGCTGCCGCCGTCGCCGTTGCGCGCGAGCTCGGCGGCGCGGCGCATGCCTTCGAGCACCGCGATCAGATCGTTGCCGTCGACCTGCAGGCAGTGCAGGCCGCCGGCGATGCCCTTCTGCGCCAAGGTCTTGGCGCCGGTCTGGGCCTTGCGCGGCACCGAGATCGCCCAGCCGTTGTTGATCACGCACAGGATCAGCGGCAGCTGGTAAGCGCCGGCGGAATTGAGCGCGGCGTAGAAGTCGGTCTTGGACGAACCGCCGTCGCCGCAGCAGGCCACGGCGAGGTTTTGTTCCTTGCGCAGCTTGAACGCCAGTGCGGCGCCTGCGGCGTGCAGGCATTGGGTCGAGATCGGCACCGACCAGGCGAAGTCCTTGCGCGGACCGGCGAAGTCGTTGCCGCGCTCGTCGCCGCCCCAGTACATCAGCACTTCGCGCGGCTGCACGCCGCGCATGAACTGGGCGCCGTATTCGCGGTAGCTCGGCGCGAACACGTCATCAGGTTTCATCGACGCGCCGATGCCGACGTGGGTGGCTTCGTGGCCCAGGCACGCGGCATACGTGCCGAGCTTGCCGGTGCGCTGCAGGGCGATGGCCTTGCTGTCGAAGGTGCGCACGAACAGCATCTGCTTGAACAGCGGCAGCAGGGTGCTGGCGTCCTTGAACGCGGCCGGAATCTCGGCGACGGGTTTGCCGTCGGCGCCGAGGTATTGGAGGTATTCGATTTCGAACGTCGCGGCGACGGTCATCGGGAGAAGGTCCTCAGGTGGGGATGAGGTCCGAATCGTTCCGGTCCCGGATCCAGTGCCGGGCGCGCTGGTCAGCTTCAGACGGCTGGGTCCGGAGACCGTCGCAAAGCGACGGAGGTTCCGGGCCGGGCTAAAGCCGCGGCGCCCCCGAGATGAACCGGGGGCGCTGCGTCTGGCGCGGATGATACCGAAAGCGGGGTTAAGCGACGTTGCGCGGTGCGGCATGCATTGCGAAAGAAAAAACGCTAGGCGTCGCAGTTCGCGCGAATCGGCCCGCAGACGAGCCGAGCGCGAAATCCCGGGCGCGGCGGAGTTTTTTCATGCCGGCCCGGCAGTTAGCCGCGGCATGCGGGCGTTGCGTGAATGCGCCGTCGTGAACCGTACCGCATCGGACTGAGCGCTGAAGCTCGCGTGCGCATGTGCCGGATCGGCGACTGCGGTGGCTATGGGTATCGATGACAAGCGCCGCACGCGCGCGGCAGGCCGCGATGGCCGGCGCGGTTTGCGCTTGCCGCACCGCGCATTCATCGCGCGGCGCGCTTTCGAATCGCCTGCTTCGGCAAATGTGTCGAGCGTGGAAACGCGAACTCCGGCGCGGGGCCGGAGTTCGCGGGTCGGACGATCGCCGCGGCGGCGACGTTACGGCATCGCCGCCGTGACTGCGAACCGGCGCGATGCGCATCCGTGCGCAGCGCGGCGGATTCGGATCGGGCTTACAGCAAAACCTCGCACGGTTCGGAAATGGCGCACGGCTCGGGCGGCGTCAGATCCCGCGCCGGTTTGATCTCGGCCTGGACGCTGTTGTTGCTCGCGTCGGTGTCGATCGAGGTGGCCGTGGCGGTGACTGCCAGGGTGACGCCGCGGATGACGAAATCCGGAATCAGCGCGGCCGGTCCGGTGATGGTGAACGTCGCGCTCGCGCCGACCTGCATCGCCGCAGCGCTGCACGAGAAGGCGTTCTTGGTGTCGCCCGCGAGCGGATCCTCGCAGGTCCAGCCGGCGGGCACCGGAAAGATCGAGGAGGCGAACGATGGCGCGTCGATGGCGAAGCCGACGCCGACGTTGCGCGCGCGCTGCGGGCCGCGATTGGTCACGGTGACGGTGTAGCTGTAGTCGCCGCGCGGCGAAGCGGTGCTGGGATGGACGACGCTGACCGCGACGTCCGCGCGCGTCGGCGGCACCACATACGCCACCAACGGATCGCGCAGCGATTCGCGCGCCGGCGAATCCGCCCGCTCGCGGAAGTACTCCGGGAAGCCCGCATTGAGCCACGCGCGCTGGATCTGGATCGACGAGGTCGCGCCGACCATCGCCTCGTTGACCAGCATGTGCTCGAGCTGGTGCGAGATGCCTTCGCGATACGACGAGTAACGCAACTGTTGCGGAATCAGGCCGGTCAGGTTGACCAGATCCGGCTGCACCAGGTCGGCGCCGTCGCCCGGCACGCCGGTGGTTTCGTCGGCGCTGGGAACGCCCGCGACGACGCCGAGCACGTCGGCGTAGCCGTCGTTGAACTCCGGCGCGTTGAAATCGCCGAACACCATCAGCCGGGTGTTGGGTTCGTTGCTCTGGCGTTGGTTGACGTAGCCGGCCAGGAACTCGGCCTGGCGCTGGCGCTTGAGCCGCACCTGCTGCCCGGCCAGATCGTTGGCGACGATGCCCGCGTCCGGGAACTGGCTTACCAGCACTGTGCTGAACGGGTAATCCAGACCGTCGGCGTAGTGCGCGACCGCGTCGAGCACCAGCGGCGGCCGCTCGTTGAGCCGCGCGGTGTTGCCGTCGGCGCCGACGAACGTCGTGTCCTTGCCGATCTGCGCGACCTGCAGCACTTCGATCCGCGGCTTGCCGGGCAGCACCTCGGCGGTCTTGACCAGATAGCCGACGTCGAGGCCGAGCGCGTCGTTGCCTTCGAGCAGATGCGCGGCGTAGCGCGGATCGGGCTGGCCGGCGGCGACGGTGTCGGCGTTGACGCGCGCGGCGAGGGTCTGCAGCGTGGCGAGGTTCTCCATGTCGGTGAAGCCGATCACGTCGGGCAGCTTGAGGTAGTTGCGCACGGCGAGCGCGAGCTTGCCGATGCGGCGGTCGAACGCGGCCTGGGTCAGCACCGGCTCGACCGCGCTCGGCGAATCGGCGGCATCGAACAGGCGCAGGGCCGGATAGGAGGCGATGGCGATGCCCGCGCCGTCGGTGAGATCGGGCTGGGTGGCCGCGACCGGCGCGATGGCGCCGTCTTCCAGTACCGGGTACTGATAGTCGGGCGTGTCTTCCGAGTCGGTCAGCAGCACGTAGTGACGATCGCTGTAATCGACCACGCCGGCGAGCCCGACCATCATCGTTCCGCGGGGCAGATTGCGGTCCTTGGAGTGGATCGTCGAACTCGAGTCGACGATGAGCACGCCCGGGTAATCGTCGGCGTACTGGACGTCGCCGCCCGGCGGCAGCGGATCGCCGGGACGGATGCCGGGGGTGCGTTGCGGCCGCGCGCCGTTGCCGGTCGCGTACATCAGCCCGGTCGGGCGCGCGCGCGCCTGCGCTTCGTCGACGATGCCGTCGGCCGACGCGATGATGGAGACCGACGACGCAAGGAAGCGCATGCCTTCGTAGCGTTCGAGCGCGCCGGCGCTCAGCGCCGCCGGATCCTGCACCGGTTCGGGCAGGGCTAGGCCGGTGTCCACCAGGGTGATGCCGGGCGAGCCGCCGATCTGGGTCCGCGTGGCCTGGTTCGGACCGGTCGCGGGCGCGTACTCGACCACGGTGCCGCTGACCCGCACCAGGTTGCCGAGGCTGGCGCTGGCCGGCGGGGCGAAGCCGACCGCGACGTACAGGCCGCTGGATCCGGGGCCGGGCTGCTCGCCGCCGCTGTACGGCGTCTGGATGAAGAAGCCGTCGGCGCGGCGCGCGGTGACCACGCCCTGCACGGTCACCGGCCTGCCGTTCAACGGCGAGATCGCGCCGGTGCCTTGCACGGCTTCGATCGCGGTGATCTCCATGTCGTCGTTGTTGATCGTCACCCGCGCGCTGAGGTCGGCGCCGGCGGCGCCGCTGAGGTTGGACAGGTCGAGGAAGAAGGTTTCGTTCGGTTCCGGCGTGGTGTCGCCGACGACCGCGACGGTCACGCTGGTTTCGCTCTGGCCGGCGGCGATGCTGGCGGTGCCGGAGGTCTGCGCGTAGTCGCTGCCGGCGTTGGCGCTGCCGTCGCGGGTGGCGTAGGCGAAGCTCACTCCGCCGGCGCCGGCCGGGCGGTCGAGCGCGATCCGGATCGTGGCCGGACGGGTGCCGCTGTTGCCTTCGTCGAGCGCGGTGTCGTCCATGCGCAACTGCGGCAGGCCGCCGCTGCACAGGCGCGCGGGCGAGGCCGAGTTGCGCGGCACCGGCAGCGCGGCTTCGAAATCGGCGCTGTTGTCGTCGCTGTCGTTGCAGCCGCCGTCCTTGCGCACCGCGGCGGTGGTGGCGGTCAGGGTGACGGGCAGCGGACGGGTTTCCGAGCAGGTCGCCGAATTGCTGATGCCGAGCGCGTCGATGCGCGGCGCCGGGCAGGCGCCGCTGAGCGCGCCGGCGTGGTCGACCAGCAGCACCTTGCCGCCGCTGGCCTGCAACGCGATCGTGCCGGTGGCGTCGGCCGCCGGCAGCGCCGACAGGCCGCCGCTGCCGCCGCTGGCCTGCTGGATCAGGTAATAGCCGCCCGGCGCGATCGATCCCGACAGCGCGGTGCGCTGCCAGGCGGCGGCGCTCGGCGCGAGGTTGTACTGGATCGACCAGCCATCGAGGCTGACGGCGGCGTCGCCGTTGTTGTGCAACTCGATGAAATCGTTCTTGTAGGTCGAGCCGGCATTGCCGCCGGCGCCGTAGACCTGACTGATGACGACCCCCGCCTGGGCCGTGCCGGCCGCGGCGAAGGCCAGCGCTGCCGCCAGCAGGCGGCTCCCTGACTTGTTCATGGTGCTCCCTTGGGTAAGCCGCCGATACGTAAGGCGGCGCGCCGATTTTGCATGACGCAGATCGCAGATTCGGCGATGGCGGCGGGGGGCGGGCAAAAAAAGACCCCGGCCGGAGCCGGGGTCTTGGACTACAGAGTGCAGCTAGCTAGGTCTTAGGGCACGAACGTGGTGAGCACCGCGACCTTGGCGAAGGCGGCCGCACCGCCCGACACCGTGATGTACCAAGTGCCCGCGGCCGGCGCGATCGCAGTAACCGTCTCGCTGTTGCCGGTGCGAATCGAGCGCTGGTCGTAGTTGCCCGCGTTCGCCAGCGAACCGCGCTTGAGGTACAGAGAAACGTCGCCGCTGCCGCCTTGGGTCGCCACACGGAAGGCGCGCAGGCCTTGCGGGACTTCCAGGCGGAACATCTTGGACTCTCCGGCTGCGCCGTCGATGATCAAAGGCTGGCCGTTGAAGATCGGCGTGGCATTGCTCGCCGCCGTCACCGCCACACTCGCCTCAGCCGTGTCGTTCCCCGCCACCTTGTCCAAGGCCGCAGTGCTGCCGGCCACGGCCAGCTTCACCGTTTTGCCGGCGAGGTCGGCGGTGGCGTTGGCGCTCAGCGCGAAGCTGGCGCTGTCGCCGTTGGCCAGGCTGGCGCTGCGGCAGGCCAGCGAGGTCTTGCCGGCGGCGATCTGCGGCGCATCGCAGGTCCAGCCGGCCGGCTGGGTCGCGCTCAGCGACGGCAGTTCGGCGTCGAGCGCGAAGCCCACGCCGACCGCGTCCGCGCGGCCGGGGCCGTGGTTGGTCGCGGTCGCGGTGTAGCCCAGGCTCTGGCCGACTTCGACCGAGGCGGCGTTGGCGGCCGCGGTCACGCCGAGGTCGGCGATCTCGCGCGGCACCAGGTAGGTCACCATCGGGTCGTGGTCGGACAGGCGCGAGGGCGAGTTCGCGTCGTTGCGGTTGGTTTCCGGGTAGTCGGCGTTGATGCGCGGATGGGTCAGGCGGATCGAGCTGGTGTTGACCACCATTTCCTCGTTCACCAGGGTGTGGTCCAGGCTCTGGGCGTGGCCGTCGAAGGTGTACGAGTAGCGCTCCATCGGGTCGATCAGGCTGGCCAGGTTGATCAGGTTCGGCTCGACCAGGTCGGCGCCGTCGCCGGGCACGGCGGTGGCGTCGTCCGGGCTCGGCTCGCCGATCACGGTGCCCATCACGTCGGTCAGGCCGTCGTTGAACTCGAACGCGTTGAAGTCGCCGAGCACGATCAGGCGGGTCGCCGGGTCCTGGGTCTGGCGACCGTTGAGGTAGGTGGCGAGGAACTCGGCCTGGCGCTGGCGCTTCAGGCGCACGCGCGGGCCGTCGCCGCCGGCCAGTTCGGCGCTGCCGAGCGAACGCTGGTGCACCACCACTACGTTGACCGGGAAGTCGCGGCCGTCGGCGTAGTGGACCACCGCGTCCAGCGCTAGCGGCGGACGGTCGTTGAGCTTGGCGCTGTTGCCGTCGGGCTGGACCCAGGTGGTGTCCTTGCCGATCTGGGTCACCGCCAGCACTTCCACCCGCGGCTTGCCGGGCAGCACTTCGGCGGTCTTGACCAGATAGCCCACGTCGATGCCGCCCGGGTCGTTGCCTTCGACCAGGTAGGCGACGTACTTCGGATCGGGCTGGCCGGCGGCGACCGCGTCGGCGTTGATCTTCGCGGCCAGGTCCTGCAGCGTGACCAGGTTTTCGATCTCGACCGCGCCGAGGATGTCGGGGGTCTTCAGGTAATCGCGGATGCCGAGCGAGGCCTTCTGCTTGCGCCGCGCGTAGGCGTCGGCGGTCAGCACCGGCTCGTCCTGCACGCTGGAGTCTTTCACCGCGTTGAAGAAGCGCTGCATGTTGTAGCCGGCCACCGACACCGCGTTCGGATCGACCGTCTCCACGCCCGCATGCGGCGCCGGCCCCGCCGTCACGTTGACCGCGGCGCCCGGCTCGATCAGCAAGGTGTAGCGGCGGAAGCCGTAGTCCAGCGGACCGACCAGCCCGGTGATGGTCGCGCCGGCCGAGGTTTCGAACTTGGTCGCGCCGGCCGCGGCGGTGTCGATCTGCATCAGTTCCGGGTTGCCGTCCCAGCGCGGAATCGGCGGAATGCTGCCGGCCGGCGGGTTGTCGCCGGGCTGGATGCCGGCTTCGCGGAACGGACGCGGCACGTCGCCGATGACGCCGAAGAAGAAGTTGCGGGTGCTGCCGGTGGCGTTGGTCTCGTTGACCGAATTGCCGGTGTTCGGCGCGGTCACCTTGAAGCTCTGGATCGCCACGCGCATGCCTTCGTACGGTTCCAGCGCGTCCAGCGGCGCGGTCGGCTGCACCACCGGCAGCACCACCGGCACCGGCAGCGGCGCGGTGCCGATCTGCTGGTAGCTGGCGAAGGTCATCTCGGTCAGCGGCAGCTGGCCCGGATCCTGGGTCGGGATGTATTCGACGACGGTGCCGCTGACGCGCACGCGGTTGCCGACGGTGGCGGCCGCGGTCGGCGCGGTGCTGGTGAAGACGTAGACGCCCTCGGAGGTCAGCGGGTCGGCGTCGGCTTCGGCGTCGGTGGTCTGGATGAAGAAGCCGTTGCTCTTGCGCGCGGTGACCACGCCCTCGGTGGTGACGGTCTGGCCTTCCAGCGGCGAACGCGCGCCGTTGCCCTGGATGTCGTGGATCGCGACCACCGGGAAGTCGTCGTCGACGATGGTGGCGGTGGCTTCGATCGGCGTGGCCGGCAGCGCGCCGCTGACGACCTGCACGCGCAGCTTGAAGGTTTCGTTCGGCTCGGTGACGGTGTCGCCGTTGACGCTCACCGTGACCGTGGCGCTGCTCTGGCCGGCCGGGATCGTGCCGGTGAGGTTGGTCAGCGCGGTGTAGTCGCTGCCCGCGGTGGCGGTGCCGTCGACGGTCGACGCGGTCCAGGCCACGCCGCCGGCGCCGGCCGGCTGGTTCAGGCTCAGGGTGAAGACGAACGCGGTGACGCCGCTGTTGCCTTCGGCGTTGGAGATGTCGGCGACGCTCAGGGTCGGCTGGGTCGGGCCGCCGCCGCAGACGTTCGCGGCCGTGGCGCTGTTGCGCGGCGCCGGCTCGCCGGTGGCGAAGTCGGCGCTGTTGTTGTTGGTGTCGGTGCAGCCGGCGCCGTTGCGGAGCACCGCGATCGTATTGCTGGGAGCCGCTGCGGGCGCGGTTTCCGAGCAGCCGTTGGCGCCGGAAGACGCCGCGCCGAGGAAGTCGACGACCGACGCGGACAGCGGACACGCGCCGGTGACCAGGGTGGCGTTGTTGATCAGGGCGATGCGGAAGCCGCCGGCGCCCATCGCGATAGTGCCGGTAACGTCCGGTGTCGGCAGCGCGGCGCCGCCGCCGGTGCCGTCGGCCTGCTTGACCAGGTAGTAGCCGCCGGGCGCGATGCTGCCGGTGAGGTTGGTCTTCTGCCACAGGCCGGTGCCGGAAGCAGAGTTGTACTGGACGCTCCAACCGTTGAGGTCGACCGCGGTCGAGCCGTTGTTGTGCAACTCGATGAAGTCGCTCTTCAGCGGAGCGCCGACGTTGCCGCCGCCCCCGTACGCCTGGCTGATGACGACCTGCGCCTGCGCCGAACCGGCGACGGCGAACGCCAGCACCGATGCCGCCAGCAGGCGGCCCCGTAACTTGTCCATGTTGCTCCCCATTATGAGTACCCGCCGAACCCCTTCGGCAGGTAGACGATTGTGCCCCAACTGTGCCGGGGCGGGATTGCAATGTGATGACCTTGGCGAAATTGCCGTGATTTTCAGCGCTTTACGCAGCTGAATGGGCGCCGCGCGCAAGCGCCGCGCTGCGCCGCGAACACCGCCCCGGCGCGAGGCCGGGGCGGTGCGGCCGGGCGGGCCCGGGTGGCGGTCAGGGCGTCGGCGCAGAGCCGGGATCCACCGGCGGCGTCACTTGCAGGTATTCGATCGCACGGCCGTCGTCCGGCGTCGGGTCGTACGACTGCGCCGTCGCCGACACCGCCAGCGGCGCCGAGGCGCCGACCATCGCCGGCACGGTCGCGGCGTCGACCTGGAACAGCTCGTTCGCGCCGACGGGCAACTGCGCCGCGCTGCAGGTCACCGTGGTCGCGTTCCCGCTCGCCGCCGGCGCCGCGCAGGTCCATTGCGGCGAAGGCGGCACGACGTGCAGGTCGCCGTCGGGAACGATCGTGGCGAAAGCCACGCCGACCGCGTTGGCGCTGCCGGGGCCGTTGTTGCGCAGCCAGGCGCGATAACGCAGGCGCTCGCCCAGCGGCACCGAGGCGGCGCCGTCGGGCTCGATGCGCGCCCGCAGGTCCGCGCGCACCCGCGGCACCCACGCGATGCGCAAGGGATCGCTGCTGGCCGCGCGCGCCGGCGTGCTCGCGTCGTCGTGCAGGAACGCCGGGAAATCGGCGTTGATGCGCGCGCGCTGCACGCGCAGCTGTTCGCTGGCGAGCACGAACTCCTCGCTCAGCAGCGCATGGCGGGTGCTTTGCGTACTGCCTTGCTCGACCGAGGAATAACGGCGTTGCGCTTCGATCAGGCTGTCGGCCTGGATCAGGTCGGGTTGCACCCAGTCCTGGCCGTCGGGCACCGACGTCGCCCTGTCGTCGCCCGGCGTTCCGGCGATCGCGTCGACCGTATCGACATAGCCGTCGCTGAAGGCGAAGTTGTCGAAATCGCCGAGCACCAGCAGCGGCGGCTTGACTCCGTCGACGGCCTGGTTCTGGCGCTGGTTGAGATAACCGGCGAGGAACTCGGCCTGACGCTGCCGGCGCATGCGCACGCCTTCGGCGTTGACGCCGGCGGTGCCGGTTTCGCTGTCGGCGCGGCCGTCCATGCCGACCAGCACCAGGTTCAGCGGTGCGGCGCTGCCGTCGGCCAGATGCACGGTCGCGTCCATCGCCAGCGGCGGATGCCGGTACAACGGGCCCGGGCCTTCCCACGTCGCGTAGGCGCCGATCGGCTGGATGTTCGCGTTGCCGATGCGCTGGAAGCCGCCGCCCTGCGCCGTCGCGGTCTTGAACAAGAACGCGGTCCTGATCCCGCGCGGGTCGTTGCCTTCGACCAGCGAGTACTGATAGTTCGGCAGCGGCTTGTGCGCCTCGCTGGCGAGCGCGTCGATGCGCATCGACAGCGCCTGCAAGGCGTTGCCTTCCACGCCGCCGAGCGCCACCACGTCCGGCGCGCCGAGCGAGTCGAGGATGCCGAGCGCGGCCTTGCGCAGATTGCGTTCGAACGCGGCCGCGGTCGGCACCTCGTCGGCGTAGCGCGCATCGTCCTGCACGTCGAACAGACGCTCCAGGTCGTAGTAAGCGACGCTGACCGCGCGGTCGGCCGGCAGCGGCGGCAGCGGCGCGGCGGTCGGGCCGCCGTCGCGGTCGTCGTCGGCGCTGCGCGGCGCCACGCCGGGCGCGACGACGAACGGCTTGCCGTCGCTGCTCATCAGCAGCGTGTAGCGGCCGTTGCGCAGGCTCAGCACGCCGCCCGCATCGCGCAGCCGCGCTTCGCTGGCGACCTGCAAGGGGCCCGAGCCGGAGCCGGAGCTGTCGATCGCGATCACTTCCGGATTGCCGTCCCACACCGGCAGCAGCGGCGCATTGGCCGAATCGCCGGGATCCTGCGGACGCACGCGCAGGCCGGGTTCGCGTTGCGGACGCGTCTGCCGGGACGGGTCGAGCGATGCGAACGTCACGTGGAACGTCGCGTCGCTGACCGTCGTGTCCTGGCCCGCGACGATGCGGCCGCCGGTCGGGCCGACCACGCGCAGTTCGTCGGTCAGGCGCACGCGCATGCTTTCGAGTCGGCGCAGTTGCCGCGCGGCGTCGTAGGCCGGATACAGCAGCGGTTGCATCGCCGGCAAAGTACCGGCGCCGAGTTTGTCGATCCGCGGCGAGCCGCCGATCGCGGTCAGCGTGGACGCCGGCGTGGCCGGATCCGGCGCGTGCTCGAACACGGTGCCGGACACGCTCACGCGCTGGCCGACCAGGCTCGGATCGCCGGCCTGGCCGGTCGACACGAACAGCGCGTCGGAGGTGTCGGGGGAGTTGTCGGCTTCGGCGGCGCTGTTCTGCACGAACAAACCGTCGGCGGCGACCGCGGTGACCGTGCCTTGCACCGACACCAGCTGGCCCAGCAACGGCGACTGCGCGTCGCTGCCTTGCACCGCGCCGATCGGAACGAACGGGAAATCGTCGTTGAGGATCGTGGCCTTGGCCTTGAGCACGCCGTCGGCGTCGGTGATCACGCCCGGCGTGACCGCTTCCACGTGCAGCTCGAAGGTTTCGTCGGCTTCGACGACGCGGTCGCCGATCACCTTCACCGTGACCGTCGCGCTGGTCGCGCCCTCGGCGATGGTGCCGGTGATCGGCGCGAGCGCTTCGAAGTCCTGGCCCGCGGCCGCGCTGCCGGCATTGGTGTAGGCGCGCCAGACCACGCCGCCGGCCGGCGCGGGCCGGTTGAGCTTGAGGACGAACGCGAACGCGGTGCGGTCGCTGTCGCCTTCGGCCTGGGCGATGTCGGCCACGCTCAGCACGACCTGCGCCTGCCCGCCGCACACCTTCGCCGGCGAGCGCAAATTGCGCGGAGCGGGCGCGCCGACTGCGAAATCGGCAGAGTCGATGCCGCTGTCGTCGCAGCCGTCCTTGCCGCGCAGCAGCGCTTCGTTGCGCAGCGGCGAGGCCAGCGCCGCGGCCGCGTTGCAGCGCGCGGCCGCGCCCCAGATCACCCGGTCGCGCGTGCCGGTCGGGCACTGGCCGCTGAGCGTGCGGTTGTCGCTGACGACGGCGATGCGGCCGTTGGCGGGCTGCAGGTTGAAGCCGAGTTGCAGGTCCGGCGTCGGCAACGGCGCCAGTCCGCCGGTGGGACTGCCGGTGGCGATCAGGAAATAACCGCCGGCCGGAATGCTGCCGCTCAGGGCGGAGCGCTGCCAGTTGGCGGCGCTGGTCGAGGGATTGAACTGCAGCGACCAGCCGCCCAGCGATACCGACGTATCGCCGGTGTTGTGCAATTCGATGTAGTTGTTGCGATACGGCGAGTTCGAGAACGAGCCGGCGCCGGTGTGGATCTGACTGACGACGATTTCGGCCTGGACGGCGCCGGACAGGGCCAAAGCGATACCGGCCGCGAGAGCGCGGCTAGCGAGTGAGTGCATGCATTCCCCTTGAGTGAGCCTGCCGGCGGTCGCGCGCCGCTGCGCGCGGTGGCGGGCAGGCGCGGCTATTTTCGCCTGCGGCGGTCGCACACGCCGCGACCGCGTGACCGCCGTCGCGGCCCGCGCGGATGGGGTGCGCGAATCGGGCTTGGCGAGCGGGTGCGCGAGCCGGGACGCGCCGCGACGAGGGGCGCGGCGCACGCATCCGCCGCGGTCGCCGGAGCGGCGCCGGCGCGCGTCCGGATGCGCTACGCTTTGCGCCCCTGCTGCGAGCCCCGCCGACGATGTCCGTAGAGAAGAACCAGCGCGAACTGGAAAGCGGTATCCATACCGACCTGCACGGGCGCATCACCTACGGCGGCTACCTGCAACTGGACAAGCTGCTGTCGGCGCAGCGCCCGCTGTCGCAGCCGGGCCACCACGACGAGATGCTGTTCATCGTCCAGCATCAGGTGTCGGAGCTGTGGATGAAGCTGATCATCCACGAGCTCAGCGCCGCGCTCGTGCACCTGCGCAGCGATCAGGTCTGGCAATGCCAGAAGGTGCTGGCGCGCTGCAAGCAGGTGCTGCGCCAGCTGACCGAACAGTGGTCGGTGCTGGAAACGCTGACCCCGTCGGAGTACATGGGCTTCCGCGAAACCCTGGGCCCGTCGTCGGGGTTCCAGTCGCTGCAGTACCGCACCATCGAGTTCATGCTCGGCAACAAGAACGAGGCGATGCTCAAGGTGTTCGCCCACGATCCGCAGGGCCAGACCACGCTGGAGCGCGCGCTGGCCGCGCCGAGCCTGTACGACGAATTCCTGATGTACCTCGCGCGTTTCGGCCATGCCGTGCCGGCCGAGCATCTGCAGCGCGACTGGCGCCGGCCGCACGTGGCCGACGCAGAGCTGCAACCGGTGTTCGAACGCATCTACGAGAACACCGACCGCTACTGGCGCGAGTACGCGCTGTGCGAGGATCTGGTCGACCTGGAAACCCAGTTCCAGCTGTGGCGCTTCCGCCACATGCGCACGGTGATGCGGATCATCGGCTTCAAGCGCGGCACCGGCGGCTCGAGCGGGGTCGGCTTCCTCAAGCAGGCGCTGGAGCTGACGTTCTTTCCGGAGTTGTTTTCGGTGCGCACCACGATCGGTCCAACTGGGGACTACGGAACCTGAAGCCGGGACCGCCCCACCGGCGAAGCGGCATGAAATCGGCCCATCCGGCCTGCCGGCATCGAGCGCGAACCGCCGCAGCCGCGCAAACAAACGCCTTAGCCCCGCAGGCCCGCCCACAAGAGCCAATCCGCCCCGCCAGGCGAACCGGGCCTGCCTTCCCTCGCGCGGCTTTTAATGACAGTTGTCACCCGTTGGCGGCAAGAAGCCGCCCCATAGCCCGACTTTCGCCGTATTGACGCGCAAAAACCTCCCCCGTTCAGGCGCTTACGGGGATAAATGTTGCGCCGCAGCACGCATTGCATGCCTTCACGAATGTTTGACGGGGCCGGCCTGTGCCGGTAAATCTCCCCGGCCCGTGCCGTCGGCGTGGGATTTTCATTCAGTTTCCACACGACAGGGGACACCGCATGAGCGGAGCCGCGATACCGACCCAGGGCCAGGCGCCCATTCCCGAATTCCCGCAGCGCATGGGTCATCCCAAGCCGCTGTGGATGCTGTTCATGACCGAATTCTGGGAGCGCTTCGCCTTCTACGGCATTCGCTGGGCGCTGGTGCTGTACATCGTGGCGCAGTTCTACAGCGGCGACTCGTCCGGCGAAGCGCCGGCGAACCGCGTCTACGGCGCCTACCTGGCGCTGGTGTACGCGGCGGCGATCTTCGGCGGCTACGTCGCCGACCGCATCCTCGGCTATCAGCGCTCGATCCTGCTCGGCGCGGCGATCATGGCCACCGGCCTGTTCCTGATCGCGATTCCCAACGAACAGATCTTCAAGCTCGGCCTGGCCACGATCGTGGTCGGCAACGGCCTGTTCAAGCCGAACATCTCGACCATGGTCGGCAAGCTCTACGCGGTCGGCGACGAACGCCGCGATTCGGGCTTCACCATCTTCTACATGGGCATCAACTGCGGCGGCTTCATCTCGCCGATCCTGACCGGCATCCTCGCCGAACAGGTGTTCGGCACCTCGGTCATGCCGGCCTACAAGATGGTGTTCCTGGCCTCCGGCGTGGGCATGCTGATCAGCCTGTTCTGGTTCTGGTTCGGCCGCCGTCAGCTCGAAGGCATCGGCCGTCCGCCGGAAGACAGCGCCGGCAAGCAGAAGGTGCTGTACGTGTTCCTGGCCGCGCTGGTCGCGATTCCGGTCGTGTACTTCCTGCTGGCGCTCGGCGCCGCCACCCTGCAGTGGATCCTGCTGGCGATGTTCCTGGGCCTGTGCGGCCTGTTGCTGGTGGAAGGCTTCCGCGAAGGCTCCAAGCAGCGCGACATGGTCATCGCGATGCTGATCATCTTCACCTTCAACATCCTGTTCTGGATGTTCTTCGAGCAGGCCGGCAGCTCCTTCACCTTCCTCGCCGACAAGATCGTCGACCGCCAGCTGACCGAAACCTTCGTGTTCCCGAACGCGTGGTTCCAGTCGGTCAATTCGCTGGCGATCATCGCCCTGGCGCCGATCATCGCCTGGATCTGGATCGTGATGCGCAAGGCCAACCCGTCGATCCCGCGCAAGTTCGGCCTGGGCCTGATCTTCAACGGCCTGGCGTTCCTGCTGCTGGTGGTGGTGCTGACCCCGCTGGTGGTGCCGGCGCTGGGCATCGACAGCCTGCCGTCGTGGCTGAAGTGGGCGCCGTCGGTGTCGCCGGATTCGGCGTTCCCGGCCGCCGCCGGCAAGATTCCGTTCTGGTCCTTGTTCATGGTCTACGTCATCCAGTCGGTCGGCGAGCTGTGCCTGTCGCCGATCGGCCTGTCGATGGTGACCAAGCTGGCGCCGGTGCGCCTGGTCGGCTTCGGCATGGGCGGCTGGTTCCTGTCGACCGGCATCGGCAACAACCTGTCGGGCATCTTCGCCGGCGTGGTCAGCGGCGAGAAGGGCATGGACACCTCGACCGCGCTGACCGGCTACGGCTTCGGCTTCCTGGTCCTGGTCGGCGCCGGCGTGCTGCTGTTCCTGATCGCGCCGCTGGTGCAGAAGCTGATGCATGGCGTGAAGTAAGCGCGCTGCGACGCGGATGCGGAAACGGCGGCCCTGGGCCGCCGTTTTCGTTTGTGCGATGGTGCGCGAAAGGCAACGGAGCGCGCGGGATGGGCAGCGTCGGGATCTTCCACTGGCTGGTCTTGTTCGCGCTGATCGGCGGTGCCGCCGGCGTGGTGGCGCTGATTTCCTGGCTCGCCAATCGCCGCAAGTAAGCGCAGTCGCGGTTGCCCTCCTGTAGGAGCGGCGCAAGCCGCGACCGCGCAAACGCAACGACGACGAAACCGCCTGGGCGCCGTAGCGCTGCGTCGTCGTCGCGTTGCGTGAGGCGTTCGTCGTTGCTGCGTTTGCGCAGTCGCGGCTTGCGCCGCTCCTACAGGGAGCGAACGAACTTCAGCGCGACTCCGCCGCCATCTCGGCCTCAGCCTGCATCTCCAACTCGTCCAGCCGGTCGAGCAAACGGAACAGCGCCTCGCGCTCGGCGGTTTCGATCCCGGTCAGCAGCCGCTGCTCGAACGCCAGCGCCATCGGCGCGACTTCGTCGTAGATCTTGTAGCCGTCCGGCGACAGCCGCAGCACCGAGCGGCGGCGGTCGTCGTCGTGGGTGTCGCGCTCCAGCCGGCCGGCTTCGGTCAGGCGCGCCACCGCGCGGCTGACCGCGACCTTGTCCATCGCCGTGCGCTGGGCCACCTCGTTGGCCGACAGGCCGGGGAAGCGCCCGAGCACCGCCATGACCCGCCATTCGGTGACGCTGAGCGCGTAGCGCTCGGAATAAACCCGCGCGATCGCGCCGCTGACCCGGTTCGACAGCACCGACAGCCGGTACGGCAGGAAGTGGTCGAGGTCGAGCTCGGCGTGGCGGCCGCCGGCGCGGGCGGGCGCGGCGGCGGGGCGGCCGGACGGCGATTCAGCCGCGGCCGGGTCGGACGGGGCGGACGCCCCGGAATGCGAAGTCGGTCGATTCATGCTGCACTGTGTCTTGATTATGGTTTCATGTGAAACTACAACGACCACTTTCCCTGAGGCCGTCCGCAGCGGACCCGGCCGCCACCCGAGAACAATGCCATGAATGCACAGCCCAACCTCGGCATGCAGGTCACCACCTTCGAAAATCCGCTCGGCATCGACGGCTTCGAGTTCGTCGAATTCGCCGCGCCGAAGGGCCAGGGCGCCCTGCTGCACGACTATTTCCGCAAGCTCGGCTTCACCGCCGTGCTCAAGCACAAGTCGCGCCCGGTCACCGTCTACCGCCAGGGCGGGGTCAACTTCCTGGTCAACGAGACCCCCGACAGCTTCGCCTCGGCCTTCGCCGAAGCCCACGGCCCCTGCGCCAGCGGCTTCGCGATCCGCTTCAAGAAGCCGGCCGCCGAAGTGCTCAAGGCCGTGCTCGCCAACGGCGGCGAAGCCGTCGGCGAGCGCGCGGACACCCGCGTCGTCGACGCGCCGGTGGTCAAGGGCATCGGCGACTGCATGCTGTACCTGGTCGACCAGTACGGCGACAAGGGCGACGCCTACGCCGACTACGAGCCGATCCCGGGCGCCGAGCAGAACCCGACCGGATTCGGCCTGACCTTCATCGACCACCTGACCCACAACCTGTACTTCGGCAACATGCAGAAGTGGTCGGACTACTACGAGCGTCTGTTCAACTTCCGCGAGATCAAGTACTTCGACATCAAGGGCGCCAAGACCGGCCTGGTGTCGAAGGCGATGACCGCGCCGGACGGCATCGTGCGCATCCCGCTCAACGAGTCCAACGACCCCAAGAGCCAGATCAACGAATACCTGGATGCGTACAAGGGCGAAGGCATCCAGCACATCGCCTGCTTCACCGACAACATCTACGACAGCGTCGAAGCCATGCGCGCGCAGGGCGTCGAGTTCCTCGACACGCCGGACACCTACTTCGACGTGATCGACATGCGCGTCCCCAATCACGGGGAAGACGTCGCCCGGTTGGCCAGGAACAAGATCCTGATCGACGCCGACCCGGAAACCCACCAGCGCAAGCTGCTGCAGATCTTCACCCAGAACGCGATCGGCCCGATCTTCTTCGAGATCATCCAGCGCAAGGGCAACGAAGGCTTCGGCGAGGGCAACTTCCAGGCCCTGTTCGAGAGCATCGAACGCGACCAGATGAAGCGCGGCGTACTATAAGCGCCTCCCATCGCAAGGCCGTGGACATGCTCAAGGAACTCGTCGACCTGTTGACCTGCCGGGAACTGGACGCGGAGGAACTGGCGTCGCTGACGGCCGCGATCGAGAACGCCGGCGACGATCCCGACCTGGACTGGCTGGACGACCCGTCGCCGGAGGAGCTGATCCAGAACGCGATCGTGTTCAAGCTGGTCAACCATCTGGCCGTCGGCGACAAGGTCGACGAGGTGCACCAGCAGATCAGCGATTTCTTCGCCGAGCCGCTGGCGGATTTCCCGCGCTACGCCAACGGGCGCCGGTACTCGCCGGACGATTATTTCGTCTGGCTCGACCCGTTGCTGGCCGAACGCGGCCAGCACGGCGGCGGCTACCGCTTGCTGTTGCTCGACGACAGCTTCAGCGAGCAGTTGAACGCCTTGCTGGTCTGGCGCAAGGACACCGCGCGGGTGCTGGAACTGGCGGGCGAACTGGGCTTGGCGATCGAATCGTCGACCCAGCGTTCGCCGGGTTACCGCGCGATGGCTTGAAGGGCGGCGGCCGCGCCGCGCCGGGGCTCACGCGCCGGCGCCGCGGCCGCGAAGATTTCGAAACGGCGCCGCCGCACGGCGCCACGCCGCCGATGCGCGCGGCGTCCAACCGCATAGCGAGTCCGTATGAGCACCGCAGCCAACGACATCGACAACGTGATCCCGATGCCCAGCACCGACTCTGCGCGCCAGCAGCCGCGCGGCTACATGAGCGGCTTCGGCAACGAATTCGCCACCGAAGCCGTCGCCGGCGCGCTGCCGGACGGGCAGAACTCGCCGCAGCGCGCGCCGTTCGGGCTGTACGCCGAGCAGCTCAGCGGCACCGCGTTCACCGCGCCGCGCAAGGAAAACCGCCGCAGCTGGCTGTACCGGATCCGTCCGGCGGCGATGCACGGCACCTTCGCGCCGTACGCCCAGCCGCGCCTGCACAACGATTTCGGCGACGGCCCGGTGTCGCCGGACCAACTGCGCTGGGATCCGCTGCCGCTGCCCGAGGACGGCGACGAGGTCGATTTCCTCGACGGCCTGTACACCATGGCCGGCAACGGCTCGGCCGCCGGCCAGCACGGCTGCGGCATCCACCTGTACGCGGCCAACCGCTCGATGCGCGGCCGCTTCTTCTACAACGCCGACGGCGAAACCCTGATCGTGCCGCAGCAGGGGCGGTTGCTGATCGGCACCGAACTGGGCGCGCTGGAAGTCGATCCGATGGAAGTCGCGGTGATCCCGCGCG
The DNA here is from genome assembly GCF_017355525.1 of Lysobacter enzymogenes. Classification (NCBI taxonomy): domain Bacteria; kingdom Pseudomonadati; phylum Pseudomonadota; class Gammaproteobacteria; order Lysobacterales; family Lysobacteraceae; genus Lysobacter; species Lysobacter enzymogenes. The sequence goes on along the minus strand of NZ_CP067395.1, from coordinate 2,897,566 downwards.
GCATCCGCTTCCGCGTGGAACTGCTCGACGGCGCCTCGCGCGGCTACGTGTGCGAGAACTTCGGCGCGCTGCTGCGCCTGCCCGACCTCGGCCCGATCGGTTCCAACGGCCTGGCCAATCCGCGCGATTTCTCGACCCCGCACGCGTCCTACGAGGATGTCGACGGCGAGTTCGAACTGATCGCCAAGTTCCAGGGCCACCTGTGGCGCGCCGACATCGGCCATTCGCCGCTGGACGTGGTCGCCTGGCACGGCAACTTCGCGCCGTACAAGTACGATCTGCGCCGCTTCAACACCATCGGTTCGATCAGCTTCGACCATCCCGATCCGTCGATCTTCACCGTGCTGACCTCGCCGAGCGACACCCCGGGCACGGCCAATATCGATTTCGTGATCTTCCCGCCGCGCTGGCTGGTGGCGCAGCACACCTTCCGCCCGCCGTGGTTCCACCGCAACGTCGCCAGCGAGTTCATGGGCCTGGTGCATGGCGTGTACGACGCCAAGGCCGGCGGTTTCGCTCCGGGCGGCGCGTCGCTGCACAACTGCATGACCGGCCACGGCCCGGACGCGGAGACCTTCGACAAGGCCTCGCACGCCGATCTCAGCAAGCCGCACGTCGTCGTCGACACGATGGCCTTCATGTTCGAAACCCGCGCGGTGATCCGCCCGGCGGCGCAGGCCTTCGACGCGGCGCACCGCCAGCGCGATTACCAGGCGTGCTGGGCCGGGTTGCAGAAGCATTTCGATCCGTCCAGGCGCGATTGATCGCGCTTTCGCGGTCGGAAGCATTCGCGCCTGCGGCGCTCATCTCCTCACCCTGGCCACGCCCCGGCCCGAACGCAGAGCGTTCGGGCGTTCGGGCCCGCGCGAGCCAGTGGCTCGCAAGCGCGGTCCCTCACCCCGCAAGCGGGAGAGGGAACGCCGGCGCACGCCGCTTCTCGCCGCGTTCACGCAAAACCGCTAGGCTGCACCGGCCATTCGCAACGCGCTCTTGCGCCGGAGTCCGCCCATGTTCCTCGCGCCGAACTCGCTGCCCGCACGCCTGGGCCTGCTCGCCGCCGCGCTGCTCGCGCTGGCCGCATGCCAGCGCGAACCCGCGCCGGCGCCGCAGGAGTCCGCGTCCGCCGCGCCGCCGGTGAATCCCGCGCCGATCGACGATCAGCCGGCCGAAAACGTGCCGCCGGCGACTGCGCCGGTGTCCACGCCGCCTTCCGCCGCGGCCGGCATGTCCCGCTTCGACGGCTACGGCGACCTGCGCTTCGGCATGACCGTCGATCAGGCCAAGCAGGCCTGGGGCGGCGAACTCAAGGGCAAGCCGGACGAACCCGGCGGCTGCTACTACCTGCAACCGATCTGGGGCAGCAATCCGCGCGACTTCGGCTTCATGGTCGAAGACGGCAAGTTCGTGCGCCTGGACGTCGGCAACGACAAGGAGATCGCGCCGGGCGGCGGCAAGAAGGGCATGAGCGCCGACGAGATCGGCAAGCTCTATGCCGGCCGCGTCGAAACCCAGCCGCACAAGTACGAGCCCAAGGCCAAGGTGCTGCGCGTCGCCGACGCCAGCGGCGGCGTGCTGGTGTTCGAGACCGACGGCGGCGGCAAGGTGGTGCGCTGGCGCGTCGGCATCCCGCCGCAGGTCGATTACGTCGAAGGCTGCTCCTGAGCCGGTCCGGCTGGGCATAATCGGCGCTGTCGCGGCCGACCGCCGCGGCGGTGCGGCCTCGGCGGTACGGGCGGGCAGGGCGGCGGTACGCACGCGCGTCGCGCCGGCGGGGTCGCCGGGCACCGGCCCGCACGCCGCCATCGCAAGGTCCAGAGCCATCAGTTAGGGGAAGAACGCCATGTTGGAAGCCGTCGGCTTGTTCGTGCTGGGCCTGTTCGTGTTGGCCCTGGGCGGCGACTCGGTCGTCAAGGGCGCTTCCGGCCTGGCCCAGCGCCTGGGAATCTCGCCGTTCGCCGCCGGGCTGGTGCTGGTCGCCTTCGCCACCTCGCTGCCGGAGCTGGCGGTGAATCTGCAGGCGGTGCTGCGCGGCCAGCAGGCGCTGGCGCTCGGCAACGCGGTCGGCAGCAACGTGGTCAACTTCGGCCTGACCCTCGGCCTGGCGGCGCTGGCCGCGCCGCTGACGGTGCGCTGGCGCGCGCTGGCGCCGCTGCTGTTGGTGCTGCTGCTGGGAACCCTCGGCACGATCGGCCTGGGCCTGGACGGCGCGCTGAGCCGCGGCGAGGGCGTCGCCATGTTGGTCGTGTTCGCGGCCGTGGTGGTGTTCGCGACCGTGCGCACCCGCCACGAGAAGCCCGACGTGCAGGACGCCATCGCCGGCTTCGCCCAGACCCAGACCCACCTCGGCCTCAACCTCGTGCGCCTGCTGATCGCTGCGGTGCTGCTGCACCTGGGCGCTTATCTGATCGTCGGCGGCCACGGCCTGTGGAGCCTGCACGCGCCGCTGCCGGCCGCGGCCGGCGGCTTCGGCTCGCCGAATGCGGCGATCGTCGGCGCCGCGCTGGGCCTGTCGCCGCTGCTGACCGGTCTGCTGCCGGTGGCGATCGGCACCGCGCTGCCCGAGGCCGCCGCCGCGATCGCCGCGGCGCGGCGCGGCCAGGGCGAGATCGTGGTCGGCCACGTGATCGGTTCGAGCCTGTTCAATCTGCTGTTCGTGCTCGGCGGCATGGCCGCGTGGCGCACGCTGCCGCTGCCGGCCTCGTTCGTGCGCTTCGAGCTGCCGGCCGCGGCGGTGTTCGCTCTGATGCTCTACCCGATGCTGCGCGGCGACCTGCGCATCAGCCGGCGCGAGGGCGCGGTGCTGGTGGTCGCGCTGCTGGCCTGGATCGGCCTGGAACTGGCGATGCTGGGCTGAGCGCCCGGTCCGTTCGGCCGGGCATCCACAAATTCCATGCAAGCGGCCTGTTTATAATCGCCGGATGAGCGAAATCACCACCACGCCGCGGATGCCGCGACGCGCGTTGCGCGCGCTCAGCGAATTCTTCCGCCTCGAAGCCGCCGGCGGCATCGTCCTGATCGCCGCCGCGGTCCTGGCCCTGATCGCCGCCAATTCGCCGCTGCAAGCGGCCTACGAAGCTTTCCGCGAAATCCCGGTGCAGGTGCGCGTCGGCGCGCTCGACATCAGCAAGCCCTTGCTGCTGTGGATCAACGACGGGCTGATGGCGATCTTCTTCCTGGTCGTGGCCCTGGAGATCAAGCGCGAGGCGCTCAGCGGGCAATTGGCCGAGCGTTCGCAGCTGGTGCTGCCGTTGGTGTGCGCGATCGCCGGCGTGGCGGTGCCGGCGCTGCTGTTCTTCGCCTTCAACCGCGGCGACGCCGCGGCGATGCGCGGCTGGGCGGTGCCGACCGCGACCGACATCGCCTTCGCCCTCGGCGTGCTGGCGCTGCTGGGCTCGCGGGTGCCGGCGGCGATGAAGCTGCTGCTGTCGACGATCGCGGTGGTCGACGACCTGATCGCGATCCTGATCATCGCGTTCTTCTATTCGCACGGCCTGTCGGTGACCGCGCTGATCTGGGCGGCGGTGGCGCTGGCGCTGATGTGGCTGCTGAACCGGCGCGGGGTCAAGTCGCTGGGGCCGTACCTGGCGCTCGGCGTGGTGCTGTGGGTGTGCGTGCTCAAGTCCGGCGTGCACGCGACCCTGGCCGGCGTCGCCACCGGCCTGCTGATCCCGCACGTCGACAAGCGCAACAATATCGACGACGACACAGAGCATTCGCCGCTGGAAACCCTCGAACACGCGCTGCACCCGTGGGTGGCCTACGCGATCCTGCCGCTGTTCGCGTTCGTCAACGCCGGCCTGTCGCTCGGCGGGATCGAGATGAAGGACATGCTGGCGGCGCTGCCGATGGGCGTGGTGATCGGCCTGGTGGTCGGCAAGCCGATCGGCATCGTCGGCGCGGCGCTGCTGATGCGCGCGCTGGGCTGGGCCAAGTTCCCGGCCGGGATGGACCTGCGGGCAATGCTCGGCCTCGGCCTGATGTGCGGCATCGGCTTCACCATGAGTCTGTTCATCGCCTCGCTGGCCTACCAGGACCCGGTCTTGTACGAAGAAGCCGTGCTCGGCATCCTCGGCGCTTCGCTGCTGTCGGCAGTGATCGGTTACTTCTGGCTGCGCGCGGTGTTGCCCGCGCGCGGCGGCGCCCACGGCTGAGACGAGCGATCAAGAACAAGGCATGAAACACGCATTGGTGTTCGGCGGCAGCGGCCAGATCGGCCTGCCGCTGTTGCAGCGGCTGTACCAGGACGGCTGGCGGGTCACCGCGCTGTCGCGCGGCGAGCAGACCGACCGGCCCGGCCTGCATTGGCTGCGCGGCGATCTGGAAAACATGCCGGAACTGCCCAAGCACGTGGACGCGATCTTCAGTTGCGGCCCCTTGCTGAAGTTCGCCAAGTGGTACGACGCCTCGGGCGTCGAGGCCAGCCGGGTGATCGCGTTCGGCTCGACCAGCGCCGAGACCAAGCGCGGCTCGGCCGATGCCGAGGAGCGCCGGGTCGCCAGCGAACTGCGCGAAGGCGAGGCGACCCTGTTCGCCGCCGCGCAGCCGCGCAGCGACGCGGCCACGGTGCTGCGGCCGACCCTGATCTACGGCGCCGGCCGCGACGCCACCCTGACCCGGATCGCCCAACTGGCCCAGCGCCTGCGCTATTTCCCGCTGCCGCGCGGCGCCAACGGCCTGCGCCAGCCGGTGCACGTGGACGACCTCGCCGACGCCGCGTTCGCCGTGCTGGGCGCGCCGGCGACGTTCGCCAAGACCTACGCCGTGCCCGGCGGCGAAACCCTGAGCTATCGCGACATGGTCGCGCGCACGCTGGCCTGCCTGCGCCCGCCGGTGAAGCTGATCGAACTGCCGTCGCCGTTGTTCAACCTCGCCCTGCTGGCCGCGCAGGCCGCCGGCCGCGCCACCGGCCTCGGCGAAGCCGCGGTGCGGCGCATGCGCAGCGACATGGCCTTCGACATCGGCCCGGCCCAGCGCGACTTCGGCTATGCGCCGCGGCCGTTCCTGCCGAGCGCGGAGATGTTCGAGCCGCCGCGCGGGTGAGCGCGGCTGCGACTTCGGCGTCTGCGATTTTCGATTGCGCAGGGAACGCCAGCATCGCCGCTTCGGGGCGTGCGGGAAGGGCTTGAGTCCCGACGCTCTGCGTTCCGATCGCTACGCCGCAGCCGAAACGAAAGCGTCGGGACTGAAATCCCCCCCACAGCGTCGCGCGCGCGCGCAACGTCCCCATCGCTGGGGACGTTGCACCGCCGCCGGCCGGACGCGTCCTGGCGCCCGGCCGGCGTCGCTCAGGACTCCGCGTCGGCCGCGGCGACCGCCGCGGGCGCTGCGGCTGCCACGTTCGCGTTCGCGCTCGAAACCGACGCCGCACACGCCGACAAGCGTCCTTCCACATCCGCGCCGATCGCGCGCACCGCATAACCGTAGTCGGCGTTGTCGTCGATCGCCGCATCGACCAGGGTCGGCCGCGCGCCTTGCGCCGCCGACTGGTGCGCGACCAGCCGATAGCGCTTGGCCGCGTTGCCGGCGGCGCAGCCGCCTTCGACGCGATACAGCTGATAGCCGCTGGCGTTGGCGACGGCGTTGAACTGCACGGTCGCGCTCGGCGCCGGCAGGGCGACGCGGTTGGCCACGCGCACGCCGCCCGGTGCGGCGAGCTGGGCGCGCCCGGCCGGCGGGCCGAACGCGCCGGCGGCGACCAGCGCATAACCCTGACGGTCGCTGCCGGCGAGGTCGGCGCCGGCGCCCGGCACGAAGCCGCCCTTGACCCGCAGGATGTAACGCCCGGCGACCGGCGCGGTCAGGCGCACCTGTTCGACGTTGTTGAGCGCGTCGGCGTTCGCCGGCCCGGCCTGATCGCAACGCCGGGTGGTGTTGCGCAGCCGGTTGTAGCGCTCGCGCGTGCAGAACTCCTTGGACAGGCCGGCGACGAGCTGGTTGCCGCGATACAGGCGCCCGTCGGGGCCTTCGACTTCCAGGTCGAGATCGTTGACCAGCGCGACCGCGGCGCCGACCGTGGTCGGCGGGTCGATCCAGGTCAGGGTGATGCGCAATTCCTGGCCTTCGCGCACCGCGGCGATCTCGTACTCGTGCTGATCGTCGGTGCGCAGCCCGCCGCGGTTGTCGCGTTCGAACAGGCGCAGGCGGCGCTCGTCGTTGCCGCCCGCAGTCGTGCGCTGGAACCACAGGTTCGAATCCAGCCACGGCCGGCCCCAGCCGCCGCCGACGATCGGCCAGTCGTTGGCGGCGTTGGCGATCGCGCTCGACGCGTTGGCCGGATCGTTGACCGGACGGGTGCCGTTGAGCATCACCGCCTTGAGCGCGGCCGCGCTCGGCGCGGTGCGGTCGGCGGCGGTGCGCTGGCCGGAGGGATAGAAGCCGTCGCTGAAGTACTGGCGCACCAGCGCGGCCGACGCGGTGATCGCCGGCGTCGCCATCGAGGTGCCGGTCAGCGGCGCGGTGGTCGGCGCGTAGCCGGCGGTCAGCACGCCGGCGTTGTTCTGGTTGCGCGCCGAGACGATGCGGGTGCCGGGCGCGGCGATGTCGGGCTTGAAGCGTCCGTCGAGGGTGCCGCGCGAGGAATAGCTGTCGACGTCGGTCGACGCGCCGTGGCCGAGCGCGGCGACCGAGAGGCTGTTCTTGGCCGTGCCCGGCGCGCCGACGCTGCGCCAGCAGCGGCCGCCGCGGAACTCGCCGTCGGGGCAGCCGAACAGCGCCGGCGAATCGCCGTCGTTGCCGGCGGCGATCATGACCAGCAGATCGTCCTTCTGGTACATCGCGATGTCGGCCGCGCGCGCATTGGCGTTGTAGCCGGCGAACGCCGCGCCCCAGCTGTTGTTGTGCACGCGCACGCCGACGCCGTGGGCCTGGCGCAGGATCTTGTCGTAGGGATTCTCGTTGACCAGCGGCGCGGACTGGTACAGCACCTGCGCGTTCGGCGCGTTGCCGTCGGCGCGGTCGTGGGCGGCGTCGAACGAGGACGAGGCGGCGTACAGCGAGGTGCCGAACTCGCCGCCGAGATCGCCGGCGACGATGCCGGTGACGTGGGTCGCGTGGTTGCCGATGGTGACCACCGAGGCCGGCTTCCAGAAGCCGACGATCTTGTGGTTCGGATGCAGCGGGCCGGGCGCGAGCTCCTGGCCGTCGGCGGCGGGCGCGACGTTGTGGGTCGGGGTGACCCGCGCGACCTCATCCTCGTCGCCGGGCGCGTTGTAGTAGGCGAACCAGGCCTCGTCCTGGTCGAGCAAGCCGCCGAAGCCGTCGAGCACGCCGATGATCTGGCCGCCGCCGATCAGGCCCTGCGCCCACAACGGCGTGGCGCCGTGCAACGCGTTGCTTTCGCCGGGCTCGTCGCCGCCGCCGGGCGGCGCGTGGTTGCTTTGCAGCACCGCGATCGTCGCGGTGTTGAAGTCGCGCGGCTGCACGTAGTCGGCGATGTGCTGGACCGCGTCGATCCGGCTGGCGACCGACAAGGCCTGGGCGAGCGTGTCGTTGCCGACTTCGATGCGCAGGATCGGCGACAGTTGGTCGTCGAACGCGCGCAGCAGCTTGGCGCCGGGGATGCGGTCGGCCAGCGTCTGCGCGGTCTGCAACGCCACGCCGGGGTCGAACAGGCTCAGTTCCAGCTGCGAGCGGCCGGCGCCGCGGTCGGCCTGCGATTGAGCGCGCTTGAGCAGTTCCGGCGCCAGCTTCAGGTCGGAGCGGTAGCCGCCGGCCCAGCGCACGCCGTTGAGCGAGCGCAGCCCGGCGATGCCGCGGTCGGCGCGGACCAGGTAGGCGTTGTTGGGCACGTAGCCGAGGATTTTTGCGCCGGCGTTCTCCAGCGTCGCGCGCTGATCGCGCGCATCGCCGTGGAACTGCACGATGGCGTAGCGCTCGGACACGCTCGCGCCGGCGTTGGGCAGGTTCTGGCGCGGATCGTTGGGATCGAACAGGCCGGCCTGCAGGATCAGCATGTGCTTGTCGCGCAGCGCCTTGGCGATGCTGCGCGGATCGGCGGCGGCGACGCCGGAAGGCGGGGTGACGCTGGCCAGCCACTGGCGCCGCGCGCGCTGCGCGGCCGGATCGTTGGCGGACGCCGCGGCGCCCGCGCCGGCCTGGGCGTGCGAAGCGCCGCCCTGGGCGCGGCCGGTTTGCGCGTAGTTGCTGTAGACCAGGCCGCCGAGCGCGACCGCGACGGCGGCGGCGACGCCGCTGCGGATGAGTTTGTCGTGCTTGTTCATGGGATTTCCTTGTTGGACGGATGCTGCGCGACGGCCGAAACGCCCCGCGACGGGGCGTTTCGGCGTCGGCGCGATCAGGACTCCGCGGCGGGCGCGGCGGCGGCGACGGCGGCGTTGGCGGTCGACAGCGAGGCCTTGCAGGCCGACAGGCGACCTTCGACGTCGCTGCCGATGGCGCGCACGGCGTAGCCGTAATCGGCGTTGTCGTCGATCAGCGGATCGGTCAAGGTCGTCGCGCCGCCCGACTGGTGCGCGACCAGCCGGTAGCGCTTGGCCGCGTTGCCGGCGCCGCAGCCGCCGTCGACCCGATACAGCTGATAGCCGCTGGCGTTGGCGACGGCGTTGAACTGCACCGTGGCGCTCGGCGTCGGCAGCGCGACGCGGTTGGCCACGCGCACGCCGCCCGGTGCGGCCAACTGGGCCTTGCCGGCGGCCGGGCCGAACGCGCCGGAGACGACCACGGCATAGCCCTGGCGAGTGCTGCCGGCGAGGTCGGCGCCGGCGCCCGGCACGAAGCCGCCCTTGATCCGCAGGATGTAACGCCCGGCGACCGGCGCGGTCAGGCGCACCTGCTCGACGTTGTTGAGCGCGTCGGCATTCGCCGGCCCGGCCTGATCGCAGCGCTGGGTGGTGTTGCGCAGGCGGTTGTAGCGTTCGCGCGTGCAGAACTCCTTGGACAGGCCGGCGACGAGCTGATTGCCGCGATACAGGCGTCCGTCGGGGCCTTCGATCTCGAGATCGAGGTCGTTGACCAACGCGACCGCCGCGCCGAGCGTGGTCGGCGGATCCATCCAGGTCAGCGTCGCGCGCAGTTCCTGCCCTTCGCGCAGCGCATCGAGCGTGTACTCGTGCACTTCGTCGGTCACCAGTCCGTTGGCGTTGCCGCGTTCGAACACGCGCAGGCGGCGCTCGTCGTTGCCGCCCGGGGTGGTGCGCTGGAACCACAGGTTCGAATCCAGCCACGGCCGGCCCCAGCCGCCGCCGGAGGTCGGCCAGTCGTTGGCGCCGTTGTTGATCGCGCTGGAGGCGTTGGCCGGATCGGTCATCGGCCGGGTGCCGTTGAGCAACACCGCCTTGAGCGCGGCCGAACTCGGCGCGATGCGATCGGCCGCGGTGCGCTGGCCGGACGGATAGAAACCGTCGGTGAAGTACTGGCGCACCAGCGCCGCCGCGCCGGCGATGCCGGGCGAGGCCATCGAGGTGCCGGTCAGCGCCATCGTGCGCGGCGTGTAGCCGGCGACGCCGATCCCGGGTTGCGGCTGCCAGCGCGCCGAGATCACGTCGGTGCCCGGGGCGACGATGTCGGGTTTGAAGCGCCCGTCGAGGGTGCCGCGCGCGGAATAGGCGTCGATCTCGGTCGAGGAGCCGTGCTTGCTCGCCGCCACGGTCAGGTTGTTCTTGGCCGAACCCGGGTCGGTGACGCTGCGCCAGCAGCGGCCGCCGCGCCATTCCGCCGGATCCGGACAGACTGTCTGTTTGTTTCCGTTGTTGCCGGCGGACTTGATCACCAGCAGATCGTTGCGATAAGTCGACAGATCCACCGCGCGCGAATTGGTCTGGTACAGCCCCGGATTGCCCGCGCCCCAGCTGTTGTTGTGCACGTTCGCGCCGGCCGCGTAGGCCTGGTCGAGCAGCTTTTGCAGCGGGTCGGGCAGATTCAGGTCCTGCCCGAGCAATTGCGCGTTCGGCGCGATGCCGTCGGCGCTGTCGTGTTCGGCGCGGCGGTTGCTGGACGGCGAGTACAGGCTGTCGCCGTGTTCGCCGCCGAGATCGCCGGCGATGATGCCGGCGACATGGGTACCGTGGTAATCCGGCGCGTACGCGCCGCCGGCCGGCCCCCAGTGGCCGATCAGCTTGTTCGCCGGGCTCAGCGGGCCCAGCGCCAGCGGCTGGCCGTCCGCGGCGGGCGCCAAGGTCGCGAACGGCGTCACCGCGGCGACCGCGTCGTCGTTGTCGGAATTGCGCCAGTACGCGAACCAGGCTTCGTCGTTGTCGATCTGGCCGTCGTAGATGGCGACGATCTGGCCGGCGCCGACGATGCCCTGGTCCCACAGCGGCGTGGCGCCGGCGATGCGGCCCTCGCCGGGTTCGGCCGCGCCGGCCGCCGGCGCGTAGTTGCTTTGCAGCACCGGGATGGTCGCGGTGTTCTCCAGCTTCGGCGGCACGTACAGGCTCAGCTGCTGCACCGCATCGATGCCGCTGATCGCCGACAGCGCCTCGGCCAGCAGGCGCCCGGGCACTTCCAGGTTCAGCGACGGCGCCTGCGCGTCGTTGAACACCTTCAGCAGCTTCGCTTCGGGCAGCCGCGCCTGGATCGCCTCGGCGGCGCGACGCACGTTCTCGCGGTCGAACAGGCTCGCGGTCAGGGTGGTGGAACCGGCCTGGGTGTCGGCGCCGGCCTGCTGCAACAGGCCCGGCGCGATCTTCATGTCCGAGCGGTAGCCGCCGGCCCAGCGCACGCCGTCGAGCTTCTGCAGCGCGGCGACGCCGTTGTCGGTGCGCACCAGGTAGGCGTTGTTGGGGACGTAGCCGAGGATCTGCGCGCCGGTGTTCTCCAGCGTGGCGCGGGCGTCGCGGGCGCCGTCCTGGAACTGCACGATGGCGTACTGCTCGGACACGCTGACCCCGGCGTTGGGCGCGTTCTGGCGCGGGTCGTTGGGATCGAACAGGCCCGACTGCAGGATCAGCACGCGCTTGTCGCGCACCGCGCGGGCGATGCTCTGCGAATTCGCGGCGACCGCGCCCTGCGGCGGCGTCACCGTCGCCAGCCACTGCCGGCGCGCGCGCTGCTGCGCGGCCGGATCGGCGCCTGCGCCCGCGCCCGCGCTTGCGTCGGCGCCGGCCTGGGCGACCGAGGCGCCGCCGGCGCCGGTCTGCGCGTGGTTGCTGTAGACCAGGCCGCCCAAGGCGACGGCGATGGCGGCGGCGATGCCGCTGCGGATGAGTTTGTCCTGCTTGCTCATGGAAAGTCCTTTCGTGGGCTGGGAGCGGGGGCGCATGCCGGCTGCGCAGGCGCAAAACGTCCCTGTTGCGCGTCGCGAAGACGCACAAGCGACAGACCGGCGATGTCGGGGTGCTGCGGAGGAGTGCAGTCCCTAGATATAAAAACGGCACCGTTGCGATGCCGCCCTACCGAGCGCGCGCACGCCTTGCGCTTCGCGCGGACGCCTCAGCGTGCGAAGTTCACGAATGCACATTTCATTACAGGTCGCGGCGCGAATCGCCGCGGCGCGGGCGCTTCAGCCGGCCGCGGTCCTGCGCTCGCGCGACTTGGACAAGGTGCGCAGCGCGATCATCAACACGCCGCCGAGCACCATCGCGCCGCCGATCCACAGGCTCGGCCCGGGCCGGTCGCCCCAGAACGCGATGCCGAGGCCGATCGCGACCACCGGCGCCAGCAACAGCCACGGCGTGATCTGCGCGACCGGATGGCGCTGTACCAGCACGTAGTACAGGCCGTGCCCGAGCAGCGAGGACACGAACGCGGCATACGCCACGCCGGCCCACGCGACCCAGCTCACCGACGGCAGCGCAGCGATGCCGCCGGGTTCCAGCCACAGGCTGATCGACAGCAGCGGCAGCACCGCGATCAGCGCGGTCCAGCCTTGCTGGCTGAACATGTCCAGCCCGCGCAGCCCTTTCATCAACACCGTGCCCAGCGACAGGAACGCGGCCGAGACCAGCATCAGCACCACCGCCAGCGGATGGTCGAGCACCATCGGATCGAAGCCGAGCACCAGCACGCCGCAGAAGCTCACCGCGATCGCCGCGCCGGTGCGCCAGGCGAAGCGTTCGCCGAGCAGCCACCACGCCAGCAAGGTCGTCATCGGCACATAGCTCTGCATCACTATGGCCGGCGAAGACAGGTCGCCGGCGGCCTTGAGCGCGCTGAAGCTGAGGCCGAAATGCATCACCCCGATGCACAGGCATACCGCGATCAGGCGCGGCCACTGGCCCGGCGCGGGGCGTTTGAGCAAGAACGCCAGCGGCAGCGCCAGCGCGGCGAAGCGCAGGCCGGTGAACAGGAACGGCGGAATCTCGCGCAGCGCCAGCGCCGAGGTCAGGAAGTTGATCGCCCACGACAGGACGACGAGCAGCATCAGGAGCAGATCGCGAGCGGGCATGGCGGAGGCGGCTGGGCTATCGTGGCCGCCTTGCGGGCGGACGCGAACGGCGTGACGGGGCGGTTATTGTGAAGCAAGCGATGCAGGCTGCGGGACCGATGGGCTGGGGACTGCTGTTCCTGGCGTTTTTGCTGGTGTGCCTGCTGCCGGCGGCGTGGCTGCTGCGCGCCCGGGTCGCGCGCGCGGTCGGCGCGCGGCCGGTGTTCGGCGCGGCGCTGTGGACGGTGGTGTTCGCCGCGGTGCTGTGGGCGATGCTGGCGGTGCTGGCGATGATCGTCGCGCAGGCCATGGGGACGGGCTCTGGCGTAGCGGTCGCGGCGCTGGTGTGGTTGGCGCTGGGGACCGGCGTGCGGTTGTATCTGCCCGGTCCGGACGGGGCCAAGCTGGCGTGGTCGCGCGCGCTGGGAGCGGCGTTGCCGGCGGCGTTGTTGGTGTGGGGCGAGGCGGCGCTGTTGTTGTGGGATCGGGCGAAGCTGGCGCGGATTGTCGCGGGATGGGTCGCGGGCGGTTGAGGGGAGTCGTTGCCGCGCGGTTGCGCGGCGGTTTGGTTGGCGCGGTCGCGGCTTGCGCCGCTCCTACAGTCGGAAACGAAACCGCGACGCAGCGACTGTAGGAGCGGCGCGAGCCGCGACCGCGCCAATCCGACTACGATGCCGCTCAACGGGCCGGCGCTATCGCCCACTCAAAGGAAACGTACCAGGCATGGACATCGCCACGATCGGAAAAATCGTCCTCGCGGCGCTGGCCGTCGGCGTAACCCTGGTGCTGCTGTTCCTGCTCTGGCTCAAGCCGGTCGCCTGGGTCGCGCAACGTCTGGCGCAGCGCGCGCTCGGCGCGCCGCTGCGCGACGGCGCGGCGATGAACGCGGTGCAGATCGCGCTGATGTCGATGCTGCCGGCCGCGCTGCTGTGGGCGTTGGTCGGCGCGCGCGCGCCGGAGTCGGCGCACGTGGCGGTGGTCGCGGCGCTGCCGTGGCTGGGGCTGATGCTGGGCTTGCGCATGGCGGTGCGCGACGGCGAACGCCGGCCGCTGTCGTGGCCGCGCGCCGCGCTCGTGGCGGCGCCGGCGGCGCTGACCTGGTGGCTGATCACCGCGCTGATACTCGCGGTTCCGCTGTTTCTGGGCGTGTTCAGCCCGCCGATGATGGCCGGTTAATACGACCAGCCGAGCTTGCGGTACAGCTTGGCCAGCACCCAGGCCGGGCCGATCAGCAGATAGGTCAGGTCGGTCAGGAAGCTCGGCTTCTTGCCTTCGATCTTGTGGCCGATGAACTGCGCGATCCAGGCGACCACGAACACCGTCACCGCGGTCCACAACAATGTGCGGATGCCGAAGCGCTGCGCGATCCAGTTCGTCAGCAGCGAGAACAGCACGAACTGCACCAGCATGCCGAGCCCGAGCGTGCGCGAGGCGCGGTAGTAGAACAGCATCGCCGCGAACATCGGCAGCGCGGCCCAGACGCCGGCGCGGAACATCGCGTCGGGCGAGGGAATGCACCACAGCAGCGCGATCACGCTCCACAGGATCGCCGGCACAGCGAACACGTGGATGCGCTGGTTGGTGGCGTTGCGATGGTCGCCGGAATAGCTGGCGAACCAGCGGTCGATCGGGCGGTCGGTCGCGGCGGGGTGGGCGAGGGTGCTCATGGACGGCTCCCGTGGATGGAGGACGGGCGCAGCGCCCGTCGGTTGGCTGACGCGCCCGTTGCGGGCGCGCGGCTGTGTGCGTTGCGGCGCGCGAAGGTCAGTGCGCCGCCGATTTCGAGAATAGCTGGATCACCAGCACGCCGGCGACGATCAGGCCGATCCCGGCGAGCGCGCCGGCGTCGAGGTGCTGCTTCATGAACAGCCAGCCGATCAGCGCGATCAGGACGATGCCGACGCCCGACCACAGCGCATAGGCGACCCCGACCGGGACGGTCTTGAGCACCAGCGACAGGAAGTAGAACGCCACCCCGTACCCGGCGGCGACGACGATCGACGGGCCGGTCTTGGTGAAGCCTTCGGAGGCCTTGAGCGCGCTGGTCGCGACCACTTCGGCGGCGATGGCGACGGCCAGGTACAGGTAGCCGATGTTCATGCGGATGCGGGTCTGCTGAGGACGGATTCGGCAGGGTAGCGCGCATGGGCGGGAGCTGGCACCGGCTTGACGGGATGGGCCGGAGTGTCGCCCGCCGCCGCGTGGGGGTCTGTAAAGCAGGCGACAGTTCGCGTTGCGGCGGCGATGAACGCGCCCAGGCCGGACGGCAGCGGCGCGCCTTCGCATTGCCTCGGCCCCCGATGGTCCGCGTCGCGGCTCGCGCCGCTCCTACAGTCGCCTCCGGCCGCCTCGACCACCCCCTGTAGGAGCGGCGCAAGCCGCGACCGCGCCACTCCGCACCACGGCGCAACTTCGCCCACCCGCAAACGACGAAGGGCCGCTCGCGCGGCCCTTCGTAGATCTACCGAACCCCGATCAGTCGACAGAAATCCCCGCCAACTTCTGCAAGGCCTCGGCGTACTTGGCCCGGGTGCGTTCGATCACTTCCGCCGGCAAATTCGGCCCCGGCGGAGTCTTGTCCCAGTCCAGCGTCTCCAGGTAATCGCGCACGAACTGCTTGTCGTAGCTCGGCGGGCTGGTGCCGACCTGGTACAGGTCGGCCGGCCAGTAGCGCGAGGAATCCGGCGTCAGCATCTCGTCCATGACGTAGAGGCGGCCGTCGGCGTCGGTGCCGAACTCGAACTTGGTGTCGGCCAGCAGGATGCCGCGC
This sequence comes from Lysobacter enzymogenes, assembly GCF_017355525.1. Lineage (NCBI taxonomy): Bacteria > Pseudomonadati > Pseudomonadota > Gammaproteobacteria > Lysobacterales > Lysobacteraceae > Lysobacter > Lysobacter enzymogenes. The sequence continues at coordinate 2,882,474 of NZ_CP067395.1, read as the reverse complement.
TGCGCCGCGTAGTCGGCGGCGTAGCGGTACAGGCGCAGGGTCGCGTCGCGCACCGCTTCGGCCAGCCCGGCGCCGACCGTGCGCACCGCGGTGTCGAAGTCGATGTTCTCGTCGTGGTCGCCGACCGCGGCCTTGGTCGACGGGGTGAAGATCGGCTCGGGCAGCTGCTCGGCCTGGCGCAGTCCGCCGGGCAGGGCGATGCCGCTGATCCGGCCGGTGCGCTGGTAGTCCTTCCAGCCGCTGCCGATCACATAACCGCGGGCGATGCATTCGATCGCCACCGGCTTGAGTTTCTTGGTCACCACCGTGCGCTTGGCGTACAGCGCCGGGTCGACGCCGTCCGGCAGCACCGCGGCGACGTCGATGCCGGTGAGGTGGTTGGGAATGATGTGCGCGGTCTTGCCGAACCAGAAATTGCTGATCTGGCACAGCATCTCGCCCTTGCCCGGGATCGGGTCGGGCAGCACCACGTCGAACGCGCTGAGGCGGTCGGTGGCGACCATCAACAGGCAGTCGCCGCCGGGCGCGGCGCCGGCGGGCAGGCGGTCGGCGGGCAGATCGAAGACATCGCGGACCTTGCCGCGGTGGCGAAGGGGCAGGCCGGGCAGTTCGGATTGCAGCAGCGTGGTCGTCAACGTGGGGACCCCTGATGGCGTAAGGCACGACTCCCCGCCGCGCTGTGCGCGCCCGAACGGTCGTGGGCCTGGGCCTTCCGGGCCGCCCGGAATCGCGCGCGGGCGCGCGACGGGGCCGGGCAGTGTACGCCGCTTGCGCCCGCCGTGCAGGCCCCGCGTCGCGGTCCGGCCCGCGCCGGGCCCGGCCGGAGCCCTCGCGCGGCCCGCCGGCCCCGTTAAGATGCCCGGCAGCGGGCCGCGGCGGCCCGGCACGGGGCGGGTCGCGGTGGCGATGAAGCAGCGCTGGTACGGCAAATTGCTCGGATTCTTCGCCGGGGCGGCGCTGATGCGCGCCAACCCCTTCCTCGGCGCGATCGTCGGCCTGCTGATCGGCCACGCCTTCGACACCGACTGGTTCAAGCTGCGCGGCGACGACCCCTACGCCGCGCTCGGCCTGGACAGCGAAGCCAGCGACGCCGACATCGACAAGGCCTACCGCCGGCTGATTTCGCAATACCACCCCGACCGCTACGCCAACGATCCGCCCGACATCCGCCAGCGCGCCGAGGCCAAGGCCCGCGACATCAACCGGGCCTACGACCGGATCCAGAAGCTGCGCAAGGGCAGGAAATAGCGCACAGGCGCCGGGAGACAGCGAGCGGCCGTCCGGGCGCTTCTGCCGCGTCCCACTCCTTTGCGCCACCCCGCGCTTTTTGCCTGGAAAGCGGCTCAGGGGCGACAATAGCCGCCTTTCCCGCCGGTCCCGCCCATGTCCACGCAATCCACCGTCATCGCCCCGTCCATCCTTTCGGCGGATTTCGCCCGGCTCGGCGAGGAAGTCGACAACGTGATCAAGGCCGGCGCCGACTGGGTCCATTTCGACGTGATGGACAACCATTACGTGCCGAACCTGACCATCGGCCCGATGGTCTGCGAGGCGCTGCGCAAGCACGGCGTCACCGCGCCGATCGACGTGCACCTGATGGTCGAGCCGGTCGACCGCATCGTCCCGGACTTCGCCAAGGCCGGCGCGACCACGATCAGCTTCCACCCCGAAGCCAGCGCGCACGTGCATCGCACCATCCAATTGATCAAGTCGCACGGCTGCCAGGCCGGGCTGGTGCTCAATCCCGGCACCTCGCTGGACGTGCTGGACTGGGTGCTCGACGACCTCGACATGGTGCTGCTGATGTCGGTCAACCCCGGCTTCGGCGGCCAGAGCTTCATCCCCTCGGCGCTGGAGAAACTGCGCCGGGTGCGCGAGCGCATCGACCGCAGCGGCCGCGCGGTGCGGCTGGAGATCGACGGCGGGGTCAAGGCCGACAACATCGGCGAGATCGCCGCCGCGGGCGCCGACACCTTCGTCGCCGGCTCGGCGATCTTCAACGCGCCCGACTACGCCGACACGATCGGGCGGATGAAGGCGGCGGTGGCCGCCGCGCGCAAGTAAGCCGGCCGCGCGCGCCGCGGTTTCGCGCCGCGCGCCGCGCATGGCATGGTGGCCGCATCCCTCCGACGGATGCGCCGCCATGAACACCTGCGATCTGTGCGACCGCCACGACGCGCGCGTGCGCGTGCTCGACCTGCCTTTGCGCGACTACGGCGGACGCATCGCGTTCGCCGGCACCGTCAGCACGATCAAGGCCTACGAAGACAATTCGCGGGTGCGCGAAGCGGTCGCCGAACCCGGCGCTGGCCGAGTGCTGGTGATCGACGGCGGCGGTTCCTCGCGCCGGGCGATGCTCGGCGACCAGCTCGCGGCGCTGGCGGTCGACAACGGCTGGGCCGGGGTCGTCGTGTTCGGCGCGATCCGCGACAGCGCGGCGATCGGCGCGATGGCGCTGGGGGTCAAGGCGTTGGGCACGTGTCCGCGCAAGACCGAGAAAAGCGGGCAGGGCCAGCGCGACGTCGCGCTGGCGTTCGGCGGCGTGGCGATCCGTCCGGGCGATTGGGTCTGCGCGGATGAGGACGGGGTGGTGTTTGCGGACGAAGTTTTGCAGTGAGCGGCGGGTTGCGTCGTCGTTGCGGATTCGCGGTCGCGGTTTGCGCCGCTCCTACAGGGGCTGCGGCCGGTACGTATCCGACTGTAGGAGCGGCGCGAGCCGCGACCGCGACACCGCGCTTACGGCGAACGCCGCAATCCCCGCCGCAAATCCCCCGGCCCAAAATAAAAGAACGCGGACCTTGCGGCCCGCGTTCCGGAAGATTTGGAGGCAATCCAGCCTCCGCCCGTCGTCCCTGATATGGCCTCCTATATTCCGGATCGGCGATTACAGGTGTGTGACAGACTTGGCTCATCCAGACATTCATCCTGCCATCGCGCCGCGCTGCTAGCCTCGCCGCGCCTCACACCCGGAGCAACGCGCGCATGACCCCACCCCGCTGGCGGCTGATCCTCAACGGCAAGTCCGCCGGCAACGACGAGGTGCGCGAAGCCGTCGCCGCGCTGCGCGACCGCGGCGTCGCCCTCGACGTGCGCGTGACCTGGGAAAGCGGCGACGCCGAACGCTACGTAGCCGAGGCCATCGCCGACGGCGTCGACACGGTGATCGCCGGCGGCGGCGACGGCACGCTCAGCGAAGTGGCGACCACGCTCGCCCACCGCGACGAAGACGCCGCCGCGCTGCCGAGCCTCGGCCTGTTGCCGCTGGGCACCGCCAACGACTTCGCCACCGCCGCGACGATTCCGGTCGATCCGGTCCAGGCGCTGGACCTGATCCACCGCCAGCCGCCGCAGCCGATCGACCTGCTGCGCCTGCAGGCGCCCGACGGCCTGCACTGGGCGGCGAACCTGGCCAGCGGCGGCTTCGGCACCCAGGTGACGCTGGAGACCGATGCGGGCCTGAAGAAGATGCTCGGCGGGCTGGCGTACCTGCTGACCGGCATCGCCAAGCTCGGCAAGATCGAGCCGATCCGCGCGCGCGTGCACGGCGAAGGCTTCGAATGGGAGGGCGATTTCATCGCCCTGGGCATCGGCAACGGACGCCAGGCCGGCGGCGGCCAGGGGCTGTGTCCGGACGCGCTGATCGACGACGGCCTGCTCGACGTGACCGTCGTGCCCGAGCTGTCCGGCGCGGTCGGCGCCACCGTCGGCACCCTGGTGACCCAGGGCCAGCACGCGGCGCTGGAACGCGTCGCCGCGCGCGCGCAGCTGCGCTGGGTCGAGATCGAATCGCCGCAGCCGCTGAACCTCAATCTCGACGGCGAACCGGTGCAGTCGCACCACTTCCGCATCGACTGCGTACCGGCGCGGGTGCGCATGCACCTGCCGCCCGGCTGCCCGCTGCTGCGCGACCCGGCCGCGCCGCCCGCTCGGCCCGGCGCCGCCGCGCACGGCCCGGCGTCCTGACGGTCGCGCACGGCGCGCGAAACCGGTTAGAGTGGCGGCCATGCAAACCTGGGCGAACCCGCATTCCTTCTGCGCCGACGTGGGTTGGCGATGGTGGCCGTCGGTCACCACCGCTCCTGCCCACTCGTCCATGAAGGAATGCCCGCGTGATTTCGCACGAACTTTTCCAGCAGCAGGCCGCTGACGGCTACACCCGCATCCCGGTCGTGCGCGAGGTCCTGTCCGACCTCGATACTCCGCTCTCGGTCTATCTCAAGCTCGCCGACGGCCCGCACACCTACCTGTTCGAATCGGTCGAGGGCGGCGAGCGTTTCGCCCGCTACTCGATCATCGGCCTGCCGGCCCAGCGCGTGTACGCCTTCGCCGGCCACAGCTTGTTCGTCACCGAGAACGGCGAACTGGTCGAACACCGCGAAGTCGAGGATCCCTTCGCCGAAGTCGAGCGCCTGCGCAGCGCGCACAAAGTGCCCAAGATCGACGGCCTGCCGGGTTTCGCCGGCGGCCTGGTCGGCTGGTTCGGCTTCGAGTGCATCCAGTACATCGAACAGCGCCTGGCCGGCAGCGCCAAGCCCGACGAACTCGGCACGCCCGACATCCTGCTCATGGAGAGCGAGGAAGTGGCGGTGTTCGACAACCTCAAGGGCCGGCTGTACCTGATCGTCCACGCCGACCCGAGCCAGCCGCAGGCCTACGCGCGCGCCAACCGCCGCCTCGACCAACTGGTGCACCGCCTGCGCATCAGCGGCCCGGGCTATCCGGAAAACCTGCATTCGGTCGGCCTGGACGAAGGCGACTTCGTCTCCGGTTTCACCCGCGAAGGCTTCATCGACGCGGTCGAGAAATCCAAGGAGCTGATCCGCGCCGGCGACATCTTCCAGGTGGTGCTGTCGCAGCGGCTCAGCGTGCCGTTCAAGGCGCGGCCGGTCGACGTGTACCGCGCGCTGCGCGCGTTGAACCCGTCGCCGTACATGTATTTCCTCGATGTCGGCGGCACCCAGGTGGTCGGCTCGTCGCCGGAAATCCTGGTGCGGTTGCAGGGCGAGGAAGTCACCGTGCGCCCGATCGCCGGCACCCGTCCGCGCGGCAAGACCGTCGACGAAGACCAGGCGCTGGAAGCCGAGCTGCTGGCCGATCCGAAGGAGCGCGCCGAGCACCTGATGCTGATCGACCTCGGCCGCAACGACGTCGGCCGCGTGTCCAAGGCCGGCACGGTCGAGGTCGGCGAGCAGTTCGTGATCGAACGCTACAGCCACGTCATGCACATCGTCAGCGAGGTCACCGGCCGGCTCAAGGACGGCATGAGCTACGCCGATGTGTTGCGCGCCACGTTCCCGGCCGGCACCGTCAGCGGCGCGCCGAAGATCCGCGCGCTGGAAGTGATCCGCGAATTCGAGCCGGTCAAGCGCAACGTCTATTCCGGCGCGGTCGGCTACATCGGCTGGCACGGCGACGCCGACACCGCGATCGCGATCCGCACCGCGGTGATCCAGGACGGCCGCCTGCACGTGCAGGCCGGCGCCGGCATCGTCTACGACTCCGATCCGCAGAAGGAGTGGGAGGAGACGATGAACAAGGGGCGCGCGTTGTTCCGCGCTGTCGCCGAAGCCGCGCGCGGGCTGTAAAGCCCGCGCGGTCGCGATTTCCCGGCGAACGATCGCCCGCGTCGATCCTGCAGGACGCGACCGAAGCGGCCGAAGGCGACTGCAGGAGCGGCGCAAGCCGCGACCGCGCCAACCGAACTGCTGCGCGGGCTTGTCCGCTGCGGCCGTATCGAGCCGCAGCGCTTCGCATTTCCTCGGCGAACGGTCTACCGCGTCGCGGCTCGCGCCGCACCTGCAGTCGGGCCTTCATTTTCAAGCGCGACCGGAAACTGATTCGCGCCCTGGGCCGATGCCGCGCCGGCACGCGACGGCGACGATGCGGTTCCTTTCGCACGTCTTCGAAGCCGCCATGTTCGCCAAACCTCTCGCCCTGATCGTCGCATCGGTCGTGCTCGCCGCGTCCGCCGCCAACGCGGCGCCGGCAACCGACGCAGACGCAGACGCCAATCTGCCGCTCCCGCAGCGAAACTTCATCGACCGCAACGACGCCCGCTCGCGCGCCGCCGTGCTCGCCGCGCGCCGCTACGCCGCGTTCTGGAACACCGGCGATGCGGCCTACGCGCACGCCGCGCTGGCCACGGATTTCGCCGACCGCACCTTGCCCGACGGCCGCGTCCAGGGCGTGCCGGGGCCGTTGCAGGCTTCGGCGGGTTTTCGCGCCGCCGTGCCCGACCTGAAGGTCGAGATCGCCGATCTGGTCGCCGCCGGCGACCGCGTCGCCCTACGCCTGCATTTCACCGGAACCTTCACCGGCCGCTACGGCGAAGTGCAGGGCCGCGGCCAGCGCGTGGATTTCCAGGCCTTCGATCTCTATCGCGTCGAGAACGGCCGCATCAAGGAAAACTGGCACCTGGAAGACAATCTGAGCCTGCAACGGCAACTCGGCGTCCTCGGACGCTGATCGGCCGCCGCCGCGAACCGCGCCGGCCGTCGCGGCCGTGCGCGCGAATCGGATCCGTCCGCGCCGGCCGTCGCAAAAACGCGGCCGGCGCAGATTAAAAAAAGTTCATGCGGCGGAAAGGCCCGGGGCAGGGCGGCGGGCGCAATCTGACTTCGCGATGGGGCCACCCCACCGGTTCAGACCTCCCAACCCGAATTCCCCAGGAGCCTCACCATGAACGTTCGCAACATCCTGCTCGCCGCTGCCCTGACTGCGTTCGCCGGTTCCGCCTTCGCCGCCGCTCCGGCGACCGCCGGCGCGACCGCCGCTCCGGCCGCGAAGACCGTCAAGCACAAGCACAAGAAGCACCACAAGGCCGCGAAGGCCAAGACCGCCTCGGCCGCCCCGGTTGCGGAAGCGGCGCCGGCCTCGAATTGATCCTTCGCGAGCCTGCTCCCCCGAGCCCCACGCATCGTCGGCGTGGGTGCGATACCCCGCCGGCGTGAGCCGGCGGGGTATCTTTTTTGTAGAGACTCGTCGCCGGCGCAAGCCAGCGAGGCAGCTTTCTCAGAGCGGTTCGCTGCCGGCGTGAGCCGGCAGGGTCGGTCTCCCGCGCAGCGCCCGGCGCCGGCCGACGAAAGCTCTGAGTTCCCCAGCCCGCCCTGCCGTCCCCGATCCACCGCCGCATTCGCGCCTCGCCCACCGGCCCGCGCGCTATCCTGTCGGCGCCCCATTCATGCACCGTCGCGTTCGCGGAGGCGGTATGCGCGTCCTGCTCGTCGAAGACGATCCCCACACCGCCGGCTTCATCGCCAAGGGCCTGCGCGAAGACGGCCACAGCGTCGATCACGCCGGCAACGGCAAGGACGGCCTGTTCCTGGCCACCACCGAAAGCTACGACGCCATCGTCCTGGACCGGATGCTGCCGGGCCTGGACGGGCTGACCCTGCTGCAAACCCTGCGCGGCGCCGGCAACCGCACGCCGGTGCTGCTGCTGACCGCGCTAGGCGAAGTCGACCACCGCGTCGAAGGCCTGCGCGCCGGCGCCGACGACTATCTGGTCAAGCCGTTCGCCTACGCCGAACTGTCGGCGCGCCTGGACAGCATCCTGCGCCGCGGCAGCGCCGGCGGCAGCGAGCCGACTCGGCTGCGCGTGGCCGACCTGGAGCTGGACCTGCTCAGCCGCGAAGCGCGCCGCGGCGACAAGCGCATCGAACTGCAACCGCGCGAATTCCGCCTGCTCGAATACCTGATGCGCCAGGCCGAACGCGTGGTCACCCGGACCATGTTGCTGGAAGCGGTGTGGGACTATCACTTCGACCCGCAGACCAACGTCATCGACGTGCACATCAGCCGCTTGCGCCAGAAGATCGACCAGGGCTATCCGCGCCCGCTGCTGCATACCGTGCGCGGCGCCGGCTACCGGTTGGGCGCGTGAGCGCAGCCGCGATGAGCGCTGCGCTTGCGGACGCCGCCATGACGAGTGCGGCGCCAGCGCGCGCCGCCGGTGGTCGCGCCGCCCGCTCCGGCGCGGACGCGCGCGCATGAGGCTGATGCCGCGCTCGACCAGCGCACGGCTCGCGCTCGCGGTCACCGCTTCGTTCCTGCTCGCGTTCGTGCTGCTCGGCATCGGCGTGCACTACGCGGTGTCGGCGATGCTGATCCAGGACGCGCGCGACCTGGTCCGGGTCGACGCCGCCGGCCTGGTCGAGATGTACCACGACGACGGCCGCACCGCGTTGATGGGCGAACTGCGCGACCGCATCGAAGCCGACGAGGACCCCGACGCGGTGTATGCGCTGACCGCGGCCGACGGCCGCGTGGTCGCCGGCAACATCGCGTTGCCGCTGCATCACCGCGGCGCGCGCTGGATCGAGTTCACCGAACACCGCGCCGACGGCGACCTGCGCGTGGTCGCGCAGCTGCAGCGACTGCCCGACGGCACCACCTTGCTGACCGGCACCCGCACCCGCAGCCAGGACCGTTTCCTCGGCCTGATGCTGCGCACCGCGCTGGCCGCGCTGCTGGTCGCGGCGACCCTCGGCGCGCTGATCGGCTGGCTGACCTCGCGTTGGGTCTCGCACCGGCTCAGCCACCTCGACGACACCGCCGGGCGCGTCGGCAGCGGCGAAATGGCGCTGCGCGCGCGCCTGGACGGCAGCGACGACGCCTTCGACCGGCTGGCGCGGCGCTTCAACGCCATGCTCGACCGCATCCAGGACCTGCTCGACGGCGTGCGCCACGCCACCGACCACATCGCCCACGACCTGCGCACGCCGCTGACCCGCCTGCGCAACCGTTTGGAAGAACTGCGCCGGCGCGAACCCGGTGCCGAAGCCGGCGCCCAGCTCGACGCCGCGATCGGCGAGACCGACCAACTGCTGCATTCCTTCGGCGCGCTGCTGCGGCTGGCGCGGATCGAAGCGCAATCGCCGGTGCACGACGAACCGGTGCTCGACCTCAGCGACCTCGCCCGCGACGCCGCCGAGCTGTACACCCCGATCGCCGCCGAACGCGGCATCGCCCTGACCCTGCGCCTGCCCGATCCCGGCGCCGCGGCGGTGCGCGGCGATGCCGACCAGTTGTTCCAGATGCTGGTGAACCTGCTCGACAACGCGATCAAGTACGCGCCGGCCGACACCGAAGTGGGTTTGAGCGTGCAGCGCGAGCGCCACGCCATCGTCCTGCAGATCGACGACCGCGGCCCCGGCATCCCCGCCGCCGACCGCGAGCGCGTGTTCGACCGTTTCGCCCGCCTCGAGGAGCATCGCGGCTCGCCCGGCACCGGCCTGGGCATGAGCCTGGTGCGGGCGATCCTGCACCGCCACGGCGGGCACATCGCCTTGCTCGACAACGCGCCGGGGCTGCGGGTGCGGGTCAGCCTGGGCGAAGCCGGCGGCTAGGCGCAGCGGCGGGCCCGCCCGCAGGTCCGGCCTGTGCGAGGGCGTTCAGGCCCGACGCACTTGTCTCAGCCACAGCCGATCCCGCGCGGCTCGCGCCCCCGCCGCCCAGCGGTTACAGTAGCCCCATGATCCTCCGCGCGATCCCGACGAAATCCCCGAAGGCCGGCCTGGGCTGGCGATGGTGGCGTAGCGCCTCCGTCCGCCCGCAGCCGTCTTCCGAGGATTTTTCGCGTGACCCCGCCATCGTTCCGAGCCCCCGCGGCCGCTGAGTCCGGCCCGCGCGCCCTGCGCGCCGCCCGATCCGACCGTCCCCGCCAGCGCGACGCCGCTCGCGGATCCTGCATCCGACCCCACCGCCCGATAGCGCCGGGCGGCGTCCGCGCACGCGATAATGCCGGCCCGGCGCACCGCCGCGGGCGGTCGCCGCCGCGTCCGCGCGCGCGGTTCCCGTTCTCGCGCCGGCCCGCCGGCCGGCGCGCTTCCGCGTTCCATCCAGGCACCACCCGCACCCGAGGCGCGTCATGTCCGTTCTGATGATCGACAACTACGACAGCTTTACCTACAACCTCGTGCAGTACCTGCAAGCGCTCGGCAGCGAGGTGGAGGTGATCCGCAACGACGAGCTGTCGGTGGACGAGATCGAGCGGCGCGCGCCGCAGCGCATCGTGATCTCGCCCGGTCCGTGCACGCCCGATCAGGCCGGCGTCTCGCTCGAGGTGATCCGCCGCCTCGGCGCGCACACCCCGATCCTCGGCGTGTGCCTGGGCCACCAGAGCCTCGGCCAGGCCTACGGCGGCCAGGTGATCCGGGCCAAGCGGATCATGCACGGCAAGACCTCGCCGATCCGCCACCAAGGCCGCGGCGTGTTCGCCGGCCTGCCCGACGGCTACGAGGCCACGCGCTACCACTCGCTGGTGGTCCAGCGCGAAAGCTTGCCCGACAGCCTGGAGGTCACCGCCTGGACCGAATACGAAGACGGCGGCTTCGAGGAAATCATGGGCCTGCGCCATCGCGAGCATCCGGTCGAGGGCGTGCAGTTCCATCCCGAATCGATCAAGACCGAGCACGGCCATGCGTTGTTGCGCAATTTCCTGGAGCGCTGAGGCGGTGGAGCGGGAGATGAAAAGCGGGGTTGGGGAACTGAGGGAGCGATGGCGAGGGTGACCGCGTCGCGGCCCGCCCCTGCGTCCCCGCAGTTCCCCATTCCCGCTTCTGCCTTCCCCATTCTCCGATTCAAACCACCATGCCTTTGACCCCGCAAGAAGCGCTCCAGCGCACCATCGAACACCGCGAAATCTTCCACGACGAAATGGTCGCGCTGATGCGCACGATCATGCGCGGGGAAGTCTCGCCGACCATGACCGCGGCCATCCTCACCGGGCTGCGGGTCAAGAAGGAGACCGTCGGCGAAATCGCCGGCGCGGCGACCGTGTTGCGCGAATTCGCGCGGCCGGTGACGGTCGCCGACAAGACCCATCTGGTCGACATCGTCGGCACCGGCGGCGACGGTGCGCACACCTTCAACATTTCCACCGCGAGCATGTTCGTGGTCGCCGCGGCCGGCGCCAAGGTCGCCAAGCACGGCAACCGCAGCGTGTCGTCCAAGTCCGGCAGCGCCGACGTGCTCGAAGCGCTCGGCGCGCGCATCGAACTGGAACCCGAACAGGTCGCGCAGTGCATCGAACGCGCCGGCATCGGCTTCATGTTCGCGCCGGTGCATCACCCGGCGATGAAGGTCGTCGCGCCGGTGCGGCGCGAGATGGGCGTGCGCACGCTGTTCAACATCCTCGGCCCGCTGACCAACCCCGCCGACGCGCCGAGCATCCTGATGGGCGTGTTCCATTCCGACCTGGTCGGCATCCAGGTGCGCGTGCTGCAGGAACTCGGCGCGCAACGCGCGCTGGTGGTGTGGGGCCGCGACGGCATGGACGAGCTCTCGCTCGGCGCCGGCAGCCTGGTCGGCGAACTGCGCGACGGCCAGGTGCGCGAGTACGAAGTACACCCGGAGGATTTCGGCATCGCGATGGCGGCCAGCCGCAACCTGCGCGTCAGCGATGCCGGCGAGTCCAGGGAAATGGTGCTGCAGGCGCTGGAGAACCGGGAAGGCCTGCCGCGCGAGATCGTCGCGCTGAACTCCGGCGCGGCGCTGTACGTCGCGGGCAAGGTCGAGAGCATCGCCGAAGGCATCGATCTGGCGCGGCGCACGCTGGCCTCGGGCGCGGCGCGGGCCAAGCTCGACGAGTTCGTCGCGCTGACCGCGCAACTCGCGGGAAAATAACCTCAACGTTACGCCGAAACCGCCAGCCCACCGCACCGGGAGCCAGCATGACCGCCAGCTTCGCCGACCTGCCCAAACCGCATTACTACGCGGTGATCTTCAGCTCCCAGCGCAGCCCGGGCGACGACGCCGCCTACGCCGAAGCCGCGCAGCGCATGGTCGAACTGGCCGCGCAGCAGCGCGGTTTCCTCGGCGTGGAGTCGGCCCGCGGCAGCGACGGCTTCGGCATCACCGTAAGCTATTGGCGCGACGAGGCGGCCATCGCCGCCTGGAAGCGGCAGGCCGACCACGCCGCCACCCGCGCCTACGGGCGCGAGCACTGGTACGACCATTTCGAATTGCGCGTGGCCAAGGTCGAACGCGCGTACGGGAGCAAGAGCAAGGCATGAGCGACATCCTCAACACCATCATCGCGCGCAAGCACGAGGAGATTCAGCAGCGCTCGCGCGTGCGTTCGCTCGACGACCTGCGCGCGCGCGCCCGCGCCCAGGCGCCGGCGCGCGGGTTCGTGCAGGCGATCCGCGACAAGCATGCCGCCGGCACCGCGGCGGTGATCGCCGAGGTCAAGAAGGCCAGCCCGTCCAAGGGCGTGATCCGTCCCGATTTCCGCCCGGCCGAGATCGCGCGCAGCTACCAGACCGGCGGCGCCGCCTGCCTGTCGGTGCTGACCGACGTCGACTTCTTCCAGGGCAGCAACGCCTACCTGGCCGAAGCGCGCGAAGCCTGCACGCTGCCGGTGCTGCGCAAGGACTTCACCGTCGATCCGTATCAGGTGTACGAAGCGCGCGCGATCGGCGCCGATGCGATCCTGCTGATCGTCGCCGCGCTCGAAGACGGCCCGATGGTCGAAATGGCCGGGCTGGCGATGGACCTCGGCATGGATGTGCTGGTGGAAGTGCACGACATCGACGAACTCGAACGCGCGCTGCAGACCGATTGCGAGCTGATCGGCGTCAACAACCGCAACCTGCGCACCTTCGAAGTGTCGCTGGACACGACTTTGGCCCTGCGCGACGCGGTGCCGCGCGACCGCACCCTGGTGACCGAGAGCGGCATCGCCACCGCCAGCGACGTCGCGCGCATGCGCGAAGCCGGCGTGCAGACCTTCCTGGTCGGCGAGAGTTTCATGCGCGAACGCGACCCCGGCACGGCGCTGCAGCGCCTGTTCGCCGCATGAGCCTGCGGCCGGCCGGCGCCGGACGCTTCCCGGCGGTGCGCGAAGGCGCGCCGTTGGTGGTGTTCGATTTCGACCACACGCTGTACGACGGCGATTCGGGCAGCCATCTGTTCGCGTGGCTGATCCAGCGTTCGTGGTGGCGAATGGCGCTGGCGCTGGCGATCACCCCGCTGGCCGGGCCGATGGTGGCGTGGCTGCGCACGCGCCGGGTCGGCATCTCGGCCTATGTCTGGGTCGGCACGATCGGCATGCGCGGCGCGCGCACGCTCGACGCCGCGATCGACCGCTACGTCGCCGGCCACACCGAGCAGATCCGCGCGCGGCTGCTGCCGATCGCCCTGGACGTGCTGCACCACCACCGCGAACAGGGCGACCAGGTCGTCGTCGCCACCGGCGCGCCGCCGGAACTGGCGCGCGCGATCCTGGCCTTCGTCGCCCACGAGGACGTGCCCGTGGTCGGCACCCTGGTCGGCCCGCGCCTGGGCGCGCTCGGCGCGCGCCGCCACTGCCATTCGCGCATGAAGATGACGATGCTGCGCGAAGCCGGCTTCACCGCGCCGGTGGAAACCGCGTATTCCGACAGCAGCGCCGACCTGCCGTTGTTGCAAGCCGCGCGCAAGCCGGTGGTGGTGAACCCGAAAGCGCGCCGGGTCGAGATGTTCCGACGCGTGCTGCCGCCCGGCACGCCGATCCTCAACTGGGGCTGCCCCGGGCGCGGCGGCGAACCGGTCGGTTCCTGACCGAAGCCCCTGTAGGAGCGGCGCAAGCCGCGACGCGGCCATCAGGGCGGCCGATGCAGTGGAGGTCTGTTCGAGACCGGCCCCGACGCGGGCTCGGCTATTGGCGCCGGTATTCGGATTGTCGCGGTCGCGGCTCGCGCCGCTCCTACAGGCAGCTACCGATCCAGCCGAAGACGACTGTAGGAGCGGCGCAAGCCGCGACGCGGCCATCAGGGCGGCCGATGCAGTGGAGGCCTGTTCGAGACCGGCCCCGACACGGGCTGCGGCTGTTGGCGCCGGCGTTCGGATTGTCGCGGTCGCGGCTCGCGCCGCTCCTACAAAAAGACAGCCCTAAGCGCTCAATCGCCCAGCGTCTTGACGAACTTCAACGACCCGTCGGCATAGCCGCAGCGCCGATAGAACTCGTGCGCGTCGCTGCGCGAGACGTTGCTGGTGACTTCGACCCGGCTGACGCCGTCGCGGCGCGCGCGGCGTTCGACCTCGCGCAGCAGCTGGCGGCCGATGCCCTGGCCGTAGCAGGAGCGGGCCACCACCAGCGCGGTGATCCGGGTCAAGTCGGCGCCGTGGGTCAGCGAATAGCGGGTGTGGCTGGAGATCAGCCCGCAGGCGTGGCCGTCGATTTCGGCCAGCAACAGGTAATGGCGCGGGTCTTCGCGCAGCGCGTGGATGCGCTCGGCGGCCTCGTCGCGGGTGCACGGGTAGCCGAGCTGGCACAGCAGCTCGGCCACATCGCTGGCATCTCCCAGTTCCGCCAGCCGCACCGTGGGCGCGGTCTGGTCGGACGGGGCGGCGCGTCCCATCGGGGTTCAGCGGGTCCCGTAGAGGACGACAGTCTTGCCGCGGGCGTGCAGCTTGCCGTCGGCCTGCAGCTTCTTCAGCACGCGGCCGGCCATTTCGCGCGAGCAGCCGACCAGGCGCGAAAGCTCCTGGCGCGACACCCGCAACTGGGTGCCCTGCGGATGGCTCATGGCCTCGGGTTCCTTGGCCAGATCGTGCAGGGCGCGCACGATGCGGTCGGTCACGTCGAGGAAGGCCAGGCGGCCGGCCTTGCGGCTGGTGTCGAGCAGGCGCCGGGAAATCTGCGCGCCGATCGCGTACAGCAGCTTCGGCGCATCCAGCGACAGCCGGGTCAGCAGCAGGTCGTAGAGGCGCTCGTGCCCGATCTCGGCCAGTTCGCAGGTGCTGCGCGTGCGCAGGATCACCTCGCGATGGTCGCTCTCGATGAACAGGCCGAGCTCGCCTACGAACTCGCCGGGGCCGAAGTAGCCCAGGACCAGTTCGCGGCCGTCTTCTTCCTCGGTAATGATGCTGACCGAGCCGGAGACGACATAATAGAGGGTGCTGGCCGGGTCGCCGGGGCGGAATACGTCCGTGCGGGACGGATAACGCCGACGGTGGCAGTGGGCCAGGAAACGTTCGATCGTTGCGCCGTCAGGCAACAACGGGCTGTTGGTTCGGCGCAGTGCGGTCAAGGGAGCTACCGGGTTGGCGGACATTGGGATTTGGGCTTTGTTTTCGACCGAGCTTAGGGCGATACGGCCGCTGGAGCAAATCCTGCCGCCGAAAATCCCGCTCCGATAGGGACCTGTGATGGAAGTTCAGCGACGGTCACGCTTTTGTCACCGACAGCGCCCAAAAACGACGTGCGTTTCCCCCCGGGGCTAATTGCCTCATAATCGCGGCCCTCGCCGTCCCTCCGGAATCTTCCTACAGTGGTCAAGCCGTTGCCGCGCCTGCGGTTGCAGGGTTTCAACAACCTCACCAAGGCCCTCTCGTTCAATATCTACGATGTCTGCTTCGCGGCCTCCGAAGACGAGCGCCGACGGTATATCGAGTACATCGACGAGGCGTATAACGCCGACCGCCTCACCCAGATCCTGACGGATGTGGCGGAAATCATCGGCGCGAATATCCTGAACATCGCCCGCCAGGACTACGACCCGCAGGGCGCGTCGGTCACGATCCTGATCTCGGAAGAGCCGGTGATCGACAAGAAGGACGCCGGCAAGGAGATCATCTCCGACGCCGTGGTCGCGCACATGGACAAGTCGCACATCACCGTGCACACCTATCCGGAAACCCATCCGGACAACGGCATCGCGACCTTCCGCGCCGACATCGACGTCGCCACCTGCGGGGTGATTTCGCCGCTGAAAGCCCTGAATTACCTGATCGAGAGCTTCGAGTCCGACATCGTGGTGATGGACTACCGGGTGCGCGGCTTCACCCGCGACATCAAGGGCCGCAAGCACTACATCGACCACAAGATCAACTCGATCCAGGACTACCTGGCCAAGAACATCAAGTCGCGCTACGAGATGATCGACGTCAACGTCTATCAGGAAAACATCTTCCATTCGAAGATGCACCTGAAGGAATTCGACCTCGACACCTACCTGTTCGAGGAGAAGGCCAAGAACCTCTCGTTCAAGGAGCGCATGAAGATCGAGGCGCGGCTCAAGCGCGAGATCGAAGAGCTCTACCACGGGCGCAATCTGGCCGACTGAGCTCGGGCGGACGCGCGGGGCGCCTGCGGGCGGCCCGGGGCATCGCGGAAAGGCCGGCGCAAGCCGGCCTTTTTCGTGGGCGGGTTGGGGCGGGGCGGCTCTTCCGGCATGGCTACGGATCGAATCGGGGGCGGCTCGGGTGGAGGCTCGCCCGGCCGGGGCTCCTCGGCGGTTACAGGGCCGCGTCGCGGCTTGCGCCGCTCCTACAGGTGGGTACGGCCGGTTCGGGCGCGCCCTGTAGGAGCGGCGCAAGCCGCGACCGCGCAACCCGGCCGCCGGCGTCAGCTCGAAGCCCGGCCGGCCCCAAGCCTCAAAGCCGGTACGCGACCGCCTTCATCACCTTCGACGCCGCCGCCATGATCGTCGGCACCGGCACCGGCAGGATCCGCGCGCCGGCGGCTTCGGCGTTGGCGGCGTGGCGGGCCTCGTCGGCCTTCATCGTGCGCAGGATCGCGCGGCTGCGCTGGTCGCCTTCGGGCAGCGATTCCAGGTGCTCGTCGATATGCGCCTCGACCTGGCGCTCGGTTTCGACCACGAAGCCCAGGTTCCAGCCGTCGCCGCGCAGGCCGGCCAGCGCGCCGATGGCGAAGCTGCCGGCGTACCACAGCGGGTTCAGCAGGCTCGGGCGGCTGTCGAGTTCGCGCAGGCGGTCGGCGCACCAGGCCAGATGGTCGGTTTCTTCCTGCGCCGCGTGCAGCAGGTGTTCGCGGGTGGCCTCGTCGCGGGCGACCGCGGCCTGGCCGCAGTACAGCGCCTGGGCGCAGACCTCGCCGACGTGGTTGATACGCATCAGCCCGGCGGAATGGCGCTTTTCCCCTGCTTCCAGCACCAGTTCGGCGGTGTTGCCGGCCGGGTTGGCGCGCTCGGCCAGCGGCGCGCCGAACACGGTGTCGAGGGCGCGCTGCGCTTCGCTGAGCACGCGATCCAGGGGGCTGAGGGCACGGGCGTTCATGCGCCGATTCTACGGCGGCGGCGGGGTAGAAGTCGGTTAAGCGGGGTGGACAAATCGTCCGGGGGCGCGGGCTTGTGGGCGTATGGGCTGAGTGTGGACGGTCTGGGCGGACGGTCTGGTAGCGAACGGTCTGGTGCGAACTGTGCTGGGGCGAGCCGGGCTCGCCGCGCATTCCCCAGGGTGTCATCCCCGCGAAGGCGGGGATCCAGAGACTTCAGCGTCATGTCGCGATGAGGCCCTGGATCCCCGCCTTCGCGGGGATGACGTTCTGGTGGGGACGGCCGCTCTTGGGGAAGGTTCTTGTGGGAGCAGCGATTCTTGCGGGAGCGGCGGCTTTTGCAGGAGCGGCGGCTCTCGTGGAAGGGCCTTCAGCCCCGACGCCTTCTGCTCAGCCCGCCGCGCCGCCTTCGTCCAGGCATCCGGCCAAAAACTCCAGCGGATGCAGCACCGGCGCCGCCGTCCCATTGCCCAGATGCAACCGGCATCCGACATTCGCGCTCAACACCGCAGTCGCTCCGCTGCGTTCGAACTGCGCCAGCAACGGCGCGCGGTACTCCGCCGCGCGTTCCGGCTCGGTCAACATCTGCGTACCCGACGCCCCGCAACAGCCGAAACCCGCGTCGAGTTCGACCACCTCCAGCCCCGGCACCGCGGCCAGCAACCGGCGCAGCGCAGGCACCGACTTGACCACGTTGCGCTGGGTGCAGGGCAGATGCAGCGCGACCCGCTGCGGCGTGCGCCGCCAGCGCAGGGCGCCGATGCGTTCGGCCACGAAGGCCAATGCATCGACGGCCTGGGCATCGTCGGGCAGCGCGCGGCGCAGGCTGTCGTGGCAGCCGCTGGCGAGAGTCAGCACGGTGCCGCAGCCGGCGAAGGCGGCGCGGTTGCGCGTGGCCAGCGCCGCCGCGGCCGCGGTGTTGCCGGCGTGCTCGTGCAAGGCGCCGCAGCAGCCTTGGCCGGCGGCGATCTCCAGTTCCACGCCGAGCGCGCCGCACAGCCGCGCCAGCGCCGCGCGCAGCGGCGCTTCGTAGCGGTCGGCGATGCAACCGACGAACAACGCGGCGCGGCCGCCCGCCGGCGCGACGCGGCCGCGCGGCAGGGCGCGCACGCGTCCGGGCGGGCGCGGCAGCGGGCGCAGGGCCGCCGGCAGCAACGGGTACAGCGCGCGGTACCCGGCCAGTCCGGCCGCGAGCGCGCGCGGCCGTGCGGCCAAGCCCTCGACCCAGCGCTGGCGCCAGCCGGCCGGCCGACGCTCGCGTTGGCGGCCGCGCACGGCGACCAGCAGGCTGCCGTATTCGACCCCGGCCGGGCACACCGCCTCGCAGCTGCGGCAGCCGAGGCAGTGGTCGAGGTGGGCGTCGGAGGCGGGCGTGGCCGGGATCGTGTCCAGCGCCCAGGCCCGGGCCAGGGCGATGCGGCCGCGCGGGGATTCGGCTTCGACCCGTTCGCGGCCGTAAGTGGGGCAGGCGGGCAGGCACAGGCCGCATTGAACGCAGCGGTCGGCCAACGCCGCCAGCGGATCGGCCGCCGGGCCGGGCCGCGAGGGGCCAAGGCCGGGCGGGGCGGGCTGCGACGGGGCGGCGGGCATGGGCCGGATGCTAACATGGCCGGTCCGGCGCCCTGAGCCGGCGACTTGCGCGAGACCCAGGCGGCCGCTATCATTCCGCCTCTTGCGTTTCGTATTCCACAACGCGAGGCGAAGTTCCGCCGCAGGTTGCCCGCCTGGGCCGCGACCGGAACCAGCCCGACCAGGCACCCAAAGCAGAACTCTCAATGAAGACCTTTACCGCTAAGAACGAGACCGTCCAGCGCGACTGGTACATCGTCGACGCGACCGGCAAGACCCTCGGTCGTCTCAGCACCGAGCTCGCACGCCGCCTGCGCGGCAAGCACAAGCCGGTCTACACCCCGCACGTCGATACCGGCGATTACCTGGTGGTGATCAACGCCGAGAAGATCGCGGTCACCGGCAACAAGCTGCAGGACAAGATGTACCACCGGTTCACCGGCTACATCGGCAACCTCAAGAGCGAAACCCTCGGCCAGGCGCTCGAGCGCCACCCGGAACGCGTGATCGAGATCGCCGTGAAGGGCATGCTGCCGAAGAACCCGCTGGGTCGCGCCATGTACCGCAAGCTCAAGGTGTACAAGGGCTCCGAGCATCCGCACGCCGCCCAGCAGCCGCAGCCGCTGGACATCTAAGGTAAAGGCACGAATATGGCTATCCAGCAGAACTACGGCACCGGCCGCCGCAAGTCTTCCACCGCTCGCGTGTTCCTGCGCAAGGGCGACGGCAAGATCACCATCAACCAGCGTTCGATCGAAGACTTCTTCGGTCGCGAGACCGCGCGCATGATCGTGCGCCAGCCGCTCGAGCTGACCCAGTCGAGCGACAAGTTCGACCTGACCATCACCGTCGCCGGCGGCGGCATCACCGGCCAGGCCGGTGCGATCCGCCTGGGCATCGCCCGCGCGCTGGTCGAGTACGACGAATCGCTGAAGGGCGAGCTGCGCAAGGCGGGCTTCATGACCCGCGACGCGCGCGAAGTCGAGCGCAAGAAGGTCGGTCTGCACAAGGCGCGTCGCGCCACCCAGTTCTCGAAGCGCTAAGCTTCGCCGGCTGGTCGTTCCGCGGCTTCAAATTGTTTTTGCAGTCGCGGAATTTTGCGCTAGAATCCGTTTTATAGCCCCGTCGCCAAGCGGTAAGGCATCTGACTCTGACTCAGACATTCGGTGGTTCGAATCCATCCGGGGCTGCCAAACAAGATCGCTGAGAACCGCAAGGTTCCAGGCGCAACGAAGAACCCGCCGCGAGGCGGGTTTTTTGTTTTCCGGCCCTACGAAAACCGCCGTAGCCCCCTGTAGGAGCGGCGCGAGCCGCGACCGCGCCATCGCGGCTACAACGCAATTCGCCCTCAGTCCGTCGTTCGCGCCGGCAGCATCGCGCATGACCGGTTGTCTCGGCGTTCGGATTGGCCGCGTCGCGGCTCGCGCCGCTCCTACAACGGGCGAATCAGGCTGATTTCGTCGCGCAGCGGAATGCCGTGGCGGCCGAGCAGCGGAATCGCCGGATCGGCTTCGCGTTCCAGATCGATCGCGCCCGGCACCAGCCGGTGCAGGCGAAAGCCGCGCCGCTGGTAGAAGCGCAAGGCGTCGAGATTGTCGTTGGTGGTGCGGGTCAGCAGCGCGTTCAGGCCGAGCGCGCGGGCGCGCTGCGCGGCGAGTTCGAGCAACGCGCTGCCGATGCCGGCGCCCGCGGGCGTGGCGTCGAGCGTGACGATCTCGCTGTGGCCGCGTTCGTCGAGCAGGGTCGCCAATGCGGCCACTTCGCCGCCGTTGCAGCCGACGAAGCCGGGCAGGGCGGCGGCGTCGATCGCGCGGCCGTCGAGCAGGATCGTGGCGCTGCCCCAGCGCGAGCCCAGGAAGCGGCGCACGATGTCGCGGTCGGCGGGGACGAGCGGGCGCAGCGGGGTCATGGCGTCGATTCGGGCAGCGGGCGCGGGCCCGACACTGTAATCGCCGCGGCGTCGCCGCCGCGACGCGCGATCCGGCGGTTGCCGCGCCGCGCGCCGGATCGCAGCGGACGCATCGATCCACCCCGAACCGTGCCGGCCGTCGCGTCCGCGCGCAGGCGACTGCGAGATGCTCGCCTGCGCGCCCGACCGGGCGCGGACGGACGGCGTCGGGGGACGCGCATGGGCGAGGATCTGACCGGTTTGCTGCGCGACTGGCGCTCGGGCGACGAGGCCGCGCGCGACCGCCTGTTCGTCCAGGTCTACGACACCCTGCGCGGCATGGCCGCGGCGCGGCTGCGCGCGCGCGGCGGCGAGCGCACGCTGCAGGCGACTTCCCTGGTCAACGAAGCCTTGATGCGGCTGCTCGGCGGCGAGGTCGACTGGCAGGACCGCGCGCACTTCTTCGCCCTGGCCGCGCTGAAGATGCGTTCGGTGCTGGTCGACGAAGCGCGCGCGCGCGCCGCCGACAAGCGCGGCGCGTCGCCGGTGATGCTGACCCTGTCGCACGCCGACCTGCACGGCGGCGCTACCGACGGGCTCGACGTGCTGGCCTTGCACGAGGCGCTGCAACGTTTGTCCGAACGCGACCCGCGCGCGGCGCGGGCGGTGGAGATGGCGTACTTCGGCGGCATGGCCCAGGGCGAGATCGCTTGCGTGCTTGAGGTGTCGGTGCCGACCGTCGAGCGCGACCTGCGCTTCGCCCGCGCCTGGCTGAGCCAGCAACTGAGTTGAGCGCCCGCCGCGGCGCGCGGGAGAGAGCATGCAGACCGAGCATTGGCAGCAACTGCGGCGTTTGTTCGACGCGGCCTGCGACCTGCCGCCGCAACGCTGGCGCGATGCGCTGGCCGGGTTGAGCGACGATCCCGCGCTGATCGAAGAAGCGCTGCAACTGCTGCGCGCGCAGACCGACGAACTCGGCGCGGTGGCGCGGCCGTTGCAGGCCTTGATCGCCGGCGATACCGGCGCGGACGGCGCCGACGCGGCCGACGAACTGCGCGCCGGCGATCGCCTCGGCGCGTGGCTGCTGGTCGAACGCGTCGCCAGCGGCGGCATGGGCACGGTGTTCGTGGCCGAACGCGCCGACGGCCTGTTCCGCCAGCAGGCCGCGATCAAGCTGTTGCGCAGCGACGGCGTGCGCCGCAGCCGCAGCGAGCAGGACGAATTCGCCCGGCGCCTGGCGGCGGAGCGGCAGTTGCTGGCCGAATTGCAGCACCCCAACATCGCCCGCCTGTACGACGGCGGCACCACGCCCGCCGGCCAGCCTTATCTGGTCATGGAGTACGTGCAGGGCGAGCCGCTGGACGAGTACTGCAAGCGCAGCGCGCCCGACCTGGAGCAGCGCCTGCATCTGTTCCAGCGTATCTGCGGCGCGGTGCAGAGCGCGCACCAGCGGCTGATCGTGCACTGCGACCTGAAGCCGGCCAACGTGCTGGTGGCCGCGGACGGCGAGCCGGTGCTGCTGGATTTCGGCATCGCCCAGGCGCTGGACCGGCGCCCGGGCGATGCGCCGGACGGGGCCGAGCGCGGCCACGGCTTCTGCACGCCGGCCTACGCCAGCCCGGAACTGCTCGGCGGCGCGCGGGTCAGCGTGGTCAGCGACGTGTTCGCGCTCGGCGTGCTGCTGACCGAGTTGCTGGCCTGCCGCGCGCTCGGCCGCGGCGTCGGCGACCGCGACGCGCCGGTGCCGGCGCCGAGCGCGCTGGCGTCGCCGCGCTGCGGCTGGCGCGGCAAGCTGCGCGGCGACCTCGACGCGATCGCCCAGCGCGCCTGCGCGCTGGATCCGCGCCAGCGCTATTCCTCGGTCGAAGCGCTGGCCCGGGACATCCTGCGCTACCAGAGCCGGCGCACCGTGTCGGCGCGCGCGCCGACCTGGAATTACCGCTTCGGCCGTTACCTGCGCCGGCACTGGCGCGAAGCCGCGGCGACCGCGACCGTGCTGGCGCTGGCCAGCGGCTTCGTCTGGCGGGTCAGCGCCGAACGCGCGCGCGCCGAGCGCGAAGCGGCGGTGGCCGAGCAAGTCAGCGAATTCCTGGTCTCGGCGTTCGACGCCGCCGACCCGAGCATGCGCGGCGCGCGCGCGCGCCAGGACGTCAGTGCGCGGCAAGTGCTCGATGCCTCGGCGGCGCGGATCGAACACGGGCTCGACGAAACCCCGGCGATCCGCGCGCGCCTGCGCGCGGTGCTCGGCCGCGCCTACCGCAATCTCGGCCAGCCGCAGCGCGCCGAGGCGATGCTAGAGCGCGCCGCGCGCGAATTCCTCGACCCGGCGGTGGCGCGGCCCGACCGCGCCGCGCAAGCGCTGGTCGAACTGTCGCGTTCGCTCAGCGAACGCCAGTACGGCGCGCAGGCGGTGGCCGCGGCGCAGCGCGCGCTGGCGCTGCGGCAAGCGCAGGGCGACGCGCGCGCGCTGGCCGAAGCCTTCGACGCGCTCGGTCTGGCGCAGGTGGCCGCCAGCCGCTACGACCTGGCCGAAGCCACGTTCGCGCGATCGCAGGCGCTGCGGCGCAAGCACGCGATGCAGCAGTCGCCGTCCGAGCGCGCGGCGATGCTCGGCAATCTAGGCCAGCTGTACCGCCGCCGCGGCGAACTCAGCCGCGCCGAAGCCGCGTTCCGCGAAGCGCTGGATCTGGTGCGCGCGCAGGGCGCGCACAGCGTCGCCGCGCAGGTGCAGCAGTTCTATCTGGCGAAAGTGCTGTTCGGCCAGGGCCGCGTCGCCGAAACCCGGCGCGAGCTGGTCGACAACCTCGGCCTGGCCCGCGACCTGTACGGCGAGCAGAGCGACATGGTCGCCAACATCCACGTCGACATCGCCGACGCGGCGCAGGACATGGGCGATTACCGCGTCGCCGGCGACCACTACCGCGCCGCGCTGGCGATCATGGCCAAGGTCGCCGGCGCGCGCAGCCTGGATTACGCGCGGGTGCTCAACAACTCCGCGACGCTGGCCGAGGAACGCGGCGACGTCGGCGAGGCCGAGCGGCTGTGGCGCGAGGCCTTGTCGATCCGCCGCGAGCACCTGGACCCGCAGGAACGGCGGGTGCTGCGGGTCGAAAGCTACCTTGGCCGCCTGCTTGCGCGTACGGGCCGCGGCGACGAGGCGCGGCCGCTGGTCGAGCGCGCGCTGGCGGTGTGGCGCGAACGCTACGCCGACGATCTGCCCGGCGTGCTGACCGCCGATCTGGGCCGGATCGAATGGCAACTCAGCCGCGACCGTCTCGACGAAGCCGCGGCCGGGCTCGACGCCATCGACCTCGGCAAGGGCGAATACAACGCCTTGCTGCTGGCGCGGATTCCGGCCCTGCGCGCGGAGCTGGCGCAGCGCCGCGGCGATTGGGCCGGCGCGGTCGCCGGCTGGGAGCACGTGGTTGCGCAAAGCGCGCGCCGCAACGGCGAGAACCCGATCCTGACCGCCAAGGCGCGGGTGCCGTACGCCGAATCGCTGTGGGCGCGCGGCGACCGCGAGGCCGCGAGGGCGCAATTCGCCAGCGCGGCGCCGTTGTTGCGCAAGGAACTGCATCGCGATGCGGAGCTGCTGCGCCGGCTCGATGCGCTGGAGCGCGGCGAAGCGCCGCGGCTGGCGACGCGTTGAACGTGCGTAGCGATGCTGCGGCCGTCCACAGTGCTGGTGGAAGGGGCTTCAGCGTCGACGTTTTTCGCTTGGACCGCGGCGATCCGGAACAGAAGCGTCGGGGCTGAAGCCCTTCCGACAACAGCCCGCGACATCGAGGTTGAAGTTTCTCCCTCAACAGCGAACGGCATCGGGCTTGCAGGCGTCCCACAACGAAACGCCGCCCTCGCGGGCGGCGTTTCGCGCTTCAGGCTTGCGTTGCCGCTACCGGCTTACTCGATCGCCTGCACATCCACCAGCCGCAGATTCTTGGTCGCGTACTTCTCCGCCGACTGGAACAGCCCCTGCCAGCCCTTGACCGCTTCCAGCGCATGCCCGCCGCTGCCGGCGCGGTACACGCCGACGTAGTTGCGCACGCCGGCTTCGACGAAAGTGTCCACGTCGATCAGGCGATAGCCGGCGTCGGACAACTCGTCCCACTTGGCGGTGAACGCGCTCCACGAGGCCGAACGCGCCAGTTCGCTGTTGTCGCTGCCGGCGCGGTAGACGCCGACGTACTGGCGCTGGCCGTTGCCGATGTCGAAGCTCTCCATGTCGATCAGGCGCAGGCCCAGGCCTTCGGCGATCTCGCGCTGGTTGGCGAAGGCGCTGTAGCCGGTGTGGCTCCACAGGCCGGCGTGGTCGCTGCCGGGACGGAACACGCCGACGTAGTGGCGCTCGCTGCCGCTGAGGTAGGTGGTCAGGTCGACCAAGCGCTGGCCGTCGTCGCTGAGCTGCTTCCACACCGCGGTGAACTGCTCCCAGCTGGCGCCGTTGTACAGCGCGCCGGCGCCGCTGCCGCGCTTGAACACGCCGACGAAGTGGCGGTCGCCGTTCTCCACGAACGTGTCGATGTTCTCCAGGCGGAAACCGTCGCCGACCAATTCGTCGCGCTTGGCGACGAAGCTGCTCCAGCTCGGCTTGTTGACCCGCACCTCGATCGCGTTGCCGGCGCGCCACACGCCGATGAAGGTCTTCTCGTCCTTCTCCGCCGCGTCGAACGGGAACGCCGCGCTGCTCGGGTAGATCATGCTGTACGGATGCGGCGCGGAGTGGTTGCTCAGGGCGGTCCAGTCGGTCGGGTCCATGCTGTTGGCGGTGGCCATCGCGTGGGCTTCGCTGCGGGTCAGGCTCTGGATCTGGGCGAAGGTCATCGGCCGCGGACGCAGCGCGTTGCCTTCGCACGAACCCGGCGAGGTTTCCTGGCTGACGTGTACGTGCACGTGCGGGCCGCTGGACTGGCCGGTGTAGCCGACCTTGCCGAGGTACTGGCCTTGCTTGATCGTCGCGCCGGGCACCAGCAGTTCGGCCGGGATCGAGCCGGGCTGCATGTGCGCGTACAGCGCCACTTCGTCGCCGCTCTTGATCTTGAGGAAGTTGCCGCCGGCCGAGTATTGGCCGGTGCTCGGCGCGACCGGCTCGGGTTCGATCTCCTTGGACACGCGCGGATAGTTCTTCCATTCCGGCAGATCGTTGAGCGACTCGCAGACGATGCCGTCGGCCATCGCGTACAGCGGCAGGCCGTAGGCGCGCTGGCCCTCGGGCTTGTTGGCGGCGCCGCCGGGGCGGCGCGAGTCCCAGGAATCGCCGTCCCAGCCGGTCACGCTGGTGTCCAGGCCGAACGCCTGGCTGCCGCCGACGTGGTTGCTGGAGGTCTGCCAGGCTTCGTTCGGACGCAGGTCGCTGGCGCGGCCGGGATAGCGCAGCGGGCCGTTGTCGTTGCTCGACGCGGCCAGCGGCAGGTTCTTCACCACCGGGTTGCGGTAGCCCTGCAGGTAGACCGCGACCTTGATCGTGCTCGGGTACGGCGCGTTGATGACGATCGGGAACGAGGACGGCACCTTCGGCGCGTCCGGGTCGGGGTTGTCGTAATCGCAATTGCAGTTCTGGAACGCGATCTGGGTGCCCGGGGCGATCTCGGCCGGGGTCAGGTAGTTGGAGGCGAGCTGGTCGAGGATTTCGACCCGGGTCACCTTCAGCGGCACCGTGTCGTTGTTGCGCAGCGCCATGCGCAGCGAGATGCGGCCCTGCTTGGCGCCGCCGACCTGGGCCGGGCCGAGCGCTTCGAGCACGACCTTGCCGTCCTGGATCGGGTTGACCACATCGATGGCCAGGGCCTGGGCGTGGGCGCCGCCGGCGGCGCCGAGGGCGAGCAGCAGCGCGGCGGGCAGCGAGCGCAGGAAGATGCGGGAGGCGGAAGACTGCGATTTCATGATGAAACTCCTTGTCTGGGCGTGTCTGGTTGGGTTCACGCGGTCGCAGAGGGACGTGCCCTCAACCTGCGCGCGGACCGCGGTCCGCCGCATCGGCTGGGCCTGCCCCGGTGAACCCGGGCGTGACCACGCCGCGCTTGATCCAAACAACCGGCAAAGTGGGAGCGAACCCATCACGCGATCGCGAAAAAAATTCGTGATTCACGCAAGTGATTGATTCAAAAGGGATGGGCTGCGGCGCTGCGTGCGGGTGAGCCGTCCAGGACTGGGGCGGCGGGCCGGCTCGGGCGACAATCGCGGCCGGATCGCAGCGCCCGGCCCCCGCCGGCGCGCCCGATCAATCCGTTACAATTGAAACCATATCGACCCGACTGCACCGAACTCGAGGCCTGGATGAAACTCGGATCCCTGAAGGAAGGCGGCCGCGACGGCACGCTGATCGTCGTCTCGCGCGACCTGACCCGCGCCGTGCGCGCCACCGGCATCGCCGACACCCTGCAGCGCGCGCTGGAGGACTGGTCGAACGCGGCGCCGCGCCTCAACGCGCTGGCCGACGCGCTCGACGAAGGCCGCGCCGACGGCGCCTTCGACCTCGACTTCGCCGCCCTGGCCGCGCCGCTGCCGCGCGCTTACGAATTCGTCGACGGCAGCGCCTACCTGCCGCACGTCGCGCGCGTGCGCCGCGCGCGCGGCGCCGAAGTGCCGGAGAGCTTCTATGTCGACCCGCTGATGTACCAGGCGGTCAGCGCCGGCTTCTACGGCCCGCGCGATCCGGTGCGCGTGCCCGACGAGGCCTACGGCATCGACCTGGAAGCCGAAGTCGTGGTGATCACCGACGACGTGCCGATGGCGGCCACGCCCGAACAGGCCGCCGGCCACATCCAGCTGATCGGTCTGGTCAACGACGTCTCGCTGCGCAACCTGATCCCGAACGAACTGGCCAAGGGCTTCGGCTTCCTCCAGTCCAAGCCGCGTTCGGCGTTGAGCCCGGTGTTCGTCACCCCCGACGAACTCGGCCCGGCCTGGATCGACAGCAAGGTGCACCGCCCGCTGACCACGCACATCAACGGCGAGTGGTTCGGCGCGCCGGAAGCCGGCATCGACATGCAATTCAGCTTCGCCGAACTGGTGGCGCACGCAGCCAAGACCCGGCCGCTGTCGGCCGGCACCATCGTCGGTTCCGGCACCGTCGCCAACGAAGACACTTCGCTCGGCGCGTCGTGCTTCGCCGAGAAGCGCACGGTGGAAACGCTGGAGCACGGCAAGCCGCTGACCCCGTTCATGAAGTACGGCGACGTGGTGCGCATCGAGATGTTCGATGCCGCCGGCGCCAGCCTGTTCGGCGCGATCGAGCAGCGCATCGAAAAGCCTTGAGCGCCGCCGCGCTGCGTCGCGGCCGCGTGCGCACAGGGGAACGGGCGCTTGCGCGTCCGTTCCCTTTTTCGTTTCGGCGCAGCGCATCCGCTTGGCGGCGCGGCGCGCGGGACGAACGGCGGTCCGCTGCGCGGCGCGCCCGGCTATGGTTCGCCACTTGCGCCGCGCAAACGTGGCCCGTGTCGCAAGCCGGCCCGGCGCCAACCCCGTCGACACGGCTTCCCCGTTAACCTGATTCGGTTTCCCAGCAAGGCCTACCGGTGAGCGATCAACTGCGTCTTTATTCGTACTGGCGATCCAGCGCCTCCTACCGCGTGCGCATCGGCCTGAACCTCAAGGGCCTGGACTACGAGATCGTCCCCGTTCACCTGGTCCGCAACGGCGGCGAACAACACGATCCGACCTATCGCCAGCTCAACCCGCAGGGGCTGGTGCCGGTGCTGCAGCACGGCTCGCGCACGCTGACCCAGTCGATCGCGATCCTGGAATACCTTGACGAAGTCTGGCCGCGCCCGAACCTGTTGCCGGCGACCGCGCGCGACCGCCATCGCGTGCGCGCGATCGCCCAGACCATCGCCTGCGAGATCCATCCGCTGAACAACCTGCGCGTGCTGCAATACCTCGACGGCACCTGGAACGTGCCGCAGCCCGAGCGCGACGGCTGGGTCAAGCACTGGATCGGCGAAGGCTTCGCCGCGGTCGAGACGATGCTGTACGACCATCCGGCCACCGGCACCTTCTGCGAAGGCGACGCGCCGGGGCTGGCGGATTGCTGCCTGATTCCTCAGCTGTACAACGCGCGCCGCTTCGGCGTGCCGCTGGAGGCGTATCCGACGTTGTTGCGGATCGAAGAAGCGTGTCTGGCGTTGCCGGAGTTCGAGCGGGCGAAACCGGAGAACCAGCCGGATCGTCCGCCGGCCTGAGCCGCGGCGTCGCGAACGGGAACCAAGGCGCCGGCGTCGGTCCCGACGCTCTGCGTTCGCTCCCGAGCCGGCGCGCAAACGAAAACGGCCGCCCGAAGGCGGCCGT
Source organism: Lysobacter enzymogenes (assembly GCF_017355525.1). Classification (NCBI taxonomy): domain Bacteria; kingdom Pseudomonadati; phylum Pseudomonadota; class Gammaproteobacteria; order Lysobacterales; family Lysobacteraceae; genus Lysobacter; species Lysobacter enzymogenes. The sequence goes on along the minus strand of NZ_CP067395.1, from coordinate 2,853,735 downwards.
TTTCCTGTTCGAGCCTGCGAAGCGTCAGTGCGTCGCCGACGCGTCGTACATGTCCGCATACGGATCGTGCTCGCCGCTGCCGCCCTCGGACAGGCGGAACTTCAGCGCCAGGCCGTCGCGCGAGTCGGCCGCCTTGAGCGCCTCCTCCATCTCGATCCTGCCTTCCTTGTACAGGCGGAACAGGCACTGGTCGAACGACTCCATGCCGTCTTCCAGCGACTCCTCCATCGCCTGCTTGATCTCGTGCACCTGGCCGCGGCGCATCAGGTCGCGGATGTGCGGAGTGTTGATCAGCACTTCCGCGGCCGGGATGCGGCGCCCGTCGGTGCCGACCACCAGGCGCTGCGACACCACCGCCTTGAGGTTCAGCGCGAGGTTCATCAGCACGTTCTTGTGCGCGGCCTCGGGGAAGAAGTTGAGGATGCGCTCCAGGGTCTGGTCGGCGTTGTTGGAGTGCAGCGTCGCCAGGCACAGATGGCCGGTTTCGGCGAACGCGATCGCCGCCTCCATCGTGGTGGCGTCGAGGATTTCGCCGATCAGGATCACGTCCGGCGCTTCGCGCATCGCGTTCTTCAGCGCGTTGTGGAAAGCGTGGGTGTCCAGGCCGACCTCGCGCTGGTTGACGATCGACTTCTTGTGCTTGTGCAGGTACTCGATCGGATCCTCGATGGTGAGGATGTGGCCGGCGGTGTTGCTGTTGCGGTGGTCGATCATCGACGCCAGCGTGGTCGACTTGCCCGAGCCGGTGGAGCCTACGATCAGCACCAGCCCGCGCGGGGCCATGATGATGCTCTTGAGCACCTGCGGCAGCTGCAGCTCCTCGATGCTCGGGATCACGCTGCGGATCGCGCGGATCACCATGCCGACTTCGCCGCGCTGCTTGAACACGTTGATGCGGAAGCGGCCGGCGTCGGGCAGGGCGAGCGCCATGTTCAGTTCGAGGTCACGCTCGAACTGCGGAACCTGGCCCTCGTCCATCAGCGAATAGGCGATCTTCTTGACCATGCCGGGCGGCAAACCGGTGTTGCCGAGCGGGTACAGGCGCCCCTCGACCTTGATGTAGACCGGTGCGCCGGTGGTCAAAAACATGTCCGACGCGTTCTTTTCCGTCATCAGCTTCAAGAAATAGCCGATGTCCATGCATTCGTACCCCTTGTTGACGCCGTCGGCCGTTGCAAGCAGGCTGACGGCTTGACGACAATGTCCGCCGCGCGTCTTCCCTTCCGCACAGCGCTCCCCAGAATGCCTACAAGCTTCGCACAAATCCGTTTGCCGCTGCTGGCCGCAGTTCTCGCTTCGACCCTGGCCGGTTGCGCCTCCACCCCTCCGCCGACCGGCGAGCTGTCCGCGGCCCAGCAGGCGGTCATGCGCGCCGACGACGCCGACGCGGACCAGTATGCGCCGCAGGACCTCAACGCCGCCCGCAGCGCGCTCAGCGCCGCCCAGGGCGCGTTGTCGCAGCGCAAGGACGAGGATGCCCGGCGCCTGGCGCTGCGCGCCACGGCCGAGGCCGACCTCGCCTTCGCCCGCAGCAAGGAGGCGATCACCAATGCCGAACTCAACCAGCGCCGGGCCGAAGTGTCCGAGCTGCGCCGCCGTCTGCAGGGAGGTGGCCAGTGAGCCAGCGTGAGTCCGCTTTGCGCGCCGCCCTCGCCGCGGCGCTGACGCTGGCCGCGTTCGCCGCCGCCGCCGCGCCGCCGGACGATCCGGAACTGGCGCGGCTCGGCCAGCGCCTGACCGTGCTGGAAGCCAGTCCCGACACCGCCCAGGTCGGCACGTTCGAGCGCTATCGCGCGCGTCAGGCGATCGAGGACGCGCGTCAGGCGCGCAGCCGCGACCGCGCCGATGCGGTGCGGCTGGCCGACCGCCGGGTCGAAACCGCCGAGATCGTGGTGCGCACGCAACTGGCGCAGCGCGAGCTCGATCGCCTGGACCGCGAGCGCAGCGAACTGCTGGTCGAAGCCAGCCGCCGCGACGCCGACCGTGCCCGCGCCGAGGCCGAGCGCCTGCGTGTGCAGGCGCAGATCCAGGCCGAAGAAGCCGAGCGCCTGCGTCAGGCCGCCGATCAGGAAGCCGCGGCGCGGCAGCAGGCCGAAGGCCTGCTCGACGACGTCGCCGGCAAGCAGGCGGCCAAGCTGCGCGCTGCGCGCGAACGCGACGCGGAGCTGGCGCGCAAGGAAGCCGAACTGCTCGGCGGCGAGGCGCCGCCGGCGACGCCCAAGCCGAAACCGAAGAAGAAATAAGCGCGGCGGGGTCAACCCCGCGCGTTTTCGCTGTCGTCGACGAGCCGGGCCTGCGCCCGGCTCGTTGCGTTTGCGGGTTGGCGACAGCGCGGCGCGGTTCGATGCCTCCGGCCGCTTCGGGCTTCATGCCGAGCACGCAAGGAGCTTCAGCCTCGACGCTTTCCGGCCGGATCGCCTCGCTCCGGCCGGAAAGCGTCGGGGCTGAAGGCCCTCCCGCAAGGGCGCCAGAAAACGCCTGCACCCGCCCGTACCCGCCCGGCGGAGCGGCGTGTCCGACAGGCGGCCAAAGCCAGGCGGGGCGAGGGTTTGCGCGTCGCGGCCGGGTTCCGGCAGATGGCGCGACCGAACAAAAAACTAATGAAAATCATGGATTTGGCGAGCGGCCTGGCCACTCGTCGGAGACATGGCCGGAACCTGAAACCGCTTGCACCGCGCCCTTGCCGGAACCGGAACGCAGGAGTAGGGTCGGTTATCCGAGCGGTCCCAATAACGCTCGGCGAAGAGCCAGGCCGATGACGCAGACGCACTTTCCGCAGGAGTCCGGTGCCGCCCACGAGGGCGCGGCCGGAGTTCGTGGAGCCGGTGCCGCGCCGGGCCTGACCGACCATCTCACGCTCCCCCGCAACGCCCTGGTCGAAAGGCCGGGGCGTTCGCATTCGTGCTGAAGGAGGCTTTTCATGTTCGAAGAACGTTCGCAGCCTGAAATCGACGCGCTCATCAAGAGCAACCCCGAGTTCAAGCAGTTGTACCAGCGCCACAAGGACCTCGACAAAAAGGTCATGGACGCCGAACTCGGCGTGTTGCCGATCGACGACACCACGCTCGGACAGATGAAGCGGGAAAAACTGGCAGCGAAGGACCGTCTGGTCCAGCTATACGAGCAACAGCCTCACTGAGGCATCGCGTCGCCCGCGCCGCCCGTCCAGGGCCGGTCGCGGGTGCGGGCCCCCGGCCGTGCGCCGGAGGCCCGCCGGCCGGCACGCAGCCGGTCCAGCACACCGGGCGCGGCAGCCAGCCGCGCCGACCGGACCGGCGCCCGCCCGCGGCGCCGGCTCCAAACTCAGCGCGGGCGGCGGCGGCCATCCTCGTCGGCCGCCGCCGTCCGCGGCTGATACTTCCGATGGATTCAGCGCCCGACCGTGCGGGAGGCCTGCTTTGAGAGGCCCGCTGCGAGCGCCCTGCTGCGGGAGGGCTTCAGCCCGGCGCTTTTGTGCCAGCATGTGGCGATCCGGCCGAAAGGCGCCGGGGCTGAAGCCCCGCCCACAAGAGCTGCAGAGCGTCCGCGCGCGGCCCGCAAGAGCGCTTGCCGGCCGCTCTGAGGCGCCTTGCGCGAACCGCCGCCGGGCGCCCGGCTAGAATGGCCCGATTCGCCGCACGGTAGCGGCTCGCAGGAATCGCATGGCCATCCACAACTCGGTACTCGAACTCATCGGCAACACCCCGATCATCAAAGCCCAGCGCCTGGACACCGGCGTGTGCGAGCTCTACCTCA